>VBEG01000021.1 GCA_005882115.1 Chloroflexota bacterium
ACTTGCCCGGCGAGTGCTTCTTCGCCAGTGGCAGGAGCTTGATTTCATCGAACCCGTTGCCCAACTCGTCCGCCGTCCGACCCAGCGTGGCCAGGTGAGCAAAGCCGATCTCGCCCGCCTTCATGGCCGCGATGGATTGCGCAAGCTTGGCTTCCTGCTCACCCGCGGCAAGGGCGTTCCAGACGGCGTAGGAGTTCATGTGACAGTTGAAGCGCATCCAGTCGGCGGCCGAGTTGTAGCCCTCCGCCTCCCACTGGTTTGACTTGTGGAACTCCACCGCGAGGCGGGCGAAGTCGAGCTCCAGGCCGTCGATGAAATGCCGCACGCTGCGTAGGACGAAGCCCTTGTCGACAACTTCTGGCTTCAGCTCAATCACGTACCCAGACTACCAAACTAATGTTTGAATGTCCAGTAAATTAACATCAAATCTAATTCAAAACCGCGTCGCCTGGGCCGCCAGGCCCGCCCTGTCGCCTGTTCACCGTCCCGTAGCCAAAGCGACGCTTCAGGCCGCCAGACCCTACCCGTCACCCCTCTTCATCGTCCGTCCCGCCAGGCGCCGCTCTAGGTCTCCAGACCCTCCTCATCACCCCCTTCACCGCCCGTCCCTACCTAATCCGCCCCAATCTCCAACCACGGAGGCACCCCGCGCACGACCTCCAACCCGGGAGCATCCGCGTCCACCGCGTGCCGCCCGTGGCCCTTCCTCTCCACCGACACCCTCACCTCATGCGGCCCCAGCCGCATCCTTCTTAGCTCGAGCTTCGAGCACCACGCCGGCAGCGCCGGATCGAGATAGATCCTCCCCGCCGGGATGTCTGGCTCCAACCCCAACAGGATCCGCACCATGTGCAGCACCGACCCGGCCGCCCATGCCTGCGGCACGTTCGCCATCCGATACGGAACCGGCACCGCGAACTCGCCCTTCGGCAGACCCGCGAAGAGCTCCGGCATCTGGCTGTCCTCGAAGCACATCACCGCGGCAAGCAGTCCGTCGAGGATGGTCCACGCCTCTTCGTTCATCCCGTATCGGCGCAGACCGGCGGCAGCAATCACGCTGTCGTGCGGCCACACCGACCCGCGCTGATACGAGTGCGGGTCGTAAGACGGGTGATGGTCGGACAGCGTGCGCAGCCCCCACCCCGTGAACATGTCCGGCTGCATGAGCCGCCGGCCGGCCGCCCGCCCCCGCTCCTCGTCGAGGATTCCCATCCACAGGCAGTGGCCGGAGTCCGAGACGACCGTGCCGACCGGCCTCTTGCGCCCATCGAGCAAGAACGCCAGCTCTCCGGCTCCCTCGAGCCAGAAGGTCGCGATGAACTTGCGCCGGAGCTCGGCCGCCTCGCGCCGCAGCACAGCAGCACGTGAAGCATCACCCCATGCCTCGAACAGCGCCGCGATCCGCGTCTTCGCGCCGTAGACGTACGCCTGCATCTCCGAGGTGCCGATTGGCAGCTCGGGAAACGCTCCCGTTTCGTCCAGCACGCCGTCGTGTGCGTCGCGCCAGCCCTGGTTGCGATAGCCGCCCTGGCTGCGTGGCGCGTACTCCTGGAAGCCGTCCCCGTCGCGGTCCCCGTGATGGTCGATCCAGTCGAGGCACCTTTCGGCCGCACCTTTGAACGCCCACAGCGAATCCGCGTCGCCCGACCAGCGAAAGTTCTCGGCGAGCAGCAGCAGATATAAAGGAGTGGCGTCTGCTGTCCCGTAGTAGGGGCGGTGCGGGACGATCCCGAAATGAGCCCACTCCCCCACGCGCAGCTCGTGGGGCATCTTGCCCGGTTCGGCGTCGCGCTCGGGATCATCGACGTCTGATTGCCATCGCGCGAGGTTCTCAAGCGTGCCCAGCGCGACGGCGGGCTGCGCGACCATGGCCTGGATCGACGCGATGAGCGAGTCCCGCCCGAACAATGCCATGAACCACGGCAGACCGGCGGCAGGCATCCAACGATCAAAAGAGGTTTCCTGCTCGTGCAGGCGCAGGGCCGCGAAGTCCTCGATCGCGCGCTCATACGCAAACTGCAAGCGGATGTCTGCGGGCTCGACGTGCGAGACCGACCGCTGCCAGCTGCGCGCCTGCTTCATCGGATCCTCCTCGCCCGAGTCGAAAGGGGACCGCACCGCGAGAGTCGGTATCTGGTCGTCTGACGTCAGGAGGTCGTACTGCAGGCAGAGCCGCCACTGTTCGCCGGGCACCAGGTCGGCTGGTATCCTTAGCGCCCCGTTCGCGTAGGTGATGCCACCGACCTGTGTGATGGCGCGCACAAGGCAACGCCGTACGAAGTCCTGGTTCTGGTAGCGCGACTCGAGGATGTTGGGTCCCAGCCACCATGTGTTGAGGTCCGCGCGCCTCTGCCACGACCGGTATCGCACTTCGAAGAGGTCGGCAAAGTCGCTTTCGAGAGCGATCTCGAGGAGCACCGTCAGCGGGGCGCGCGCGTACGTGTGCAGCGTCAGGTCCTCGTGCATCCGATGAAGGCTGACGAGGCGGTCGACGGTGACCGCGACGCGCGCCTCACGCATGTCGCCGCCCGGTCCCGCGATGCTGTCCGTGATCATGTGCCAGCGGGCGTGTCGAAACGAGAGGCGGACCGACGCGACCGAATCAGGTCGCTTGCCGTTGAGCCTCAGCTCGTGGCGCGAGATGAATCGCGTGTCCGCCGAGTAGAGGCCGTACTCCCCCGCGGAGCCGAGCGGGATCGCGCCCTGCTGGTCGGTGACGAGAAACGTCGCCCCGTGGTTGATCTTGACCGACGGGTGCGGGTGGACCGCCGTGATCAGCGTGCGCCACGGCGCCATGTAGGACTCGCCGTCCACGAGCAGACGGGCGGGTGTCGTGGAGCGCGACGAGCGGGCGCGCGCAACGCGGTCACGCTCTTTCATTTGAAGACAGAACTTACGTTAGCCCTCGCTTGATGGCCACCGCAAACCACGCGCTCGAAGCCCAACTTGACTTTCGCTTCTGGGCTCAGCCCGCGTTGGCTGAGTACTGCCCAGCGCAGGACGGTTTTAGATTTGTGCCGTTCGGCGAAGAACGCACTGCGCGATCGCAGCCGCCTCGAAACGATGGAGACGCCGAACCTACCCGGGTCTTGATCGTCGAAGACCATCGCGTCGTGGCCGAAGGCCTCGCCGCGCTGATCAACGACCAGGCCGATATGAAGGTCGTCGGCAACGTGGGCTCGCTGGCCGATTGCGTGCCGGCCGCGATCGAGTTGAACCCGGAGGTCGTGCTCCTCGACTTTCGGCTGCCTGACGGATCAGGGCCCGACGCGGCCGCCGCGATTCGCAGCATCCGGCCGGCGGCGAAGATGATCTTCCTGACTCGAGAGGACACGGAAGCCGCCCGATTTGCGGCGGTGCAGGCCGGCGCGAGCGCATTCCTCCACAAATCGAGGGCCGCCGCGGAGGTGCTGGCGACGATCCGCGATGTGGCCCGGGGCAAGATGCTGATCACCCCAAGGACCATCGCGACGCTGCTTACCAAGCGCCGCTCGATCGAGGCTCAGCTCGAGAGGCTGACGCCGCGAGAGAAGGAGGTCCTGCGGCTGATGGCCGAGGGCCTGCCCAGCCGATCCATCGCGGAGGAGATGGGGATCAGCTACACGACGGTCCGCACGCACATCCGCAGCCTGGGCAACAAGCTGGCGGTGCACTCCAAGCTGGAGGCGATCGTCAAAGCCCGAGAGCTCGGCCTGATCAGCTAGCGGGCGTCGCGGTCGCCGGCTTCTTGCGCCGCGGTCGCTGGCGGTGGGGCAGGTACGACCGGTCGCCCACCCAGGGTGCCGGCGGGGCCGCCAGCAGCTGCGCCATCCGGTTCAGCGGGACCGCATACCGGCCGCGCTGCTTGGCGAACTTCTGCCAGTGGACGTCGCCGTCCTGGGCGTTGTAGCCCGCGGCCTTCAGCCGCGCGATGGCGGCCACGTACTCATCGCGCTCCACGATCGGATCAGTGGCGGGCTGAAATCGGAACACCCACGCGATGTCTTCGACGAGGTGGTTGCCGACGGTGAACATGAGCTTGGCCGCGCCGTGCGACTCGTCCCCTTCGACAGACGTGATGACGAGCGCCGCCGCGTCCATCACCGCGCCAAACGAGTTGATCCACGCCTCGTTGTCATGGCTCGATCGGAAATACACGAGCAGCGGGTAGGCGAGGTGACTCTCTAGCACCATCGCGGACCACTTGCGCCATTCCTCGAACGTGTCCTTGAGGATCCCGTCCATCGTCGGCGCGGCCGCGGTCTCCAGCAGCTGGACGGCCGAGGCGGGCGCGCCGGCAAGCGCGTCCAGCGCCACCACGGCTTCTTCGCGGGCCCGGAAGGATCCGTACAGCTCGAACAGCAAGGTGATCGCCGCCGCCCCGAACGCCACCCCGTTCGCGCTCTCGAGCACGATGAGAAAGCGCGCAAAACCCTGCTCCGGCACGAAATCGCCGTACGCGAGGGGCACCAACGTCGACGCCGAGACGTAGAAGGCTTCCGGAAAGTCGGCCAGCTCGGGTCGGAACTGGTCCCGCACCCCGTAGAGGATCATGCCGTAGCCCAGGATCAGTCCCAAGGCCCAGAGCAGGATGAGCACGATCAGCGCGATCGGCGCGAACGCGGCGAGCCGACCCTCGCTTCGATCGACCCTCGACGACGAGCGGAGCCCGACCCACCTCCAGACCATCCACATCGGGCGAACGAGGTAACGGGCAAGCTGGAACTTGCGGACGGCAGGCCGCGGCAACACCACCGTCTGGAAAAGGTCATAGAAGACGATCGGAAGGAGCACCACCCCGGCGACGGTGGACGCGATCTCGGGCCAGCCCATCACGTCGGCTTGGAACGGCTCTCGGGCGGTGGGCATTCCGCCCCTGGCCCGACGTCGCTCACGGTCCGCTCTTGCGCGGCAGGTTGCTCTTCTCCAGGAGGTCCAGGATGGCGCGCTGCCGCTGGAGCATCTCGCGCTGCTGCTTGAGCATCTCGAGCTGCTGCACGTTGATCGCGTGCAGCGTCGTCAAAGTGATGTGATCGGCCTCGGCGCGTGCATCCTGGCTCGCCGAGATCACGTTCTGGCCGACGATGATGATCGGCAGCAGCACGAGCTGCAGGAACGACTGGCTCAGCCATGAGATGCCGACGTAGGTGTCGCCCGTCACGAAGGCGTGCAGCGCCTGAGGCAGCGAGACCAGGGCGATCAGGACAAAGAGGTAGGCGGCCCACATCGTGCCGACCGCCCTGGTGATGTGGACCGCGAGCCAGCTGTTGAACCGGCCCATGGACCCCGCCCCATGAATCGTCGGGGCGACGCTCCGCGAGGTTATCAGGCGAGGTTTGTGCTCGGCCGGGCTCTCCTTGGCCGCGGCGTAGGCCGCGCGATGCTCGGGGCTGCTGATCCGCCGCTCTTGACGCTTGCCGCTGGATTTCGGTTCGTCCATCTCGGCGCATAAACCTAAGACAATTGCTCTCATGTCGAACGAGATTTTTGAAGTCGTGCGGACGGTGATGGCGATTCGGGAGTACGACGGCAGGCCGCTGCCCGATGACCTGGCCCGCCGCATCGTCGAAGCCGGGCACCTGACGGCGAGCGCATCCAACCGCCAGCCCTGGCACTTCGTGCTGGTCCGCGACCCGGAGCGGGTGCGCAAGCTTGGCTCGCTGATTCGCACAGGTCGCTACACCTCGGGCGCCGCGGCGGCGGTCATCGTCGCGTACGAGAAGGAGTTCGGCCAGTACGGCATGTCCGATGCAAGCCGCGCCATCCAATCGATGATCCTCGTGGCCTGGGGCGACGGTGTCGGCTCGAACTGGACGGGATTCGGCGGGATGGAGGAGGTGCGTCGGGAGTTCGGGATCCCCGACGCGTACGACGTGCTGGCGGTGCTGCCGTTCGGCTACCCCAAGCGCAAGGTCATAGGGAAGAAGAAGCGCAAACCGTTCAAAGACGTGGTTTCGTCCGAGAGGTTTGGCCAGGCTCTCTAGCCAGCCGAAACGGAGCGTCGAGGATCGCGAACAGGGCGAATCCGATCAGACCGGCGACCAGGATGTACCACGGCCACGGGCCGAGCACGTCGAGCAGGGTTGGACTCGGAGGCTTGGCCCGCAGGTACATGTAGTTCGCCCCGGCGATCGCGTCGACAGCCCCCACGACTGCCGCATAGGCGACCGTGATAAAGGCAACCTGGACCATCGCCAACCTGCGTGGCTGCAAGCGCAGGCCGATCACCAGGATCAACGCCGCGGCGATCACGCCGCCGTGCGCGATGTAGTACTGGAAGTACGGGTAGCTTGGGAAGTGCTGTGGAAGGTCCGGCGTGAGCAGGGCCTGGATCGTCCCCGCCAGGCCCCAGAAGTAGGTGACCTCGACAAGCAGGCGGTTCCGCGTCCACAAAGCGGCGGCCGCTATGAAGATCGCGACATCACAGAGTTGCAGCGGCAGAGAGTAGGCAAACGTGCTGCCTGGTTGACCGCCGCCCAGCAGATACAACCACCAGCTGACCTCGTCGACGACGAGAACGGCAGCGAACAGGCGGATCCAGGCTCCCGGCCTGGCGCGTGCCGCGCGGACCAGGATCGCGGCGCCGGCTGCGATCACGGCCAGGGCGCCAACGTGCTCCGGTTCCAGCAGGCTCGTCACGCGCAGCCCGAGCCCGGCTCGTCGCATTCCGGGGTGACGCCGAGCCGGCTAAAGCGCGAACGGTGCCTGGCGAACCAGCCGTACAGCGCCTCTTCGAGAAGCGCGATCGGCCGCAGCCGGTACGCCTTGGCGGCTGTCCGCCAGCCACCGCCAATCTCGTCCAGCACGCGATTGAGCGCCGCCGCGCCCCCCAGACGCTGTCCCGCGGAGCCGACCACCAGCGCACTGCGGTCGGCCTCATCGCGGGCGACGCCGTAGCGCTGCAGCACGCCGGCCTGCTGACTGGGAACAGCCACCACCCCACGGCGGCGGGCCCACCGCGCCATCCGCGTGCAGATGCCGCAGGTGCCGTCGAAGAGAAGAACTAGGTCAGGCCGTGGCTTCTCCGCGATGCCGCCACATTAGCCAAGCACTGGACGGCGGCGGCGCAACCGGACGATGCCCAGCAACATCATCAGCAGAATTGTGACGACCAGGATCGTCCTGACTTGCACGCTGACCGGGTCCGCCGAACCCACGGCGATCGTGTAGGGAATCCAGGCCACGAACAAGACCGACCACAGCGACAGGTTCACAATCGTCATGACGCGCAGCACCCATTGCGTTAACGCGATGACACGCCGGTGTCCTCGACAGAAGTAGACGAGAGGCGCCGCCAGGGCGGCGCCTCTCAGTGTTGGCTAGAAGGTCAGCCGGCCACCTGGCGACGCATCGACTCGGCCTGCACTTCCTGATGTTCGTACTCCGTCGTGTGGTCGTACGCGGAGCGGTCTTTCAGCAGCACGACAGCGACGAATCCGATGACGCAGCACAGGAGGATGTAGGCGCTGATCATGTACGGGTTCTTGGCAGGAAGGAACGTCTCGCCCGCCCAGATCCTGGTCGCGATGTAGGGCGCCGGACCGCCCGCGACCACCGACGCGAGCTGGTAGCCGAGAGATGCTCCGCTATAGCGCAGACGACCTGTGAAGCTCTCGGCGATCAGTGATGCCTGCGGTCCGTATTGCATATCGTGTGGAATCAGCGACAAAGCGATCACCACGAACACGACAAGCGGGATCGCGGTGCTGTAGAGCCCGAAGTAGACGAAGCCCCAGATCGCCATGACCACGATGCCGGCCATGTAGATGGTCTTGCGGCCGATCGTATCGGACAGGTGTCCGAACAGCGGGATGGTGAAGAAGGAGACGATCGCCGCCACGCTGACGGCCCAGGTGAGAAAGGGCCGGTCGAGCTTGGTCGCCGCCAGCCCGAACGTGAATACGAACGTGGTGAACAAGTAGAAGGGCGCCTGCTCCGGCAACCTGAGCAGGGCACTGAGGATGATCTCGCGCCAGTTGCGCCGTACGACCTCGGTGATCGGACGCTGCTCGACGCGCTTCTCCTGGACGATCGCCTGGAACACAGGTGTCTCCAGGATGCCGAGCCGGATGTAGAGACCGACCGCGACGAGGGCGATGCTCAGGAGGAACGGAATCCTCCAGGCCCAGGCCTCAAACGTCGCCGACCCCGCCAGCGTGACGGTCAATGCGGTGATCGCCGTGGACAGCAAAAGACCCACGGGGACGCCGAACTGCGGCCAGCTTCCGAGGAAGCCCTTGCGCTTCTGGCTCCCCCATTCCATCGACATCAGCACCGATCCGCCCCACTCGCCGCCGACGCCGATGCCCTGGCACAGTCGGAAAATCACCAGCAACACCGCCGCGCCCAACCCAAGCGTGGAGTAGGTCGGCATGAGACCGATGAGAAAGGTCGCGATCCCCATGACCAGCAAAGTCGCGATCAGCGTGGCCTTGCGGCCTATGCGGTCGCCGTACGTGCCGAAAAGCCAGGCGCCGATCGGACGGGCGAGAAACCCGACGAAGAAGATCGCGTAGTTGTTCAGGGTTCCGGTTAGTGGGTCGGACTTCGGGAAGAAGAGATGCGGGAAGACGAGGGCGGCCATCGTGCCGAACAGGAAGTAGTCGTACCACTCGATCGAGGTGCCGACGGTACTCGCCACCACCGCCCGCATCATCTGTTTGCGCCGTTCCTCGGGCGGAAGGGACGTCACAGCAGCCGAACCGACGGTATTCGCCATATCAGCACTCCCCCAACAGTCGAGAATGAGTCCGAACTACTTAATTCTTTAGCACTTTTTCCGACTGTTTGCTGAGCCAGGCCGCCTCGGCTTCTCCAATCGGGGTGGAGGGCGGCCCGTTCCGGAAGGGCCAGATCTCCTCGGCGATGCGCCGCCAGTTGGCGGTGGCGTTGAGGCTACCGAGCACGGCGTAGAGGCCAAGGTTGATGCGCTGCATGATCACGTACGCGCGCGGCACGTCCGAATACGGCGCCAGCGGGCCGCGCGCGTCGAAGAACCGCCGCACGATGGCCGACGCGTAGGCCGGGGTGATCGTCATCGGTGCGTCCTGGAGCACGGTCCCGTAGAACTGGCCGAAACGGTCGACCACGGTGGAGGTCGGCACCGGGGCGCCGGCGCGGAGGAATCCCGCGCGCTCGAGGGCGGCGCGGAAGGACTCGTAGTCCTTGTCGAAGACGATGAACCGGACCGCGTCGACGAGCGGCGCGAGGTCGTCGTCCGTGAAGCGCTTGGTCAGGCCGAAGTCGAGGAACGTGACCCGGCCGCCGCGGTGGAACAGGTAGTTGCCCGGGTGCGGGTCGCCGTTGAACGCATGCAGCCGGTAGAGGCTCCGGAACACGAACCGGTAGATCGTTTCGGCGGCGAGATCCGTCTCGTGCTGGTCCCACCGGAGGAGCTCGTCGAACGGCGCGCCCGAGACCAGCTCGCTGGTGAGAACACGCGGGGTGCTCAGCTCGCTCAGCACGTGGGGGACGCGGATCACAGGGTGTCCGTCGTAAAAGCGCGCGAACATCTCCTGGTTCTCGGCCTCGCGCGAGTAGTCGACCTCCTCTTGCAGGCGCTCGCCAAGCTCGTCGACCAGCGAACGAGTGTCGAGTCCGGGGAATGCCGCGCCGACGATCCTTCGCAAAAGCCCGACGTTGCGAAGGTCGGAAGTGATGCTGCGCGCGATGCCCGGGTACTGGATCTTGACCGCGACCGCCCGCCCGTCGCGCGTGATCGCGCGGTGCACCTGGCCGATCGACGCGGCAGCGATCGGTACCGGATCCCACTCGGCGAAGACCCGGTCCGGCACGTCGCCGAGCTCGTCTACGATCACCGACGATGCCAGCGCGCCGGTCATCGGCGGCGCCCTGTGCTGCAGCCGCGACATCGCGGCGCGGAACGTGAGGGGCATGTCCTCGTAGATGTAGCTCGCCATCTGCCCCAGCTTCATGAGCACGCCCTTCATCGAGCCGAGCTCCTCGGCCACCTCGTCCGCCGACCGCAGAGCGAGGTCGTGGCGAAGCTCGCCGCGCCGCTCGACCGAAGCGAAAAGCAGGCGTGGCGAGCGGGCGACGTAGCGGCCTCCGATGCGCAGCGCGAGTCGCGCCAGCGCCGCGCCGCGCCCGAACCGCGACTCGCGCATTGCGGAGGTGGCGCTCATGCGCGCGTGCGCAGCTCGATCCGCTGCCGGGTCTCGAGCACTCCTGGGAGCGACTCGAACGCGAGGTCCAGCGCCCCCAAAAGCTGGCGCACCGACTCACGCTCCATCAGCGCGGCCGGCGGAGCGTCGAACCCATACATCTCACGCGCCCAATCCGGGAGCGTGCCGACAGCCACCTGGGCCAGGTCGTGCCACAGGTCGCGCATGTCGTCGTCCAGATCCGGCGGGTCCATCACAACGGCCATCGCGTCTTTCGCGGCTGGCGTTGCCTGCCTCAGCTCGATCGACTCGATGTACGCGCGCAGCGACGCGACCGTCGCCGGCACATCCTCTCGCGGCACCCCGACGATCTCGGCGAACCGGACCGTCTCGGCGACGTATCGGTCCGCATCAGCCGGTTCAAGCGGCCGTCCATATCGCTCGACCACGGTGACGATGGAGTCGACCATCCCCGCATGCACCCACAGAAGCAGCGATGGGTCCTCGGCGCTGTAGGGGAGGCCCGTCTCGGGGTCGACGCCGTGGACGTGGACATGGACCTTGCGCACCCACTTGGCCGCGGCGAGCGCGGACTCGCTGTCGCCGTAGGTCGTCGTGAGGAGGTAGCTGCTCGTCGCCGCGAGTCGGCCGAACGGATCCTGACGCCAGTTGCTGTGCTGCGCGACGCCGGCCATCGCAAGGGGATGCAGCGCCTGAACCATCAGCGAGCGCATGCCGGCAAGAGGAAAAGAGCGGTCGCGGTTCACGCGCCAGACCATGCTCCTGGGGCCGAAAAGGCCGTCGTCTCGGGGATGCTCAGGCACCGCGCGCTGGTAGGCGCGCGCCAGCGGTTCCAGCGGGCTCAAGTGAGCGGTTTCCACAGCCGAGACAATACCGACGCCTAAGCCAGGACCTCTTGCCTCTGAGAAAGATGCTGGATCGCCTGTGATCGGACCTCTTCAAATCCCCCCGCCAGGCCCTTGCGCAGTATCCGCGCGCACGCCGCCGCCGAATAGAGGCGGGGGATGAAGACGAAGTCCGCCCCCTCCTCGTAAAACTGCAGCGCCTGGGGGATGTGCTCTGTGGTGAGAACCACGCGGGCGTTTGGTGCGTGCGTATGCACGGCGTTCATCAGGCGCAAGTTGCTGGTGCCGCGGAGCACGTCATCGGTGATGCTCGAAACGACCAGCTGAGCATGCTCGACGCCCGCATGACGGAGCGTGTCGGCGTGCGCGATGTCGCCGTAGACACACTTGATGTTCTTGCGACGAAGTTCACGCATGACGGTCGGGTTGAAGTCGATGACGAGGATCTTTTCGATGAACGCTCGCGATTCTTCCGCTGAGCCTTCGTGCTCGAACTCATAGAGGATCGAGCTGGTGTCGCGGAAGAAGCCGAGAAAGATCACGGGCTGATGCGGCGTCTCCTCCGCGGCCTGGCCCGCCAGGGCAGCCGCGTCGAGGTCTTTCAACCCCAGCGCTTTGAAGGCGGAGGCAAGCATCCTCTGGATCGGATGGCTGAAGTTGATCATGTAAGTCGATATGACCGAGGTGACGGCGAACGTGATGATGACGATGGTCAGGACGTCCTGGCTGATCTGAGGCTGCGGGCGCATGGCGACGCCGAGCGATGCAATGACGATCGAGAACTCGCTCACCTGGGCGAGGTTGATCGCAGGCACGATGCTCGTGCGCAGCCCGAGTCGGAGCGCGTAGAGGATCGGCACCACGACCACCCGGCTGACGATGACGAACACCGACGCCGCCAGCGATAGCTCGAGGACGTGCAGGCTCGGCACGGTGATCTGCATTCCCAGCGCTACGAAAAACAGGGTGACAAAGAAGTCGCGGATGCTGACCGCCTTGGCGATGACATCGACGTTGTACGGAAATGCCGACAGGCTCACGCCGGCGATCAGCGCGCCCATCTCTCGGGAGAGTCCGATGAGGCTGGCGGCGCCGGCCAGGAAGAAGCACCAGCCCAGCGCCGAGACCAAGACCAGCTCGGGCGCCTTGGCGACCATCCGGAAGAGATAGGGCAGCCCGTACTTCGCGAGCCCGAAGCCCGCGATCACCAGCACGGCACCGCGCCACAGCGAGCCGAGCAGTGGGACCAGGTTCGGGTTCAGGATGTTGGGCTGCACGGCGAGCATCCCGACCGCCCATAGGTCCTGGATGACCAACACGCCAAGGGTGATCCGGCCCGGTAGGGTGTCGAGCTCGAACTTGTCGTTCAGGATCTTGACCACGACCAGCGTGCTGGAGAGGCTCATGCAGGCGGCGAGATACAGGAGCGCGCTGTTGCCCGGGGCGTTGCGAACGCCCAGGACCCAAAAGAATGCGAGCCCGAGTGCGATACAGATGGGCACCTGCAGCGCTCCGGTCAGCAAAACGGCGGCACCCCCCGATGCCATCTTCCTGATATCGATCTCCAGCCCGATCACAAAGAGCAGGAGGATGAGACCGATCTCCGCGACCGTAGAGATGCTCCCCTGGTCGGTCACGAACTTGAGGCCGATCGGGCCGATGATCACCCCGGTCGCGAGGTACGCGATGATCAGCGGCTGCTTGAAGCGCCAGGTGACGGCCGCGATGAGGGCGGCGGCCCCGGTGCAAATGCCGATGCTCGAGAGGAGCCCTAGGTCGGTCGGGACGTTCACTTCGAGCCGGCGGTGACGCGCTGCGGCTCGCCCCAACGGTCGGGCACGGCGGCGGCGTCGGCCGGATCGGCGAAGACCAGGAATCGCGGGTGGTGGAGGGCATCGATCACGCTGTCGGCAAGCTGGTCGGTTCCGGCCCGCGGCTCCTCGAGATCGTCGGTCGGGTGCAAGAGGCGGCCCATGCCTCGCTTGCGCGTGTTCTGGCCGACCCGCGGTCCGCTGGAGGGGGTCGCGTAGAGGGTGACGTGGATGCCACGTCCGGCGGTGAGCGCAGCGACGCCATAGGTGAAGGTGGCGACCGCCGCGTAGCCGCTGTCGTACGCGACGTCGTGAGGGCTCGTCTTGCCCAGGGAGCCGACCGGCACCGCGTTGACGATGTGGCCGGAGCCGCGCTCGGTCATGTGTGGCACCACGGCCATCGTCGTGCGCACGGTGCCCAGGACATTGGTTTCCAGCATCCACTTCCAGTCGCTTGTCTTGATTCGGTCGAGCGGTCCTTCCAGGAGGACGCCGGCCATGTTGACGAGGATGTCGACCTGGCCCATCGTCGTGATCGCGTCGTTCACGAGCGAGCGGACCGATGAGTCGCTGCGCACGTCGGTGGGAAGCGCGTGCGCCGCGTCCGTGGTGCCCATCTCGAGGATCTCCTCCACCGTCCGCTCCATGCGTTCGGCGTCGAAGTCGGCGATGACCACCCGCGCACCCTGCCGCGCCACCGCCTTGGCGACGGTCCGCCCCAGGCCGCTGGCGCCGCCCACCACAACCGCGACCCTGCCTGTGAGGGCGCCGCGGGCCAACGGATCGTCTGCCACGGCGGGCATTCTAGTTGTCGCGCTCGCGATCAGAGCTCGCGGCGACGCGCAGCTGTGAACTCAGAGGCGGTGCAGGAGTGGAATCCGCGGCGCGATCGCGTAGTTGAGCTGGATCGCGACGATCAGCCCGATGCTCAACCGGGTGTCGATGACGCAAAGCAGCGTCGCCAACAGATAAAGCGACTGGGCGATGTAGACGCGGCGGCGGACGGCTCCGATGATCGTCGCCTGGTTGGCTTGGTTGAAGAGCCGGGCCCGGGCCGCATATTCCGCGGCGGCGAGGATCAGCGCCCCCAGAACCAGGATGTTCAGCCAGTACTCGATGAGAGCTAGACGCAGCTGATAGTGGTTGGCCAGCAGGCTGGTCGAGAACGGGACGATGGTGACGAACAGCAGGAAAGCGAGGTTGATCCACGTGTAGTCGCGATTGGATCGCTCGAGCTGGCTCAGCTGCGTCTGCTGGCCCACCCAGAAGATGCCCAGCGTCAGGAAGCTCATGAAATAGGTGACCAGGCTCGGGACCAGGTTCAACAGGGCCTGCGCCAGGTCGGAGTCGTTCTTGACCTCCTGGATGGTCGGGACGGCTAGGGCCAGGACCAGAAGGGTCATGGCGACCGCGAATATCCCGTCCGAGAGGCCGGACAGCCGGTGGAGGCTGCTCCCCGCGAGCTCGTTGTAGTACCGACTTTGCTCGTCCGGCTGACTCACGGGGCTAAAGGATCGCGCATCGGTAGGCTGGTTGCCGATGCCGACCCCGCACGACGTCGTTTTCTTCGAGACGCCCGCCGAGCTAAGGGCATGGTTCGAGGCGAACCACGACACGGCGACCGAGCTGTGGCTCGGCTATCACAGTAAGCGGACCGGCCGTGCGTCAGTTTCCTGGCCTGAGGTTGTCGACCAGGAGCTCTGCTTTGGCTGGATCGACAGCGTTCGCTACTCGCTTACCGATGACACCTCCGCGCAGAGGCTCACGCCGCGCCGCAAGGGCAGCATCTGGAGCGACATCAACATCAGGCGCTTCGCAGAGCTGGAGCGGCAGGGCCTTGTGCATCCGAGCGGCCGTGCCGCATTCGTGCGGCGGGATGAGGCACGGTCACGGATGTACTCCTACGAAAATCGCGGCCTGGGCCTGGATCCCAACCTCGAGGCGGTATTTCGCCGCCATGCCTCGGCATGGAAATTCTTCGAGGCGCAGCCCCCTTCCTACCGGGTGACCGCCGCCTTCTGGGTGATGAGCGCCAAACGGGAGGACACGAAGAAGCGCCGGCTGGAGAAGCTGATCGCGCACTCGAAGATCCGCGAGCGCGTCCCTCCCTTCAGCTCGTCGCCTCGTTCTTCCGGACGCGGGCCTCGACCAGCTTCCTGATCAGGTCCACAGGCATAGGCTGGTCAAGCGGGAACCGGTACGTGCCCTTGCCCGTCATGAACTTGCTCAGTTCTTTGTGCTGCGCGGCCTCGCCGACCGGGTAGACGCCGATGTGATTCTTGAACGCGGAGTAGTAGATCAAGCGGCCGCGATAGTCGTAGTAGGGCATGCCGTAGCTGAGTCGCTCTTCGGCCTGGGGCGCCGCCTCCTTGATCAGCTTGCGGAGCTGACGGAGACGCGGCTGCGCCGCTTTTGGCGCAGCCGCTATGTACGCGTCGACCGCTTTCGTGCCGGCGTCAGTCATGGACTTTCGTATAGGTGAGGTCGAAGTCGATCTCCCGGTTGGTTCCGTCGCGGGACCAGACCTTCGGTCACTTGCCCGCCTTCATCCTGTCGAGAAGCTCGCTGAGCCGCTCCATCGACTCGTCGGCTCCTTCCTGCATACCTGAGGCCACCATGCCGTCCCGGTCCATCACAGACTCGAAGACCTGGTGGGTCAAGAGTCTGGTCTTGTTGCCGACGGCTTCGAAAATCGCCGTCTCGAGCGCAACGTGGCCGGGCACGCCCTCGTACTCGAAGGTCCGGCAGATCCTCTCCGGGGCAGCGACGTCGTGGTTCACGCCGCGAAACGCGTGCTGGCCGCCGTCCGCCGCGACGTGGACGACCCGCCACGAGCCGCCAGGCCGCGACTCGAACTTGTCGATCTTGACCTCGTACTGGCGCGGACCCCACCACTGCACGAACAGCTTCGGGTCGGTGTAGGCTCGGAACACGAGCTCGCGGGGGGCGTCGAGCAGGGTCGTCGACCTGATCTCCTGCTTGCCGGGCTCGATCACGTACTCGGTCTTGGGCATGTTGGTCACTCCCTTCGTGGTCATCGATCTTTCTCCTTCTTAATCAAATCCTGCAACACGTCGTCCAGGCGCTGGAACCTTTCGTCCCAGAAGCGCCGGTAATCCCCCACCCACTCCGAAGCCTCCTTGAGGCGACCGGCCTCGAGGCGGCACGGCCTCCACTGCGCGTTGCGGCTCTGCGTGATGAGGCCGGCGCGCTGCAGCACTTTCAGGTGTTTGGAAACGCCGGGGAGGCTCAGGTCGAACGGCTTGGCCAGCTCCGTGACCGAGGCCTCGCCCTCTGCAAGACGAGCCAGGATCGCCCGCCGGGTGGGATCGGCGAGGGCTGCAAACGTGACGCTCAGGTGGTCGTTAGCCATCATACTTTTCCATCTAGCTAATTAGCTATTTGGTAGAGTACGACGCGGCAACCTCCGCTGTCAAGGCGTCTGGAGGTTCATATCGTTCGGTGCGGCTGGGGCCTACCCGCGTTGATCAAGAACGTGGCGACGAGGGCGGCCAGGACCAGGATCACCGCTCCCCAGGCGGTCGCCACCGAGAAGCCGTGGACGAAGGCGGCGGCCTGGGCACCCGCGAACCCGGCCGCCGCGCTGACCGCGACGGTGTTCAAGAGCGCAGTGCCCAGCGAGCCACCAACCTGGCTGGCTGCATTGACCGTGGCAGAAGCCACCCCTGACTCGCGCGGATCAACGCGCTGCGTCGCCGTGCTGAAGGCCGGAACCATGACGCATGAGATGCCGAGGCCGAGGAGGACTTCAGCCGGCAGGACCAGCAACAGGTAGGCGCCGGCCGGTTGGAGCTGGGTGAGCAACGCCATGCCGGCCGCGGCGACCAGGGCTCCCGGCGCCATCAGCGCCCGCGGCGCCACGTAGGGCATGAGGCGGCTCGCGATCAACCACGAGCCCGCCTGTGAGGCCACGCTCAGGGGGAGAAAGGCCAGTCCCGCCTGCAAAGGGGTGTAGTGCAGGACCGTCTGCAGGTAATAGGTGAGGAAGAGAAAGGCGCCGAACATGCCGGCGATCACAAGCGCGACGACGATGTAGGCGCCGCCGCGGTTGCGGTCGGCGAGGATGCGCAGCGGAAGCAGGGGGTGCGCCGTCCGCGCTTCTCGGAAGACGAAGAGAGCCAGCGTCACGAAGCTGGTCGTGAGCAGGCCGATCACGGTTGCCGACGACCAGCCGGAACTCACCGCTTCGGTGCACGCGTAGACGAGCGCGACCAATCCCGCGGTCGCCAGCGCGACTCCCGGCAGGTCGAATCGCGCGCGCACTCGGGCGCCTGAGCCCGGCAGAACGATCCAGCCTCCGACCGCGGCCACGATGGCGACCGGCAGGTTGACGTAGAGACACCAGCGCCACGTGAGGTACTGCGTCAGCACGCCACCGAGCAGCAGGCCTATCGCAGCGCCGCTGCCGGCGATCGATCCGTAAACCGCGAACGCGGTAGCTCGCTCGCGCGGCTGCGTGAAGGTGACCGCCAGCAACGACAGAGCAGTCGGAGCAAGAAGCGCGGCGAAAGCGCCCTGCAGCGCTCGCGCCGAGACCAGCACGGCAAAGCTCGGCGCGGCGCCACCGATCATCGAGGCGACCGCGAAGCCGGCCAGACCTAACAGAAATGCACGCTTGCGTCCGGCGAAATCCGCGATCCGGCCCCCGAGGAGAAGCAGGCCGCCGAACGAGAGCGTGTATGCGGTGACCACCCACTGCCGGTCGGCGTCCGACGCACCCAACGCCGCCTGCGCCGACGGCAGCGCGATGCTGACGATCGTGGCGTCGAGGGCGATCATGAGCTGCGCCACGGCGATGAAAGCAAGGGCCGTCCACCGGCTGCGCGACGGCTCGGCCGCCCTGGAGACCTCTTCGCGCCTGGCCGCGGGCGTGCTCATGCCGATTGGACCTGGCGCGCCGTGAGGAGGCTGCCGGCAAGGCCGGCGACCAGGCCGAACCCCACCGCGATGGACGAGACGAGAAGGTCCGGTTTGACGGTCATGATGAACACCACCGCAACCGCCATCCCAACACGTGCCGACCACGAGATGGCCGCCGTCCGCAGGCTCATGCGGCCGCGCAGGAGGCTGATCCCGGTGATCGCCCCGATGACAGCGATCAAAACCCAGGTCGTGAGGCCTGCTTCGACCCATCCCGACCAGCCGGCGCCCGAGGCGACCAAATAGAGACCTGGCACCAAAATCAGTAGTGCGGAGATCGGTCCGAAGATGCGGTTGAATCGCGCCCCTGTGGTGCCCTGCCGAAGCGTCAAGCCCTCGACCGTGAGGAGCACGAACAGCAGGAGCGCTCCGACGATGTGCAGAAACAAAGCGATCGAATAGACGGTCATTCGACTACCTCCTGAACTCGCAGGTTGTGCGGTTAGCCTACCACAAACTTATGGTGACTATAATAATAGAGCAGCCCCACCTATTCCGTTACAATCGCTTGCGTGGCCGGCACGGTCGGGCTCCGCGAGCGCAAGAAGCAGCAGACCCGTCAACAGATCTTCGAGGCGGCCCGCGCCCTGTTCGAGACGAAGGGCTTCGACCAGGTCAGCGTGGCTGAGATAGCGCGAGCCGCGGACGTCTCCGAGGTGACGGTCTTCAACTATTTCCCCACCAAGGAGGACCTCTTTTACGGCGGTATGCAGTTCTTCGAAGAGGAGCTGATCGAATCCGTGCGCAGCCGCCCGAAAGGGGAGTCCGTGATCAGGGCCTTTCGGCGACGGTTGCTGGAGGGCGCCGTGCGTCTGGAGACAAGGCAAAGCGCTGAGGCGATCCTGAAAGCGGCTCGGGCCGTCCCTGCCAGTCCCTCGCTGGCCGCGCGCGAGCGCGAGATCATGGAGCGCTACACGCAGGGCCTGGCTGATCTGCTCGCTCAGGAGACAACAGCCGATCCCACCGACATCGAGCCGCTGAGCGTCGCGAGCGCGCTGATGTCGACCCACCGCGCGCTGGTCGGCCATGTGCGGCGCCGCGTCCTGGCGGGACATCGCGGCACGCGGCTCGCCGAGGACTATCGCTCACAGGCGCGGCGAGCGTTCGCCAGGCTGGAGCGTGGCTTGGCCGGCTACGCCGTCAAGAAGTAAGTCAGCCCCTCTGGCCCTCCGGGCAAGCTCCCCATGAATGGGGAGGAGTTAGCGCGCGGCTTTCAGCGCCGCCTTGAGGTCCGAGACGCCGAGGTAGGCGTTGAGCTTGCGGGCGCTGCCTGCTGACCCCACATACACGTAGTCGATGTTCACGCCGGCTCGGCCCAGCTTGCTCGCGACTCTGCCCAGCGCGCCAGGCGAGTCGCTCAGCGTCACGGCGAGAACCTCTTCCTCGGTGACCCGCCACCCGTGCGAGGCGAACACCTTGCGGGCGGTCGCCGGCTTGTCGACGACCATCCGCACCGCGCCACCTCCGCCCTCGGTCGCGCCCATGACCGCCACGATGTTGGTCTTCTTCTCCCCCAGGGCGCTGGCGATCTCGCCCAGCACGCCCGGCTGATCCGCCACCCACAGCGTCAGTTGTTTTGCCCTGGCCATCCCGTGGTCCTCCTTGTGAAAAGACGCCGAAATCGAGGCAAGTGTAGGCACGTCCCATGTAAAAGACGCGCGCGACGTCAGCGGGCCAGCGCCTGCGAGGTCACGCGAAGCCCGAGCCCGACGAGCACGGCGCCCAGCAGCCCGTCGATCACCCTGCGCACATCGCCTCTACGCAGCCAACCGCTCATGCGCTCGACCGCGAACGCGTAGACGACAAGCCAGGCCAGCGTGAGCAGGCAGAAATTGAGCCCGAGCGCCAGCAGCAGTACGAAACTAGGATGCTGTCCGGCGAACTGCGGCAGCAGGCTGATGAAGAACGCGACCATCTTCGCGTTCGACAGGTTGCTGAGGATGCCCTGGACGAGCGCGGAGCGGGGCGAAAGCTGCACCGAGGTGGATGAGGTCGTCGCCTCACTCGAAGGCCGGCGAGAGATCGCGCCGGCAAGCGACCGCGCCCCGAGGTAGATGAGGTACGCCGCCCCGGCGAGCCGGATCGCGAGGAACAGCGGCCCCGACGCGGCCAGCACCACCGCCAGCCCCGCGCTGGTCGCCACCGTCCAGATCGCCTGTCCTGCCGCGACCCCGAGCGCGGTGGCGATGCCCGCCCGGCGCCGCCCGAGCAGCGTGTTGCGGATGGTCAGGGCGGTGTCCTGCCCCGGCGTGCAGATCACCAGCAGCGATACCCCGAGAAACGCCAGGTAGGCGGCCAGGCCGATCACCGAATCCATTGTCAGACTGTCGGCATCGAGACGGAGCTCTGGAGATGCCCCCACTGTGGACGACCGTTCGCCAACCGCAACCAGTCACACGCATGCGGCCGCTACCGGCTTGAGGATCACTTCGTTGGACGCGATCCCACGTCGTGGGCAGCGTTTCGCGCGCTGGTCGCTGCAGCTAGGCGCAACGGCCCGGTCACGGTTGTACCGGAGAAGACGCGTATCGCATTCCAGGTCCGGATGAGCTTCGCCGCCTTCACGCTCAAGAAACACTTGCTCAACGGGCACGTGGTGCTCGCGCGCAGGCGGGACAGCCCACGCTCCACGAAGGTCTGGGGCCCGTCACCTCGCAACCAGGTCCACGAGTTCAGGCTCCGCGGGCCTGACGATGTCGACGAAGAAGTCGCCGACTGGCTACGCGAGGCTTACGCCGTGGGCCAGCAGAAACACCTCGCGTCGCGAGGCGACAAGACCAAGTAGATCGACTAGACCGAGGCGTAAGAGCGCAGTCGCGCGGCGTGCCCGGTCCGACGCAGCTTCTCGAGCGCCTGGCGCTCCAGCTGGCGCACCGTTTCGCGACTCGTCCCGAGCCGCCGGGCGACCTCGTCCAGCGCGCGTTGGTGGCCGTCGCCCAGGCCGAACCGCAGCTGGATCACGCGCCGCTCGCGAGGCTGAAGGACGCCCAGCACATCGTCGAGCTGGTCCCTGAGGTCGGTCCGCATCGCCGCGCTGGCGGGCGACTCGGCGTTGACGTCCTCGATCAGGTGGCCGAGCTCGGTCTCGCCCTCCTCCCCGATCGGCGTCTCCAGGGACAGGGTGTCACGCGAGGTCTGGCGCAAAGCCTGGACCTCGATCGTGGTCAGTCCCAGCTCCTCGCCGATCTCCTCGTCGGTCGGCTGGCGGCCCAGGGAATCGCGCAGGCGGTCAGTGATCCGAACCAGCTTGTTGGTCTGGTCGCCGATGTGGATCGGCAGGCGGATCGTTCTGGCTTGATCGCCGATGGCGCGCAGCACCGCCTGGCGGATCCACCATGTCGCGTAGGTCGAGAACTTGAAGCCGCGGCGGTGGTCGAACTTGGCGACAGCCCGCATCAGGCCGACGTTGCCCTCCTGGATCAGGTCCAAGAGCGGCATCCCGCGGCCCTGGTACTTCTTGGCGATCGAAACCACCAACCGCAGGTTGGCCTCCGTCATCCGGCGGCGGGCGGCGTCTGAGCCGGCCTCGATCTGCTTGGCCAGCTCCACCTCCTGCGCCTTGGTCAGCAGGGTGCCACGGCCGATCTCGCGAAGGTAGGCGCCGAGGGCGTCGGCATCGGCCTCGCCCGGCTCAGGGGCCGTCTGGGGCCGCTCCTCGAGCCCGGAAAGCACGTCGGCCAGGCCCGATCCGGGCTCCTTGGAGATCGCCCGGTCGTCGTCCTCAGACCCGTCAAGCCACACGGAGACGGAAGGTTGGAATTGCATGCACATTTGATCTACCCCGTGGGGCACCCCCGCAAACCAGTCTCGACAATCTCCGAGGGGGCGCGCGTAAGGTGGTTTGCGAGACCAAAAATCAGGGAGGTGCGCCCATGAAGATCGCATGCGTGCTGGGTCCGAAGTTCGAAGACTCTGAATTCAGGGAGCCCCACGACGCGTTCCGAGATGCGGGGCACGAGGTCACGGTGGTTGGCCTCGAGGCGCGCTCTGTGCTCGAGGGCGACAAGGGAAAGGTCAGGGCGACCGTCGACAAGTCGTTCCGGGATGTGAAGCCCGACCAGTTCGACGCCCTGTTCATCCCGGGCGGGTCGAGCCCGGACAAGCTGCGAGCCCACGACGAAGCGGTGGCTTTCGTCAAAGCATTCATGCGAGCCGGCAAACCCGTGTTCGCGATCTGCCATGCGCCGCAACTCTTGCTCACGGCTGAGGAGTACAAGGACCACCGCATGACCGCGTGGAATACGGTGCAGGGAGACCTCAAGAAGGCAGGCGCCAACGTGGTCGATCAGGAAGTGGTCGTCGACCGCAACCTGGTCACGTCGCGCCAGCCGTCCGATATTCCTGCTTTCATCAAGGCATCGCTGAAGGTGCTGGAGCAGATTCCGGCGCGACGCTAGTCGCGATCTCGCCACACCTGGACGACGCCGTCCTCGGCTGCGCGGACCTGCTGGCCGCGCGCCAGGGGGCGGTCGTGGTGACGGTGACCGCGGGCAAGCCTCCGCCCCATCCGTTGACCGACTGGGATCGTCAATGCGGATTCGCGGAGTCGGATGACGTCATCGGCGCACGGCGCGTGGAGGACGAGGCAGCGCTCGCGCAGCTCGGCTGTCAGCCGGTGTGGCTCGACTTTCTCGACCGGCAGTACAGGGACGGCAAACCGCCACCACAGTCGGGGGTCGCGCGCGCCATCGAGGCGATCCTCCGAGACCGCGCGCCGAAGATGATCGCTTCGCCGCTCGGACTCTCCCACCCCGACCATCTCGTCACGGCGGCGGCTTGCCTGGACGTCGTGCGCGGCAAGCGAGCGGTCACGTGGATCATCTACGAGGACGCGATCTATCGCGCCATCAACGGCGCTACTGAAGAGGCACTGGCGCGACTCAAGCACCAGCGGTTCGCGCTGCGGCCACTGGAAGTCTCCGCGGCGGCTCGCAAAGGCGCCGCGATCGATTGCTATTCCTCGCAGCTGAAGGGACTTGGCGAGCTCGTCCGAGACGCCTATCGGCCGGAGAGATATTGGTCGGTGATCCGCGAAGCGTGAGCTGGCTGAACTTCGAGGTCAGGACCTCCCGCCGGGCGCAGCTCGTGAACATCACGGACCGAGTCGCCGAAGCTGTGCGGCGGTCAGGAGTGGCTGAGGGGACCTGCGTCGTCTTCATCCCCCACACGACCGCCGGCGTGACCATCAACGAGGGCGCCGATCCCGACGTCGCCAATGACATCGCGTCCCATCTTGGTGAGCTGGTGCCCAAAGAGGCGGCGTTCGAGCACGAGGAAGGCAACTCCGACTCGCACATCAAGACCATGCTCAGCGGCCCGTCGTGTCTGGCACCCGTGCGGGACGGAAAGCTGGCGCTGGGCCAATGGCAGGCGATCTTCCTGTGCGAGTGGGACGGACCGCGGACGCGTCGCGTGGAGGTCGGCGTCTCCTCGCTCTAGCTCAGAGGACCGAGGCCTTCTGCCATCAGCTTTTCTGGCTCGACGATAACCAGCCCGCCACGACGGATCTCGACCAGGCCCTCGCGCTTGAGCGCCTGCAGGACGTTCGCGACCACCTCGCGCACCGAACCGACCGCGTTGGCCAGCTCCTGCTGAGTCCCGGGGACATGCAGCCCGGCGGAGACGCCTCCTGCCACCTCGGCCCGGTCGAGGAGCGCGCAGACCACCCGCTGCCGGACCGATCCCACCGATCGTATGTACAGCGACTTGTGGGTCGAGTGCAGGACGGTGGTCAGCTCCTCGATGAGCGCCCACCCGAACTGGGGCATCGCCAGCGACATCTCCTTCATCCGGGCCGCGTCGATGAAGAGGAGCTCGCACGGTTCCAGCGCCTGGACGGCCCTGGTGATTTGCGGTTGCCGTGGCGCGAAGACCCCGGTCATGTCGCCGGCCGCGAGGTAGCGGGTCGTCACCTGGCCGCCGTCCGGGAGGGCGATGTATGCCCTCAAGGTGCCGCGAAGCACGACGCCGGCTTTCGGGGAGTCATCCCATCGCAGGGCCACCGCCCCAGCTGGATATTCCACCCGGTACCCTCCCGCGACCACGGCCGAAACGATCTCCGCGGGCAGCCGGCTGAGCAGTCCGTGAGTGCGGGCCTGGGCGAGCCATTCCGGGACCTGGAGAGTGCTCGCGCGCGGATCGTAGGGAGATGTATGCAAGTTCTTACAGATTATACTTCGCAATGCGTTACTTCCATCTACAGGCATGGTGGTAAAGTACAGCACTGAGAGATTGCTGAACACAGCAGAGGCGGCTCGCTTTCTTCGCGTCAGTCAGGCCTCGATTCGACGCTGGAGCGACTCTGGCTTGCTCGCCGCCAGGCGGGTGGGGCGGCGGCGCGAGAGGCGGTTCAGCGAGTCGGACCTTCAGGCCTTCATGCAGCAGCCTGCGACCGCGCGTGCCGCCGCAGACGCGTCAACCGTGAACGTCGGGGGAGAGCGGGTCGGAGTCCCAGCTCACCTGGCGACGCTGTACAGCACCGACGCCGGCGGACTTCGCCTCACGCTGCCATTCCTGGCTGAAGGCTTGCGGCGCCGGGAGCCCTGTTTCCTGGTGGCCACAGGCGCAGAACTCAGGCGATACACCGACGCTCTGGGCGACCTGGAGGAAGCTTCCGAGAACGGGCTGTTCAATGTCGTGAGCTTCCAGGACGGCACGGCGGCGGGCGCGATCACCGAGTGGGAGGCATATCTCGCCGAGGGTCTCACGAACCGACCGACCGTGATCCGGATCGTCGGCGAGATGGCATCGGAGCGCGAGATGTTTGTCTCCGAGGAGGAGATGCTCCGCTACGAGGAGGCTTTCGAGGTGATGTGTCGGCGTTACCCGGTTGTGGTGATCTGCCAGTACGACGTGCGGCGGTTTGACGGCATTGCGCTGCTGCGGGCCTTGAAGGCACATCCGGACCTTTTCGGGTTTCGGCTGGGGACGTTCCTCAACTAGTCCGATTCGGGAGAGGGGCCTAGCGGACCAGCTCCAGGTTTCGCGCCGTGACGACGGCGTTGACCAGGGAATGCGTTCCCAGCTTGCCGCCAATCGACCGGATGTGTGTGCGGACCGTCGCATAGCTGACCCCGAGCCGCCTGCCGATCTCGCGCGTCGCCACGCCATCGGCCATGAGCTGCAAGACCTCCCGTTCCCGAGGGCTCAAGCTGTCCCGCATGCGGGCGCGGTCCCTGCCCTTGCTGACCAGGCGAGCGACAGCGGTCGGCGAAATCATGCTGATGCCGTCGGCGGCCTTGCGCACCGCGTCGAGCACATCGGAGGCAGGGTCTGATTTCAGCACGTACGCGCTGGCGCCGGCTTCGACGGCAGCGAGGCGGGCATCGTCGCTGCCGTCACGACTCAAAAACACAAAGCGCGTGGCCGGAAAGGTCTGGCGAATCACCAGCGCCGCGTCGCGTCCCGTGCCGTCGTCGAGGTGGAAATCCATAACCACGACGTCCGGTGCGGCCAGGCGCGGCAAAGTGGCGGCGTCCTGGACGGAGCTTGCCTTGCCGACAACCTCCATATCGCTCTGACCGTCGAGGAGCAGCCCCAGGCTCTCGGACACGAGCTGGTGGTTCTCCACGATGACGACGCGAATGCGTCGAGCAAGGCCGAAATCAAGAGAGGACGGCGATTCGCGGCGAACCTTGAGCTGGGCCAATGCCTACCTCAGGACAGCTCAGCCCGGCTCGTCACGTATCGGGCCTCCAGCTGCTCTACCACCGCCGCGAGGTGCGGGTGCTCCTCGACTCGCGCCACCCGCAGTCGCTCGCGAAACATGCCCAACCACCCACAGATCTCTTCCAGCTGTCGATGCCCGGCACACGGACCTATGAGGATGGCAAAGGGGCCAGACCCTCCCTCCGGGTCTTGGCCCCTCGCCCAGACGTAGCCCCCCGGTGTAGCGATGTGATCCTGCTGCTCCCGGCAGCCATGCCGGCGCTCACGATAGCGCGCCCTACGCAACATTCGGGGTCTAAATCTGCGTTCCGGTCCTGGCATCCGGGTGTAGATTGAATTACGTGGAGGCAAGGGTAGAGCCCGAGGCGGAGCGCGCTTGGAGGGAGTTTCCAGGCGAGGACGTAACCACATCTGTCTTACCCGAGGTCGCGGGGTGGATCGCGATCTACGAAGAGCTCGCGTCGGTTCTCCGTTCGGTGATCGCGCGGGCGGATGGCTCCGACGAGGCTGCACAGCTGCAGGCGAGCCTGGTCTGGATCGACGGCCGCCTTGCCATCTGGCGTGATCGCCATGCTGAGCTCGCCGGCGTCGCCATCGATCGCGTGGACCACACCCTCACCTACGCGGGCAAATCGCTGCGACTGACGCGGCGCGAGGCCGACCTGCTCGACTTCCTGCTGCGCCATCCGCGGCGCCCCTTCACCAGCAAGCAATTGGCCACGCTCGCCTGGCAGAACTCCCGGCTCTCGGATGCGCAGGTCCGCACGTACATCATGCGGCTGCGCAGCAGGTTGCGAGAGGTCGGGCTGGAAGAGGTGATCACGGTCGTCCGCAACCGCGGCTACGGCATCGCGGCCGCGATGGGTCTGGGTGCCGAGCGATGACTGAGCCCCTGCGCACACCGACCATCCCGGAGTCGCTCATCTCGTCGCGCCTTCTGATGCTGCAATCGAAGCGCCTGATCCTGGCCTCGCTCGAGCGCCGCTTCCGGAAGCAACCACTGGAGTCGCTTCGGACAAGGGTCGACCTCACACGCCAGGAGACCGTCCACGCGCATGAGCGATATTGCCTGTCCCTCCTGACCTGGGGCACCGCCGACACACCCCATTACTGGCCGGTCGCCTACGGCCGGCTTGTCGATACGGCGGACAGGCTGTCGAGCAAGCTGCGAGGCGTCGCGGGCGACCTGCCCTACCCCGACAGGTACCAGGCGGCCACAGAGGTAGAGATGCTCGAGGCGCTCGCCGAGAGATGGCGCCAATCAATTCGCAGCTCGATCACGGCGTTCGCCTAGCCGGCCTGGAGATTCAGCTCCTCCATCACAAGCACGACCCCGCTCGGCTGTTCGCCGTCCCCCAGGGTGTGGGCCATCACCCGGCAGCGGATCTGACGCCCCTTTCGCGTGGTCGCGACAACAACGAGCTCGTCGTGGCGGGTTGCCCCGCCGGTCCCGGCCTGGATCAGCTTGCGCAGCTGTTCCGCGGGGAGCCCAATGTCCAGCTCGAAGAACGAGTGCCCGACAACCTCGTCTGACCGCACGCCCCACAGGTCGGCGGCCCGCTCGTTCCAGACCTGGACTCGACCCGTCCTGTCGAGGACCGCCGCGCCGAGCTCGATGTTGCCGGTGATCGCGAGGAGCAGCGTGTTGAGCCGCTCCACCTCCCCCCTTCGCATCGCCAGGTCGCTGTTGATGCTGTTCAGCTCCGAGTTGGTCGACTCGAGCTCCTCATTCAGCGTTTCCAGCTCTTCATTGGTCGACTGCAGCTCCTCGTTGGTCGTCTCCAGCTCCTCGACGGTCGATTGCAGCTCTTCATTGGTCGTCTCGAGCTCCTCCTTGTTGGACTGCAGCTCCTGCCTCATCCGCACGAGGTCCGTCCGCAGCTGGATCTGAGCCGATACGTCGAAAAGGCTGATGGTCGTCCCCACAACCGAACCGTCCTCGTCGATGAGCGGCACGACATGGAGATCAAAAGTTGCCGGCGTGCCGTCGCTCCTTTTGAGCTCGATGCCCTGCACAGACGTTGGACGCCGCTCGCGGACGACCCGGTCGATCGGGGTCCGGAGATCGACCGGTTTGTACGAGACCTCGAGGTCCCTCAGGGCGCGCCCGGTGTCCGACTGGGGGACGTCAAAGAGCTCGCGCGCAGCCTGGTTGATGCTCACGAGGACCCCCAGCGAGTCGACGACGATCTGTGGGCTCGGGGTTCCCTCGGTGGCGAGCTCGCGGACGCGAAGCTGCCTCGCCACCTGGTTTGACGCTTCCATGCTGCCCGACTGCGCCAGCAGCACCAGCCGCTCCCGGAGCTGTAGGCGCGCAACCTTCGTGAAGATGCGCTCCTTGAGATCCACGGGAGTGAAAAGCGCCGCGTGGGTCAGGAGCATCTCAGCCCGCCCGAGGAAGAGGTAGCCATCGTCGTCGAGCGCGTAATGGAAGCGCGCGAGGATTCGGCCCTGCGTCTCGGCTGTGAAGTAGATGAGCGTGTTGCGGCAGATGAGCAGGTCGAGCCGTGAAATCGGCGCGTCCTGCGTGACGTCGTGCCGTCCGAAGATGATCGGCCGCCGGAGGGCGGCGCGAAAGACAAATCGCTCAGCCTGGCGTTCGAAGAACCGATCCTTGATCTCCGCGTCAAGCGACCCCACCTCCTTGGCGGAGTAGCCCGCACGCGCCTTGCTGAGGGCTTGCTCGTCGACGTCGGTGGCGTAGATCTTGACCCGATCGAGGTACGCCTCCTCGCCCAGGGCCTGGCAGAGAAGGATCGCGGCCGAGTAAGCCTCTTCGCCCGAAGACGAGCCGGCGCTCCAAATGCGAACGTCGCCGGACTTGGCGACGATCCTGGGGACGACGTTCTTGGCCAGGTAGTCCCATGCCTGGGTGTCACGAAAGAACTCGGTGACGTTGATCAGGATCTTGTCGAACAGGATCGCGAACTCTTCCGGATGCACCTGCAGGTAGTCGTGGTAGACGCGGAAGTCGCGGATGCCGATCTCGGAGGCCCTCTGCGTCACCCTCCGCATCAGGCTCGCCCGTTTGTAACCCGTGAAGTCGAAGCCCCGCGCGTCGCGAAGGAACTCGATCAGGCGCTCGAAATCGCTGCCGTCCTGCATCGTCATTCGCGGGCCTGCGCGGCCACCAGCGCTATGAGCGTTGGCGCCATCTCTTCGAGAGGCAGCACGAAATCGACGGCACCCGTTTTGATGGCGGCGGATGGCATTCCAAAGAATTCTGAGGAAGCCTCATCCTGCGCGACAACCGTGCCGCCTCGCTGCTTGATGGCGGTCACACCCAGCGCGCCGTCATGTCCGCTGCCCGTCAGCACGACGGCGATCGCGCGGTCACCGTAGGCAGCCGCGACCGATTCGAACAGGAGATCGGCCGAGGGCCTGACGAAGTTGACGAGCTCGCTGTCCGTCAGGGTCAAGGTGCCCCTGCGCTTGATGAGCATATGGCGGTCCGGCGGAGCGAGAAAGACGTGATCGGGCTCGAGCAGCATGCCTTCCTCGCCGTGCACCACCGGCATGCGAGACTGGCGGCCGATTACCTGCGGCATCAGGCTGCGGTGGCGCGGATCGACGTGCTGAACGATGACGACCGCCGCGCCCAGCTTCGCGGGCAGCCTGGCAAGCAGAAGGCTCAGGGCGTTGACGCCGCCGGCCGAGGCGGCGATGGCGATGATCTCGAACGCGCTTGGTTGCGGATCCGGATGATTCAGTCGGGGCCGCGGCTTCGGCCGCCCTGCATCTCGGCCGCACGGATCTTCCAGCAGTCGCGGCGCTGCGCGAACCGCGAGAGCTGCATTTCGAGAAGGACCACGTCGGTCGTCCCAGGATCGCCGAGTCGCTGAAGGAAAGCCGAGGGTATCTCACGTCGTTGCATCGAGTGCTGCTCCCATATCCGATCACCGGGCCGTGCAGATTTGTACCTGTCATCATGCTCTCGATCGGTGCAGGGCGCGCGCTGGGCGCACCTCGGAGCTCGAGGGGGAGCAAGCGATGGATCGTCAGCCACGGGCGGAGGTCGTGGGCAGCCTGCTGAGGCCCGAGTTCTTGACGTCGGCGCGCAAGCAGCTCGAGTCAGGCGAGATCGACCCGGCCCATTTCAAGGACGTTGAGGATCGCGCCGTCGACGAGGCCGTGGCGGCCCAGGTAGCGGCCGGGATCGACGTCGTTACGGACGGAGAGCAGCGGCGCTACGCGTTCTTCGGCCACCTGGTCGACGCGATGGCGGGGTTCGACAAGTTCGGCGGCTGGGCGATCCCCTTCCGCGACGAGAAGGGCGAAGAGCTCGTCTTCAAGCGTCCGGTAGTCGTCGAGAAGCTGCGTCCGATGCGCAACATGGCCGCCGAGGAGTTCACCTACCTCAGGGCGAAGACGAAAGCGCCGGTCAAGGTGACCATGATCAGCGCCCAACAGGCCGCCGCTTACTACGACCCCGAGAAGTCGAAAGGTGCTTACCCGACACGTGACGCCTACCTCGCCGACATCGTCGAGCTGAGTCGCCGCGAGGTCGATGAGCTGGTTCGCCTCGGATGCACCTATGTCCAGATCGACGCGCCTCAGTACGCCGCATTGCTCGACCCCGAGCTGCGCGAGGGCTATCGCAAGCGAGGCAGCGATCCGGAAAAGCTCATTGACACGTGCATCGAGATGGACAACGCGATCATCAGCGGTCATCCCGGGGTCACTTTTGCGATGCACATCTGCCGTGGTAACAACCAGAGCAAGTTCTATGCCGCCGGGGACTACGAGCCGATCGCGCGCATATTTGAAAGGACGAGGTTCAATCGCTTTCTGCTCGAGTACGACGACGAGCGCTCTGGTGGATTCGAGCCCCTGAAGCACGTGCCCGAAGATCGATTCGTCGTGCTTGGGCTGGTCACAAGCAAGAAGCCTGCGCTCGAAAGCGAGGACGAGCTCAAGCGAAGGATCGAGGAAGCTTCTCGCTACATCCCGCTCGAACGGCTTGGTCTAAGCCCGCAATGCGGATTTGCGTCGACCATGGAAGGGAACCGGCTCAGCGCGCTCGAGCAGCAAAAAAAGCTGCTGCTTGTCGGCGGCGTCGCGCGCTCCGTCTGGGGGTGACCAGCGCGAGAGCGGCGTCAGCAAGCACTATCCTGTCCGGATCCCTGGGGTAAGGAGGCGTCTATGAACCTGCCATCCGGCGTGACCTCGCACACCGCCCAAACGAAACGCTTGCGCATGCGGTACATCGAGTCCGGAGCCGCCGACGGCGTGCCCGTGGTCATGATCCACGGCAACCTGTCGACCGGCCGGTTCTTCGAGCACCTCATGCCCGGGGCGCCTGACGGCTACCGCATCATCGCGCCCGACATGCGAGCGTTCGGCGACACGGAGCGCAAGCCGATGGACGCCACGCGCGGGCTGCGCGACTGGGCGGACGATACCGCCGGATTGCTCGAGACGCTCGGCATCACGCGCCCGCCACACCTGGTCGGATGGTCGACCGGCGGAGCCGCGATCGCCAACTACGCCGAAGACCGGCCTGTGGCGTCGCTCACATTCATCGACCCGGTCTCGCCATATGGGTTTGGCGGAACCAAGCTTGACGGCACGCCGTGCTTTTCCGACTTCGCGGGTACAGGAGGCGGCACAGGCAACCCCGAGTTCATCAAACGGATCGCCGACCACGACACCTCAGACGAGTCACCCTTCTCGCCCCGCAACGTAATCAACAGCTCCTACTGGGCGGCAGAGCACCGAGAGCCGAAGGAGCGCGCGGACATGCTGCTGGAGGAGGTGTTGAAGTCGGAGACGGGCGAGGACGGCAACCCGGGCGACTCGACCGCGTCGCCGAACTGGCCAGGAATGGCGCCCGGGACGCGCGGCGTCCTCAATGCGCTCTCGCCCAGGTACTGCAACTGGAGCGGGATTGTCGACATCGAGCCCAAGCCGCCGATCCTGTGGACGCACGGCACCGCGGACATCGTCGTCGCCGACGGCTCGGCGTGGGAGATGGGCACGCTGGGCAAGCTGGGTTACGTGCCGGGCTGGCCGGGCGAGGAGGTGTTTCCGCCGCAGCCGATGGTCACCCAGATTCGCAACGTCCTCGAGCAGTACCGGAAGAAGGGCGGACGGGTCGGGATGGAGATGTTCGAAGGTTCGGGCCACGGCCCGGTCTTCGACGCGGCCGAGCGGTGGAGCAACGTCTTCTTCAAGTTCCTGGCTTCGGTGGAGGTGCCGGCGGCGGTCTAGAGCGAAAGCAGCAACCCCTTTCTTGACCCTCTCCCCTTGCGTGGCGGGGAACCTTTTGCGAACATGTGTTCGTGGATGATCCTTCGCCTGAGGCCGTCGAGCTCGGGCTGAACACCGCCGACCCGGCGACCCTGGTCATCGATCTGAACTGTGCCTTCGCGTCGATCGAGCAGCAGCACGAACCCGCGCTGCGCGGCCGAGTGCTTGCCATCGCCGCCTACGCGACTGACGCGGCCACCATAGTCTCGTCGTCGCGTGAGGCACGCGATCTCGGTATCAAGACCGGCATGCGCGTCTTCGAGGCGAAGGCGATCTTCCCTGGCGTACTCGTGCGCGAGCCCAACCCGCCGCTTTACCGAGAGGTGTCCGACAAGCTGATCGAGATCATGGAGAGGCACAGCCCCGACGTGCTGCGGATGTCGATCGACGAGGCGTCGACGAACCTCGCGGGAACGCCCGGGCTCAAAAAGCTCGGACCGGAGGGCGTGGGCCTCGCAATCAAGAGAGCCATCCGGGAGGAGATCGGCGAGTGCGTGACGGCATCCGTCGGCGTCTCCACCTCCATCTGGATGGCCAAGCAAGCCTCCAACCTGGACAAACGCGACGGCCTGCAGCGGATCGACCACAGGAACCTCGTGGCGGTTTTCGAGCGCTTGCAGCTCACCGACCTTTCGGGCATCGCCGACGCGACGGCCCGCCGGCTCTCGCGCGGCGGCATCCGCACGCCGGTCCAGTTCCTGCGCGCGACCGCTCCTCGCCTTCGACTCGCGGGCATGCACGCTGAAGTCGCCCGAGGCTGGAGCATGCGGCTGCGTGGATTCGAGGTCGGCGGTTTCGAAAGCGTCAAGCGGAAGAGCTACAGCCACTCCCACGTGATGGCCCACGCAACCGCTTCGCAGCGCGAACTCGAAGAGCTGCTGATGCGGCTTTCGGACATGGTGGGCCGGCGGCTGCGCGCGGCGAACCGGCGCGGCAGCATCGTTTCGGTCGGCGTCGTGTATCGGCCCGACCCCGGACATTTCTCGAAGCAGGCAAAACAGCCCGAGCCGGTTGCGACCGGCGACGAGATCTACCAGGCGGCGCTGAAACTTCTTGCAGCTCGGGATCCGCGGCTGACGGTGGGAACGCTCGGCGTCGGAGTCTCGTCGCTCAGCGATGGCGAGGGCGGACAGCTCGACCTGTTCGTGGAACGCATGCGCCCGCGTGGCGAGAGGCTGGAGGCTGCGGTCGACGCGATCCGCGACAGGTTCGGCGAGGACGCCGTCCAGCGCTCGCGTCTGTTGGGCCGAGCCCGGGTGGTGCGGGACCGCATCGCGTTCGGGAATACAGGCCACCCTGATGAATCCAGGCGAAATTCACCGTGACATTCCTACTAATAAGGGCCATGATGCGACCATGGCCTCCAGAAAAGAGGAGGCTGCTGGGGCCGCCTGGGAAGGTGCCGATCTCGAGCGACCGATCAGCGGCGAGAACCCGCAGTCTGAGTCGCTGGTGGAAGCCCGCCGGTGGGTTGCCGTCTACGGGCACCTGGTCAAGCTCGAGCAGGAGCTTTTCGACCTGCTCGCCAAGATGATCCCGACCATGCCCCGGGAGGCGCAGCGCGAGGCCGAGGAGACAAACCTGCCGGTGCTGGCGTCGCAGGTGGAGCGGTTCCGCCACCGCCTCGACTACTGGGTCAAGCGCCAGCAGGAGCTGGAGCAGAAAACGCCCTAACCCGCCGGCTACGTGGAACTACTGTCTTACTGGCCTCTTCGAGGTGCTCGACGACCTTGCCCCAGGACGTCTGGGGCCTCGAATCGTCCGGTCCGTAGGGGCGCGCCGCGAGTGGTCGCGCGCCAGGCATCACTTGTGCGATATGCGGTCGATGATCTTCCACGCCTCGTCCCCCTCGATCCGCTTGCACACCCGACCGCGCAACTGCGCCATGGCGTTCGGCTGCAGCGGGTCGGTCATCGAGATCGAGACGCGTGGATCGCGGTCGAGATTTTGAGCCTTGCGTGATCTTGGACTCGTGAGCACCGCGACTCGTTCGCTTTCCAGACCGACCCACACCGGGACGCTGTGCGGGCTTCCGTGCGGAAGGATCGTCGCGATGTGGGCATTGCTCGGCGCATCGACCATCGCGCGCACCGCGTCAGGAAGCTCGTTCACGTTGCGTCCACGTGGGGTCGATATGTGAGGAGAACGTTTCCGTTGCGAAAGTCACGCCGGCTCAGCAGCTTCAATAGGATGTGGCGCGTCGCCGAGCTCGCGAGCGATCTGCCCGAGCCGATCAGCACCGGGTTGATGATGATGCGCAGCTCGTCGAGCAGGCCCTGCTCGATGAGGCTTGTCGTGAGCACGGAGCTGCCCAGGACGAGAAGGTTCTGGCCTTTCTCACGCAGCTCGCTCGCTTCTTTGACCACCGTAGAGTTGTTCCATGCCGGTTCAGGCTTCTGAAGCGTGCGTGAGAGGACGATTTTCGGCGCCCGATTCATCCGCGAAGCGACCTCGCGATCGGTCCTGATCGCCTCCTCGCCCGGCCAGTACTGGGCCATCCCTTCGTAGGTCGAGCGGCCGAAGACGAGGCAGTCGAATTCATCCAGTTGCTTGATCGCGAACTCGTTGAACTCGTCGTCGACCTGGTGCCAGTCGATATCCCAGGGCTTGTCGCCCTCAAAGTAGCCGTCGAGGCTCACCATGATGAAGGAGGCGATCAAGCCGCCGCCTCGCAACGCAGGCAACCCTCGTCGACCGCGGCCGCGGTCTGACTGCGCAGCAACCACGCCGAGGTGCCCAGGGTCACGACGACGATGCCGGCTCCGATCAGCCATGCAAGGTGGTATCCGCCCGCCAATGCGGTGGTGACATCGATGCCACTGCGGACCAACTCCAGCGAGCGGGAGCCGGCAAGCGTCGCCAGAACCGCAAGACCAAGCGCCCCACCGACCTGGCCGGTCGTGTTCAGAAGACCGGAGGCAAGGCCGGCGTCGGTCGGGTGCACGTCCGCCATCGCGATCATCGTGAGCGCCGGAAACGCCAGCCCGCCTCCCAGCCCGAGCAGCACCATCGGCGCCAGCAGGTGGGTCACGTAGTTCGCGTCGGCCGGCCCGAAGCCGACAATCCCGAGCGCCAGCCCGGCCACGACCTGGCCGGTCACCAGCATCGCGCCGGCGCCGAACCGGTTGATCAGCTGCGCCGAGAAGCGGATCGAGAAGAGAGCCATCACGATGGCCACGGGCAGGAAGGCGAGCCCAATCGCCATCGGGCCGTAGCCCAGCACGCGCTCCAGATCAAGCGAGCCGAGGAAGAAGAAGCTGAAGAACGAAGTCGACATCAGGGCCTGCACTATGTTCGTGCCGGCGACCTTGCGGGAGCGGAACACTCGCAGCGGAAGGATCGGGTTGCGACCGCGCGCCTGGCGCACGACGAACGCCCCGAGGAGCGCCACGGCGATGCCTCCGAGGACGAGCGTGCGTGACGAGCCAAGCCCATAGTCCGACGTCTGCACGATGGTGTACACGCCCAGCATCAGCGCGGACGTGACCATGATCGCGCCCAGCACATCTGCTCCGTGGCCGAGGCCGATGCCCTTGTCAGAGTCCAGCATGCGAGCTGCCGCGATCGCGGTGATGATGCCGATCGGCAGGTTGACGAAGAAGATCCAGTGCCAGCTGACCGCCTGCGTGATCAGGCCGCCGGCGAGCAACCCCACAGCCGCACCGGCCGAGGCAACGAAGCTGAAGATGCCGAATGCCTTGGCGCGCTCGAGCGGCTCAGGGAAAAGGGTGACGATCATGGCGAGGATCACGGCCGAGCTCACCGCTCCGCCGATACCCTGGACGAAGCGCGCGCCGATCAGCATCGGCTGCGCGAAGGAAAGTCCGCAAAGCACTGACGCGCCCGTGAAGATAGTGAGGCCCACGAGATACACGCGCTTGCGACCCAACAGGTCCCCGACCCGGCCCGCGAGCAACAGCAGCCCGCCGAAAGCGATCAAGTACGCGTTGACGACCCACGCCAGCCCTGACTGCGAGAAGCCGAGATCGACCTGGATCGACGGCAGCGCGACGTTCACGATCGTCATGTCGACAACGATCAAAAGAAAACCCGTGCAAAGAACGATCAGCGAGAGCCAGCGTGAATTCTTCATGCCCGGTTTAGACCCACCCGCGCTGCAAAACTCATCGGTCACGAACCGATTAGTTAGAGGGGGGTATTCCGTCTAAACGTCGATGGCGACCGAGACGGTCATCCTGGACTGTGCCCGATTCAAGCGTCCGGACATCGCCACGATCGACCGCATCGCACGGACCCGGCTGGACGCCAGCCGCCGCGGCTGCGAGCTGCGGCTGCGCAATCCAAACGCCGCCATCCTGGAGCTGATCGCGCTCCTGGGGCTGGAGCGAATCCTAGGCGTCGAGGTGCAGGGGCAGCCCGAATAGCGGGAACAGCTTCGCCGTGTCGAGGAAGAACGTGAACTCGCCGATCCGCCCTCCCGAGATGTCGAGCACCTGCAGGGCCCACGGGTCGAAGCCGCCGTTCGGGCTCGGCTTGTACTGGCCGAAGGTCGGCATGCCGTTGGCACTGATGGTCGGGATGACACGCGATCCCTCGCAGCCAATGCCCGGTCCAAACCACCACTTGAGGATGTCGTCGCGGCCACTCAGCCACATGTCGTAGGGCGGCATGGACTGCCTGGCGTCTTCCCGGATCAAGCTGGTCAACGCGCTGAGGTCGTACGCCTCGAACGCGGCGACGTACCGCTCCAGCATGGCGCGGTCCGCGGCGCTCAGGGGCTGAGCGCGGGTGGCGCCGTCGGCGTTGCCCTTGGCGAGCGTCGCGCGCGCGCGCTGCAAGGCGCTGTTGACGGACTGCACTGAGGTGTCCAGGAGCTCCGCGACCTCGGTCGCCTGCCAGTCCAGGACCTCGCGGAGGATCAGCACCGCCCGTTGCTTGGCGGGTAATTGCTGCAGCGCAGCCACGAACGCGAGGCGGATCGATTCGTTGGCCACGGCGACATCCGCCGGATCGCGGTCGGGCGCGATCAGGCTGAGCGGGATCGGCTCTAGCCATGTGACCTCAGCGGGGACATGAAGGTTGGCCTCGATCGGTTCGCACGAGGGGCCCATGTCCATCGGCCGCTCGCGGCGCTCCTTGCCCTTGAGCACGTCCAAGCAGACGTTGGTCGCGATCCGGTACAGCCAGGACCGCATCGCCGAGCGTCCCTCGAACTTGTCGCGGCTGCGCCACGCGCGGACAAAGGCATCCTGCACCGCGTCTTCGGCGTCGAAGGGCGACCCGAGCATCCGGTAGCAGTACGCCGTGAGCTCGCCGCGGTACCTCTCCAGGTCGCCAAACGAATGGGCAGCCGAGAGCGTCGAGGTCTCCATCCAGCCGATTTTAAGAGCTAGGCGGCGGAGCTTTCTTCAGGCGGTTTCGGAGGCCGGTTCGGCAGGCTGGTCGTCGAGCCAATCCATTCCGCAGTTGAATGCGTGCTCGACGCTGTCGTGACTGTGCGAGCACCCCCACTTGCACTCGCGAAAGCGGTCTGCTTCGTCGTACGCCTCCGCGCGGTAGACCAACGCCGGGATGACGCCCCGGCCTGGCGGGCCGTGCGAGGCCATGACCCGGATCTTCATAGCCACGGGGCCCACCCTAAGACGCCTACGCCCGGGTTGTCATCGTTCAATTGAAGTATCGGTCGAGGCCTGAATTCGTATTCAAATCAAAAAGGTTTGAAGGCCATGAGCCCGAATAGCATCACCAACGCCGGCACGCCGATCCATAGGGCAAGCATGGGCTTGGCGCTCGCAAGTCGCGCCGCGATCGCCTCGTTCGGATCCTTCATCGCGTCACGCGCCATGTAATAGGGACGAGCCACATAGACCATCGCCGCGAAGACCACGATCAGCAATGCCAGCGACGCCCATGGCCAGACCCTGCCGGACCAGTGTCCGGCAAGCGTCATCCAGATCCCCGTGACGATCACGAGCAGGATCGCGGGGCTGGATAGAAAAGACGATTGCTGGGAGAGCCAGAGGAGCGAGCGGGTCTGCTGCGAAACCGGTCCGCGCAACAGGAACGACGCGCCGCCGGACACGCCATGGGCGAAGAGGAACGTCCCCACCGCGAGGACGTGGACGAAGAACAGCCACGTGTACAGGGTCGGCATCGGCGTGATCCTAGGTGATCCGGCTTCCAAGCTCCCGGCGGAAGTCGTCGATCGTGATCGTCATGTGACCAGCGAAAGCACGAGCAGAGCCTCGCCCACGTGGTAGGGCACGATGTTGACGATCCGGCTGCTCGGGACCGGCCTCACGAATCGATTCCACGCCAGGATCGCGTCCGAATAGAAGAAGAGGAGAGCGCCGCCGAGCGCAACGAGGGATCCGGTGCCGCCCGCCGACGCGACCATGACTACGAACACCGCGACGTAAACAATGACGGGAGCGACAAGCTTCGGACTGCTGTTGCGAAGGGCGCGATAGATCGGCGGCAGGAAGACGGCGACCGAGGCCAGCGCTACAACGAACGCGATCGCAAGCAGCGCGACGTTGACGTTGCGGGCGCGAAAGCCCGCGATGTACGCGATGTGCTCGACCAGCGCGGCGACCAGGCCTGCCACGAACATGTCCTTCGGCAGCATCAGAAAGACATCGCTGGCCATGCCGAGCGCGAGGGCGATGACGAAGAAGGCCCGCTCGGCCGGGCTTGTCGGGCGCAGCGCGAGCGCGACGGCGATCAGGCCGATCATGACCGCGGGCTTGGCGACGTATTCGAGCCGCCGGGTCGACGCGACGACGGCCACCCAGTCCGCGATGGCGACCACGCCCGTGCCCGCCAGCAGGACCAGGGCGGTCCCGCTCACGGGCGAGTTGCGTGCGGGTCCGTGAAGTAGCGTTGCAAGGTGGGTCCGATCCAGGCCGCGAGCTTGGCCGGGGGCGCTGAGGCGAGCGGCTCGACCTTCACCACGTAGCGAAGCATGGCCAGCCCGATCAGCTGACTGGCCGCGAGGCTGGCCCGAACTTGAGGGTGGTCGAGCTCGAGCGCCTGGGCAACCCGGGCCAGGATCTCCCGGCTGACGAAGTCGCGCATCAGCGCCGCGGCGCTTTCGCTGGTGACCATCGAGCGCACGATGGCGTGGGCGCGGACGCCCGCCGGTGAATCCCAGATGTCGATGAAGAAACGGGCCAACCGGACGCCGAGCCCGTCCAACCCCGGCCTCAGCAACTCAGGGATGGCCTGCGCCGGGTCGAAGGGAAAGTCCATCGCTGCCTGGAAGATCCCTTCTTTCGACTCGAAATAGTGAAGGACCAGCTTCGGATCGACGTGGGCGCCGGCGGCAATGCCGCGGATGGTCGTGCTCTCGAAGCCGGATTTGGCGAACTGGGACCGCGCGGCGGCGAGGATCTTCTCCCGCGTGCGGCCTGGCCCGGGCCTCCTACCGGTCCGCGCCATGCGCCGCGCCGCGACGTGTGACCAGGGCGCCCAGCAGCATCAGCACGAGGCCTGCGGCGAGCCACAGGCTGAGCACCGTCACGGGTGTGCTGACGCCCGCGCTCTCGAAGTACAGCGCGCCGCGGATCCCGCTGAACAGCTGTCCGGCGGGCATCCCGGGCGCGAGCCAGCGATAAGCGTCGGGCAGCAATTGGCTGCCGATCGGGCCTCCCGAGCAGACAAGATCGATGAGCACGGCCACGAGCGCGGCCAGCGCGACGCCAGGCCTTCCCAGCAATGCGGCCGCCCCGGCGACCACCGCACCGATCGCGGCCGACCCGAGCGCGACGAGCGCGGTCGCGGTCCAGAATCCGGAGCCGTAATCGCCGGCGATCCACGTCGCGACGCCCATCGCCACCGGAGCGGCGACGATCGCGTAGACGACGACCAGGGCCAGTCGCTCGGCAAAAGAAACCCCACGACGCAAGCCCGCGAGCGCCTGCGCGATCAATGTCGAGACAAGCACCGCGAGGATGACGAAGAACAGGATCAGGCCGTGCGGGTCGCCGGAGGCAAAGGGATGCACGGTCTCGACAGCGATCGTCTGGCCCTGGGACTGGAACACGCCGCTGAATACGCCGGTGATGACGCCGGTCGCGCCATCCCCCGCGGCGCCGGCAATGATCAGATGAGGACCGCCGCTTCCGAGGACCAGCGCTCCATCGATATCGCGCGCATCGATGGCCGCGCGTGCGTCGGTCTCGGTCCCATAGGTCGTGAAGTGGAACGCCCCCGGCGCGTTGGTCGCGAAGGCGGTTGCGATCTGCTGGGTCGCGGGCGCCGGGCCGACCAGGCCAACAGGGATATCGTGAGGAGATGGGCTTTTGATCGCCGGACCGATCAGGCCGATCAGCGTGACGAGAGTCAGAAGGCCGGCCACCACCGGCTGAACGAGAGTCTCCAGCTTTTCACGCATTGCGTCCCCTCCCAGAATTCAACGTGCGTTGAATTCTACGCCTGATGAATTCTTGGCGTCAAGGCCGCAGAGGTCGCTGTCAGCCGCCCAGAGCCTGAAGCAGATCCTTCAACTGCGCCGTCTGCCAGTCCTGGAAGGTCGCGCGGGCCGGCGGCATCGTCTCGGTGAGGCTGACGACAGGAATGGCCTTGGCCCGTGCCTTCGCCACCAGGCCCTGGACCTCCGGCGTCGAGTTCTGCGAGTTGTAGACAAACACCTTGATTGCCCTCGTCGCGATCTGGCTTTCGACCGTGGCCCTATCGGCCGCGCTCGGATCAGCCCCCTCGCTGATCGCGTTCAGGTAGCCCGGCGGCGTGATCAGGTTGAGTCCGGTTCCTTCGGCCAGGTAGGCGAAGATGCTCTCGGTCGCGCCTACCTTCGTGCCCCCGTACTTCTGCCTGATTGCGCCAATCGTGTCGTGGTAGCTCTTCAGGCCGATACCTTTGTAGTCCGCCGCCTGGCGTTGGAAGTACGCCGCGTCGGCGGCGTCGAGCTTGCCGAGGTCGGAAGCGACCTGCTCCACCGCCTGGTCGACATAGGACGGCGAATACCAGAGGTGCGGGTTGTCGCCCACCTTCTTGCCGACCAGGTCGCCGACAGTGAGCACGATCCGGGCCGGCGCCGGATTCGCGTCCAACAGCTTGGCGGCCCACGCGTCGTAGCCCACGCCGTTGACGATCACGTACTTCGCCTGCGCGATCGTTCTCGCGTCCTGAGGCGTCGGGTCGTAGTCGTGGGGGTCGGTGTCCGGGTTGGCGATGATGCTCGTCACGGCTGCGTGCTCGCCGCCGACCTGGGCCGCGATGCTGCCCCAGAAGTTCTCCACGGCCACGACCGGCACCTTGCCAGAAGCCGAGCCGGTCTGAGCGCTCAACCCGCAACCCGAAAGCAATACCAAGGCGACGAGGCTTCCCAACACTTTCATGCGAGTCGTCCAATCCGCGACATGCGGCGCGCGAGATGTGACGCCAGGTACAGGACAAAGGCGAGGCCGGTGATCAGGAAGCTCGCCGGCAACGCGATATAGAAGGCGACGACGAGCCCGAGCCAGACGACGGCGACGGCGATACCGGCGGAGAGCGCCATTCCCACCCATGGACGCGTCGACAGGTTCTGCGCGACCGCCGCCGGGGTGACCATCAGGCCGAAGATCAGCAGAGCACCCACCGCCTGGACCGACTCCGCGACGGTGACCGCGACCAGGACGAAGAAGAGCGCCGACAATGCACGCGAGGGCACACCCCGCGCGACCGCCACCTCGGGATCGACGCTGAGGAAGAGCAGAGGACGCGCGATGAGGAGCAGAACGACGGCGGTCGCGATACCGGTCAGCGAACCGACGACAACCTGCGCCGGCTGCAGGCCCAGGATCGACCCGAAGAGCACGCTGACACCAAGGGTTCCCGACGCGGCGCTGCGCGCGGTCGTATACAGGCTCAAGAACAGCGCGCCCACGCCCAGCACCCACGCGAAGACGGTGCCGATCGCGATGTCGCGGCCGCGGCCGCGGCCTCCCAACGCGCCGATCGCGAGCGCGACCGCGATACAGCTGCCGAAGACGCCCGCCAGGAGGTTGAGCCCGGCAAGCACGCCGCCCAGACCGCCCGTGAACGCCACGTGGCCCAGCGCGTCGGCGGTGAAGACCTGGTTCCGCAGGACGACGAAGTAACCGACGAGCCCGGCCGCCAGCGCGATGCACCCACCCGCCATGAACGCGTTCCGCATGAACTCGAGTCCGAGCATGCTCATGCCGGCGCCACAACCGTGCGGCGCGTCTTGACGAGTCGGACCGCCAGGTAGAACACAAACGCCAGCGTGGTGATGAAAAAGCCAACGGGGACGTTCGTGAAATACGCCAGGGCAAGTCCCAGCCATGTGAAGGCAAGCGACAGGGCGACGCTGAGCGCGATCCCTCGTCCTTGTCGCGCGGTCAGCTGGAGCGCGGATGCGGCGGGGGCGACGAGCAGCGCAAAGATCAGCAGCGTGCCGACGATCTGCACGGTGATCGCGACCGACAACGCGAGGATGAGCAAGAAAGCCAGCGACAGCATCCGCACGGGAACGCCACGGGCCTGAGCGACGTCGGGGTCGACCGACGCAAACATCAGCGGGCGTCCGATCGCCGCGAGCGATGCGATCGTGACCAGCGCGACCGCGAACGTCAGCTGCACATCGCGGTCGGTGATGCCGAGGATCGTTCCGAACAGAAACGCGTAGATCCCCTGAGCGCTGCCGCCGTACAGGCGGACGAAGAGAAAGCCCAGGCCCAGCGAGAACGCGAGGATCGAGCCGATGGCGGCGGATTCAAGCCGCTGACCGGCATCGACCTCGCGACCGATAGCCGCGATGCCCACCGCCGCCCCCACGCAAAAAACGATCAGCCCGAGCACCGGCGAGACGTGCACAAGCACGCCCGCGGCAGCGCCTGGAAAGCCGACCTGCGACAGCATGTGCGCCGCGAAGCTCTGTCCGCGAAGAACGACGAAGTAGCCCGCCGTGCCGGCGAGCAGCGCGACGAGCGTGCCGGCGAGGAAGGCGTTCTGCATGAAGTGGAACTGGAGGAGCAGCTGGATGTCCGCCACGACGTCCCACGACGGTCCCGGCTCAGGCATCAGTGGTCGTCGGGGTGATGCGTGACGGGCTCGTACTGGCCAACCACGACGATGCGGCCGTCGCTCGTGTGCAGCACCTCGACCGGGGTTCCGTAAAGCGCGGTCAGCGTCTCGGTGCGGATGACCTCCTGCGGCTTGCCGGACAACACGTGGCCGCCGGCGACGTAGACAACACGATCGACGAAGGGAAGGATGGGATTGATGTCATGCGCGACGAGCAGGACGGTGACGCCGCGCGTCTGGCAGATGCTCCGAATCAGCTCCGAGATCGCCTGCTGATTGTTGAGGTCAAGGCTCTCGAGTGGCTCATCAAGGGCCAGCATCCTGGCGCCGCTGACCAGGGCCTGCGCGATCAGGATCCGCTGCTGCTCACCGCCGGAAAGCTCTCCGATCGGCCGGTCCTGGTAGGCGGCGGCTCCAACCAGCTCCACCATCTCGGCGACCCGATTTGTTTTCGCGGGCGACGGCAGCGACATCCCCCAACGCTCGCCGTCGAGACCCAGCCGCACAAGGTCGACCGCGCGGATGCGCAGGTCCGGATCGAATCGGCGTCGCTGTGGCAAGTAGCCGATCTCGTCGCTCCCTCGCCGGACCGGCCGGCCGAAGACGCGCACCGAACCCTCGGCCAGGGGCACCACTCCAAGGAGTGCTTTGAGCAGCGTCGACTTGCCGGCCCCGTTGGGGCCAAGGATGGCGACGAACTCGCCTTCCTGGACTTCCAGGTCGACCTCGGTCCAGATCAGCCGTCCGCCCAGACGGGCGGCCGCGTGGTCGAGTTGGAGCGCTCCCAAGATGCGCAAGAGTATTGCACAAGCACCTTGCGCAAGTGATTTGCGATATATTGCGTGGATGCCCAGGCCGAGCCCGGTAACGGACGAGGTGCGCCGGCTGCTCGACACCGAGGAGCGCCACGCGTGGTCGATGGACGAGCTGTTCCAGGCGACGCGGTCGTCCCTTGGCTCCGCCGACTACTCTTCGGTCTTCCGCGCCGTGAGCGTCCTGGAGAAGCAGGGCGTGGTCGACAAGATCGACCTCGGGGACGGGCGCGCGCGCTTCGAGCTCCGCGAAGACCACCACGAGCACATCCGGTGTGAGCGCTGCGGGCGCGTCGAGGAGGTGCCCGGGTGCGTGCTGGACGACGCGACCGCGCAGGTCCACAACCTGACCGGCTTCAAAGTGACGAGCCACCGTGTTGTATTCGGCGGTTTGTGCCGAGACTGCGCCCCCACCCCGACCCTCCCCGGCGAGCGGGGAGGGCAAATTGCCTCGACCTAGTTGTTAGCCGGCCGGCGCTAGGAACTCCACATCGGCTTGCGTTTCTCGACGAAAGCGGTCATGCCCTCGCGCCCGTCGGGAGCGACCGCGTTGCAGGAAATGGCTTCCGCCATCAGCGCGTAGGCGTCCGTCTGCTTCGACTCGACCTGCTCGTAGAAACCTTCCTTGCCGATCTGCAGCGCGTATCGGCTCAGCTGCGCGAGCTCTTTCACCAGCGCCATCACCTCGGCGTCGAGCTGCTCGCGCGGCACCGCTCGGTTGATCAGACCCCAGCGCTCCGCGGTGGCGGCATCGATGAAGCGACCTGTGAGCAGCATCTCCAGCGAGTGCTTGCGGCTGAGGTTCCGCGCCACCGCGACGCCGGGCGTGGAGCAAAACAATCCGTACTTCACGCCAGACGTCGCGAAGCGGCAGTCGTCGCTTGCGATCGCGAGATCGCACGTCGCGACAAGCTGACAGCCCGCGGCCGTCGCGATTCCATGGGGCGCGGCGATGACGGGAACCGGAACCGACTGCACCTTGGCCATGAGCTTGTTGCAGAGCGCGAACAGCTCACGCTCCTCGTCGAGCGTCTTATCGAGCATCTCCTTCAAGTCGTGGCCCGCCGAAAACGCGCGGCCGGCGCCTTTGATGACGATGGCGCGGACTTCGGGCCTGGATGCCTGGCGTTCGAGCTCGGCTGTGAGCTCTTCCATCAATCCGGTGGACAGCGCGTTGAGCTGGTCGGGGCGGTTGAGAGTGATGATGGCCGCAGGCGGCGCGTCCTCGACCAGCAGGTACTTCAGAGAGATAGCCATGCACGGACCTCCTTGTTGCTTCTTCGATCTCCCGTCAAATAGAAGCATGAGCCAGCCGGAACCGCCAGACCGGATGACATCGCGGCTGCCTGTCGTAGGCTGCGATTGGCGAATCTAAGCCCCCCAAGGAGCCTGCGAATGGACACATTTCGTGCGACTTCGGACACGATCGCCTGCGCCCTCACACCCGATGATCTGAAGGAAACGCAGGCGGCCTGGGACAAGCTGCTTCGTCTTTCGCTCGTCTCCCGGGAGGAGGTTCCGGGCGGGCTTCGGTTGATCGTCCATCCAGGAAGCGCGGACGCCCTGCGCCGGCTCATCGACGTCGAGCGGGAGTGCTGCCGCTGGATCACGTTTGAGCTGGACGGCCCGATGGTGAAGATGACCGCTTCAGACGGCGGCGAAGCCGCGATTCGCGAGATGTGGTCGCCGCCATGAAAGAAAAGGGTCGGCTTCGCGACGCGATGAACTGCTACCGGCGGCGCGTCGAGGTGGACATGCTCGCGACACGCGCCCGTCTCGAGGCCGCCGACCGCCTCGCCGACGCTGTCGAGGCCGGCCTGGAGGGCCAACCGGCCGCGGTGCGGGATGCCTTGCGCGCATACCGCAACGCGTCGCAGAACCCGGTGTAGGCTTCTGCGGCCGTGGTGGAGTACCCTCGCGACCAGGCGACCCGCGCTCGATCGTGGTCGAGGAGCGCGATGTGATCACGCTGGAGATCAGCCCGCCGACGGTCAGCCCGCCGCCGGACTTCGCCTGGCCGCCGGGTTTCTGACGCCGCCCAGCACCCCATCGGAGACCAGCCGGATCGAAACGAGAAACGTGAGCCAGGCGACCGCGATCAGGATCCCACCTAGCACGTCCGTCGGCCAGTGCGCCCCGGTATAGATCCTGGCGATGGCGTTGGCGACGATGATCAGGACGACGACCACCCAGCCCATGACTCGCGCCCACTGCGGTAGGAATCGGTAGCCGAAGCAAAGCATCAAGACGACCGTCACCGTGACGATGAAGATCGTGTGCCCGCTGGGATAGCTGGACGCGCCCGGATGCTCCGTCACCCGCAGCACGTCGGCGGTCGTCGGCCGGGCGCGCACGATCAGGTGACTGACGGCCTCATACCAGCCACCGCTGAGAGCGGCTCCCCCGGCAAAGATCCACGCGCGGCGGTTGAAGATCAGGATCGCGAAGAAGATGAGGATCTCGACCGCCAGGCCTTTGGCGTCACCGATCCAGCTGAAGAATCGGAAGGTGACCGCGAGCGGCCCCCAGTCGGTCGCCTGGATGTCCCGCTCGACCAGTGCGTCCTCTGGTATGAACGGATGGCTCGCCACATAGACCGACAGCCCGATCGCAGCGAGCGCGACGATCACCGCGATGGCGAGTAGAGGACGGTTCATGAAGCGCAGAGCCCTATCGCATCAGCTCGTCACGCGCCGGCGCCTGGCCGTGAACCATTTCCAGGAGGGAGAAGGCAGCCAGCGCTCGGGCAGCCAGACGACGAACGCTGACCAGCCAAGCCCGAGGAGGAATCCTCCCGCCACGTCGCTGGGCCAGTGGGCGCCCGCCCAGACGCGCGCGCAACAGGCGAGGAAGACCACGATCGCCGCCGCGATCCAGAGCATCCACCGGCGGCGCGGCCTGACGTGCGGCGCCAGCGAGAACGCGAGCATGAAGCTGAGCCACGTGAAGAACACCGCATGCCCGCTTGGATAGCTGTACCCAGGGGCGGGTGTGAGGATGTGGATCAGGTCGGCGGCCGGACGTTGGCGCGCCATGGCGAGCTTGATCAGGTTGTCGAGCCCGCTGGAGATGGAGCCGATCGCCATCAGGTAGCCGGCGCGCCGCTCGACAAGAAAAAGAATCAATACGGCCGCTACGCCGACGGCGACCTGCACGTAGCCCGCCGTGTAGTTGATGGCCGCGAAAATGTATGTAACCGGGCCCCAGGGGAACGACTGGATGAACGTCGCCACGGGGACGTCGAAGGGCAGCAGAGGCTGGGTGGCCACGAGGTAGGTGTCCATCGCGAAGATGATTGCCACCGCGACCGTCAGTGGCCAAAGCCATGCGCGGGCGCTCTCGCGCGGATCGCCGGCGATAACCTCCTGGGCGGCCTTTTCGACGGGTTGCGCGCTCACTTCGGCAACAGCATCTTGAGCGCGCTGGTGTAGGCGCTGATCCTCGCCGGCGTCCGCCCCACCTGGAAGTTGTCGGCATAGACGCGCACGCGCGGCCTGGTCTTGACTTCGAGCTCGCTGAACTTGAAGACCTGGCCGGTTCCATCCTCTGTGTGTTTCATCAGCAGCGCCGACTTCAACGCGCGGATGGCGATGTCGGTCCGCGATTCGCCCGCATGCACAGAGAACTCGAGGTGAGGGTCGATCGGGGTGCCGTCGCTGATCGGCAGCTGGCTGCCGATGGAAGCGGTATTGCTGAAGACGAGCGACATCGCGGAGCCGCCGCCCTCGATATCGCCGGCGAGCTCGTACTGAAATCGCTTGGCTGCGATGACGTTCTTCAGCTTGACCGCGAGCTGACCGAACTCGAGGTCTTTGGCCGAGTCGCCAAGCGCGATTGTCTCGCCGAACAGTCCGATCGCGCAGGCCTCTACGAAAACGTGATCGTTGACCCTGCCCAGCGTGATCGGCCGCGCGTGACCATCGCGGGCGACATCGATCGCGTCCTCGATCTTTGGAGGCAGGCCGAGTGCGCGAGCGAGATTGTTGAATGTGCCAAGCGAGATGACGCCGATCGGATGTCGGGAATCGGCGAACTTCCGCACCATGAATTCCACGGTGCCGTCGCCTCCCGCCACGATGATTCGTGCCCGCGACGAGACCAGCTTTTCGATGTCCTCGTGGGGGTCGAAGTCGACGATGAGGTGATCGGCGAAGGCCGAGCGCAGCTCTTTCTCGACCTCCTCGTTCATCGACCCGGCGGCGCGACTGATGACCAGCAGGCGCGTGGCCTTCGTCTCCGCCTTGGTGAAGCTCAAGGCCGGCTTCCGAGGAGGCGGATCCAGCGCGCGCACGCGAACGAGTGGAGACCGAGGGCGATGAAGCCGGCGGCGACCATGCCCAGCAGAGGGCGACCGTAAGGCTGGTCCAGAAGAAAGATGAAAGCGCCTGCGAATCCGTGCACCTGGTTCGGATCCCTGTGCAAGCCGCCCTGAAGGACAAACCATCCGACGAGGCCGAAGGTGATGGCGCGCGAGAGCATGCCGAATCGCCCGAGGCCGTCCACAATCTGCTTCTCCACCCTGTTCATATCGAATCGCTTCAGGTCCTTCTTGAAGGTGGCTCTGGCAGCTTCGACCAGCTGGGCCAAACCGGCGGCGATGGCGATGACGCCGATGACGATCGCCACCCACTGGCCGCCCGGAACGGTGAGGATCCTCGCGATCGTCGACTGGGCGCTGTCATGAGACCCGGCTTGCGAGGTCCCGGCCAGAAGGCGAAGCGCGAACAGGACGATCGCGGCGTAGGCGACCCCACTCCAGGCAAAGCCAAGCCTCTCGGCGATGCCCGGAGCGTCGCGACCGCGATGGAGCGGGTCGAAGATTGCCCGCACGAAGCCCCATATGGAATAGGCGCCGAGGCCGAAGACTACCGCGAGGAGCAAGGCCTTGCCGGTCGGCCCTCCGGTCAGGAGCTTCAGGCTTCCGGATTGATCAGTCGCGCCGCCCCCGATTCCGAGCGCCAGGCCAAGGGCCAGGACACCCATCACGGCATAAATGACGCCGCGCATCACGTAACCGACCCGCTCGAGAAATTCCAACCACGGGTTGGAGACACCTCGCCTGGTTGCCGATCTAGCCTTCTGGGCGACCCCGTGGACGCTTGCCATTGCCGTTAGGTCAACGTCCGGGCCGCTGACAGGCCCCGGGATCCCGGCCCCGCCAGATCAGGGCTGGCAGGCTGGACACCAATAGGTGAGCCTCGCGTGCTCGCCTTGGGCGCGGACCCGAATCCGGGTGCCGCAGCGCGGGCACGGCCTGCCGCCGCGGCCATGCACCGCGCCCCTGCCGTAGCCGGGAAAGCGCCGCTTGAAGCCGCCGTTCAGGTTGGCGCGCATCGCCTCGTGGGCGGTCTCGAAGAGCGCGGTCAGCTGCGCGTCGTCGAGGTCGGTCGTCTTCGTCCACGGATTGATGCGCGCGTGCCACAGCGCCTCGCACCGGTAGACGTTGCCGATCCCGGCCGTCACGCGCTGGTCGAGGAGCACCTCGCCAACCGCCGTTGCTCCGAACGAGCGCGCCCGTGCCACCACCTCCCTGGCCGTCCAATCGTCGGAGAGGATGTCTGGCCCGAGATGGCCCACCTTCGTCGTCTCGTCGCGGACGAGCTCCACCACAGGAGCGCCGAAGCAGACGGCGACCACGTCATCGGTCTCGAGCAGGGCTTTGATCTGCCACGCCGGCCGGCGCCATCGGTCGCCGCGTTTGTAGAGATGCCACGAGCCCTGCATCCGCATGTGGGAGTGGATCGCGAGGCCGTTGTCAAATCGGATCAGCAGATGCTTGCCTACTGGCTTGACCTCGGTGATGGTCGTTCCGGCCAGGCGCTTCAGTGCGTCGGGACGAGCGGCGAGGACTCGCTTGCCTTCGAGGCCTTGGCGCAGCGTCGCGGCGGTTCGCCAGATGGTGTCGCCCTCGGGCATCTGTGACCTATGGTGATCGGATGACGAATCAATCGCGAGCAATCGGCCTCCTGCTGCCTTCGCGTGAGGCGCTCCTGTGGGGGGACAGCGACCTGGCGCTCATCGTCGACGCGGCACGGCGCGCGGAGCAAGCCGGCTACGACTCAGTGTGGGCCGGCGACTCCTTGCTGGCGCGGCCCCGGGCCGAGCCGCTCTCCCTGCTGAGTGCAGTTGCGGGCGCGACGACACGAGTCAGTCTCGGCACCGCCGTCCTGCTGCCGCTGCTACGTCACCCTGTCTCGCTGGCGCATGCACTGTCGACACTGGACCGCCTCTCCCGCGGGCGCGTCATCGTCGGCATTGGTCCCGGTGCGGAGTTGCCCGGCACGCATGCCGAGCTGGCCGCCATCGGCGTGCCAAGCGACCGCCGGATCAGCGCCATGCTGGAAACAATCGGGCGCTGCAGGCGGTTGTGGCGGGGCGAGGAACCCGGGATGGATCTCGAGCCGAAACCTTCCCATGCAGGCGGTCCGCCGATCTGGCTGGCAGGGAATGGTCCGCGCATGCTTCGTGAGACCGGCACGAACTTCGACGGATGGCTGCCGTTCAGCCCAACCCCTGGCGAATACGCGACCGGACTCCGAGCGGTGCAGGAGGCGGCGGAGCGCGCCGGCCGAGACCCCGACAGCATCGCGACCGGCGTCTATCTGACCGTGGCGATCGCCGATGGCGCCTCTGAGGCGGCCAGCGAGCTCGACGTCTACATGCGGGCCTACTACGGCGTGCCGGCCGAGGTGATGGCCCGGGCCCAGGCGTGCCACGCAGGAACTCTCGAGTCGGCCGCGGAGTGGTTCGCTTCCTACGCCGCCGTAGGCGCGCGCCACATGGTGGTGCGGCTGGCGCGACCCGGCCTCACCGATTACAGCGCCACGGCGAAAGAGGTCCTGGGCGCGGCACGTGGAGCGGCTAAAGCCTGAGCAGGGCGCTCGGTCGCTTGAAGGTTGATGCGGGCACCTGACACCAAATTAGGCTTGCCTGCCGACAAATGATGAACCCACGTGTCGGCGGCGGACTTGCCCTCGCGGCCCTGTTGCTCTTGGGCTCGTGCGTTCGTTATGTCTTGGCGGGGACAAGCGCGGCGGCCATCTCGTCCTCGGTCAGGTCGGCCACAGCCGCCTTGACGATCTCGTCGATGCTCTTGCCGCGGTCGCGTTCGAGAACCTTCATCCTCTTGTCGAACTGGGTGCTCGCGAAATCGAGATACGTTTCCAGGCGCTGACCGAAGGGGGCGTGGTCCTCGTCGTAGTGCTCCCAGAATTCGCTGACGACCCGTAGCGCGGGTCCGAGCAGCTCATTCATCCGCTGGTTCATGACCTCCCACCCGTCAGGAGACTGGTTGATCAAGCGGTTGAGTAGGAAGACGCCGTAGCGGATATGACGGCTTTCGTCGCGAGAGATGAGGCGGATGCCATCGAGCAGTCCGGAGAGCTTGTGGTTTGATTCGAGGGACTGGCGGAATCCGTGGTAACCGGTTTCCGCGAGCACCCCCTCGATGATCATGTTGTAGGTCACGGACGCTTTGATCTGCGCCTCAACCGAGCGATCAGTCTTGAGCGCGTTGAGCGAGGCAGGCAGCTCGACAAGGAACAGCTGCCTGTAGCTGGGGGACATGAAGTGCGCGAGGTCTCCGTGAGCCATTGCGATCTCATCGAGCCAGCGTCGGAAGAACTCGACATGCTTGGCCTCCTCCCAAAGAAAGGACGTGAGGTAGATCTCTTCCTCGAGCCTGCCCTCGTCGGCGACGGCCATGATCAGCGGCAGCAGGTCCCTGGTCACCCCTTCCTCACCGGCCTGAAACAAGGCGAGAGTGCGGAGGAGGAAGTCGTGCTCGGTGTCGTCGAAGCCGGTCCAGTCGGCGGCGTCGGACGAGAAGTCGAGCGCCTGGGGATCCCACGTGCCGAGCTTCTTGGCCTTCTGGAAGAGACGCATGGGGACCGACTCCCAATCCAGGCCGCGACCGGAGATGGTCGCGTAGCCATCCCGCGCGGTGGGGGCGGTCACGATGCCGCCCAGTCTAGAACTCACCGATGCGCCGAGAATTCGGTCATGAGAGCGGTTGTCTACTACCGGTACGGGCCGCCCGACGTTTTGCGCATCGAAGAGGTCGAACGGCCGGTGCCCCTCGACGACGACGTGCTGGTCAGGGTTCGCGCCGTGGCTGTGACCCGGGCGGACTGCGCGACGCGCGAAGCCAACCAGCGCAGCGGCCCAGCTATCTCGCTGATCAGCCGCGCCATCTCGGGCTTCCGGCGCCCAAGACAGCCGATCCTGGGGAGCGAGTTCGCGGGCGAAGTGGCCGAGGTAGGATCGGCCGTCACCGAGTTTCGCGTCGGCGACCGGGTATTCGGGAGCACCGGATTCAGATTTGGTGCCTGCGCCGAGTACCTCCGGGTGAAGGAGAGCGCGCGGATCGCGCAAATGCCGGCGGGGATGCGCTTCGAGGACGCGGCGGCGATCCCCGACGGAGCCCTCAACTCCCTTTGGTGCCTGAGGGGCGCCGATCTCAAGAAGCGCCAGAGCATCCTGATCTACGGCGCTTCGGGTGCAATCGGCACAGCCGGCGTGCAGCTGGCCCGCTACTTCGAGGCCGATGTCACCGCGGTGTGCAACACGAAGAACGTCGAGCTGATGCGCTCGCTCGGCGCCGACCGGGTGATCGACTACACAAAGGAAGACTTCACCCAGAACGGTGAGAAGTACGACGTGATCTTCGACGCTGTCGGCAAGCACTCATTCCGGCGGAGCAGAGGATCGCTAAAGCCGGGCGGCGCCTTCCTGCCGACTGACGGTCTCGAAAATCTGATCCGAGCGGTGTCGCCATCTCGTTCAGGAGCCAAGAGAGTGGTGTTCCGGCTCCCGCCTCGCTACACAAAGCAGGATGTCCTGTTCATCAAGCAGCTGATCGAAGCCGGCAGATACCGCGCTGTGGTCGACCGCACCTACCCGCTCGACGAGGTCATCGAAGCGTCTCGATACGTCGAAACCGAGCAGAAGACCGGCAACGTCATCCTGACCCTGAACTGAAGCGGAAGTGCCGAGCGGCCCGCTTACCTCGTGACGGGCGCCTATCGGCGGACGAGCACCGGCCGCGTGTCTCGGGCTCGCGACTGACCGCGGAGCGGTGGAGTCAAGGAGCGTATGTCCTCGAGCTGAAGCCGGACCCAACGCGCGACGTCATTGGTGGCCACGATCTGACCAATCGCATTCGATCGCTCGGCTCGCTCCAGCGGAGCCATCCGCAGCGCTCGGTGGATTGCTCGTGCGGTGACGTCGACATCAAAGGGATTGATGCTCAGCGCGTGCGCGCCAAGCTCCTCATGCGCGCCGGCGGACTCTGAGAGGACAAGCACTCCCGACCGCTTATTGACCACTGGCCCCTCTTTCGCAACGAGGTTCATCCCGTCCAGAATCGGATTGACGAGCAGAACGTCATACGACTTGTATGCGGCAACCGCTCGATCCATGTCCTCGCCCAGCTCGAGTCGTGTCGGTTCCCACGTGTCTGATCGGAATCGCGCATTGATGCGGTGAACCGTCGCCTGCACAGCGTCGAGATAATTGCGGTACGCCACGACGTCGAGTCGCGAGGGTTGCAGAAACGCCCACAGCACGACCCGACCGTGGTATTCCGGGTGGTCCTCGAGCAGCCTTTCGTAAGCAAGGAAACCACGGATCAAATTCTTCGATGGATCCGTGCGGTCCACGCGGACGATCAGCTTCTCGGTGCGCCACGTTTCGACCTCGGCCTCAAGCTCCCGGACCCTCGACGATTCGCCGAGCTGCCTCATCGCGTCCACATCGATTGAGACCGGATACGCTCGAATCCAGACCAGCCGGCCCCCGTACAAGACCGCACCCTCGGCCTCCGCGACTCGCAGGCCCATCAACTCGACGCAACACCGTAGAAAGTTGTGCACGTCCAGGCTGGTCTGCAATCCGATGATGTCGTTCGCAAGAAGACCCTTGAAGATGGGATCCCGCATGGTTGCCGGGAGCACCTTCAGATAGCGGGGCTCAGGCCAGGGAATATGCACGAAATGCTGCATTGCCGCATCGGGCATCTCGGATCGAATGAGCTCCGGAGCGAGGTAAAGCTGGTAGTCCTGGGTCAGGAACAGCGGGCGGCGAGGGAGCAGGCGAGCTGTGGCCAACGCCGTCCTTGCCACAGCCTCGTTGACCACCCGGTAGCCGTCCAACCAGGCCTTGTGAAGACTTTGGTCAACGACCGGCTCCACGGCGATGTTCCACAAATAGTGGTGCGCGAACCAGAGCAGCGGATTGCTGATGATCGTGTAGTGAAGCTGGTAGCCCTCTGCATCGGTCGGCGCGAGAAAGATCGGAAAGCCCTGGTCGGGATCCGTGCTCGAGTTGAGAGGAACGCCCGACCTGGCGATGTCGCGCTCGACGTCCGTCCTGGAAGCCGAGACCCATGAGGCCTTGGTGGCGCTGGCGAGTGAAGTCAGGGCCTTGACCAGCCCTCCGGCCCCGGGTGCGAGCCGGCCGTCGGCCAGGGGTTCCACCGGCGCCCGATTGCTGAGAATGATCGGCGAGAACTGACCCAGTAGCCTCGCCGCGTCGCGTCCAATCGCCTTGAGCGCGGGGGTCTGCTCCATCGAGCTCAGACTCCGTGACCGTTGGACGCCACACCATGGGTGGACCCAGTGGGCGAGAGGTGCTTTGGCCGGACCAACAGCACAGGACACTCGAGCCGGCGGACAATGCGCTGGAGTTCTCGACCGATCGGGATGTCCGGCTTCGATGGACTGAGCCGCGAACCGATGACCACGAGGTCCTGACCCGTGGCTTCTTCGAGGAGGCCAGTCGCCGCATTCTCGTGGTGGTGGACCCGGACATTTGCTGACGGCCTGTGCAACTCAGCGACGATCTGCTCAAAGCTGTCCCATTCGCGGCGAGAGCGGTCGGGGTGCTGCGAGTCCGTTTGTATGTGGGTCAGCGTCAGGGCGCTGCCACATGCATCGGCCAGGGCCGATGCTGTTGACGCGACCACGCGAGCGCTCGATCCTCCTCTGATGGCGGCCAGAATCGTCCGCGGTGCGATTGCCTCGTGTGGCGCGCGGGGGTTGGAGCGGACGAACACAATGTCCGTCCTATGGTCAGGCAACAGCTGGCGGCTCAGGTCGATCAACCCATGGCGACGGGCGCTGGAAACAGTGGGCCACTCGAGCACGAGGCTCGTGGTTTCGTTTTCGGCGGCGAAGTCACGAATGCTGCTCGCCAGGTTCGCCGTGATTCGCAAACTCAGGCTCAACCGGCGGCGACCGTCACCCGGATATTCGAGTCCCGCGACCCAGCGAAGCATGTCTCGTCGTCGCTGGTCCTGCGCGAAAACCTCATTGTCGCGGCCGGCGCGGATCTCCACGAGACCAAGTACGCTGCCCGATCCGCCTGGTGAGGTCGCGAGCGCGTCGCCGATGCTGATCGCTGGTCGAGCCATCTGGCCCATGAGAACAGGCACAAGGACACGTGGCCGCGCGCCGATGTGCGGAAACACGAAGCGATGTCTCGGGATCACCCTGAAGGTCCTCCTTTCCCCCGCGCGATGGGCGATTGTCGCATCGGCGACAGCCGGTCGCGCACGTAACTCTAGAGATGGCGCCCCTCGTGCGCTGGACCGGATTGGCATCCTCGCGTGGACGCGCCTAGGTCAGGCCTCCTCGGAACGGTCGTCGTGACCGATTTCGATTTGGCCAGCGGCAGGTCGAGGGCGAAGCAAGTCCCGACGCCGGGTTCGGTCCTCTCCAGGGGTAAGCCTGCCCAGATTGGCTTCGGCCAGCACGCGGCTGGCGTGACCTGCCGCCAGTTGCCGGCGACCTATCTCCTCGTTTCCTGGCCGTGCTCAGGCATCATCTCGACCCACGACGCTCGCCACTCCGCGGCCGGGAACGGCGCGGCAAAGTAATACGTGACCTTGGCGATCTTGTCGCCTCGAAATTGGTACAGGCTGATGCCGTACCCATGCTCACCGTTGGGATATTCCACCCACTCCTCGGTTGTGTATTCGTCTCCGCTCCCCGCGATCCGTAGAAGCGTGAAGCTCGGACTGGCAACCCACGCATCTGCGCTGCCGTGCACCTTCTTGGCCGATGATCGAGGAGCACCCCCAGGAGCGCCCTCGATAACTGCACGGTTGTTCGCGATTCCTACTATTCGCTCCCGCGATTGAGGGGTTTCGATGACGATGTCGTCGTGAACGAGTTGATCCAACCCATCAAAGTCGCGCTCGCGAAGCAATCGAGTCACGGATTCAACCATTTGGTGATGGCTCATCTCGGGCATTTTGGATTCCCTCTTCATAGGGCAATGGCGCGCAGAAGACTGACGGTGGATCACGGTGAGCCAACACCGACAAGAACGCAAATGATTGGAGGCGGCTAGCGCCAGAGTAGTTGGGCCGGACTGAACTGAGAGGTTTGCCAGCTCGCATCGAGGGCGGTCAGAACTGCGGTTTAGTGGCGCTTACTCGTCGACCGCCGCGACGATCTTGTTGCGCAGCAAGCCGATGCGTTCGACCTCCGTCTCCATGATGTCTCCCGGCTTAAGGAACTCAGGCGGTTTGCGCGCGAACCCGACTCCATCCGGTGTCCCCGTGGCAATCACGGCTCCAGGCAGGAGCGTCATTCCCTTCGATGCCCATTCGATGATGGCGTCGACGGAGTAGATCATGTCCCGCGTGTTGCCGTCTTGCTTAATGGTCTCGTTGACGCGGAGCTGGAGGTTGAGCGACTGCGGGTTGTCGAGCTCATCGCTCGTCACGATCCACGGACCTGTCGGGCACGATCGGTCAAGGCTCTTGCCCTTGAAGTACTGGCCGCCCCAGCTGCTCTGGATGTCCCGTGCGGTCACATCGTTGAGGACCGTGTAGCCGAAAACGTAGGGTCGAGCGTCCTCCCGCCTGATGTTCGCCCCGCGCCTGCCTATGACCACGGCAAGCTCGACCTCCCAGTCGATCTTGTCGCTGATCTGGGGATCGATCGCGATCTCCGCGTAGGGCTCGGTGAGCGATGTGATCGCTTTCGTGAAGATGGTCGGAGGGCTCGGTTCGCGGCCTTCCATCACCGCAGTCTCCTCCGCGTGCTTCTGGTAGTTGCGTCCGATGGCGATCACGTTGCCGCGAGGCGCATCCAGGGGTGCCAGGAGCTGGACATCGCCCAGGCGATGAGATCGGCCTTTGCCGCGCGCCGCCGCCGACCGCACCCGGGCCAGGCCGTCCTCGCCGGAGTCGATCAACTCGAGGATATCGGCGGGTTCGGATAGCTCGATCAGCTCTTCGCCATCTTCTCGCAGCGCTCCGAGTCTTCGACCGCCGCCGGCGCGAAACATCAGCAACCTCATGTGTTCTCCTCTACCTCCTCAACCCGCGGTGCCGCTGATCGCGGGCCCGCTCCCAAGAAAAGCTCCTCAAAGTCCTGGCGCTTGAGGAGGTCGCCCGGGCTGCCTTCGAGCCTGGTCACGCCCGAGACCAGCACGCTCGTCCAGTCCGCCACCTGGAGAGCGGCGCGCGCCCTTTGTTCGACGAGCAAGACAGCTTTGCCGGCCGCCGCCAACCTGGTTACGTGCTGACTCAAGAGCGCATCCGCGACCTTGGGCGACAGGTTCGCAGTTGGCTCGTCCAGGATCAGCACCTCTGGGTCCAGCATCAGCACGCGCCCGATGGCGAGCATCTTGCGTTCGCCGCCGCTCAGCTTGTCGGCGCGGCGTTTGAGCATCGGCGGAAGGGCGGGAAAAACCTGTCCGACTTCCTCCACCCGCCGCCGCACCTGGCTCCGCGATAGTAAGTAGCCGCCCATCTCGAGGTTTTCGAGCACGGTAAGCGGTTCAAAAATGTCGTTGACCTGCGGCACGTAGCCGACGCCGCGTCGCGCGAGCTCCTCCGGCGGCCGGTTGGTCACCTCTTCGGTGCCTAGCCAGACGTGGCCGGCGGACACGTGAAGAATGCCGACCAGGCTCTTGAGCAGGGTGCTCTTGCCGGCGCCGTTGGGCCCGATCACCGCCACGACCTCCCCCGGGCCCACAGAGATGGACACGTCGCGAATCACCGGCACGTTGCCGTAGCCGGCCGTGATCCCGTCCGCCCGAAGGCTTGGCTTCGGCCGCGGCACCACTGCTAGGTCTTCATCCGACGAGGTAAGCGTCAACAATCTCCCGCTGTCGCCTCAGGCTTGTCATGGTTCCGCTTCCGATGACCTTTCCCTGCGCCATGACCACCACTGAGTCGCATAGCTGCTCGACCAGGTGCAGCTCGTGCTCGACCATCAAGATGGTCAGCCCGCCCGCGCGCAAAGACTGCAGGTAGTACTGGATCTCCTCGACGACCCTGGGATGGACGCCGGACATCGGCTCGTCCAGCAAGAGGCAGCGCGGGCGCAGCATCAGCGCGCGCATGATCTCGATCAGCCTCTTTTGTCCGCCGCTCATGATGCCGGCATAGTCCGATTCCTTGGCGCTCATACCGAATCGCTTCAGCAAGTCGCGCGCCTGAGCGACCAGTCGGTTCTCGTCGGCCATCCAATAGCGCGGGCCAAGGAGCGCGCCCCACAGCGAGTCACCTCTGTTGCCCGGCGCCGCGACGAGCAGGTTTTCGAGCACTGTCAGCCGCGCGAACTCAGAGGGCAGCTGGAAGGTGCGCACCAGCCCGCGCCTCGCGCGCAGATAGGCCGGGATCCGTGTGATCTCGCTGCCATCGAAGATGATCGTTCCGCTCGTCGCCGGCAGAGTCCCGGCGAGGACCGCCAGGAAGGTCGACTTGCCGGCCCCGTTGGGTCCGATGATCCCCGTGATGTGGCCGGGCACGACTTCGATCGACACGCCGTCCACGGCACGCATACCTTCGAAGTGACGGTGCACTTCCTGCGCAACCAGGATTGGCTTCTCAGGCGGTGCTGACAAGCTCTACCTCCGAAGGATCCGGACTGCCCTCAAACACTCGTCGCGGCTCCGGCCGCACGCCCTCCGGGCGAAACCAGAGGAAGCCGATGATCAAAAGCCCGATCGCGACCCACTGCAGCGCCGGGATCAAGCCCACCTGGGGAGTGATCACAAGTCCGCCCAGGTCGAACTGGTTGGGGAGGAGCCGAGTCACCTCTTCGAAACCAACCGGGACGAGGAGCGCGCCCAGCACCGCGCCCAGGTTGTTACCGCGGCCCCCGACGATTACCGCGGCGAAAAGGATGATGGTCTCGGGGTAGAGCCAGACGGAGGGCGCCCACAGCTGGATGAAGCCCACCAGGATCGCCCCCGAAAGGCCGGCGATCACGCCGCCGACGATGAAGATCATCATCTTCAGCGCGACCGGATTCTTGCCGAGCGCACTTGCGGCGACCTCGTTGTCGCGCATGGCGCGCAGTGAACGGCCGAACGGCGAGTTGACGATTCGCGAAGCCACGAACCAGACGAGCACGACCGACAACGCAGACAGGCCGATGTAGAAGTACTGATAGCTGTCGCTGACGGGGTCGATCTGATCCTGCAGGGGCTGCGGCACCAGCGCAAGGCCGGCCGCCCCGTTGAGGAAGGGGCGCGCATTGGTGATCACGGTGTTGGCGATGATCGAGGTGACCAGGAGCGCGATCGCCTGGTAGTCGCTCCTCAATTTCCTCAGCACCACAAAGCCGACAGGGATCGACAGCAGGCCCCCCGCAATCGCTCCGCCGATCCATGGAAGAGGAAACGGCAGCTGGAAGCCGCCCACGTAGATCTGGAAGTCGTACCCGCTGGCGGTGTCGGGGGGCATCGAGAGGACGGCTGCTGCGTAGGCGCCTGCCGCCTGGAAGACGATGAAGCTGAAGTTGACGATGCCCGAGACGCCGAACTGCAGGTTCAGCGCGATGCACGCGATGATGTCGACGGCCGCATAGACCAGCAGGTTGGCTGCGTAGTAGGTGTTCATCCTGCGGCCGCGAGCGCTCCGCGCTTGGCCAGCAGCCCTTGAGGGCGCAGCACCATGACCAGGACGAGGATGCCGAACGCGACAACCTCCTTGTACTCGGGAGACCAGGCGGCAGCGCTGAGCTCGGTGACCAGGCCGATGATCACCGCGCCGATCATGGCGCCATATGGTTGTCCTGCGCCGCCGAGCACGGCAGCGGCCAGCGCGGTGATCAGAAAACCGGCACCGTTGGCGACTGCGAAGGAATCCGAGTTCAACGCTGCGACCACTCCGGCCAGCCCGCAAAGCGCGCCTGTAATCAACCACACGACGTCGACCACGCGCTGGGTCGCAATGCCGCAGTTGCGCGCCAGGATCGGATTCGCCGCGGTGGCACGCATCGCCTTGCCGAGACGCGTGTACCTCAGAAGTCCATGGATCGCGAGCATGACAACGACAGCAAGCAGGATGATGAGGATCTGGTTGGTGGTAAGGATGACGCCGGCCATCCTGATGAGGCTGCCCGATGTCTCCTGGTACGAGACGCTGTTGTAGGTGACGAGCGGCAGCAGCAGGTTGGCGATCATGAGCGAGACGGCCAGCGACACGATGACCATGCCGAGGAGCGATGTCCCCTTGCGCTGGAACGGCGAATAGACGATCCGATTCAGGAGGAAGGAGAAGACGGCGCCGAAGATCGCGCCGGCAATCATTCCGATCCAGATCGAGACGCCAGCTCGGTTGATGTAGTAGGCGACGTAGGCCGACGAGATCATGACCTCGCCGTAGGCAAGGTTGATCATGTTGGTGATCCCGAACTGCATGGTGAACCCTACCGCCCCCAGCGCGATGACCGACATGCTGACGAGACCGAAGCCGAACGCCGCTTGGAAAAGGCTCACGGCGTTCGGCTCACACCGACTCGGACTCTAGATACCGCCCGCGTCGCTGATGGCTTTGGTCTGGTCGGGGGTCAGCTGTGCGACCCTGACCTCGTTTCCCTGCGCGTCGTATTTGACCAGTATGTAACCCGATACCGAGTTGTTGTACTGGTCAAAGTTGTTCTCGCCGCCGGCGCCGACGAAGCGGATCGACTTGCCGGCCTTCAGCGCGGCGACCCCGTCTTTGTATGTGTTGACGACCGTGGCCCCACTCACCCCGTTGGCGATCTCCTTGATCTTCGAGTTATAGACCTTCGGGTCTGAGCTGTTGGTGGCGACCATCGCGAGCGCCGTCATGATGATCCCGTCGTAGAGGTGGAGGGTCGAGCCGCGCTGCTTATATTTGGGTGCGTCCGCGAATTGCGATGACGCAGCGTTGAGGTTGGTCAGAAACTCTGTATAGGCAGGTCCGGAAAAGCTGTAGCCGAGATCGACGCCACGGTAGTTGGCCACCAGGTCGTTGACGCCAATCGCGCTCTTGACCTGTTGGAACCAGGTCGGGTCGATGGTGGCGGAGGTCCCGATGAAGGGAATCATCTTCCCGCCGTTGAGCGTCTTGACTTCGCCGAGGTAGGTGCCCGCCGAGCCGAGAGCCTCCGTGAAGATCACGTCCGGGTGTGTGGCGAGCATGGCCGCGACCTCGGTCCGGTACGAGGACGCCCCCAGGGTGATTGGCTGGTTGATCGCGATGGTGCCACCCAGCTTGGTGAAGGCATTGGTCGCGGGCTGGACGAAGGCCTGTGAGCCGATGTCATTTCCGAACACGAGCGCCGCTCGCTTGTAGGGCGTGTGATCGGGGCCATATAGTGCCGACCCGACCATCGCGTAGGCGTCGAATATGTCGGCCGGCACGAGGCGATGGAAGTACTTGAGCGACGTCTTGTTGAACTCGCTCTGTCCGGTCATGCAAAACATCGGAATATGCGCGCGATCGATGACCGGGGCGACGGTCGCAGCCTCGTCGGACGTGCAGCCGACGACCGCCATCAGGTTGCTCGAGTGGCTCGCGATCATCGCGTTCGCCGCCGGGAAAGCATCGGCCGGCTCACCGCGGGTGTCGAACTGCTGACACTTCACCTTTCGGCCCCCGACCCCTCCATTGGCGTTAATCGAGGGGGCGGCCGCGAGACATGCCGAGTAGTAGGCGGGCCCGAGACCCGCGTCGGCACCCGTGAAGGGGGCGATCACGCCCACCAGCAAGTCGCCCGAGCCGAGGCCACCTCCGGTCGAATTCGATCCGCCGCCACAGGCGGCCAGAACTAAGATCGCCACCGTTGAAAGACCCGCCCGGACAAAGGATTTACGCGCCTGGAAGGTGCTCACACTTCCTCCCTTCTCAGTTGATGGCTGGATTGTCGACATTATTGACGATAATCTTCCCGACAGCAACATGAGAGTCCGGGCTCCCAGGTCAGACGCGTATCACCAGCTGCGTGAGGCAATCGTGAGCGGCCAGTTCCACCCCAACGAGCGGCTGGTCGAGGCTGCCGTCGCCCAGCGCATGGGAGTCGGTCGGACAGCGGTCCGAGCCGCCTTGGTGAGGCTCGACCAGGAAGGCCTGGTCACGCTGGAGCCGAACCGGGGAGCGCGAGTGCGGCATATCTCCGATCGCGAGGCCCTGGAGATCGAGGAGGTGCGTGGCGCGCTCGAGGGCCTGCTGGCCCGGCGCGCGGCCGAGCGGGCGACGGCGGATGACCTCCAGGAGCTGCGCCAGGTCATCTCCGAGATGCGCGAGAGGGTCGAACGGGGTGACGCGCTCGGATATTCGGAGCTCAACGCGCGGTTCCATCAGCTCATCTGGACGGCGGCCGATCATCCGACCGCGGCCAGGATCGCGGGCGACCTCAAGTCACAGGCGATTCGGTTCCAGTATCAGACCGCCCTGCGACCGGGCCGTGCGCAACGCTCGCTGCACGAGCATGAGGCCATCTTCAACGCTTTGAAGACGCATGATCCGGACGGGGCCGAGGCCGCGATGCGTGATCACCTCGCTGAGGTGATCGACACGCTGCGTTGGGCGATCGACGGGCTGCGCCGCGGCGAGCGCTGGCTGCCCGGCTAGTCTTTCCGATGCGAGCTCGCGTCTCGCAGTTTCGCGAGCCCGTAAAGGGCCCGTATAGCCGGCACGGAAACGCCAATGCCGTCGGCAAGCTCGACCACCGCGCCCAGCAAGGGGTCCAGCTCGAGGGGCTTTTGAGCCTCGATATCCTGGAGCATCGACGTCTTGTGGTCGCCAACCGCGGCGGCCCCCGCCATCCGCGACTCGACGCTCACCGGCAGTTCGATGCCGAGGGCGCTTGCCACTGATGCGACCTCCTCCATGAGCGTGCGCACGAGCTGCCGTCCCTCCGAGGATTGGAACATCTCGCCAAGCGTGGCTCCGGTCACGGCGCTGACCGGGTTCAGCACCGCATTGCCCAGGAGCTTGAGCCAGATCTCGTTGCGAAGTCGAGACTGCACCGGGGCTTTGAAACCGGCCGCGGTAAGCAGCGCCGCGATGGATTGCACGCGCTCGCTCTTGGAGCCGTCCGGCTCGCCCACCGAGAAGCGATTGCCTTCCATGTGGACGATTACGCCCGGTTCAACGACCGAAGCGGCCGGATAAACGACACAGCCCACCACCTGCTTGAGGGGGATGTTGCGCGCGATCACGCCGCCCGGGTCTACGGCCTCGAGATGGCGGTCGGCGAAATACCACCATGGGATTCCGTTCATGGCGCCCACCACCGAGGTCGAGCCCCAGAGCGACGAACCAATCGTCGGAGCCAGGGCTGGGAGGCTGTGCGCCTTCAAGGTGATGAAGACCACATCGCACCCGCCGACGGCTGCGATGTCGTCGGTGCATCGTGGATTCACGGTGAACTCGCCATCGCCGTTCCGCACGGTCAGCCCGCGCTGCTGCATCGCGGCCAGGTGCGTACCTCTTGCGATCAGCACCACGTCCTGGCCGCTGCGGGCGAAATGCGCCCCCAACAGACCGCCGATCGCCCCGGCGCCGACGATCGCGATTTTCACTGACGCGCGTTCAGGGCGTCGGCCACAGTCCGTCGCTGGATCTTCCCGGTGGCGGTTCGGGGAATCTGGTCGACGATGTAGAGCTTCTTTGGCACCTTGTAGTCGGCGAGACGTTCGCGAGCAAAGGCGATGATCTCCTTTTCGCTGGCCTCACCCTTCAGGACCACAGCCGCGGCCACCTCCTCACCCCAGGTCGGATGCGGACAACCGAACGCCACCGCCTCCCCGACCGCCGGGTGTTGCAGAAGCGCATCATCGATCTCTCGCGGCGCGATCTTTTCGCCGCCACGGTTGATCATCTCTTTGAGCCGCCCTATCAACGTGAGGTAGCCTTCCGGGCCGAGCGTGCCCTGGTCGCCGGTGCGAAACCAACCTGCAGTGAAAGACTTCGCGTTCGCCTCAGCATTGTTCGCGTAACCGTCGGTGACGCTCGGGCCCTGGATCACGACCTCGCCGTGGACGCCCGACGGCAACATCGCCTGGCCTTCATCCATGATCCCGATCTGGACTCCGGTCCCGACGCCGACCGTGCCTGGACGTCGATCGCCCGGCGGCAGCGGATTCGAAGCCATCTGGTGAGATGCTTCGGTCATGCCATACGCCTCGAGCACCGGGGCGCCGAATCGCAATTCAAGCTGACGCATTGTCTCCGGCGACAGCGCGGAAGAGCTCGATCGGATAAAGCGGAGTTTCGCTGAGCCAGGGGGCCGCTCTCCGCGATTCCGCATGAGCAGCATCTGGTGGATGGTGGGCACCGCCGAATACCACGTGGCGGAGTGCTCGTGGACCACCGGCCAGAAAGTCATCGGGTCGAACTTTGCCGGCAGCACCACCGCGCCTCCCGACGCTAAGGTCGCCATCGTCGACGCCATCAGGCCGTGAATGTGGAACAGTGGCATCACGCACAGCGCGACGTCATCAGGTGCCAGTCTGTAGGTGTCCGCGATGCTTCGCGCCGAAGCAAACAGGTTGCGCTGCCTGAGCGGGACCAGTTTGGGCCGGCTGGTCGTCCCGCTGGTGTGCAGAACCAGCGCGATGTCCTCATCCGCGGGACCTCCGGCGGAGCGCGACTCATCGCGCGGGGTCTCAGACTCGAGCCGGATCGATCCGGCCTCATCGAGAGATGCTTCGACGAGGATCGCCCCCGACGGGATGGCTCGACGTGCAGCGGCCGCCTGACCGGGCGGCACTACCAGCGCCCGTGCATCGACGTCTTCGAGGTAAAACCGAAACTCGTCCTCTTTGTAGGCGGGGTTCAGCGGGGCGGCTGTGCCGACGGTTGCGGCGGCGACAAAGAGAACAATCGCCTCCACGCAGTTGGGCAGAACCAATGCGATCCGGTCGCCGCGGCCAAGCCCCATACGCGACAGCTCGTCTGCGACTGCAGCCACTTGCTCACGCAACTCTCGGTATGTGAGGCGGGTTCCGCCCGGGACATCGATCGCCAGATCGTCGCCCTGCCCACGTTCGAGAATGCGGTTCAGGGTCGCTGCGGCCATCAATCGCTAACGCTACTTCAGGTCGAACGCCGACGTAGAGCTGATCGATAAGGCCTGTTCAACGTGCTGTGCAGGGCCAGCCAGAGAGCCTGTTGAGAGTGGGCCGGGAGGTGTGGGATTTCACCACATTGTTGACACGTCGGGGGTTCGGATGTCGCAGGACATAGTTGACACCACCGAGATGGAGGTGTGGCTATGGCCCTGGGCCGGTACCTGGTGGAGGCGGTTGTCCTCGAGCGCCGGAGTGTCAGCGAGTTGGCGCGCCGCCACGGCGTCTCGCGCTTCTGGATCTACAAGCTGCTCAAGCGCTTCCACGAAGGTGGCTTCCCCGCGCTGGAGCCGCGCTCTCGGCGACCCAGGACGTGTGCTCACCAGACGGCTGCCAGCGTCCAGGCGGAGATTCTCCAACTCCGCCAGGAGCTGAACGAGGCCGGTCACGACGCCGGCCCTCAGACCATCGCCTACCACCTCATCGGTCGCGCCGAACCAGTGCCTTCAGTGGCGACGATCTGGCGCATCCTCAAACGTCACGGCCTGGTCACACCCCAACCCCAAAAGCGGCCGCGCTGCTCCTTCATCCGCTTTGAGGCCAAGCTGCCCAACGAGACCTGGCAGTGCGATGCCATCGCCTGGCAGCTGGCCGACGGTAGCCCGGTCGAGATCCTCAATATCGAGGACGACCACTCACGCTTGTTCGCCAACTCGTCTGCCTTTCCCACCCTCAAAGCTGGAGACGTCGTCGCCGCCTTCTTTGCGGCCGCCGATACCTATGGCCTCCCGGCGTCCTTGCTGACCGACAACGCTGCCGTATTCAGCGGCGGCTCGCGGCGGGGCAAGGTCCCGCTTGAGTTAGAGCTGGAACGCGTCGGCATCGAGGTCAAGCACTCGACCCCTTATCACCCGCAAACCTGCGGCAAAGTCGAACGCCTCCATCAGACACTCAAGCGCTTCCTGGGCAAGCAACCGCCCGCGAACTCGCTTGCCGAGCTGCAGTTCCAACTCGACGTCTTCCGCGACTACTACAACCAGCGACGGCCCCATCGTGCCCTGGGCAAACAGACACCGCTGGCCGTGTTCAACTCCGGCATTAAGGCGCGACCTAATCTGCCACTGGAACCCACTCACTACCGAGTGCGCCAGGACCGGATCGACTCCTTCGGCAAAGTCACCCTGCGCTACCTCGGTCGACTCCGCCACATCCCCGTCGGCGTTGCCCACCGCAACCGAAAGGTGCATCTCCTAGTCGCCGGCGCTGACGTTCGTGTCGTGGCAACCGACGGCACCTTGATCCGTCAGCTCACTCTCGACCTGACTCGCGATTACCAGCCCCTCGGTGGGCGCTGGCCTGTGCACAATGTCCTGCGACAGGCGTCAACGATGTCCTGAGACATGACAAGAGTGGGCCGGGAGGGATTTGAACCCCCACAGCTTTCGCGGGTGGTTTACAGCCACTTGAGCTCGCCAATGCCCAGCCGACCCACTAAAGAGCCGTAATCGTACGAAATCACGGCCCGGTCCTTTGCCATAGCGCCCAAGCGTCCAACCTCATAATTCCCCCGTGGCGAAGGGGTACGCGCGATACGTGCTGGCCCTCATGTTCGGGATCAACCTGTTCAATTACCTCGACCGCTACGTCGCCGCCTCGGTGGCGCCGATGGTCAAGCGCGAGCTCAACCTCACCGACTCCGAGATCGGCCTTTTCGGCACCGCCTTCCTGCTCGTCTACGCGATCGCCGCGGTGCCCTTCGGCTACTGGGGCGACCGCGGCGTGCGCAAGAACGTGATCGCCGTCGGGGTGGCCATCTGGAGCGTCGCCACCCTCCTGACCGGCTTCGCCCGCAACTACTTCCAGCTCTTCCTCAGCCGCGCGGTGGTCGGCATCGGCGAGGCCAGCTACTACCCGGCCGGCACCAGCCTCATGTCCGACTATTTCCCGAAGGAGCAACGCAGCCGGGTGATGTCGATCTGGGGCGCCGGCAGCACGGTAGGCATCGCACTCGGATTCGCAGGCGGTGGCTACCTCGCCGACAAATTCGGGTGGCGCGCGGTCTTCTTTATCGCCGGTGGGCCAGGCCTGCTATTCGCGCTCCTGGCGTACAGAATGCGAGAGCCACTGAGAGGCGCCGTTGAAAGGGGGCCCAGCCTCGCCAAGACGGCGGACGCCGGGCTTAAGCAGTTTCTGGAGCTCCTGCGCATCCCGACGTTGCGGGCGACCATCATCGCCCAGACACTCCTCTTCTTTGTCCTGGCCTCGAACGCCTTCTGGCTACCGACCGTCCTCCAACGGAGGTTCGAGCTGAGCGCTACCAAAGCCGGCCTCCTGGCCGGCGTCGTGATCGTCGTCGGCGGCCTGATCGGCACCCTGGCCGGCGGCTGGCTGGCGGACAAACGGGCGCTCACGACCCCGAGGGCTCATCTCGAGGTCGGGATCGCCGGCTTTGTCGCCGGCGCGGTCCTCGTCACGATCGCCATCCTCAGCCCGCTCAACATCGGGCCGGTCCCGGTCTTTGTGCCGATGTTCCTGCTCGCGGTGATCGCCCTCTACCTCTATGCCGGACCCTTCACCGCCCTTTCCCAAAACGTAGTGTCGCCTGGCTTACGAGCCAGCGCGGTCACGTTGCTCCTGTTCATCGCGCATGTCTTCGGCGACTCCCATTCCCCGTTCGATGTGGGCTTGCTTTCGGACTGGCTCGGCGGCAACCTTCAGCTTGCGCTGCTGATCACCTCGCCTACCCTGCTCATCCTCGCCGCCGTGGCCGCGGCCATGGGCCTGAAAACGGTCAAGCAGGACACGGAAAGAATGGAACAGGACTGGGCGGCGCGAGGCGCCGAGGCGGCGGCTACCTGATCAGTAGATAAACCCGACCAGTCGCGAGCCGAGCTGGCCCGGCCTGATGGTTCGCTCGTCGATCACGTCGAACGCGACCCAGTTCATCTCCGAGACCACCCACGATCCGTCGGAATTCACCGCCTCGACGTACGCGACGTGCCCGGCCCAGCTCTCCCACGTGACCATGATCGAGCCCACCTTCGGCGTCGGTCCGACCGCGTAGCCTGACGCCGCCGCGTTCTGGTACCAGTAGCCGGCGTCACCGTTCCAGGTCACGTTCCGCTTGGTCGCCACGTAGTAGGTGCACCAGCCGACCGGGAACTTGTTGTTGACGTAAGGGCCGAGACAGCAGCCCAGGACCTTCACCGGGAAGGAGGACGGAGCGGTGTTCTGCTGCGCCAGGATCTGCCACAGAGCCGGCGGCGGCGGAAACGCCCCACCCTTGCCGCCAGGGATGACCAACGTAATGCCCGGGGTGAGCGTCGTCGTGCGCAGCCGGTTGAAGTCGACGATCACCTGCGGGTCGACCGAGTACTTCGTGGCCAGGGCGCCCACCGTGTCCGACGCCTTCGTCGTCACCACGACCCCATGGACCGGCGGGATGACGATCTGGTCGCCGGTGGCGACCGAGTCGCTGGAGTAGAGGTTGGTATTCGACCAGCGGATCTCGGCGACGCTCACGTGGTACTTCGTCGCGATCGTCTTCAGGTTCTCGCCGGAGGCGACGATGTACGTGAAGGGCTGGTGGCTGATCGGGGCCGATGTTGGGATCGACACCGGTTTGATGATCGTGCTGTACCGGCCAAGCGAAACGTCACCAGACTCCCCGCCTTCCGCCACCATGATCGCCTCTGCATTCACCGGACCCAAGTGCGCTGTGAGCGTGGTCGGAAAGTGACGGTCCATCGCCGCGTAACTGGACATAGCCACCGCTATTCCGAGCACGACGGCATGGGTCAGGTAACGATTAATTCGCAATGCCTACCCCTAGGATTTGGTGAATCCGCCCTGGCGGCGGGAGGATCCCCAGAAGACCGAGCCACCGTAACAGACGGTCGGCGAGCCAGTCAACCCCGTGGGGGCTACAACCGGTAGGTTGGCGAGAAGAGTTCGGGCCATCGGGTCCGAATTCAATTCGAATTTGAGGACTCGATCGCCAAAACGTCCGGCGCCGAACAACAGTTCGCCCGCTGGCACGCCGCCTGACTTGCAGTCGTAGCCGGGTCATGAGGACGTTCAACGTCACGCGATGTTGGTACTTGCCTGCCCCTCCGGCCGGCGACGGGCGCTCCCGAAGGGACCCCAAAAGGAATGAGGAGGAGCTAGGGGCCTCCGCGCACGTAGATCGTCTGCCCCGAGACGAAGCTCGACTCGTCGTTGCTGAGAAACGCGATCACGCTCGCGATGTCCTCTGGCTGACCGATTCTGCCGAGCGGAATCTGTGACGCGGCGCCAACCTTGAAGGCCTCGAAGTCGACGCCCATCCGCTCCGCGGTTGCGCGCGTCATGCGCGTCTCCACAAACCCTGGCGCGACAGCGTTGACGTTGATGTTGAAAGGCCCCAGCTCGATGGCCAGGGTCCGCGCCATGCCTTGCAGTCCCGCCTTGGCCGTGGAGTAGTTGGTCTGCCCACGGTTGCCGAGAGCCGACGTCGACGATAGAAAGACGATCTTTCCGTACTTCTGATCGACCATCGGCTTCTGCGCCGCTCGCGCGCAAAGAAACGCGCCTTTGAGGTGCGTGTCGATAACGGAATCCCAGTCGTCGTCGCTCATCTTGAAGAGAAGGTTGTCGCGAATGATGCCGGCGCAGCACACGAGCACATCGAGCCGGCCGAGCTCGCGCACGGCTCGCCCGACCATGTCCTCGACCTGCTCCCCACTCGTGACGTCGCATGCGACAGCGAGACCGCCGATCGGATTTGCTACCTGCTGAGCCGGCGCGATGTCCATATCGGACACGACCACGTGCGCGCCCTCACGCGCGAAGAGCTCGGCGGTCGCAGCTCCAATCCCGCGACCTCCGCCGGTGACCAACGCAACGCGGTCCTTGAACCTCACTTGGTCTCCGTGTCGAACGCCGCGCCGCCATCCTTGCGAGGGTCCGACGCGCCCGAAAGGTATCCATCCTGCTCGCCGACGATGAGCTGCGGCCGCGCGAAGTACGTGTCGTAGTTCAGCGTGCGGCGATTCACCCTGTAGCCCAGCCGCTCGAGTCCCTCGCAGACCACACGCGGAAGCCGATGCTCGGCCTGCACGATGTCGCCCTGAAAATCGATGCGCGGCGCGCTCACCGCCTCGACCGGCGACATGTCGTGGTCGAGCACGTTGACCAGAGTCTGGAGGATCGAGGACACGATCTTCGTCCCACCAGGTGCGCCTATGCACACGCGCAGCCTGTTTTTGTCGAACACCATGGTCGGGGTCATCATCGTCACCCTCGTCTTGCCTGGCCGCACCGAGTTGGGCCGCCCGGGCCGCGGGTCGAAGCAGTTCATGTAGTCGTTGTAGGAAAAGCCGAGGCCGGGGGTGACCACACCGCTCGACGAGCCCAACGTGTGGGAAAGCGAGACGGCGTTGCCCGCGTCATCCACGACGCAGACGTGCGTTGTGTCGGCGCGGTCCACGATCACCTCGCGTGCTTTCGCCGCGTAGTGCTTGTCGGCGAGCGCGCCGGTTGGGATGTCGACAAAACGCGGGTCGGCGATGTGCAGCTCGCGGTCGGCGACAGCCCAGGCCATCGCCTCGACCAGAAGACGTGCCGCCTCGGAGCTCGGCCAGCCGTGGGCGGCCAGGTCGTAGCCCTCGAGGAAGTTGAGCATCTGCAGCAGCGTGAGGCCGCCCGCTGGCGGGCCCGCGGCCACGACCGGCAGGCCCCGGTAGGTGCCGCGGATGGGCTCCGTTACGTTCACGGTGTAGCCCTCCAGGTCCTCTTTGGTGATGAACCCGCCGTTGGCTTCGAAGTCAGCCGCCATCGCGTCGGCGATCTGCCCCTTGTAGAAGACGTCGGGGCCTTCGTGCGCAAGCCGCTCGAGCGTTCGCGCCAGGTCGGCCTGGACCATCAGCTCGCCGATCGCGTAGAGGGCGCCGTCGTGCGTGTAGATCGCCTTGGCGGCGGGCGTCGTCTGGATCCGTTGCGCGTTGGGCACGACGTCCGGGCCATAGTCCATGGTCCAGAAGCCGTGCACGTAACCGGTGACGGGAAAGCCGTCGCGGGCGAAGGGGATCGCTGGCTCGATCGCCTCCTCCCACGAGATCGTGCCGAACCTGGTCAGCGCCTCATGCAGGCCGGCCACTGTGCCCGGTACGGCGACGGACTGATAGCCGACGTCGTTGACCCATCCCTCGAGCACGTATCCGTAGTGATCGGCTGCCTCGCGGATGAAGATCGACTCCCACTGATCCTCGCGTGTTCGCGAGCCCGCGGTGCCGTAGAACTCGAGCAGGGCGTCGCCGCCTTGCGCGCTGTGCACGAGCATCGCGCCGCACCCGCCGATGCTGCACATCTGCGGATCGATGACGCCCTGCACGAACGCGCACGTGACGGCCGCATCAACGGCGTTGCCACCGCGCCGCATGACCTCGAGGCTGATCTCCGCCGCCTGGGGCTGCGGGCAGACGATGATGGCCACGGAGGTAAGTTAGTCCAAACCGAAGGCCCCTCCGGCGGACTTTCCTTCCCCGCTTGCCGGGGAAGGTGGGCCCGTCGCGCAGCGACCGGACCGGATGGGGCCGCCACCTCCCCATGAATGGGGAGGAGTTCCGGACGTTAGCCGGGCAGCTCGATCGTGAACGTGCTGCCGGCGCCGGGGGCGGTTTTCACCCGGATCGTCCCTCCGTGCCGCTCGACGACACGCCGCGCAATCGCGAGTCCCAACCCGCTACCCGAGTCGCTGCGCTGAAAACGCTCGAACAATCGGGGCAGGCGATCTTCTTCGATCCCGGGTCCTCTGTCAGCTACCGCGATCATCGGTCCGGTCGAGCCACGATCGACGCGCAGCGTCACCTTCGCTCCAGGCGGGCTCACACGCACCGCGTTATCCACCAGGTTGGCGACCGCCTCGCGCAACAGGTCCTTGTCGGCGTTGATCCGCGTGTGGTCGGTTACGTCGGTGACCAGCTCGACGCCGGAGGTCGAGGCCTGCGCCGTGTATGCGCGAACGACATCAGCCGTCAGCTCAGCAAGGTCGACCAGCTCTCGGCGCAACGGCACATCTTCGTCCGCGTGCGCGAGCGAGCGAAGGCGGGCCAGCATCCGCTTCATCCGCTCGGCCTCGGCGACGCTGTCGTCCACAGCATCCTCGGCCGGCTTGCCGCGATTCGCGCGCCTCAGGATCGACAGGTTGGTCATGATCGTCGCAAGTGGCGTCGCCACCTGATGCGAAACATCGGTCAGGAATCGCCGCTGCGCGGTCAGGACACCAGCCAGCTGTTCGTTTGCGCGCGCCTGCGCCTCGATCGCGCGATTCATTCGGTAGATCATCGGCAGCACGACCAGGGGCAGCGGCGCAGCGATGGGCGCTTCGACCGCCAGCACTGAGACCGTCACGGCGCACGCGCCAAGGGTGAGCGACGCAGGCCACGTGGCTGAGAGGGCTTGGCGAAGCAACGTGAGGTACGGGCGCCCGCTGTGCAGCGCAGCCGGAAGCACCGCGAGGCCGAGGTTCACCACCAGATAGACGAGCCCCGCCAAGGCGGCGCGAAAGTCCTGCAGGGCGTCGCTGTCATGGCCGATCACCCCGATGAATGCCGCCAGCGCCGCTGCGGCCAGAGTGTTGCCGGCGTTGAACGCGCTCTCCGGCCAGGTCCGGCGGACGAGGACGTTGCCGGCGAGCACACCGGCAGCCGCTGTCACCGGTCCGATCCCGCGCGGCAGCATCAAGGCGGCCACGATGCAGGGCAGCGCGCCGAGACTGATCTTCTGCTGGAGGCCGATCTTCACCGGGAATCTCTCCGCGAGAACGATCGAGAGAAAGCACCCCGGAACCAGCACCCAGCGCCAGGGCTCGGCGACCTCGAATGCGGTGCCCGCGGTGGCTGCAACGACCGCCGCGAGCACGATACCAAGCGCCGGAACTCCGACGATCGATGCCTTCAGCGGCCTTGGGAAGGTCGTGAAGGCGGGGCTCATGGTCCTCAGCTCCTGGGCACGTCCAGGTATAGGGTCACCACCGAGCCGCCGGCGCCCACTGCGGAAGCCGAGACCTGGTAGCGGTTCACGCTGCTCGTGACGCGGGCGCTGCTGAGGCCGGCAGGCAGGTAAACGTGAACCGTGATCAGCGTGCCACCCCTGCCGTCCGGAGCGGTCGAGGCGTCGCTCCGGAAGTCGTTCAGGTAGTGCACCTCTGGCTGGAGGACCGTGACGTAGGTGTTCACCGTCAGGTTGGCGCCCGCACCGGTCACCGTCCTGGCAGGCGGATCCGCCGAGCACCACATGATGTTCGCCGAAGCGCTGCCCGTCCCTCCGATCACCATCGCCATCGCCGCCACCACGCCCGTCACCACGCTTCGCGCTTTCATCTCGCCATGCTCCCTATTCGGTACCGAACCTGTAACCCAGGCCGCGTACGGTTTGAATCAGCCTCGAGCGCCCGTCTTGCTCGAGCTTTTGGCGGATCCGAGAGATGTGGACCTCGAGTGAGTTCGATTCGGGCCCGGTCGTGACCGCCCACACAGCCTCCGCCAGCTGAGCGTAGGTGACGAGCTGGCCGCTGTTGCGCATCAACGCGGTCAGGATTCGGAACTCGATGCCGGTCAGCGACAGCCGACGGCCTGCCCGTGTGGCAATGCCCTCGCTCAGATCGACCATGACGTCGGCGGCAGAAAGACGAGCGCCACCCTTGCCTCGGTGCCGGCGGATGACCGCTTCGACGCGTGCCATCAGCTCTTCAAGGGCGAACGGCTTGGTCACGTAGTCGTCGGCACCGAGCTTCAGGCCGGCGATCCGGTCGCTGACCGAGGAACGGGCGCTGATGCCGACAAGCGCGGCGTCGGTCTCGGCGCGAAACGCCTCGAACAGCTCCGGTCCCTCGTTGTCGGGCAGCATCAGGTCGAGAAGGACGACGTCCGGGTTCCACTGCCGGACAAGGTCCAGGCCGCGGCCTGCCGAGTCGACGGCACGCACCGTGTAACCCTCTTCACCCAGCCCTGTGGCGACCGCCCGCGCGAGGCGACGGTCGTCCTCCACAAGGGCGACTTTCCACTTGATGGTCATCGCGACGAGATTGTCCCACGGAACTTGCGCGAACTCGACCCGATAACGCGTAACCGCCTCCGCCGGCGAGGCGTTCGTAAAAAACGTGGGCCGACGCTCCTCCCTGCGCAGGCTCGCGCTCGCCTTCGCCGAGCTGGCCGTGATCGTGCTCGCAGGAGGAGCCGTGGTGTGGGTCTCCTCACCCGACCCGAGCGACATCCAGGCGCGGGTCAAGGCTCTGACCGAGGCGCGCGGCGTCCCGATGCTGGGCGAAAACGACGTGCCCCCGCTGTTGGCGGACGCCGTGGTGGCCACCGAAGACGAGCGCTTTTACTCGCACCACGGGATCGACTCGATCGGGCTCAGCCGCGCGCTCCTCTACGACGTGACCAACCTGTGCCTCTGCCAGGGCGGCTCCACGATCACCGCGCAGCTCGCGAAGGACGTCTACCTTGGCGGATCGGACCGCGGGTACAACAAGGTGAAGGACATGGCACTGGCCCTCAAGATCGAACGCGTGCTGACCAAGCGTCAGATCCTCGCGGACTATCTGAGCGAGATCACGACCGGGTACGGCCACTACGGGGTGACCGAGGCGGCGTGCGTGTACTTCCACGCGCCGCTGGGGAGCCTGACCCTCGGCCAGTACGCCCTCCTCGCGGGAGTGACGCAAGCACCCTCGATCTATGACCCCACCGTCAATCCCGATGCTGCCCGCCAGCGGCGCTCACAGGTCCTTGCCCAGATGGTCGCCGAGCACTACATCACGGCCGCGCAGAGGGACAAGGCGAACGCCGAGCCGGTGGTCGCGGCTGGGCCGGGCTGCTGAGCGGCCCCATCCCCGGCTTTTTACCCCACGGAGTATTCGACTCCGCGGGGGCCCCCTTGAAGCCGGGTGCTTCCCCCAAGCGGGGAAGAGTTTGCTAACCCCAGGCCAGAGGCGAGGTCGCGTCGAACCCGTTGTTCGTCGTCACCTGGATCGGCTTGACAGGCACGACGGGGCTCGGCGACTCGGCGGGCGATGCACCGGGGCTCCGTGAAGCCGTCGGTATGGGCGCGTAAGCAGCCTTGGGCAGAAACCAGAGCTGGAACGGCCCCGCCGGAACGCCTGGCGCGAGGTACGCGATGCCCGACCCATCCGGCGCCCAGATGGGCTGCGCGACCAACTGGTTGGAGATGATCGCCTTGCGCGCCCCTAAGGTGCTGCCGTTCCACGACGCGATGACCAGGTACGAAACCTGCTTCTCGTAGGTACAGATCATCGCGATCTGGGTGCCGCTCGGCGACACGGCCGGGCTGCGGCAATCCTCGCCGGCACTCGTCAATGGCTTGCCTGCCGCACGAGCGCGATTGGTGAACCAGAGCTGTCCGACCAGCTTGGTGTCGGGCCCGTAGCCGTATTTCGTGTAGATCATTCCGGTCTTGACGGGAATCGGCTGTACATCGCCGCCTGAGTAGTCGTTGGCGCTGGTCCAGAGCTTGCCCTGCTTGATCGTCCCGCTGAGCGGCATCGCCCAGACCGACATGATCACGTTATAGCCGTACTTCGGTTGGTCATAGGCAAACCACAAGGTTTTGCCGTCTGGGCTCAGGCGTGGGTAGAAGGCCCAATGGTTGGCGCCTGTGTCTCGGTTGCGCGGAGGAGCGGCGTTGTTGGTCACGCGTTTCGTCACCGACCCGAACCGGTTGAGCACGTATACGTCTGAATACCTGCCGTTCGTCTTGATGGCGAGAAGGTGAGTGCCGTCGGGAACCAATGCCGGCATCGTCCAACCAGCTTCCGGTGTCAGCTGGTGAAAGCGCCCGACGCTCAGGCTGTACAGGGCGCCTTGCTGAACGATGTAGATCGTTCCGGGCAGCGTGTATGCCTGAGGCCGTGGTGTGGATGCGGTGGGCTTCTGCGGCGGAGCGGCGACCTTGGATGTCTTCGATGCCAGCACCAGATAAGTCGTAGGACCGGCAGCCAGCATCACGACCACGAGAACGATTCCAAGCAGGAAGCGACTGATCATGGAGCGACTGATCATGGAAAGTACTGATGCACCAGGGGCAAGATCAAGCTCCAATTGGCTGTGATGCTGCCACCGGGGCCGCCTCCGTGCGTGTAGGGCGGAAGCAAGACGATCTGACGGATCGCGTCTGGATTGTCAAAGCTCGCCGCCAGCGGTAGAAGTGCAGCGACCTTGGATAAGCCGATGCTTGTTTTCAGCTCACCGCCAAGCGCCGCCGACAGCGCGGGAAGATCCTCGGGGGACAGCTGTTTGGCCTTCTGACGGATCGCGAGCAGCACTTGCTGCTGCCGCTGCGATCGCCCGAAGTCGCTCTGCAAGTCGCCGTGCCGGGAGCGCACGTACTGCATGGCATGTATCCCATCGAGATGCTGAGGCCCGCCGAGGACAGCGACACGTTGATAGTCGTAAGCAGAATGGCTTGCGATGTCTGAGGGGTAGTAGTCGTCCAACACGGGATGACTCGTGACCACGTCAACGCCGCCTACGGCGTCGATCAGTTTGATCAGACCCAGCAGACCGACCCAGATGTAGTCATTTATCTGGACTCCGAAATCCTGAGAAACGGTCGCCATCGCGGCTCCTGGACCGCCGTACGAGTACGCGCCGTCGATCTTGCCAAAGCCGCCCGTTGAGAGATGCACGTACAGGTCGCGAGGGATCGACAGCATCGTCACCTGCTTGGTCGAAGGGACCACCCGGACCAGGATCATCGACTGCGTCAGGACATGGTCGGCGTTGAACTTCGAGTCGTCGTCGGAGCCGAGGAGGAGGACGGTGAACGCGCCGGTCACGGGGCTCAGTGCAGGCTTCTGCGGCGACGGCGACAGCAAGATGTCCGTAGGAGAAGGTGTGGGGACCTTGACGACCTGGCCGGCCGACTCGATCGCGAACTGCGCGGCCGGCAGGAAATATGCAAGACCACCCGCCACCGACGACAGAGCGATGGCAAGCAAGACGAGGAAGCTTGTGCGTAGTGGGCTAAGCCGCCGGCGTGAAGCTCTTATGCGGTGCCCCGGTCTAAGGCCGAGAGGCACGGGGGAGCATTCTAGACCCTGGGGCGGTGTTGCTTTGTAAGCGTGCTGTTAACGGTCCTGTAGGACCGCCTACCGCATCCCGAGCTGAACCGCCTTCACGGCCAGCATCACGATCGAGAGCACGAGGTAACCCGCCAACGCGCCGATCGCGATGCGGCGGCCTCTCGACCAAGCGGGACGTTCGAGCAGCGCGAGAGCGGGCATCCGCCAGTTGGCGCGCTCCTCGCGCGAAAAGCGAGGCGGAGCCGGCGCGCCACGCGAGGTGAACCAGCTCCAGACCATGCCTGCCAGCAGAGCCGCAGCGGCCACCGAACCGAGAACGACGAGCAGCGTCGGGACGTCGACGGACGGGATCGCGGTCGAGATGACGAGGATCGCCGACAGAACGAGCATCGCACCGACGATCACGCCCGCGACCGCATTCAGCCACCGCCGGTTGACCCAGGGACCAAGGACATCCCGATCGTTGCAGAGCAACACCGCGAACACGGTCGTGCTCGGCAGCATGACGCCGGCCATCGCCTGGACCGCGGTTGTGATGAGGCCGAGGGGGGCGTATGGGATGAGCACGATCGCGGCTGCAACCGCCACCATCCCCGTGTACGAGGCATAGAAGAGCTTCGCGTCGCGTACGCCCCGATGCAGCGAGTGACGAAGGCCGAACATGTCGCCGAACGCATAGGACGTGGCGAGGGTGACGGCCGAGGCGCCCACGATGGAGGCATCGAAGAGAAGCAACGCGAATATGGCGCCTGCCGCCGGCGAGATGTTCACGTGCAGGCCCCGCGCGATGTGGAGCGCGTCCTGGTAGTGGCCGAACGCAGGAGTCCCGGAAAACGCCGACGCGGTCGCCATCATGATCGCGGCCGCACCGATCACGACCACGAAGGCGCCGAGCACGGTGTCCGCCTTCTCGTAATCGAGCCAGCGCGGGGTGATCCGCTTGTCGATGACGTTGGACTGCTGAAAGAACATCTGCCACGGCGCGACAGTCGTACCGACGATGGCGACGATGAGGAGCGCCGAGTTGGAGGTGAGCCCGCCCTCGACGCCGGGCGTCACAAAGCCTTTGAGGACGCCGTCCCCGCTCGGGTGGCTCAGCACGAGGAGCGGCAGCACAAGAAGGCTGGCGAACAGGAACACAAACATCGCCCGCTCCCAGCGCCGGAAGTTGCCGCTGACCGTGATCAGGACCAGGACCGCGGCCGCGATCGGCACCACGATCACAGGTTGGAGCCCGAAATACTCGCCGGCCAGGCTGACGCCCATGAACTCCGTGCTGATCGTGAGGAAGTTCAGCAAGAAGATCCCACCGGCGGAAAACCACCCCCAGCTGCGGCCGAACCGCTCGCTGATGAGCCTGGCGTAGCCGACGCCCGTGACCGCGCCCAGCCGCACCACCATCTCCTGGTTGACGATCAGGACCGGGATCAACAGGAGCAGCGTCCACAGAAGCGAGTAGCCGAAGTCCTGCCCGGCCTGCGCGTATGTGGAGACACCACCTGCGTCGTTGTCGCCGACCATGACGATCAGACCAGGCCCGACGATCGCGAGCAACGTGAGGATGCGACGGCGCCACGTGCGTCGCGGCGTGACGTCGCTGACTCGGATCGTGCCGAACGCTCCGTGAATGTCGCCCTGGTTCAAATCGTCGAGCACGGCCGACGTTGGCTTCAAGCGCGAGTCCTTTCGGTTTGACTCGCGCTCGGACATTTCGGTCTAAACGCCGGTGGAGGCTTCGACGCGGTTGCGCCAGTCTTCCGGGATGAGCTCTGCGATGACGTCGTCAGACGAGATCGCTCCGATGAGGTTGCCCGCCGCGTCGACCACGCCCAACGCCGTCAGGTTGTAGTCGGCCATGGTCAGGGAGACGTCCGAGAAGTCCGCGTTGCCATGGACGTAGACCTTGCTCAGCTCGAGGTCCTCTATGCTGCGCGCTCGATCGGAGCGGAGCAGCTCGACGACGCCGACACTACCTATATATGTGCCGTCCTGCTCGGTGACGAAGACGGTCGTGAGCAGCTGGTGAGGCGACTTGTCGTCGGTCCGTACTGCCTCGAGTGCCATATCGACGGTCGACCCGCGGACCACCCAGATGTAGTCGGGGCTCATCATTCCGCCGGCCGTGGTCGGGTGGTACTGGAGCAGCTTGCGCAGCTTGTGCTGCTGGCTGGGGGACATCATCTGAAAGACCGGCATTCGTCGCTCCTGGTCCAGCTCTCCGAGCAGATCGGCCGCGTCGTCGGGCGCCATGCGCTCGAGGATCCGAGCCGCCTCCTCGTTGGACTTCGACTTCAGGAACTCGACCTGGTGCTCCGCGTCCAGCTCTTCGAAGATGTCGGCCGTGAGCCCTGGGTCGCTCTCGACCGCCTCGATGATCTCCTGCCCTTCTTCATGCGAGGCGTCCTCGATGATGTCCGCGATCTGCGCGGGGTGAAGCCTGCGGAGGCGTTGCAGTGGCATCAAGAGCTTGGCGGTCGGGACCTGGCCGACGAACGGCTGCACGTCTTTCCAGTCGAGGATCGCGTGGCGGCGTAGGTCCGGACGGCCGCGCCGCGGCAGCAGCCGGCGCAGCATCGCCTGCGGGCTGCGATCGATGCCGGCGAGGTACCAGCCTTCAGGGCTCGGCGCGAGCACCAGGTCGTGCGCCTGCACGATGCGACCCCTGGCCACGTCGACGAGGTGGCGGCCCAGCACGTCCGTCGCCAGCAACACCTCACCCGGTCGCCGCTGGAATGCCTCGGTGCGGATGGTGTGAGTGTTGAGCCGCACGCCGCCCGGCTCGAGCGATTCGATCACGGATTTGCCGATGAAGACGTCCTGCGCGCCGACGCGCACCTTGAGGCCAGTGACCGGCGGGTAGGTGCCGTCGCCGAGCTTGACGATGAAGTCTTCCACGCGTCCGACCTCGGTCCCCGCCGGGTTGAGGACCGGGCTGCGCAGAATCTGCGTCAGCATCAGCCGGCGCTTGTCTTGATGGTGTCTGGGCTGGTCCATGCCTCCGTCGCTCACCCGGCCATTATTCACCTCCACGCACGGCCTCACGGGCCTCCGGCACCAGCCACGCGAGCAGTCCTAAGGCAGCGACGTACTGGATCCACCACAAGCCGGTGAGCATGCTCACCACCAGACCGAACAGGGTCATCGCGGCAAGGTAGGCGCAGCTGATCGACTCCGCGATATCGGCCCGCAGCGCGGGACTTTGCAACACGGCGTTGACGCGGCGTTTGCGTTGCGCCAGCACCGGCATGGCAACGATCGCGATCGCGGTGACAGCGATGCCGGCTAGCGAGGATTCCGGCTCGATCCGGAACAGCAAACCAGCGATCGAAAACAGAAGAACGTAGACGCAGAGCAGCACCAGCAAGACGGCCGAGATCCGGGTCGCGGCGGTCTCGCCGGTTCGGCCTGTGAGAAGGCGAAACAAGACAATCCCGCTCAAGAGCTCGACGACCGAGTCGATGCCGAAGGCGGTCAGCAGGACGCTGCGCGCGACGATCCCCGCGCCGACGGCGACGCAGGCCTCGATCAGCATCCACGCGATGGTCAGGATCTCCAGTCGGATGCCGCGACCGAGTGCACGCGCGCGTGCCGCTTCCATGCTCGAATTGTCGGTTAGGATCGCGTGCACGATGGGCCCGCGCGTCGACGGATATCGCAACGACCTTCGCGGGCTCAAAGACTGGGAGCCCTACCTGCGGAAGCATTCGGGGCTGCCGGGGCCACGAGCCAACCTCGAGCTGGTCGCGGCGGTCGCCGAGGAGGCTGACGCGGACCGCCTGTGGCGGTTGTCGGCCTCGCACGACGAGTTTCTAGCACTGTGCGGCACCGCCGGCCTGGGCCGCATCGCCTTGATCGAGCCCGACGCGGTGATCAAGTGGCTGCACGAGCTCGCTTCGGACCCGAGGTGGCGGGTGCGCGAGGGCGTGGCGATGGCGCTGCAGCGTCTGGGCTCGGAGGACATGCCGGGACTGCTTTCGCTCATAAAGGGATGGGCACGCGAGGGTCCCTACGTGCAGCGCGCCGCTGTGGCGGGGGTGTGCGAGCCGGCGATCCTCAAAAGGAATGAAGATGCGGTCGCGGTGCTGGTGATCCTGGACGGAATCACCAAGTCGGTCGCCTTGGCGTCAGCCGCCGATCGCCGCGACGAGGGATTCGAGGCGTTGCGCAAGGCGCTGGGTTATGGATGGAGCATTGCCGCCGCAGCTGCACCGCGGAACGCCAAGCCCTACCTGGAGAAGTGGCTCCGCTCGACCGACAGAGACGTCGCGTGGATCATGAGAAGCAACATGAGGAAGGCGAGGATGGACGGGCTGAGGGAACAGCTTGTCTCCTCACTGCGGCAACGACCCGCGGAGCGACTGAGCTAGATCCGCTCCAGGATCACGATCGGGATCTCGCGCTGGGTCCGCGCCTGCTGAGGTCCGAGGTATTCGATCAGCCTGGCGATCTTCGGGCGCTCATCCGGTGAAGCGACGCGGGTTCGGACCTTGAATTTCTCGTTTCCCACCTCCACTGTCGCGACCGGATCTTGCTTTAGATTGGCGAACCATTTCGGTGCTTTCGGCGCGCCGTTGTCCGAGGCGATGATTGCGAGGTCGTCTCCATAGGACCGGTAGCCAACGACCGCCGTCCGTTGCTGGCCAGATTTGGCGCCTGTGGTCGTCAGCAGAAGAAGCTGCCTCCCCGCCATCTGGCCACTCATCTGGCCGTGGTTGGCGCGGAATTCCTCGATCAACTTCGCATTGAATGCCCTCATATCGTTCGGAATTTGCGGACGCTGTTGTTTGCTCGACATGTCTTAACCGTAGAACGCCTTTGCGAGTAAGGACACCGGGCCTCCCGTTTCCTTCCTTAGGAGGTCAAGAGAATTGACACAGACACTGATAGTTGTATTCATCGTTGCGGTCGTGGTCATCCTCGCGATCGCCCTCATCGTCGCGTTGACGCGGCGGTCTTCCCGGCTTCGCCCGCTTCCGGCTGAGTCGCGTGATCGTTTTGCTCGCACCTGGAGCAACATCGAGAGCCGCTTCATCGAGGATCCTCGCGCCGCGGTGCAGGAAGCCGACCGTGCCGTGGTGCTGATCCTGAGCGAGCGCGGGGCGACGATGCCCGATGGACGAGATGTGCCGGAGGATCTGCAACAGGCGCGCGAGGCCGCCTCGAGCGACGGGGGCAGACAGGAAACTGAAAGCATGCGTAAGGCGATGGTGCACTACAAGCACATCGTCGATGACGCGATCGGGACCGCGAAGGAAACGCGGGAGGCTTCCCAGCGGGAGGTTGCCTCATGAGCGACATGGGACGTGAGACCGGGACGAGCGTAGGACTGACAGATCGGCGTCGGGCCGAGCGCGAGCCGATACGTACCAATCCCGAGCTGATGGGTCGGATCGCTGCAGAAGCGCCGAGCGGCCCGAAGGGCACCTGACGAGTCCGGCCGGGTGAACCCCGGCCGGCCGTCACATCATTTCAGGAGCTTCAGGCGGCGTAACACGGTCTCGACGGCAACCTGAATCCGTTTCGCAAGCCGCTCGGCCCACGGAAATTCGAGCGCGAGGACGGCGATTCCCGCCGCGATGACCAGCAGGCCAGGGCCGGGCAGCACCAGCAGTGCGATGCCGACACAGAGAAGCAAAAAGCCAACAACCGCTACCACGACCCGCCGCACTTGCGGATGGGACCGTCGATGGAGCGCGCGAGCTTTGTCGATCAAGCCTTCATCGGGCACGGCTACCGATGCAGGGTACCGAAACCTGTGCGGTGCCCGGCCAGAGGTCGCTGCGAGCGTGCCACGAGCTCGGCTGAAAACTGGCGCCCAGGCGTCGCGGTCCTTGTGGCCAAGGATCGGGCTCATTTGCGGTAGGGCAAAGGTCCTAATGACAATGGGACGGGCCAGGCATATGCTGGCGGTGGGGTAGTCGAGGGCAGTGGGGGCGTAGGCCTCCAGGGGCATCGGGTGCCCGGCCACACCGCTTCCCCAAACTCTTGGCCGTCGGCCCGATCAGCCGGCGGTCAGGCCTTTTTATGGGCAAGCCGTCCTCCCGGTCGGCGTTAATTCAAATAATTCGATCACCTGACAGCCCAGGGCAGTTGAGCATGTCAGGGAAGGGCGCCGGGGCCGAGCTTCGTTTTTAGGTCCGCGTCGCAGGGTGGGGGCGCTCTTCCCTCGTCCGGCAACCGTCACCGCCGGCAGCCGCGGCATTCACGCGACCCTCAATCCCACGAGCGCCGGCAGACGCGGGAAACTTCGCAAAAAGTGCCCCGCGAGGGATTCGAACCCCCGACCCTCTGTTTAGAAGACAGATGCTCTATCCACTGAGCTAGCGGGGCAATCGGCGCATTCGGGAGAATACCCGTAAGGGTGGCGGGGCACACAAACGGCAAGCTGCAGGACCTGAAGGACATCCTGGCGGAGGTCAGCGACCTCAGCCACGCGGCTCTGCTCCTCGAGTGGGACCAGGAAACCTACATGCCGCCCGGCGGCGTGCAGTCACGCTCCGAGCAGCTTTCGACGCTTCTGCGCCTGTCGCACGTGCGTTTCACGTCCGGCGAAGTCGGAGGGCTGCTGGACTCGCTGGAAGGAAAGGTCGACGGCGACTTCGATTCCGACGACGCAAGCCTTGTCCGCGTCACGCGTCGCGACTACGAGGAAGCGCGCAAACTCTCGCCGGACCTGATCGCCGAGGTCGCCCGCGCCGGCTCGACGGCGCGGCCCGTCTGGGAGAAGGCACGGCACGACGAGAACTACACCTTGTTCGCGCCGTACCTCGAGAAAAACGTCGAGCTCAACCGGCGCATCGCAGATGCGCTGGGCTATAAGGAACGCCCATACGACGCGCTCCTCAATCGCACCGAGCCGGGCATGAAGACGTCAGAGCTGGAGGCGATCTTTGCCGAGCTCAAGGAGGCGATCGTGCCACTCGTCGCGGACATCGGACGGCACGCCGATGCGGTCGATGACCGTGTGCTCCGTAGGGAATTCGACACCGACCTCCAGGTCTCGTACGCGCTCGAGGTCGTCAAGAGGCTCGGCTATGACCTGGAGCGCGGGCGCCAGGACATCTCGACCCATCCCTTCTCCAGCGGTTTCGGCCCGGACGACGTTCGCATCACGACGCGCGTCTCGCGTGAGTTCTTCAACGAGTGCCTGTTCGGCTCAATACACGAATCCGGGCACGCGATGTACGAGCAGGGAATGGGCCGCGACATAGCACGGACACCGCTTTACGGGGGCGCGTCTCCGGGTGTGCACGAGTCGCAGTCACGACTCTGGGAGAACCTGGTCGGCCGCGGCCGCGCCTTCTGGCGCTATTTCTATCCAAGCCTCCAGGCCGTCTTCCACGAATCGCTGCACAACGTGGACGAGGAGACCTTCTACCGCGCGGTCAACAGGTCCTACCCTTCGCTGATCCGAGTCGAAGCCGACGAGGTCACTTACAACATGCACGTGCTGCTCCGCTTCGAGCTCGAAAACGAGATGCTCGAGGGCAAGCTCAAGGTGATGGACCTGCCGGAGGCATGGAACGCTCGCGTCAAGTCCTACCTCGGCGTCGACGTCCCCAACGATCGCCAGGGCGCCCTGCAGGACATCCACTGGTCTTTCGTCAGCTTCGGCATCTTCCCCGGCTACACGATTGGCAACCTGATCGGTGCTCAACTGATGGAGAAAGTGCGGGCGGACATCCCCGACCTCGATTCACAGATCGAAAGAGGAGAGTTCGGCGCGCTGCTCGGCTGGCTGCGCAAGAACGTGCACCGACACGGGCGCAAGTTCACGCCCAACGAACTGATGGAGCGCGCCACGGGCAAGCCGCTGACAGCGATGCCATGGATCGCCTACGTGCGTAAGAAGTTCGGCGCCCTGTACGGACTGCAAACGGCGGCGCACAACTAGGCGAAATCTATCGGTGCGAGCGCCTCGCGCTTGACCTCCAGATGGAAGATGTCCGGCCGTCCGTAGTGCCCGGCGACGTCCAGCGTCCGCTTGGCGGCTGAGGCGACGGCAGGGTCGCAGTCCGCGTACAGGATTCCGTGCTGCTCATGCAGGGGTCCGGCAACGAGCACTCCTCGCGGGTTGACGATCACCGAGTCGCCCGGGTTGTACCAGGACAAGAGGTCGGGAAAGAGCTTGGTTCGCTGCGGGAAGTCTTTCGGGATGTCCTTGCCGCGCATCGCGCAGCCCGTGCCGAGCACCCAGCAGCGTCCTTCCGCCGCGATATGACGCATGGTCGAGATCCACGTCTCGCCCTCGTCCCACGTCGGCGCGATGTAGATCTCGCAACCCTGCGCGTACAGCGCGAACCGCACGAGAGGCATGTAGTTCTCCCAGCAGATGAGGCCGCCGACGCGACCCATCGGCGTGTCGCTGACGCGGAGCCCGCTTGCGTCCCCCATCCCCCAGACCATGCGCTCGGGGTTGGTCGGTACCAGCTTGCGGTGGCGGTTCAGCACCGCGCCGTCCGAGCCGATCAGGACGGCGGTGTTGTAGAGGGTGCCACGGCTGAACTCGCCGTCACGCTCGTGAACGCCGATCGAAACTGTGATCTTCAGGCGTCGCGCTGCAGCCTGGATCAGCTTCAGGTCGCCGGCTTTGAGGTCGACCGAGTTTTCGATCAGGCGGCGGTGGATCTCACCGGTCAGCTTGTAATCGCCGCCCGGGCGCAGCCGCCACATCCACTCCGGGTAGCCGGGCACCCACGTTTCGGGAAACGAGATGAGACGCGCCCCGGCTGACGCGGCCTTCTCGATCAGCTCGACGCCACGCTCGAGCGTCTTCCGCCGGTCCAGCGTGACCGGCGGATGCTGGATGACCGCGACCTTGTGCGTGCCCGCTCGCTTAGGCATTCGGCACAGGGTAGTCGCCCGCACGCGCCAGCATCCCGGGGAGGTCCTTGCCGAGCTGGCCGCCGAGCCACCGCGATGTGGCGACGAGCGCGTCGAGGTCGATGCCGGTTTCAATACCCTGCCCTCGAAGCAGATAGAGAAGGTCCTCGGTGGCGATGTTGCCGGTCGCGTTCGGCGCGAAGGGACACCCGCCGGCGCCGCCGACGGACGCGTCGAGCGAGACGACACCGTCCTCCAGCGCGGCGACCGCGTTTGCGTAGCCGGTGTTGCGCGTGTTGTGGAAGTGGGCGCCGACAGTCGCGCCCAATTCCCGAGCGCCGCGAACAAGCTCGTGGACCTGTGCGGGAACGCCGACGCCGATCGTGTCCGCGATGCAGATCTCATCAGGTGGCACGGCCATCAATCGTTCCACGATCTGCAACACCCGCCGTGGGGCGACCGGGCCGTCGAACGGGCTGCCGAACGCGACGCTGATCGTGACGGTGACCGGCATGCGATCGCTTCGCGCGCGAGCGACCAGCCCCAAGGCGGTCTTCAGGCCTTCGTCTGTCGTTGCGTTCTGATTGCGGCGACCGAACTCGTCGGCCGCGGAGAATGCGTAGTGAAGCTCATCGACGCCTGCGGAGAGCGCTCGCTCGTATCCCTTCTCGTTTAGTACAAGCCCGGCATAGGCCACGCCGGGCTTGCGGTGAAGAGCAGTCATCACCTCTTCCGCGCCCGCCATTTGGGGCACGAGCTTGGGGTTGACGAAACTCGCGGCCTCCATGCGCTTCACGCCTGCCGCGGCCAGGCGGTCGCACAGCTCCGCGCGCACGGCTGGGCTCAGGGTCTTGGCTTCGTTCTGGAGGCCGTCGCGCGGCCCTACGTCGCAGACGATCACATAGATAAAGGTAGGCCCCATCCCCGGCCTGCGGCCGGTACTTTCCCATGAATGGGGAAGAGTTACCCGATCAGGTCGGTCATCGCCGAAGCAGTTTTGGCTTGGCCCAGCCGCTCGACCCCGAGCAGGTCTTCAATCGTCGCGAGCAACGAGTAATGCGTGTACTCGCGGGCACTCGTCCGGTGGCCCAGGTCGGGCGTCACCACGATCGTCAGGACCCGGTTGTCCGCTGTGCTGTCGTCCTCGTCGTAGGTGATGAACAGCACGCCGTTGGACTTGAACGCCTTCGACGCGGTGATCTGCGCCACCTCCCGGCGCAGCCAGTCGTCTCCGACCGAGACGTCGCAGTCATGGGTGTTGTGGCAGTCATCCGGCGTGATCCACACAAAGCGCGGCGTATCGCCGGCGAGGTCCGCGGCCAGAGAATCGTGGGGGACGACGTTCGGTGGGCACTGACCGCCGTAGTAAGCAAACGGGTTGTGGCCAGGATCGTAAGGCGTCGGGCTATCGATGCACTGGCCGGTCGTCATGCCCTCCATGTAGGCGCGCCAGGTGACCCCAGCTTTCGTGAGCTGTGTCCCGAGGTCGGCTCGCGGTAGCACGTGAAAGCTGTCGTCGGTCACCCCCCACGTCGAACCTGAGGTGAGCGCCAGGTAGTTCGGAACGCTCGGGTGGGTTATCGCGTGGTAGTTCTCGGCGACTCCGTACTTGTCAGCGAGCGATGCCATGAACGGGCCCGAGAGCGCCTGCTCGGGCGTGTGGTTCTCCATCACGATGAGGAAGACATGCCTTTGTGTTTTGCCTGGCGATGGCGAGTCACTGCAGGCCGCGAGCAGGACGGCGACAAGCGCCATTGTCGCCGCGACCCTCATCCCTTCCTAGGTTACCGGGCGTTGGTCTGAGGAATCTCTAAGGTGAACGACTCACGGTGAGCGTCGCATGCGCGTTGACAAAATTGATCTGACAGGTATCGTTCGGCGGAGGACTAGAGCCCGCAGCTCGTGTGCACCCGGTGCAACCGGTCAGAGAGGAGGAGTCAGATGGGTGATTCGCGCGGTCCCAAGATCGCCGGCTCGTCGGAGAGGATCCTGATCCCGGGCACTGGCATCGAACTGCCCGTAGATTTCGACCTCTCGCGGCGCGACATGCTAAAGATCGCCGGTTACGGGAGCCTGGCGGCCTTTATCGCAGCGTGTGGCGGCACGACCCCCACCACGACGAGCGGTTCGGTCACGGCCAAGGGCGGAAGCATGTCAATTGGAAGCTACCTGTCGGACGCTGTGCCTAAGAAAGGCCTCCAGGATGTTGTCGACGCCTTCACGAGCGCGAACGGCGGCACCAAAGTCAAGGTCAACACAGTTGACCATGGCACCTTCCAGAACACGATCAACAATTACCTTCAGGCCACGCCGGAAGACATCTTCACGTGGTTCTCCGGGCACCGCATGCGGTTCTTCGCCAAGAAAGGCCTGGCGCAGCCCATCGACGACGTCTGGAACGATGTCAAAAGCAACTTCACCGAAGGTTTCGCTGCTTCAGTCAAGGGGGACGACGGTCACGTCTACGCGGTCCCAACCTCCTACTACCCGTGGGCCATCTTCTACCGCAAGGACGTGTTCACAGCGCGCAACTACAAGATTCCGACCAACTGGGACGACTTCATCAAGCTCTGCCAGCAGATGAAGAAGGACAACTTGATCCCGATGGCTTTTGCCGACAAGGACGGCTGGCCGGCGATGGGTACCTTCGACATCCTGAACCTCCGCATGAACGGCTACGACTTCCACGTCGGGCTGTGCGGGGGCCAGCAGAAGTGGACGGATCCAAAGGTCGCCAACGTGTTCAAGAAGTGGGCGGAGCTCACGCCTTACTACTCACCCGCCTTTGCGGGCCTCACGTGGCAGGAAGCGGCGCAGCAGCTGCGCCAGAAAAAGGCGGGAATGTACCTGCTGGGCCTGTTCGTGTCCGAGCAGTTCGTGTCCGGAGGCAACGCCGACGACATCAACCAGCTCGACTTCTTCCCCTTCCCGGACCTGGGCACTCAGTACGACTCGGAGAAGGCACTCGACGCGCCGATCGATGTCTACATGCTTGCCAAGAAATCGCCGACGCTGGGCACCGACTCAGGCCAGGCAAAGGCGTTTCTCGAGTTCATGTCGAAGGGCTCCTCGCAGATCACCTACTGGAAGGCCTCGCCAGGAGCGATCCCCACGGCGAACGACGCCGACCCCAGCCAATACCCGGCATTGACCAAGAAGGCGGCCCAGATCGTGAGCGGCGCCAAGCGCATCACACAGTTCTTCGACCGCGACTCGCGACCTGACTTCTCGGGACCCAACGCTATGCAGGGGTTCTTGCTGAGATACCTCTCGAGCCCCAAGCAGGACACCTCGAGCCTGCAGGGTCAGATGCAGAGCTTCTGGGACTCTCTAACGCCGGAGTAGAACCGATACGCTGATCTGAGCAGTGGCGACGAGCATCACCCCCGCTCGGGAGGATTCGCCCGAGGCGGGGGAGCTCGCGCCGACCAGGCGCGGCCGCTACAACGTCCTCACGCGCTATGACCGGCGCGTCCTCATGCTCATGGTGGGCATCCCGCTGCTGCTAGAAATCATCTTCATCTGGTGGCCGACTCTTTCGTCGATCCTCCTTTCCTTCACCAACTACGACGGCGTAGGCGACGTGGGACCGCAGAACTTTGTCGGCCTGAAGAACTACCAATTCATGTTCTCGGGCTACACGCTCTTCTGGCCGGCGTTCTTCCACAACGTGATCTGGCTGGCATGGCTCGCGTTCATCGCCACGCCGATCGGCATCTTCTTCGCCGTCCTCCTCGACCGCGAGTTAAGCGGCACGGCCTTTTACCAGAGCGTGTTTTTCCTGCCCGTGGTGCTCTCGCTCGTCATCGTCGGCTTCATTTGGGAGCTGCAGTTCAGCCCCACGGAAGGGTTCATCAACAACGCGTTCGGGCTGACGAAGGCGAACAACATCATCGACTGGCTCGGCAACCCGCGCATCAACCTGTTCGCGATCCTGATCGCGGCGAGCTGGCGTCACGTCGGCTACATCATGGTCATCTACCTATCGGGACTGAAGAGCGTCGACCCGACGCTGCGGGAGGCGGCCAAAGTCGACGGCGCCAACGAGTTCCGCACGTTCTTTCGGGTCATCTTTCCGGTCATGGCGCCGATAAACACCGTGGTCGCGGTGATCACGACGATCGAGGCGCTGCGCGCTTTCGACATTGCGTTCATCGTCAACCAAGGCAAGAACGGCCTCGAACTGCTGTCGATCCTGATCACCAACAACAGCATCAGCGAGGCGAGCCTGGTCGGCTTCGGCTCGGCCATCGCCGTGATCCTGCTCGTGATCTCGCTGGGACCGATCATCGTTTTCCTCTCGCGCGTCATGAGGACGACATCATGAGCGCGGCCGCCGTCCGAGCGCCCCGGATCCGGCCGGCTCGCGTCGTGTTGCACGGCTTTCTGATCGCGATGGCGGCCCTGTGGATCTTTCCGCTCTTCTGGGCGATCTACTCGTCACTAAGGCCTATCAGCGACACGATCCAGCACGGATATCTCTCCTGGCCCTCGAACGGTCTGAGCCTCATCAACTACCAGACGGTCTGGAGCCAGGCCGAGCTGCCCTACTACTACCTGAACACGCTCGTCATCGCCGTGCCCGCGGTCGTGCTCACGCTGCTGCTTGCGTCGATGGTCGCCTTCGCATGCACGCAGTTCAGCTGGCGCTTCAACCTCGCGACCCTGATGATCTTCACGGCCGGCAACCTGCTGCCGCCGCAGGTCATCATCGTGCCGCTTTACAGGATCTACCTCGCCACACCCATTCCCGTGCTCGGTGAGATCGACATAGGCAAATTTGCGTTTCCTATCTTCAGCGACAGGGGGCTGCTGTACGACCAGTACATCGGGATCATGCTCATCCACATCGTATTTCAGACCGGATTCGCGACCTTCGTGCTGAGCAACTACATGAAGACGATTTCCAAGGAGATCACGGAGTCGGCCATCGTCGATGGCGCGCATGTGCTGCGGATCTGGTGGAACATCGTGCTGCCGCTGTGCCGGCCCGCCCTCGCGGCTATGGCGACTTTGCTGTTCACGTTCATCTACAACGATTTCTTCTGGGCGTTGATCCTGATGTCCACAGGCTCCAAGCGACCAATCACCAGCGCTTTGAACAATCTCCAGGGCGAATTCTTCGTCAACAACAACCTGATCGCCGCCGGCGCGCTGCTGGTCGCGATCCCTCCGATCCTCGTCTACATCTTTCTGCAGAAGCAGTTCATCGCTGGTCTGACGCTTGGCTCAACCAAGGGTTAACTCACCCGAGCCGCTCCTGGGTGCGACGCTGCCGCACATCGCTTACGGCGGCGACTACAACCCCGAGCAGTGGCCGGAAGGGGTCTGGCAAGAGGATGCGCGCCTGATGCAGGAAGCGGGCGTGAACCTGGTCTCGCTGGGCATCTTCTCGTGGTCACGACTCGAGCCGGCCGAAGGTGAGTTTGAATTCGCTTGGTTCGACCGCGTGATGGATCTGCTTCATGATGCAGGTGTACGCGTCGACCTCGCCACCGCGACAGCGTCTCCCCCACCATGGCTGTCGCACCGTCACCCCGAGATGCTCCCTGTCCTCGCCGACGGCGTGAAGCTGTGGCCAGGTGCGCGGCAACACTACTGCCCGAGCAGCCCCGCATACCGGACTGCCGCACGTGGCCTTGTCGAAGCGATGGCGACTCGGTACGGAAAGCATCCGGCCCTGGCGATGTGGCACGTTGGCAATGAGTTTGGATGCCACGTTCCCGCATGTTGGTGCGATGTGTCTGCCGAAGCGTTTCGGGCGTGGCTTCGTGACCGCTACGGCTCGATCGAGCGGCTGAACGAGGGGTGGGGAACGGATTTCTGGTCGCAGCGCTATTCCGCGTTCGAAGAGATCCTTCCTCCGCGCAGGACGCCGACCTGGCCCAACCCGACCCAGCAGCTCGATTTCATGCGGTTTTCTTCCGACACTCTGCTCGAGTGCCATGAGGGTGAGCGCGCGATCCTGACCAGGATCACTCCCGACATTCCGGTGACCACCAACTTCATGAGCTTCTTTAAGCCGCTCGATTACTGGAAGTGGGCTGAGCGCGAGGATATCGTGAGCAACGATTCCTACCCAGACCCTTCGGATCCGCGCTCAGCCATGCGCGCCGCGATGGCAGGTGACCTCATGCGATCGCTCGGTGGCGGCCGGCCCTGGATCCTGATGGAGCAGACCACGAACCGCGTCAACTGGCGTGACGTCAACGTAGCGAAAGCCCCCGGGCAGATGCGGCTGTGGAGCTACCAGGCGATCGCCAGAGGCGCCGACGGCGTGATGTTCTTCCAGTGGCGGCAATCGCGCGCGGGAGCCGAGAAGCATCACAGCGCCATGGTGCCCCACGGCCCGGTCGACGCTTCGCCTTCGTGGAAGGAGGTCGTCCGGCTTGGTCACGAGCTCGGCCGCCTCGACTCGGTCTGCGGCTCGCAGAGTCGAGCCGACGTGGCCGTCTTGCTCGACTGGGACTCGTGGTGGGCCCTGGAGCTGCCCTCCAAACCATCCAATCGCGTTCGTCAGGTGGACCAGATCGAGACCTATTACCAACCGCTGTTCGACCGGAACGTGACCGTCGATTTTGCGCGGCCAGACCACGATCTGTCGCGCTATCGCTTGGTCCTGGTCCCCAACCTCTATCTGGTCAGCGATGAGGCCGCCGGCGGGATAGTCCGCTTCGTCGAGTCCGGCGGCACGCTGGTCATGTCGTTCTTCAGCGGCATCGTCGACCAGGCTGAGCACATACGGTTGGGCGGTTATCCAAAGCCCTTCATTGACCTGCTCGGCGTCCGGGTCATGGACTTCCATCCACTGACCATCGACCAGGAGGTCGAACTCGAATTCAATGACGGGAAGCGCGCTCGGGGCGAGCTATGGAGCGAGCACATCGAGCTTGCCGGGGCGGAGGCGGTCGCAAGGTTCAGCAGCTCTGAGCTGGCCGGACGTCCGGCCATCACTCGTCACGCGGCCGGTTCAGGCCGTGCGTACTACCTCGGCACGCGACCAGACGCCCGGACGATGGAACGCTTGCTGCAGATGGCCTGCGCAGACGCGGGTGTGGAGCCCGCCGCCGAGATGCCCCAGGGTGTCGAGGCAGTGAGACGGCAGGGACGTGGGAGATCGTTTCTCTTCGTACTCAACCACCGCGAGATCGAGGTCGATGTCCCGCTCAGCGTCGCCGGTCAAAACCTGGTCGACGGCAGCGACTTGCGCCCCGGATTGATGCGCCTCCCGCCGCGGGCTGTTGCCGTTATCCGGGAGGGCTGGTAACCGGACTCAGGCGAACGACAGGGATCTCGCGGTCGGTGACCTTCTGATATTTGGCGTAGCCCGGCGCGACAGCCACCACCTTGGAGTACGCCGCCTCGCGCTCGGCGCCCTTGAGCAGCTCGGGCCTCGCCTGGAATTTGAGTTTCCCGACCTCGAGCCAGACCTTGTCGGGATTCTTGGCGAGGTTGATGAACCAGCCCGGGTGCGAGGCGGCCCCACCCTTGGAGCCGATGACGAGCCACGCCCCATCACCCTCAGGGAAGCCTCCGAGGACATGCGTGTACTCCTTGCCCGTTTTCGCGCCGATGGTCGTCAGCAGGACGAGCGGAAAGCCCCGCATCGTGGGCGGCTCAGGGCCCGCGTTCTTGCGATAGCGAGTGATCTGGCCCGCCATCAACGGCTGGAGGTATTTGATCAAGCCCCACGGAGTCCGCGAGCCACGGGTGCCTCGCGGGGTGATCTCGAGCTTGTCGCCCATCGACACAGCTAAATCGCCGGCCCGGGCAAGACTATTCCGCCTGGTTTACCCGCGGCCGGGATTGTCAGCCGTCGCGGTGACCACCGCGGCGTTGACCGGCTTGCCGCTGATGGTGCAGGCGACAGTCGTGGTGGCGTTGTAACCGACGTCAGGCTGCACCACCGCGCTGCATGTCCCGATCACCTGCTTGCTCACCGGGTCGGCCATCGTGAAGGCGACGGTCGATGGGCCGCGGGCGCCGGTCGCGCCGCCTAGGTTCTTGAGCTTGGCCGAGACGATGCACGGAGACGAGCAGGCCGATGTGTCCACCGACACCACCGTGTAGATCGGCGGCAAGGTAGACAAGTTGCTGAAATTGAGCACGTCGGATGGGGCGTTGATTCCGAAGTCGCGATCGACGTTGGTGTATCGCAGGTCGGCCTCACTGATCCCATCGACAACGACGCCTTCTTTGAGATGCACTCGCAAGAGCTCGTACGGCGCGGTGGATGCGATGTAAACGTCGGCCCGAACGCCGGAAAGCTCCACGGCATCGACGCCGCCCACCGTCTGGTGGTCTGTTCGCTTGGTCACCGCGGGCCCGAGGAAGTTCGTGCGGAAGGCGCTACCGTCGGTGAGGTCGGGCAGGCTGGGCACCAGGCTCGCGGTGTCCTTCCACCACGCGTTGCCTGCAGCTTTGGCGATGCTCTGGGAAAGAGGGTCGGTCCCGAGGTGCTTGGCGAGGAAGGCCTGGCCGCGAAAGTAGGCGTCGCCGCCGACGATGATCGCCTCGACCTGGTCGGTGCTCGACTTGACCGTGACATGCCGCGTCGCGGGCCGGGTCAGCTGCATGTCGATCGTCCAGCCGGTTCCGTCGGCGGTGTAGTCGCCGGCCAGCTCAAAGCTGTTCGCCGATGACAGCATCGACTGCACACCGCTCTCCAGGGCGCGGGTCGCCGGCAGCCCGAACGGGTCGCACGCCGCTGTCAGAACGATGACCAACGCCAGTGCTGGAGAGAGCTTTAGCGGGCCATTCATCGCGAACCATTCGGGTAACGGGTGGAGTTGAATACGCGTTACCCGACCATGGCTGCGAAGCGACGAACCGTCAACATCCGCGGCCGCGAGTATCCCGTCCTGCTTCCCAGCATCCGCGACCCCCGCCTTCACGTCGCCGTCGTGCTCCTGACGCTCCAGGGTCTCGGCCAGACGGTGCTCAACTTCCGGCTGTCGATCGCGCAGATCCTGATCTGCCTTGCGACCGGCGCGCTGATCGAGTTTGGATACGGCTTCTTCAAGGACAAGGTGATCATGTGGCCGGCGAGCGGCCTGCTGACGGGCAACAGCGCGGCTTTCATCCTCCGAGTCCCCGGCACATTGCACGGCCAATGGTGGAGCACGCGGGGGATGTGGATCTTCATCGGCGTGGTCGCCGTCTCCATGGCGTCGAAGTATCTGATTCGGTGGCGCGGCCGGCACATCTTCAACCCCTCCAACCTCGGTCTCGTGCTCGCGTTCGTCGCGCTCGGGCCCCAGTACACAGAACCGCAGGACCTGTGGTGGATTCCCATGGGGCCGTGGATGATCGTCACCTACGCGATCCTGATCGGCGGCGGGCTCTTCATCGGGTGGGAGCTGAAGCTTCTCGGGCTCGAGCTGGGATACATGGCGGCTTTTGCGTTGTTCGTCGCGCTGGCCCTGATCCCGGTGCCGGACCACTGCATGATCGCCAGCTGGTACGCGACGCCGATGTGCGGGCAGCAGCTCTGGCAGATCCTCGTGACCTCGCCGGAGGTGTTGATCTTCGCGTTTTTCATGGTTCCCGATCCAAGAACGGTTCCGGACGGCCAGGCCGGGCGCTTTGTGTTCGGTGTGCTGGTGGCGTTCCTTTCCGTCGTCCTGTTGGGACCGACGACGCTCGAGTTCTGGACGAAGACCGCGATCCTCGCGAGCCTCGTCTTCGCATGCGCCGGCCGTTTCGCGCTTGGCCGGCTCCTGGCGCCGTTGGAGGAGGGCGGCGGCCCCGTCGACGCGGTCCGCCGGCTGGGTCTGCGCGCACCGGTCGCACTCGGCGTGAGCCTGCTGTTGCTCGCGGCGCTGCCCCTGTCGGCCGAGTTCTCGCTACACGGAACCATCCCGGCGCCCGAATTGCCCGACGGAACCCGACCGACGCTCGCCTTGGTCATTGGCCCGAACGCTGTCGACATCGGGTCGTGGACGGTCAACGCCGCCGGCCAGGCGCTGCCGCCTCCGGGCGGCACAACGCCGACCCAGGCGTCATCGAGGGTGTGGTTCCTGCCCCCAATTCCGCCGGTCACATTGCCAGACAACGTCACGGCATTCGATTCGACGATCACCCAGACGAAGGCCGACACTTGGGCGCGCCAGGTCGTGCTCGACCTGATGATCGAGTCGGAAGCGCGACGTGCGCACGACCTCACGCTCGCATCGGTAGGTGCCACCGGCGACGGCCTGACGGAGTTTACGGACGTGATCAAGCAGGACATCAAGGCCGGCAAGAGCGTTCTGAAGACCTACAGCTTCGATCGCATCCAGCTCACGCTGTTCCTCCCCAAGCTGAGCACGCAGGCGAGCAGGTTGGTCGGCGTGAGCCTGCATGGGACATCGACCTTGATCACCCGCGACGCGTCGGGAAAGGTCCTTTCCCAGCAGACGCAGCCCTACGCGAAGAGCTGGGGCCTCGGCGGGTCGAACGCCAACCCGGACCCGATCATCAACGACTACACCGACCTCAGCCTGGCCTAGCTTCCCCTCCTCACCTCGCTGGGGAGGGTTAGGGTGAGGGCGCGGCTGCGGCGGGGACCCCGTTGGGTTCGTATATCGCCGGTGGTTCGATGCCGAACGTGTCGGCGAGTCGCACGAAGAGGTTGAATAGCGCCGCGTCGTAGGCGGCCTCTGCGATCTGCTCGTCGCTCCAGCCCGCATCGCGCAGCTCCTGAACCCGCTCGTCCGTGACGCGATACGCGTGCCGCGTGATCGTTTCGACGAAGTCGAGCAGCAGGCGATGCGGCCGGTCCAGGCCCGCCGCGTCGAGGTCGCCGTTGCGCAGCGCTTCCGCGACCGGCCCGTACGCCTCGCCCTGCAACTGCAGGAACCAGCTATGCGAGCTCAGTCAATAACGGCACTTGTTCAGCGCGGAAACGTACGAGGCGACCATCTCGTGCTGCGCGCGGGTGAGCGCACCGTCGGTGAAGTGAAGACGCGACGCGGTGTCGATGGCGGCGAGGAAGTCTGGCCGCAGGCTCATCGTCCGCAGGATCTCCGGCACGACCTTGGCCACGCTCTGAGCCTTGCTCCGGGCATAGATCTCCGCCAGCGGCCCTTGCGCCTGCGATTCCGTGACCATCTTGATGCGTGCCACTTGCCCGGGTAACGAACGCCGCGCGCCGACGGTTACGAGAGTCTTCCCGATTATGGGAAGTACCGGCCTAGGGCCGGGGAGGAGGCTCCTGCAGTCCGTCCCAGGACCAGTGCGGCATCGGTTGGTTCGGATCGACCCGTGCGCCGGGCGGCGCGTAAGAGTTGACCTCGCGCGTCGCCCAGTGCATGTAGTCGCTGAGCGCCCGGCGAAACTCGGGCTCGTCGGGGAGCTCGGCATCGTCCATGGCTCGGATGAAGCATGTCTCGAAGCGGTCCCCCATCTCGTCGGGCGCGCCCTGGCCGGCATGGATGGTGAGCATCCCCGAGTGACCGCCGAGCACGTTCGAGTAGCGAGGAGGACCTCCCAGGACCTCAGCCCAATAGGCGGCGAGATTCTCGACGTGACGCGGGCTCAGGCCATGGGAGAACGGGTGGTTGAGCTCCGGATCCTGGAGGCAGCGTTCGTGGGTCGCGGCGGCCAGGGCGAGGAAGGCTTGTTCGCCTCCGGCGAACTCGTAGAGGGATGGACGCGCCCTGCGGGAGTCTGGTTCAGTCATCTCAGCCTCCGAAGCTCGAAGTTACAGCAGCGGACGAGGCCGAGTCCAAACGGAGGCGCCGACGACCATTCGGAGCACGAGAGACGAGGCTCATCTGTCAACGTGGGCCGCAAGTCGGTGGAAAGGGTCTACATTGGCAGAGAGCCCCACGTACACGCGGTGTCATGCCCACCGATCCGTTGAGGTTCCACGAGGAGCCCCAATGCCAACACCAGCCCGCCCAGGCCACTGCTCGCGCTGCGGCCTGACCTCCGTCAGCGATCCATGCGCGCTCTGCGAGCGCGAGAACGACCGCCGAATTATCAAGGGGCGGGCCCGGGCCGACCGTGAGCAGATCAGAGTTCGACTCGCGCTCTACGAGCGGTACCTGGCATGACGCGGCGACTGGGAAAGGCGACCGTCGACGTGCGCGGACAACCCGTGATGTTCGTCCTGTTTGATGACGGGAGAGCCACGTGCGAGCACGTGGCGGCAGGGGCGCTCTCGGTTTCCAGTGGCCACGGACACCTTTCGGCGCGGCGGCACCAAGCCGAACCTTTCACGATCCACCGATGCGCCCGCTGCCACCGCCTTTTCGGACCCTAAGCCCTCCGCTCAGTCCCCGATCGATGCGGCAGACCCTCCTGCCCTTTCGACTGGTCTCGCTGGTGCCGAATTTACAGCCTGGGTAAAGGGTGGCTAGCGGGACTTGAACCCGCGACACCCAGATCCACAATCTGGTGCTCTGCCAACTGAGCTATAGCCACCACGGCGCGGCCGAACGAGGCGGCCTGGGGAAGGAGACGATTCTACCGGGCCTGATGTACCAGAATTGAATTGATGTCAAGCGCTGCCGAACTCGACCAGATGATCAAGTCGGGCGAGCTCATCGAATCGACGAACGAGATGACGCCCGAGTACCTCCGCGAGCTGAAGCACACCCTGATCGTGTCCGGCGATACCGAGCTGATCTCCGCGCCCGCCTACTACCTCGCGGCCAAGCGGGCGCCTTCGATCAACGCCTTCATGACCGGCATCGCAATCATCCAGGACGAGCTCGCGCACGCCCACATCGCGTATCACATCCTCGAGGAGCTGGGCGAGGACCAGGAGAAGCTGATCTTCAGCCGCGACCCGAAGAGCTTTCGCTACCCCTACGCGTTCGACGTGCCACTCGACAGCTGGACCGAGCTCGTCGTCGCGAACGGGTTCTACGACCAGGCCGGCTTCTGTCTCCTCGGCGACATCCACGACAAGTGCTCGTACGGGCCGTGGAAGCGCGGGCTGAACAAGGTGATGCTGGAGGAGAACTTCCATCTGCGCAACGGCCGCACGTGGATGAAGCGAATCAGCGCCGCCGGCGGCGCCGCGAAGGACGAGCTGCAGCGAGCGGTCGACTGGATGTTCCCGCTCAGCGTCGAGTGGTTCGGCCTACCCGACTCGAAGAAGATGCACTCGACACAGCTCGAGTACCGCCTCAAGGGTTTGACGAACGACGAGCTGCGGCAGTGGTGGCTGTCGACGGTCGTCCCGTTCTGTGAGCAGATCGGCGTCAAGGTCCCCTCGCACAAAGAGACGCGCGATGGCAAGGATGTTTGGGAGCTCGACTATCCCTTCCCCTGCGAGTTCGACGCCGAGGCCAAGCGCTGGGATTTCCAACAGCCGATCACCTGGGACGACGTGCTTGGGCGCTGGCGCGCCCGCGGGCCCCGGAATGCCGAGATGGTTGCTATGTTCCAGGAGGAGTTCCACAACTTCCGCAAGACGCACAAGCGAGACTCGTGACCCAGCGTCTGTGGGCCGCGCTCGCGGAGGTCGAGGACCCCGAGATGCCGGTGAACCTCGTCGACCTGGGAGTCATCTACGGCATCAGCGAGCAGGACGGAGTGGTGGAGGTCGATCTGACGTTCACGGCAATGGGATGTCCCGCCTCCGACTTCATCCTCGAGGACGTGCGCGAGAGGCTGCTGCGCGAAACAGGCGTCCACGAGGTGCGGGTGAACGTGGTCTGGGATCCGCCGTGGACGACCGCCCGCATGACGCAGGCCGGTCGCGACGCGCTCGAGGCCTGGGGCCTCGCCGTATGACCTCGGGTTACAAGCGAGTCAGCGGAGACGCGGTGGAGTACGAGGTCTTCGCGCGCAAGTCGCGCGTCGACGCGCTGCACCTGGTCGGCAGCGTGGTCGCGCCGGACGACGACCTGGCGATGGCCTACGCCCGGGCGACGTACGACGAGGAACGCTGGTGCGAGATGGCCATCGTGCGCAAGGAGCACGTGATAGAGCTCTGGCAACCCGGCGAGGCATGAGTCTCCCCGACCTCGTTCTGAGCATCGCCGACAACAAGCAGATGCTGGGCCTGCGCTACGCCGAATGGGCCACACGCGCGCCGTCACTCGAGGCCGACATCGCCGCCGCCGCGATGGGTCTCGACGACCTGGGCCACAGCCGCGTCCTGTACGGCTGCCTCGAACCTCTTGGCGCCGATCCTCGCGGTCCGGAGCGGGAGTCGGACGCGGGCAGCCTTCGCAACCTCGCCTACTTCGACCAACCCTGGAGCGAGTGGAGCCAGTTCGTGGCCGCCAACGCGATCCTCGACACCGCATTCACGGTGATGATCGAGGCCTGCGTCGGAGGCTCGGTCGAGGTTCTGCAGCACCGGCTGCGCAAGATGCTGATGGAGGAGCGCTACCACTTCCTCCACGGCCGCAGCTGGCTTCGTTCGGGAATCGACAAGGAGCCGCTGGAGCGCGCCTGGCGCGAAGCAATCGAGTTCTTTGGTCCGCCCGACGGCGAGACCGAGACGTTGCGTCGCGACGGCAAGCTCAGCATGGGCCCGGCGCAGCAGCGCACGCGCCTCGAGGAACAGCTCGAGGCAAGGGCGCCACGAGTCGACATCGACTGGAGGGCCTGGGATCCGATCCGCCGCCGGACCGCGCGCGGTGCGATCGACGAGCACACCTTTGGCATGCTCAGGGGACTGGAGGAGAAGAAGTACGCGCCGACCGCAGCGAAAGGCTGAGCCGGCCTCGGCCCCTCTCACGGACCCTCGCCCCGAGAGGGCGAGGGAAATGCCGCGCTGTCCCCATTGCCGAGAGAAGGACTCCGAGGTCATCTCCCTCTTCGGCACCCAGGCGATGACGCTTCAGTACCGCTGCAAGCGATGCGGCACGGTCTTCGAAGCGATCAAATACGACTAGGCGTCCTTCCCCCGTGACGATCGCCGTCGGCGCATGACGGCCAGCGGCAGCCCGGCGAGCACGACCAACACGATCAGCACCGCGACGATGATCGGCAGCAACTGGCCACCTCCGACGGTCACCGCGCCTGGCGGTGCCGATGTCGCCGGGTACCCGGCGGCGAAGTATCCGAACGTCGTCGTCCTGGCGACGATCGTGAACGGCTGTCCCTGCTGCGAGCGGGGCAGCTTGGTCCACGGGCCGTCGGGTGCCGGCGCCTGGTAGATATCTGAGGGATCGGGCTCGAGGTTCGAGTAGATCAGCACTAGGTTGGCTGACTTCTGCGGGTCCAGCGGCGCGCTTGCCTTCACGTCATAGACGTTCGTGACGAACCTGACGCCAGGTGGCTGCGGACAGCTGTCGAGTGGTGTCACATCCACCGTGATCGAGGTCTTCCCATCGACCATGAAGGCGCCCGGCAGAAAGCCGATCACGAGCTGGCCGTCGTCCGTGAACGCCGAGTTGGGATCGCTCGAGCCGTCGATGACCTTGATCACGAGATGCCCCGAGCTCGGCTTGAGGTTGGCTCCTGCCTGAGGCGGCGGGCAAGTCCAGTTGTATGGCTGCGTCGGGCCGAAGCCGTCGTAAAAGCCGGGCGCGACCATCCACGAGGCAACCGCATAGAAGATGGCCGCGAGGGCCAGCATTGAAGCCCGCCTCACAGCGCGAGGTCCGCGATGACGTGGCCCAGGATCGGGCCGACCAAGTCCTTGCTCGCCCAGCGCCACAGCGCGAGCAGCAGCCCGGCGGCAGCGACCGCGCCAAGAAACTCGGGCGGATGCGACAGCACGTGGGCCAGCGTCCAGAGCATCGTGCTGCCGGTGATCGCCAGAGGTGCGCCGCCCAGCTCTTCGAGAGCCGCGTAGAGGGCGCCGCGAAACGCGAGCTCCTCACCGATCGAGACCACCACGGCACCGAGCGCCAATCCCGCGGGTAGCAACGGAGCCGCGCCTGACCGCGCCGCGGCAGGCAGCAGGAGAACCGCGCCCAGGGCCACGCCGCCCAGGATCCGAAGGCCGAACCGCGAGGTGCCCAAGCCGAGGCTTTCGGGCGGCCAGCCGACAGCTGCCACCCCCAGGACCGCGCCCCCCACCCCAAGCGCGGCCAGTGTCCAACCTGGCTGCCGCGAGATCTCGGCGCGCGACCATTCCGCGATCAGGATGAACAGCGCGACCGCGCCGGCGCGCAGCGCCGCCCGGCTGCGGACCGCTGCGATCAATCGGCGAGCCTCTCAGGCGAGGCGTATACGTTGAACCGCTCGCCGCGCAGAAAGCCGACCAGCGTCTGCCCAAACTCGCGCGCCAGCGCGACCGCCAGGCTCGAAGGTGCTCCCACCGCCGCCAGCACTGGGATGCCGGCCGTGATCGATTTCTGAACGATCTCGTAGCCTGCCCGGCCGCTCACGACAAGGATCGACTCGTTGGCTGGCAGCCGGCCGTCGAGCAGCATGCGGCCGGCAACTTTGTCGACCGCGTTGTGGCGTCCGATGTCCTCCCGCGTGCAGATCGATTCGCCCCCCGCGGTGAACAGGCCTGCCGCGTGAAGTCCGCCTGTGCGCTCGAAAACCCCCTGGCCAGTGCGTAACCGCTCAACCAGCTGTGGAAGCAATGCGGCCGACACGCGCGGGCCGGCCGCCAGCGGCGCCAGGTCTCGGCGCAGGTCTTCGATGAGAACCGCCCCGCAGACGCCGCATGCCGAGCTCGCCAACATCGATCGCTCTGGCTTGCGGCGCGGCGCTTGCGCCAGGTGGATGTCGACCTGGTTCGACTCGACGATTGATGCCTCAATGTCTATCGCGGAGTCGGTCTCATCGGACTCGGCGCTGATGCGAATCATCCGAATCGCATCGAGCGAGCGCGCGATGCCCTCGGCGTACATCAGGCCGAGCGCCAGCTCGATGTCCTGGCCGGGCGTGCGCATCACGACCGAAAGCGGCTCGCCGTCGAGCATCAGCTGCAGCGGCTCCTCGGTGACGACCGCGTCGGGCGCCTCGCTCCACCTGCCCGCGTCCCACTTGCGAATGCGCAGGCCGGGTGCTGCTGGCCTGGTCATCCTTCGGCAACGCGCAGCTGGCGCGCGGATCGTGGCACCGCCGTCGTGATCGCGAATCCACGCCACGAAGTAACGCGCTCAGCCTTCAGCTCGATGACTGGGGGAACCTCCCCGAGCTTGATGCCGTAACGCTCAGCGATCGCCTCTCCGTCGTTCGACGCGGCGAAGCTTCCGCGCACACACGCCCCGACCATCAGCGACGGCCGGAAACGATGATGGGACTCGACGACCAGCGCACCGGGCGATCCCGCTCGTGGACGTCCGCTCGTCGGAGCCACCGTGACGCGGCCGTGGTCGACCTCCCAGAACGCGGGCCGGACGACGGGCATCCCGCCCTCGATCCAGCACGCGTAACCGCGCGAGACTCCCGCAAGCCGGCGGCTTACCTCGGCGGGCACGGCCGGCACGCGGGCCGCCTGGGCAGACGGGAACGGCGCGCCCTCGACCGTGTCAGCGTCGCTGAGGCGAAGTCGTAGCACCACTCGGTTGTAGGGCATCCATTCGCGCGGCAACCGCAAGATGTCGAGCGCATACCCAGCAAAGAATGGAGCGTTTCGCAGCGCGTAGCCCGCCATGCCCAGGAAGTAACCGGGACCGTCGAGGACGGCGCGGATGTCGTTGGAGAGGCTGAGTGGGTCATACACTTCGAGCGCTCCTCGAAGCAACACCGCCTTCGAGCCGCCGTCGACGAGGAAGGCCGCCCTCGGGTCGCGTTTGGCGATGATCGTCTTGGCGGCGTAGCGCGAGGTGGTCATCCACAGTGAGCCGGCGGCGAAACTGAACACGGCGGGGTTGACCAGCGGCAGCCGTCCGGAACGGAGCGCGAGCATGCCGATCGAGGTCTTGCCAAGTACCGCGCTCGCTTCGCGGGTCAGTCGCATCGACTCAAGACTTTAGAGATTCGGACTCGAGCACCTTGCGTATTCGTTCCAGGGCGGTCTCCAGGCGACGCCTGATGACGCCATCGAGGCGCCGCGCGACCGCTGCCCCGAGCACCGCGGCAGGCGGCTCGTACACGATGCGCAGCTCGATCCGCACTCCGTCCGGCCTCTCTGTGAAGGTGAATCCGCCTTCCTGTTTGATGAGTCCCGAATCCGAGATCCACCCGATCTCGCGTCCGGGGCGCCAGCGGTCGAGACGCAGCACGTTCTTGAGGGGGATGCCAAAGGCGAGCATCTCCACCTTGTAGCGCGCGCCCAGGCCCTTCGTCCTGGCGCCGATCGGCTCCCACCGGCTGACGCCTTCGAGAACCTGAGCCACGTGGCGGTGGTCAGCGAAGTAGTCGAAGGCGCGCTCGTGCGTGGTTTTGACGTTGATCGCCGAGCTGAACTCCAGCCGAGCCATGCCACGAAGATATGGGAGTGGTGAGCTGGGATGGGGGACGGGTGTCTATCCGGGCGTCCGTCCAAGTGCCTCGCGCAATCACCGGGGCGAAGCTGCGCGACAGCTACACCGAAGCGATCAAGACCCAGACGTTAGGGTTGGCGCGTTTCCGCGACGGCTCGATCATGCTCGGCCCGCTGACGCTGCTCCACTTCGGTCCACCGAAGGTCACGCGGAACGCCGTCGACTGGCCCATCGAAGGTGGCCTGTTGGCTCGGCGGGCGGGTGGAAACTGGCGGCTTCAGGCTGCCACCGGTCGGATCGAGGCGACCGTGGCCGGCTACACTCCCAGGCTTCCCCGACCCATCTACGCGGCAACGCACATGCAGGTGCATCAGCTGTTCACCCGGCTCTATCTCCTGCGCCTGCGCGGTCGCGATTCTCTCCTCGGCACGCCCGCCACGCCGGGCGATCGCTTTCGCGCCGGCACGGTCGACGTGGCCTTCTGCCTGACGCTTGCGGGGTTCAGCGGGCGGCGCCGGCTGCGCCGGACGCTGTTTGTGATCGCCGTCTACCACATCGTTTGCTGGAGCATCTCCGGCAGGACGCTCGGAGGACTGGTGATGCGGCAGCGCGTGGCGGCGATCGATGGGACTCGCCTGACCCCGACCCAGGCACTGCTGAGGTTGGCGCTCACCCCGGTGTCGTGGCTGTCCCGAAGGCGGGTCCACGACGAGATCGCCGCGACCGAAGTCATAGCCGACCCGTAAGCCCACACCCTGACCCTCCCCAGCAAGGTGGGAGGGAACTCAAAAAAAAGGGGCCGCGAGGCGGCCCCTTAAGGAAAACTCGGTGGTTTGCTTACGCGCGCGCTCCGGACGACATTCCGCCCTGCATCCAGAGTGCCGGCTTGTTCGGGTAGAGCACGAGAACGAGCACCGCCGCGAGGATCGCGATGATGAACGAAACGATGTCAAACGTGCCGATTGTGATCTGCGTGAAGACCTGGAAAACGATCTCGAGGATCGCGTACACGACCAGCGCGCGGACCCAGCTGATGTTGGCGATCGGGTCAAAGCCGGCGATCATCATCCCGGCGCCGAACGCGATGCCCGCAACCGGTGCAGTGACGCCCGCGCCGCTACCGAAGTCGAAGATCGCGTTGCCGACGAAGCTCGCCGCCGAGCCTACGACGAGCAACACACCCATCACCCAAAGAAGAATCTTCAGCGCCAGGGGGTTCCACTTTGCCACTACTTGCCTTCCTCCATTTCGACCGCTGTTGATTCGTATTCGGTGAGCGGGCGGCCGTTCAGGTGCAACTTATAGACGGAGTGCACGCAATTAGCAACAGTTTTTCACGCAAAAGCTTGCGCGCCTCTCAGCCAAACGACCCGCGGTTTCAAGCCGTAAGCCCAGGCAAAGGCGCCCTCGTGCTCGGCCTCCCACAGGACCAGGTCGGCGAGCTTGTGCGCCGCCACGACGCCGCGGTCGGAGCGTGAGATCGAGTTGGCGCCACCGAGCGTAGCCGCAAGAAGCGCGCGTTCTACCGAGAGCTTGAATACCGCCACCGCGAGCGCAACCACCACGCTCATGCTCGTAATGCCGCTCGTGCCAGGGTTGTGGTCCGTGCCAAGCGCGATCACGGCACCGGCTTCGACAAGCTCCTTCACGGGAGGCAGCTTGCCTATCGAGAGCGCCGTGCCTGGCGCCAGCGTGGCTACGACTCCAGCGCCGGCGAGCGCGATCGCGTCTGCGCGGTTGGCGCGCAGCAGGTGATCCGCCGACACCGCGTGCAGCTCGGCCGCGAGTCGCGCGCCTCCGGTGCGATCGAGCTCGTCCGCGTGGATGCGTGGGATCAGCTTCGCCTTGAGCGCCGCCCGCAGGATGCTTCGGGTCTGCGGCACGCTGAAATATCCGCGGTCGCAGAAAACGTCGCAGAAGCGAGCGCCCGCCAAGTAAGCGTCTTCGCACCACTCCCCCACCTCTTTCGCGTAGGAGCTCATGCGCGCCCAGCGATCCGGCGGCAGCGCATGCGCGGCGAGAAACGTGATCTCGATGCGCGGCAGGTCCGCGCGCTGAGCAAGACGCGCGAGTAGCCGTGTGGCCTCCAGCTCGCCTTCGCGCTGGAGGTGGTAGCCAGTCTTCGCCTCCACCGTGGTCGCGCCTCCTTCGAGCCAGTTCCACAGCCTGCGTGCGGTCGCTTGCTCGAGCGCGCTGATCGGCTCCTCGCGCGTCGCCTTCACAGTCGCGACGATTCCTCCCCCCGCCTTCGCTATCTCGGAGTAGGTCGCACCCGCGGAGCGCATCGCGACCTCCGCCAACCGATCGCCGGCGTAGACGGGATGCGTGTGTGCGTCTATGAGACCGGCGGTCACCAGGCCGCCCCCGCAGTCGTTCTCGTCGGTGAGCGATTCCAAGAGCTCGCGCGGCTCATCGCCGGACTTTCCGCACCACGCAATCTCCTCACCGTCGCAGATGACCGCGGCGCCCTCAATCACGCCGGCGGGCGTGCCGGTGAACAAGCGGCCGATGTTGCGAAGGCGCCTCAACGCGACACGACCGTGTTGCCGCCGACGACCACGTTGGTGACGTCGTGACCCGAGAACCCGTAGATGAGATAGGCGGGGTTGAGCTCTCGCCACTGACCGCGTGGCTGGTCGAGTGTGATGAAGTCGGCGAGCATCCCGACCTTCAACTCCCCGGCGTCCCAACCGAGCGACCGCATGCCATCGGCCGTGGCCGCGCGAAGGAGGTCCGCGGGTTGATGAAGCACCCGGCGCCCAAGGGCACGGCGCTGGTCGAGCTCCAGCGCACGCGCCTCCTCGACGATGTCGATCACCGCGTTGGAATCGCTGCCCAGGTTCAGCAGGCAGCCCGCCGACGCCAGAGCGCGTAGCGGCCCCACCCTGTCTCCGAGGTCACGCTCCGTCGTCGGGCACGCGCAGATCGAAACCTGGTTCTGGCCGAGAATGGCCACGTCGCCTTCGTTGACGTGGATGGCGTGGATCGCTGTGAGATCTGGGCCCAGGATGCCCTCTCGTTCAAGGAGCGCGACGGGCGTGCACCTCTCCACCTCCAGGCACTCGTCGACCTCCGCGGGCTGCTCGGCGAGGTGGATGTGCAATGGCGCCTTGCGCTCACGCGCGTAAGTGGCCACGATCCGCATCGACTCGGCGTCCACCGCGCGGACGCTGTGGATGGCCGCCCCGATTCGCACGCCGTCGGCGTCGCTCAGCTCGTCGACCCGTCTCGCCCAGCTATCCGCGTCGCCGTCTGAAAACGACAGCTGCTCCGCCTCCAGCGGCCGGCCATCCAGACCGGCGCGCAGGTAGCAGGCGTCGAGCAGCGTGATCCGAATGCCTTCCTCCCGAGCCGCGTCGATGAGCGCCTCGCCCAGCTCGTTGCCGTGGCCGTGCAGGTAGTGGAACTCGCCAACCGCGGTGATGCCCGCCTCGAGCATCTCGCGAAAAACCAGACGCGCGTGGTTGAAGTAGTCGGCGGGCTCCCACTCAGTGAAGCGATACATGCGATCGCGCCACTCCCAGAAGTCGCCCGCTCCTGATTCGATCTCGCCCCGAAGAAGGCGTTGAAACGCGTGGCTGTGCACGTTCGCCAGCCCGGGAACCGTCCAGCCCTTGAGCACGACCGCGTCAGGCGGCGCAAACGTGTCGTCCTCGATCGTCTTGATGCGTCCGTCTTCTACCTCGATCAAGACGTTCTGAGCACGACGGCCGAGCCACGCCTGCTCGGCGTGCCACGCGCCAGATCCGTTCAATCCTTGAGCATGGGGATGCGAACGCCGCGCTCACGCGCCACCTCGACCGCCCGTTCATAGCCCGCATCGGCGTGCCGCACGACTCCCGTGCCCGGATCGTTCGTCAGCACGCGATCGAGCTTCTTCGTGGCGACCTCGCTTCCATCCGCGACCACGACCATGCCGGCATGGATCGAACGACCGATGCCGACCCCACCGCCGTGGTGCACGCTGACCCACGACGCGCCGCTCGATGTGTTGAGAAGTGCGTTCAGGATGGGCCAGTCCGCGATGGCATCCGAGCCATCGAGCATGGACTCCGTCTCGCGGTACGGCGAGGCGACCGAGCCCGAATCGAGGTGATCGCGACCGATCACGATCGGCGCTTTGACCGCGCCCGAGCGCACGAGCTCGTTGAACCGATGGCCGGCGCGGGCCCGCTCACCGTAGCCGAGCCAACAGATGCGCGCGGGCAGCCCTTGAAACTGGACACGTTCGCCCGCGGCTTTGATCCAGCGCACGAGCGCCGGATCGTCCGAGAACTCGTCGACGATCGCGCGGTCGGTAGCCGCGATGTCAGCCGGGTCGCCCGAAAGCGCAACCCATCGAAATGGGCCCTTGCCCTCGCAGAACAGGGGCCGGATGTACGCCGGCACAAAACCCGGATAGTCGAAAGCCCTCGTGCTGCCGCCAAGGCGCGCCTCCGCACGCAGGCTGTTGCCGTAGTCGAATACCTCGGCGCCCCGGTCGAGAAAGGCGACCATCCCGTCCACGTGGCGCGCCATGCTCTCGCGCGCGCGCCTGACATACGTGTCAGGCTCGTCGAGCCGCAGCTCCGCCGCATCGTCCGGCGACAGACCCGCCGGGACGTAGCTGAGCGGGTCGTGCGCGGGCGTCTGATCGGTGACGATGTCGACCTCGAAGGCGCGAGAGGCGAGCTCGGGGACTACCTCCGCAGCGTTGCCTAGGAGGCCGATCGAAAGCGCGCGCTTCGCCCGCTTCGCGTCGAGGGCGAGCCGCAGTGCGTGTTCGACGTCGTCGGCGCGCACGTCGAGATATCGATGGTCGAGCCGGCGCTGCATTCGCTCGGGGTCGACCTCCACGCAGATCGCCACACCGCCGTTCAGCGTCACGGCGAGCGGTTGCGCGCCGCCCATCCCGCCGAGGCCTGCGGTCAGGGTGATGGTTCCTGCCAGCGAATCGTGGAACCGCTTGCGGGCGATCGCCGCGAAGGTTTCGTAGGTCCCCTGGAGGATGCCCTGCGTGCCGATGTAGATCCACGACCCGGCCGTCATCTGGCCATACATCGTCAAGCCCTTCGCCTCCAGGCGCCGGAACTCCTCCCATGTCGCCCATTCCGGGACGAGCAGCGAGTTGGCGATGAGGACCCGGGGCGCCCACTCGTGGGTGTCGAACACCCCGACCGGCTTGCCTGACTGGACAAGCAGGGTCTGGTCGTCCTGAAGCCGTTTGAGCTCTGTGACGATCGCGTCATAGGCCTCCCACGAGCGGGCGGCCCGCCCCGTGCCTCCATACACGACGAGATCCTCCGGGCGCTCCGCAACCTCCGGGTCCAGGTTGTTCATCAGCATCCGCATCGCGGCCTCCTGCGGCCAGCCCTGGCAGGTGATCTCCGCGCCGCGCGGAGCACGGATCGTCCGACTCACCGAAGCTGTCCGGTCGCGGACTCCGCCGCCTCGATGACGGCGCCGCTCCGGATCAGAGCCTCCGCCGCGGCGAGCTCCGGCGCGACCACGCGGTCGGGGCCCACCCCGCCCACCGTCTTGCGAAGCACGCCGCGCACCGCGCCGGTGGCCGGCGATGGCTCGAGCGGCCGGCGCAGCTCCTGCCCGCGCGCGGCCGCGCACAGCTCGACCGCGAGGATGTGCGACAGGTTGTCGAGCACGGAGCGGAGCTTCAGCGCCGCGCCCCAGCCCATCGAGACGTGGTCCTCCTGCATGCCGGACGTGGGCACCGAGTCGACGCTTGCGGGCGCGGCAAGCCGGCGGTTTTCCGCGACCAGCGCCGCGGCCGTGTACTGGGCAACCATCAGCCCGGAGTTCACGCCAGGCTCTTCGGCGAGGAAGGGCGGCAGACCCTGGGAGCGGTGCGGATCGAGCAGGCGGTCGACGCGGCGCTCGGCGATCGAGCCAACCTCGGCGGCGGCGATGGCCAGAAAATCCGCGGCGAAGGCGAGCGGCTCGCCGTGGAAGTTCCCGTTCGACTCCACATCTCCGCTCTCGAGAACGATCGGGTTGTCGATGGCCGATGACAGCTCCACCTCGGCGATGTGGCGGGCGAAGTCGAGCGTGTCGCGCGCGGCCCCGGCCACCTGCGGGCTGCATCGCACCGAGTAGGAGTCCTGCACCGCATGCTGCGAGTGCCGGTGCGACGTGACGATCTGCGAGCCACGCATCAGCTTCTCGAGATTGGATGCGCTCGCGATCTGGCCGGCGTGGGGACGCAGCTCATGTAGCCGAGACTGGAAGGCGCGGTCGGTGCCGAGCAAGGCCTCAGCCGACATCGCGGCGGTCACGTCGGCGGTGCGAAACAAGAGCTCGGCGTCCGCGCATGCGAGGACGAGCATCCCGAGCATGCCGTCCGTTCCGTTGATCAGCGCGAGACCTTCTTTGGTCTCGAGCCTGACCGGCTTGAGCTTGGCCGATTTGAGCGCTTGCGCCGCGGGCTTGCGCGCACCCTCTGCATCGGCTACGTCCCCTTCACCCACCAGCGCAAGGCCGATGTGCGCGAGCGGGGCGAGGTCTCCGCTGCAGCCGACGGATCCGTAGCGCGGCACCACCGGCGTGATTCCCGCGTTGAGCATGGCGATCAACGCGTCGGCAAGGACCGGCCGCACGCCGGACATTCCCATCGCCAGAGTGCGGGCGCGGAGAAGCATCGTCGCCCGGACGACCTCGGTGTCCACCGGGGGGCCGACGCCCGCGGCGTGCGACCGGATCAAGGCGAGCTGCAGCTCCGGCTGGCGAAGCGGCGCCACGCGCGTCCCGGCAAGCGCTCCGAACCCCGTCGACACGCCGTAGACGGGATCCCGCGAGCTCGCCGCGCGTTCGACGCGGGCACGGCTGTGCTCCATCTTCAGCCGGGCGGAGGCCGCAAGCGCGACGTTCTCGGCGTGACGTGCCACGGCGACGACCTGATCCTCGGTCAGGCCTGGGCCGCGCAGCGTCACGGTCATTGCGTCAAGGCTAACCGATGTTTTTGAGGGCTTCGCGCCGGCTTAGACCACTCAGCTGGGAGTCATGGGCGCGCACGTAGCGCGCGACTTCTTGCGGGTCGGTCCACGCGTACTGCCGCAGCGCCCACCCGATCGCCTTGCGGATGAAGAAGTCGCGGTCGGCCAGGTTCGGCTCGATGTTCGAGTAGAGCAAGTCGAGGTCCGTCTCGCGCTTGAACTTCAGCTGGCAGATGATCGAAACGCGGCGCTTCCAGAGGTTGGGATGGGTGCTCCACTTGCGCATGAGAGGCCGCATCTGCTTCGGATGGTGTTGCAGCAGATCGCCGATCACCATCGCGAGCTCATCGACGTGGTCCCACCACGCGCCGGTGACGACCATCTCTTCGAGCATCGGCATCAGCCCCGGCCTGACGCAGTCGCGATGACGCTTCATCGTCAGGAGAAACATGGCCGCGTAGCGCTCTTCGCGGTGGCGGGCGCCGCGCCATAGCTCGAGGAGCGTTTCCCGCCACTCGTGGCACCCCATCTCCATGTCTCCGAAGAGCTGGCGCGAGACCCTCCGCACCGCAGGCAGGTTGAGGCCGTAGTAAGGCATCGTCGATTTCATATAGGCCTGCATACCGACCGCTTTCTTCGGATCAGCCGCGAGCGCCATCTCGCGGCGGAGCCTGGTGATTACGGCGCGGGCAGGTATGTAGCCTTCACCGGGCCTTCATCGTCGACGCTGAGCACCCACGTTGACCCTTTCTCGAATCCGCCCGCCCCGGCCCTGACGAGATTGCGGTGGACGAGGTCTTCGACCAGCTCCCACACGATATCGCCGTGCGTGCTCAGTACGGCGCCGTCGAGCTTTTGGTCCGTCAGGAACTCATCGAGGCCATTGAGTCCGTAACCTTCGGCGAGGGAGTCCGTCTGCTTGATCGCGAGCCGCCGCGCCCTTGCTAGCGGTTCCACGGTCTGCACGCAACGGAGGTACGGGCTGGAGAAGATCGCCGACACTTGAGAGTTCTTCAGGAGCTCGACCAGGTCTTCAGCCTGCTTGAAACCCTTCTTGCTCAGCGGCCGCTTGCGATCGTCGCCGCTCCAGTGGCTGCGGCTCCCGGCCTTCGCGTGCCGGACCACGTAAAACGTGCGCAATGCGGTTTACGGCATCCATCCGCGAAGCCGCTTCCGGTCGAGCGACTTCCAAACCTTCGGCCAATCCGACCGGGCCTTCTCGGCGGCAATCCCTTCCAGCGCGATCAGCTCGCCCGCGACGAATGCGCGGCGCCCCGTCACCTTCGCCGCGCGGAGCCAAGCCTGCGCCGTGACGCTGTCCTGGTGCTCCCCGAGCACGGTCTGAAGCTTGGCAGCGGCGCGGGCAAAGGCAGTCGCGTCCGCACCGACGATCGGCGCAACCGCCTCCGCTGCGTAACGTGCGCGCTTGGCCAGGATGCGGATGCGATGCAATTCGGGATCGGTCGGGTTCTCGGGAAGCTGGCGCACCGCCGACCGTAGCCTCCGCCAGGGAGTGGTGGCCAGCGCGGGCAGCGACGTGGCGGCGGGCTGGTCAGCGTCCGGAAGTGTCATCGGAGAGTGAGACGCCTCGACCAGCCTCTCGAGAAGGTCGATGTAGCGCTGCGAGTCGAGATCGGCAGACAGCCTGTCACGCAGGGCGTCGATCTCGACTTCGAGAATGTGCAGCAGCGACGTCGCGGAGCGCAGGTCGTTCGCCGGCAGCGACCTGGCTCGTTCGCGAAGTCTCATCAACAGCACCTCGCGGTCGCGCACGACGCCCAGCCCGGAGGCAATCCACCCGAGCTCAGCGCGCAGCGCCTCGGTCCACTCGACGTCGAGCAGCGGTCCGAAGGTCCGCAGGTTCGAGCGCAGCTTGCGCGTCGCGACGCGCGCCTGGTGCACCGCTTCGGGATCGCGACCCGTGCGGACCAGCGGGTCGTGGTGCAGAAGCGCGGCGACCGACTCGGCGAGTCCGAACTTGATGACATGGCGCGCGGTTGCGTCCGGGGGCACCGGTTCAGTCGAGACCTCGGGCGGCTCGATCGCCCGCGGGCCCAGGGCGCGGATGTGCTTCGGCGTCGGGTCGGGCGCTCCGGCGCCAGCGCCGCGCAGGCGGGTCACGACGGGCGTGATGATCCCGTCCGCCCCATCGGCGCCCGCGACCTCCACCTCGATCTCCCGGAATCGTGCCGCCACGCGCCGGCCATCGCGCACGGAGACCTCGTCGTCCACGACCTCGGCGACCCGCGCCCCGCTCCCGTCGACCAGCCGCACGCGGCGACGCACCGTCGACAGCCGCGCCACAGGCACGAGCTCGGCCTTCCGCACATAGGCGCGCACCACCTCCAGCGCCGCCTCCGGCGGCTTCGCGCCGCCCTGGAAGGTCAGCTCTTGCCGTGCGAGAACTGTCGTGTTGGGCTTGCCGGGCGTCGAGGGCGGCTCGGCGAGCTTGAGGGTCCAACCCGCGCCGGCTCGCCGGCGCAGCGAAACGCCCCACCGGGCTAGGCGCAGGTCGGGCGTGTCGAAGTAGACCGTTTCCATGCGCACCGTCTCGGGCGGCCCGACCTCGACTCCCGCGACGACTCCGGCGAGGTCCGGGAGGTGAAACGCGGGGCCCGCCCCGAGCTTCACCTCACGCTCGATCACAGGTGTCCCCGCGAATCCAAGCCGCAGGCTCGGGATTCGTGGGGCTTAGGCATTCGCTAGGCCGCTCACTCCGTTGCCGTGCGTGCTCTCCAGGGCGAGCTCTTTGAAGCGTTCGTGTGAGTTCAGTCCGCGCACGGTGGGCACCCGGTGCCATCCGCCGTCTGGTCCGAGCTCCCACGCGAGCACATCGTCGGCGAGCGAGACGTCGAGGATCTGCTGCAGTCGGTGGCGCAGCTTGGAATCGGTGACAGGGACGACCGCTTCGACGCGACGGTCGAGGTTGCGCGGCATGAGGTCGGACGATCCGAGGTAGTACTCCGGCCTCCCGCCGTTGCCGAAGGCGAAAACGCGCGAATGCTCGAGGAATTGGCCCACGATCGAGCGCACGCGAATCCGGTCCGAGAGGCCCGGCACGCCAGGCCGCAGCGAGCACATCGACCGGACGAGAAGGTCGATCTGCGCGCCGTGCTGCGAAGCGGCGTACAGGGCGTCGATGATCTCCTGGTCGATCAGGTTGTTGACCTTGATGGTGATCCGACCGCCGACCACCGCCTCCCTCTCGATGAGCTGTGTGATCGCGGCACGCAGGTTGGTCGGCGCGACGAGGAGCTTGCGATAACGGCTCTGCCGGCTGTAGCCGGTCAAGAGGTTGAAAAGCTCGGTCACGTCCGCGCCGAGGTCCGAATCCGCCGACAGCAAGCTCACGTCTTCGTAACCACGCGCGGTGTTCGGGTTGTAGTTGCCGGTGCCAACGTGGAGGTAGTGCTGGATGTGCGCACCCTCGCGTCTAACGACCAGGGTCACCTTCGCGTGTGTCTTGAGCCCGAGGAGCCCGTACACGACGTGGACGTTCGCTTCCTCGAGCGCCCTCGCCCACCCGATGTTTGCCTGCTCGTCGCCACGTGCCTTGATCTCGACCAGCGCCACGACCTGCTTGCCACGCTCCGCCGCGCGGATCAGTGCGCGCACGATTGGACTGGCCGGACCGGACGTGCGATACAGCGTCTGTTTGATTGCCAGCACTTCCGAGTCGCCGGCGGCGTGGTCGATCAACGCCTCGACCGAGGTGGCGAAGGAGTCGTACGGGTGATGCGCGAGGACGTCGCCCGCCCGCAGCACGGCGAAGAGGTCTGGCACCTCCGCGGCCACGCCGCGAAGTCGAGGCTGCGTCGTCGGCGTCCACACCTCCGCCTTGAGGTCCGGACGGTCGAGCTGGGTCAGCACGAGGAGGCTCCCCATATCGAGCAATCCATCGAGCTGGTACACATCGCTGGGCTGCAGCTCTAGCTCACGCGTGAGAAGCTCGAGCACCTCACGCGACATCCGGGGGTCGACCTCGAGCCGCACGACACGCGCGTGACGCCTACGGCGACGCAGCTCAGTCTGGATCGCGGCGAGGAGGTCCTCGGCGTCGCTGTCCACGTCGTCGAGGTCGCCATCGCGGGTCACGCGGAACGGAAAGTGACTCACGATCTCCATCCCCGGGAACAGCGCCTGCAGATGGATGGCGATCACGTCTTCGAGCGGCACGTATTGCTCGCCTTCGACGACAGGAATGAATCGCGGCAGGACCGGCGGCACCTTCACGCGGGCGAACCGCTGCTGCCTACGCTGCGGATCGCGAACCATGACCGCCAGGTTGAGCGATAGATGGGAGATGTAAGGGAACGGGTGGCCCGGATCCACCGCGAGCGGGGTCAGCACGGGAAAGATCTGCTCGCGGAACACCGTGTGCAGCTGGGTCAGCTCTTTCCGGCTGACATCATCCCCACGCACGAGCGAGATCCCCGCCTGGGCGAGCGCCGGCACGATCTCGCGGCTGTAGATGCCAACCTGCCGGTCGACGAGTCCCTCGACCCGGGCGCGTATCGCCTTGAGCTGTTCGGGTGGGGACATGCCGTCCGGGGACGCGACCGCCACCGCGGCCAGGACTTGCTCCTTCAGGCCGGCGACACGGACCTGGAAGAAGTCGTCGAGGTTTTGGCTGAATATGGCCAGGAAACGCACACGCTCCAGGACGGGCAGCTTCGGATCCTCCGCCATCGCCAGGACCCGTTCATCGAAGTCGAGCCGGGAAAGCTCGCGATTGATGTAGCGGGGGCTGGCGGGGGAGAAGACGGCTGAAGGTTCAGGCTCGGGGTGGGCTCCGACGGCCACGGAAGGAACTCTACAGTCTGATTCCGAACGTCAGGTTAACGGGCTGTGAAGGCGATCTCGGGCTTGGAGAATCCCCTAGCCTGGCTACTGTAAATAGCCTGGCAGCCGGAGGGTTTTTCGAGCACGCGCGCCGTGGGGACCGGCGGGCCGGCCCCCACCTCACGCGAGGGTCGAGGTCATGCGCCGAGCGCGGCGACCACGTTCGAGAAGACGTTGGCGATCTGGTTGCCCATGGTCAAAAGGATCACGATGACGACGATCGAAACCAGGACCAGGATCAAGGCGTACTCGACCATGCCTTGACCACTTTGGCGGCGGCGGAACAGGCTTCCCAAGCAAATACCTCCTTTTTCGGTGACTACGAGAGCGTTATGCACAGTAACCCGTACAACGGCCGAGTTCAGCTTTCATTCAGTCTTTTGCCACAACTATTTGTAATGCGTTACATAAGCCGAACTAATATGTCGCCATGCGCCGGCCGTCTTTCACCATCGAGCAGCTGCGCTCGTTCGTCGCCGTCGCCGAGCACGGGCATGTCTCGCGGGCGGCGGCCTCCCTCTTCCTGACCCAGGCGGCCGTCACGCAGCAGGTGCGCAACTTCGAGCGCGCCCTCGGGCTGCAGCTGCTGGAACGCGACGGGCGGGGGGTGCGCCTCACCGACGCGGGCCGCTCGATGGCCGACGCCTGCCGGGCCGCCCTCCGGGCGGTCGAGGTTGTCGACGATTCGGCGCTCGCCATGAAGGAGCTCGAGTCCGGCTCCCTGCACCTCGGGGCAAGCCCAACCTGCGCGACCTACTACCTTCCGCCCCACCTCGCTGAGTTCAGCCGGCGCTATCCGGGCGTCAAGCTGACAGTCACCGTCGAGCCGTCCGCCGAGCTCAACCGGCAGGTCCTCGCGGGCGCGCTCGACTGCGCCTTGATCGAGGGCGCACCCGACGCGCAGCTCGTCCACTTCGAGCTGGCTCGCGACGAGCTTGTGCTGGTCGCGCACCGCGACCATCCGCTGTCGCATATGCGTCAGGTGAAGCCCGCCGACCTCGTCCACCACCGCTACCTGGGCCGCGGTCCGCAGTGGTCGGCGGAGCGGACGGTGCGCGACATGATCGGGGACGCATACGACCAGGTGGAGGTGTTGAACCTGGGCCATCCGGAGTACGTGCGCGCGGCCGCCGTCGCCGGCTTGGGTTTCGCGGCGCTCTCGAAGCGTGCCGTCGCCTCGGAGATTCATACCGGGCTCCTCAGGCGCCTGCCGATCCGGCCGCTCCTGCGCTCGATCACGGCGGTGCGTCGCGCGGACCGCGGTGGGCCGTCGCAGGAAGCCTTCTGGGATCTGCTTACCCGCGGCGCGGTCGCTGCATCCACCAGAATTTCCGCCGATGGGTACGCAGCCGGCGGCTGAAGCCGTAATCGAGACACACGGCCTCCGCCGCGTCTTCAAGACCCGGAAGCGTCAGGTCGAGGCGGTGGTCGTCTCCTAGTCGAACGCGGTAAGGCTTTCGCGCTCGGCGGACCACATCTCCTCGAAAAGATGGTCGATCTCCTCGAGGGAGCAGACCGCTGCGGTCAACGGGTCGAGCATCAGGGCGTACTTCGCCTTGTTGCGGTCACGCTGGAGCAGCGCTTCGACGATCAACTCGTGCACGGCCATGTGAGCACGGTTCAGGGCGGCGAGCTGCTCCGGCAGGGACCCGAAGTGGCAGGGATGGATGCCGCCTCGATCGACGTCGCACTCGACCTCGACGCAACCGTCGGGCAGGTTGTCGATCCAGCCTTCGTTGCGCACGTTGCCGTGGATCGACGCGGGGCGCCCTCCCTCGATTGCCTCGACGATGAAGGACCCATACTCGTGTCCGCGCTCGCGCGGAATCGGTGCGTCGCCCCGCAGCATCGACGCGATCAGTTCGTCATTCGCGTGACGCCACCGCGGCCAGTTGTTGGCGTAGAAACCGCTCTCGCCGAGGTAACCGGCTCGCGTGTATTTCTGGATCAGGTCGGGACGCTTGCGGAAGTAGGGCACGTACTCGGAGAAGTGGCCGCTTGACTCGGTGACGAAAGCACCGAGACGTCGCATGACTTCGAATCGGACGGGATCCTGCTCGTAGATCTCCGGGTTGCGGGCGCGCTCGCGAAGCCGCGGATAGAGGTCCTCCCCATAGTGGTTGAGCGTCGTGAACCAGGCGTTGTGGTTGATCCCCGCGCACCGCCACGTCATCTCCTCATAAGGAATGTCGAGGTACTCCGCCACCTGACGCGAGGTGCCCTGCACGCTGTGGCACAGGCCGACCACCTGGAGGTCTGTCGCCTTCAACGCGGCAAGCGTGAGGATGGACATCGGGTTCGTGTAGTTCATGACGACCGCATGCGGCGCGACGCGCTCGATGTCAGCGACGATTTCGAGCCACGCGGGTCCGGTGCGCAGCGCCTTGAAGATCCCGCCAGGTCCAATCGTGTCGCCGATGCACTGATCGACGCCGTAACGCAGCGGGATCTCGTAGTCGCGCCGCACGTTCTGCAGGCCGGCGACCTCGATCGAGTTGATGACGTAGTCGGTGCCGGCGATCACGTCGAGCCTTGCCGTCGACGCTTCTACCTTCCAGCGCTTGCCCGAAAGCTCGACCAGGCGCTCCGCGATCTTCTTCGCCAGCTCGAGGCGTGTAGCGTCGATATCGACGAGCGCAAAAATTCCGGCGTCGAGGCCGTCGACGGCCAGGATGTCGGTTATCAGCTGGCGCGCGAAAACCGCTGAGCCGGCGCCGACGAAAGTGACTTTGGGCACGGGCATAGTTGAACACGCGCCGGACAGGCGACACGACCTACTCGACCAAGGACTTCCCCGACATCCCGTGCGTCAGCTGTTCCAACCCAGCCTTTGTTGAACGCGCATCGGCGAACGGCCCACCGCCGCTGGGCCTAGGCGCCATCATCCATTGAAAAGTCTGTTGAAACAGGCTTGACAGGTGACCAAATGGTCACATATCATGCCTGCGTGGAACCCGTGTTCAAGGCCCTGGCGGATGTCAACCGGCGCAAGCTCCTCGACCGGCTCTTCGAGCGTGATGGCCAGACGCTCACCGAGCTCGCCGACGGCCTGCCGGCAATGACCCGGTTTGGGGTGATGAAACACCTTCGCGTGCTCGAGGAGGCTGACCTCGTAACGACGCGGCGCGAAGGCCGGCTGAAGCTCCACTACCTGAACGCGGTTCCCATCCGACTCATCCACGACCGCTGGATCGGCAAGTACCGCAAGGCGCGGGCAGCCGCCCTCGCTGAGCTGAAACTCGACATGGAGGAAGAAATGAGGTCTGTCGACGCACGTCCCGCACAGGTCTACAGCGTTTTCATCCGGGCGCCTCGCGAGAAAGTCTGGGAAGCGATGACCAAGCCCGAGTTCACACACCGCTACCTCTACGCCAGCGAGCCCAACACGACCTGGAAGCCCGGGTCGCGGCTGCACTGGACGGAGCACGGCACCGGCCGCTCGCTGGTCGACGGCGAGGTCATCGAGTACGACAAGCCGCATCGCCTCGTCTTCAGCTGGATCGTCAACTACGACCCGGACCTCACCGCGGAGGGCCCGAGCCGCGTCACATACGAGCTGGAGGAGACCGACGGCATCACCAAAGTGACGACCATTCACGACGACTTCCCGAGCGGCAGCAAGGTCTACGACAACGTCGCCGGCGGCTGGCCGTACATCCTGAGCGGACTGAAGACCCTGGTCGAAACGGGCTCACCGCTGAAGACCGAGAAGGCCGCCGTCTAGCAATAAGGGGGCGTGCTCGGGCGAGCACGCCCCCTCCATTTGGCCCGCGCAGTAATCTCCGAGCGATCGCGAGTGGGACGAACGTTGTGACCCTGCGTGTCGCGCGCGCGGCTCGGCGGTTGACCGACGACTGGCGTCACCTGGTCGTCGAGCCCCGCGGCTCCACGGCTCTGGGCATCAGTTTTCGCCCGCTCCAGGCGGAGGCGATGGGATTGCCACCTCGGGACACGCTTGCCGCACTCCTTGGATACGAATATCAACTCATCCGGCTGGGGGCTCTATGGAATCGAATGGAGCCGCAGGCCGGGGTTTTCGATCCCGCCAGCCTGGACTGGCAGGTGGAAGCGGCGGAGCGCGCCGGCAAACAGATCGTGCTGGCCGTGGGTGCGGTCAAGAACTTTGGCTATCCGGAATTCTTCGTCCCACCTCATCGGCTTCAGCCCAAGCTGCGCGAGCGCTCATTGGTCACAGCGACATCTCATCCCGAGCTGCTCGCGGGCGCCATGTCATTCATCGCGCGCGTCGTGGAGCGATACCGCGACAGGAAGTCGGTAGTCGGCTGGCAGGTCGAGCACGAGCCTGTGGATCCGCTCGGGAACGAGCATTCATGGCGCCTCGCCACCGAGTTCGTCAGGCAAGAGGTTGACGTGGTTAGACAAACGGATTCAACGCGACCGATCTTGATCAACGGCTTCGTGCCGATGTCGCTTCCCGTAGCGCTGCAACAGTGGTTTCGAACCCGCGATCAGGGCGACTCGCTTTCACTGGCGGAGTCGGTAGCCGACATCGTCGGCGTCGATATGTATCCGCGGCATGCGCTGACTGGCCGCGCTGGTTTCGGTGTTTATCTCGACGCAAGCGAGAGCCGGTGGAATGGAAGACTGCGCAGCCTGCTGATGAAAGCGGCTGCAAAGGCACGCGTGATGATCACCGAGGGTCAGGCGGAGCCTTGGGAGTCGGTGACCAATCCGCCCAATCCCGCAAGCCTTGCCATGTACAGCTGTCCTCCGGACCGAGTTGTCGAGAATTACAACCGCTGCATGCGACTGGCTCGGGATTCAGCCTGCGCTCTGGAGGCCTACCTGTTCTGGGGCGCCGAGTACTGGCTGCTCAGACAGAAGAACGCCGATCCAAGTTACTTTGGCGCCTTCCAGCGCATCCTCGATCTGGATGCCTGAACGGACCGCATTTTGGAGGGCCGGTCAAGTAGCGTTGCGGCAATGGCACGACGAGCGAGGGTGGGGACGGCACTCTCGATCTTTCTCGTCATCGGCATCCCCGGCGCATTCATGTACCTGATCACGATGGTCGGGGAGGCGGGATTTGAACCCGCGACCACTTGACCCCCAGTCAAGTGCGCTACCGGGCTGCGCTACTCCCCGATGGAGCAGTAATCGTACCCGTGGCCTCATGAAGGCCTGTGGTCGCGGGGTGTCTGGTTAGCGCGCGCGCGTCGCGGAGGGAACCCTCGACGTCAAAGCGATCAGATTTCCCTCTGAGTCCTTGAACCACGCGCCCTTTTCACCGTCGGGCATGTCGACGATCCCGTCGTGCGACTTGAAATCGGGGTGGTCGTACTCCTCCGGTTTCACACCCTTGCTCTTAAGCTCGCCGACCGCGGTAGTGACGTCGTCGACCTCGAAGGCCATCTGGGTGTGGTCGCCGGACGCTTTGCCCATGCTTGGGAAGACGAGGAAGCCAGTCTCGCCGGTGCGGTATACGACACCGCCATCGGGCTGCTCCTCCGCGACCGTCAGCCCGAGCTTCTGCTCATAGAACTGGCGCGCCCGCTTGATGTCCTGAGCGGGAATCGCCGTCGACGCGCTCTTGATCTTCAGCATGATTTGCCTCCTGTGCCGCAATACCAGCGGACGGAACGCTCCCGAGTATGCGCCCCCTCCGGCCGGCTTCGCCGGCGACCTCCCCATCAGTGGAGAGCAGCTCAGCTACGGGTGCCGTATGCGATCAGGCTGCGGTGCGTCGGCGAGAAACCCGCCTCGCGCAGCGCTGACCTCAGCGGCGAGTCCATCACCGGCAGGCCGTCGACCTTCTGCAGCTCGACGCGGCCGGCCTGGGTGGCGATCGCGATCAGCGCCTGCAGGTGACCAAGCTGGACTTCGCCGTTCGTCAGCAGCGAGCGCCCGCCACGCTCGAGGTAAAGGACAAGCCGTCCATCTTCAATGACGCAATAGGCGCCTGCCGCCCGCGCCATCCGTCCATCCGAATGCGGCCAGGGCAGCACCGTGCCATACGCGTTGGCGGGATCCGTCGCCGCGATCGCGACGATCCCGCCGCCCGACTCGCGCATGGCGCGCAATCGATCGACCGCTCCTGGCAGCGCGAACTGCGAGCCACCAAGACCTTCGACGAAGTAGCCGCGGCGGATCCGCCCCGACTCCTCCATCGCGCGCAGCACGGGATAGAGACTGGCGAACCCGCCTGGCCATCCTTCGCCGACGACTGCCTCACGGGTGAGCACGCCGTGGCGCTGCAGGAGGACGCCTGCCTCTGAGTGCAGGCGTTCGGTGGAATTGGCGCCGCCACCAACCAGATCGTCGACCAGCGACCAACGGCCGGCAGCGCGTGGCTGCGTGAGTCGCGGCAGGCGCGGTTTTCGCGCAGGCCTCCGCGCAAGCGGTCCGAGCAGGCGGAGCGGACCGAACGTGTCATTGGTCACCTCGCCCGACCACACAATGTCCCACAGCGCGTCGAGCATCACCTCTTCGTCCCCGCCGCCGCACGCGCTGTAGATGTCGCGGAAGAAGCTCGCGCCTCGAGCGCCGAGGTGCAACCGAATCCGTTCGTGGAGGTCTGACTGCGGCGGTTCGACCGGCGGCGGCACCAGTCGCGGAGCGTCTCCGCGCAGGTACAGGGCGACGCGGCCGTCGGTGGCGCCCAGCGAGCCGCGGCCAACCCAAACCACCTCGCCCATCGAGACGAGCTCGTCGAGCAAGCGTGGCGCGTAGTCACCGACCCGGGCCGCAATCACGTCCCGCTCGATGACCGAGGCCGGCAGCGCGAGACCCTGCAGCTGAAAGACGACTTCGAGCAGCCGGTCGACCCCGCCTCCGCGGACCCCGACCCCGTGCCACGCGGGCAGGAATCGCGCCAGCGCGTCCGGCGCGACCGATTCGACCTCGCGGCGCAGCGCAGCCAGCGACCGCCGGCGAAGGATCCGAAGGACCTCGGGGTGACAGTACTCGCGGCCTTCCGCGGCCTTGCGAAACTCACCCGCCAGCACATCGCCACGAGCCGCAAGACCTGTCAGCGCCGCCTCGACGGACTGCGCCGAAAGTGCCCATCGCCTGGCCGGGTCCGAGGTGACGAACGGCACGTGCGTGCGGGCGAAGCGCCGGAGAAGGGATTCCAGTGGCTCAGCGCCGGCGTCGAGAAACAGGTCCGGCAGACCGATGGGCAGGCTGGCGCCCATCGCCTCGCGATAGCGGCCTGCGTCTTCGGCCGCGATCCAGCGTGTCTCGCCGGCCACCCGGATCGGGACCGCGCGCCGCTCCTTCTCCAGCGCGCGAAGCCAATCCACGGAGACGCCGCGGGCCGACGCCTCGTCGGGGCTCAGGTCCCCGAGGCGGACGAGCAGGTCGTGCGCTTCGTCCGGATCGCGTGGGAATCGCTCCGGCAGAAGTCCTTGCAGCTCCAGCTCGACCAGCGCGATTGCCTCAGGGTCGAGCAGCTCGCGCAGGTCCTCGCTGCCGAGCAGTTCGGCGAGCAGCTCACGGTCAAGGGTGAGGGCCTGCGCCCGGCGCTCCGCCAGAGGCTGGTCGCCCTCGTACATGTACTCGGCGACGTACGAGAACAACAGCGATGACGCGAACGGCGACGCGCGCTCGGTGTCGACCGCGACAACGCGGATCTCGCGGGAGCGGATCGCGCGGAGCAACGTCGCGAGCGCCGGCATATCGAAGGTGTCGCTCATGATCTCGCGCCATGTCTCGGCGAGGATCGGGAAGTCCGGGTACTGGCCGGCAACCTGGAGCAAGCTGGCGCTGCGCATGCGCTGCTGCCACAGCGGGGTGCGCTGGCCGGGTCTTCGCTTCGGCAGCAACAGGGAGCGTGCGGCGTTTTCCCGGAAACGGGCCGCGAACAGTGCCGACGCGGGAAGCTGGGCTGAGACCAGGGCCTGAACCTCTTCGGGATCGAGGATGAGGTCGTCCAGGGAGGGCGGCGACTCAACTTCCGGCAGATGCATCGCGATGCCGTCATCCGTCCACAAAGCGCGCGCGTCCACGCCGAGGGTCTGCTGGAGGTGTGACTCGAGCGCGAGCGCGAGCGGTGCATGGACGCGACCGCCGAATGGCGTGTGGAGACAGACGCGCCAGTCCCCCACCTCGTCGCGGAATCGCTCCACGAGAAGGGTGCGGTCATCCGGCACGGCGCCGGTTGCGGCCGCCTGGTCGTCCAGGTACTTGAGCAGGTTCTTGATCGCGAGGTCGTCGAATCCGGCGCGCTCGCGCAGCCGCTTCGCAGCGGCGGCGGGACTCACGCTGCGCAGCTCGCGCACCATCTTGCCGAGCGCAGCGCCAAGCTCGACCGGCCGACTTGGGGTGTCAGCTTTCCAGAACGCTATCTTTCCGGGCTCGCCCGGCGCCGGATTGACGATGACCTGTGAAGGTGTGATGTCCACGATCCGCCACGTCGACGCGCCGAGGACGAACGTCTCGCCGACGCGCGTCTCGTACACCATCTCCTCGTCGAGCTCTCCAACCCGGCGCCCATCTTCCGCGAGGTTCACCGAATAAAGGCCACGGTCGGGGATGGTGCCTGGATTGGTGACAGCCAGACGCTGCGCGCCGGCGCGTCCGCGCACTTTTCCGGCCACGCGATCCCAGACCAGACGCGGGCGCAGCTCGACGAACTGATCGGATGGATACCGGCCGCTGAGCATGTCGAGTACAGACTCGAACGCGCGCGGCCCGAGGTCGCTGTACGGATAAGCGCGGCGGATCACGCGGCCCAGCGTTTCGACGTCCCATTCGCCGAGCGCGCACATGGCGACGATCTGCTGCGCCAGAACGTCGAGCGGCCTCCGCGGCACCACGGTCGACTCGATGCGGCCCTCGAGCATGCCCTCGACGACTGCCGCCGACTCGAGAAGGTCGCCACGAAACTTGGGGATCACCACCCCCCGCGAGATCTCGCCGACCGAGTGGCCCGCGCGTCCTACACGCTGGATGCCCGCGGCGACGCTGGGCGGCGCCTCGATCTGCAGGACGAGGTCAACGGCGCCCATGTCGATGCCGAGCTCGAGGGTCGAGGTGGCGACGAGGCCGCGCAGCCGGCCGGCCTTCAGCTCGTCCTCGATGAGGAGGCGCTGCTCGCGGGCGATCGATCCGTGGTGCGCGCGCACGAGCTCTTCGTCGGCCAGCTCGTTGACCCGCGCCGCAATGCGCTCGGCGAGCCGCCGCGAGTTGACGAACACGATCGTCGAGCGGTGTTGCCGTATCAGCTCGAGCAGGCGTGGATAGATCGCCGGCCAGATGCTGTTCTGCCCCTTGGCGCTGTCCTCGTCCTCTGTCGTGAGGCGGGTCATGTCCTCGACCGGGACCTCGACCGTCACCTCCATCGTCTTCAACCGCCCGGCGTCGACGATGGACACCTCGCGGTCCGCGCCGCCAAGAAACTTCGCCACCTCTTCGAGCGGGCGCTGCGTGGCCGACAGTCCGATTCGCTGGGGTTGAACCTTCGTTAGCTCACACAACCGCTCGAGGCTTAGCGCCAGGTGGCTGCCACGCTTGGTCGCCGCAACCGAGTGGATCTCGTCGACGATGAGCCAGCGGACCGGGGCCAGGATCTTGCGTGCCGCGCTTGTCAGCAGCAGGAACAACGACTCAGGCGTCGTGATCAGGATGTCTGGCGGGTGGCGCTCCATCGAACGCCGCGCGTCGGCCGGCGTATCGCCAGTGCGGATGGCGACCGCGATGTCGGGCGGCTGAAGGCCGTGCGACTCCATCTGGTGCCGGATCCCGACGAGCGGCGAACGAAGGTTGCGGTCGACGTCATGCGCAAGTGCCTTCAGAGGCGATACATAAAGGACGCGACAGCGCTCTGCCTCGACCGGGGTCGGTTCCGCCGCCAGTCGGTCGAGGCACCAGAGAAAGGCGGCGAGTGTCTTGCCGCTGCCCGTCGGCGCCGCCATGAGGACGTGGCGGCCTGCCGCCACTTCCTGCCAGCCCCGCTCCTGGACAGATGTTGGTTCGGCGAACGACGCGCGAAACCAGTCGCGAACGGACGGCGAGAAGAGATCGAGAGCATCGAGAACCTGCCCCACATCACCCAGTTTGACGATTTCCGAGACTACAAACAAGTGTTCTTAACAGGCTTGATTCAGACTTCGGACGAATGTATCCGTGCGAGTGATTCACGGCCGAGGCGAAGCGCACTGGATCCTGATCGGGCTGGTGACGGCCGGCGAGCTACGTGATGCCGTGAAGCCGATGATCTCCTCGCGCCGGAAGTACGACTGATGGCGTTCGACGCCGAGCGGTGGCACGACTTCTACGTCATGAGCGGTGGCGCGGCCGCCGCTCTGGCCGGTCTCCTGTTCGTGGCCATGTCGCTTCACGCGCGAACTGTGATGTCCAACCTCTTCTACCGCAACCGCGCGGTGGGGATGCTGACGTCGCTGACCACACAGCTCCTGCTGTCTGCGGCCGTGCTCGTTCCGGATCAGCCGGTGCGATTGCTCGGAGCCGAGGTCGCCGCCGCTTCGCTGTTCTGGCTCGGCGTCGCTCTGCGTGCGATCTTCGCCCGAGAACCTGGTGCCGGCTCGATCCCGATATCGCGGTTTCGGATGTGGGCCGAGGTTGTCGCAGGCCTCACGTGGAATGCCCTGTTCATCGTGTCCGGGTTGAGCCTTCTGACTGAGATCGGCGCTGGCCTCTACGTGCTGGCGGTGGTCATGGTGTTCGCGTTCGGCTGGAACATCTACGTCGCGTGGGTCTTGATGACTGAGATCTCAGAGTGACGGCGACGGCCAGTTCGGAACGAGCTGTGTAAGACCGGCTGACAGCAGGGTCAGGTTGTTGGTGAGCAGGAGGACCCCCATCACGACGAGGACCGCGGCCGAGCCCAGGTCGATCGCGCGCCGATGCGCGTTGACGAATCTGACGAGCGGCCGCGCGCTCTCCAGCGCGAAGGCGAGCGCCAGGAACGGGACCCCCAGGCCAAGGCAGTAGGCGATCATCAGGCTCAGACCCTGCGGCGTGGTGCCTGCAGTCACCGCCGAGCTCAGGACCGCGCTGAGCGTGATCCCGATGCACGGCGTCCAGCCGCTCGCGAAGCCCATCCCGAGCAGAAACCCGCCGGTGACACCGCCACCCTGAGGCGCAGTCTTCATCGGGCGGTGTTCAGACGACAGGAAAGGCAGCCGGATCAAGCCTGCAACGTGCAAGGCCATCGCGATGACCAGGACGCTCGCAACCACCGGCACGTAGGCGCGAATGGGCTGCACGGCCAGCGAGAACACATAGAAGAAAAGGATGAAGACGAGGGAAAGCCCCCCGACGAAGCCCGCGCCGGCGACCGCGATGGAAGAATTTTGTTGGACCACAGCCCCTCCGCCGGCTTTGCCGGCACCTCCCCATGAATGGGGAGGAGTTGTTGCTGCTCCCAGGTAGGCGAGGTAGGCCGGGACAAGGGGCAGGACGCAGGGCGACACGAACGACGCAAGACCGGCGAGGAATGCGATCGCGGGGTTGAGGCCGCTCAGCACGCGTGGCTGGCCGAACCGGCAAGCTCGGCGATGGCGTCGGCGACCTGCGCCCACACCCTCCTGGGGACATCGTGTCCCATGCCTTCGATCTCGACGTAGCGCGCGCCGGGTATCGCGGCCGCCACGTTGCGCCCGTTCTCGACCGGGACGAGGATGTCGTCGGCACCGTGGATGACAAGGGTGGGCACGCGTACATGGGCGAGCCGCGCCAGCCTCCCGTTCGCGGCCATGATCGCCTGCAGCTGACGGACGAAGCCCGCCGGGTGATAAGCGCGATCGATCGCGCGTGTGATGCGCAGTGCCTCGTATTGCTCATTGAACGGGTCGGCGGACCCCAGCAGCTTCTGCTTCGCCCACAGGCCGACGGCGATCCGTTCCTCGCGGGTGTCTGGCGCCGGCGCCATCAGGACGGCGGTTCCCTCATCCGTCGGCCGCACCTGGTCGTCGCCGTTCGGTCCCGACATGATGGAGGTCAGGGTCAGCACGTGCTCGGGATGGTTGAGCGTGACGAGCTGGGCGATGAACCCTCCCATGGACGCGCCCACGACGTGAGCGGCGGGGATACCCAGTGCGTCGAGGAGGCCGACCGCGTCCGCGGCCATATCGTCGAGCCGATACTCGCGGTCCATCCAGGTCGAGAGTCCCGCGTCGCGGTTGTCGAAACGGATCACGTGGAACCCTCGCCCTGCGAGGAGACGGCAGAAGTCGTCGTCCCAACCGATCATCTGGGAGCCCAGGCCGGAGATCAGGAGGAGCGGCGCCGCCTTACGATCGCCGAACGTCTCGTACTCGAGCTCGATCCCGTTGGCGGTGGCGCGTGGCATCGGCCCCATGCTACTAATCCCTCGTGGTGAAGCCGCTCCCCGCTCGCGATGAGGTCGACGAGCGGTTCACGTGGAACCGGCAAAGCGTCTTCGGCGACGAGGGCGGATGGGAGAAGGCGATGCAGGAGATCTTCTCCCGCCTTCCCGACCTGGCCGAGTTCAAGGGCCACCTCGGCGACAGCCCCGATACGCTGGCCGACTGGTTCGAAGCCAGCGAGCGCGTCCATCGCCTCATGGCGAAGGTGATGGTCTACAGCACGATGGCGTACTCGGTCGACGTGGGCAACCAGGAATCCGCCGCGCGTGCCGACCGCGCCCGCTCGACCGCAGCCCAGCTCGGCTCTGCCGCAGCCTTCGCGATCCCCGAGATGCTGCAGATCGGCCTGCCAAAGCTCCGCGAGTGGGTCGGCACCGCCCCACGCCTGGCCTATCTGGGCCACTACTTCGACCGCCTCGAGAAGCTGCAGAAGCGGGTGCGCAGCGCGGAGGTGGAAGAGCTACTGACCGCGGTCTCGGATCCCCTCGCGTCAGCGCTTTCAGTGCACAGCGTGCTTGCCAACACCGATCTCAAGTTCGCGCCGGCAGTCGGATCGGATGGCGAGCTGCACGAGGTGGCACAGGGCACGATTGGCGCGCTGCTGACGAATCCCGACCGCGAGGTACGGCGCACGGCTTTCGAGAGCTACGCCGACCAGCACCTTGCGATGCAGCACGCGATGGCGGCCAGCCTTGCCGGCGGCGTGAAGCGCGACGTCTTCTTCGCGCGCGCGCGCCGGTACGCGTCTTCTCTCGAGGCGGCCCTGGAGCCGAGCCACATCCCGACCGAGGTCTTTCACAACGTGGTGCGGACGTTTCGCGACAACGTCGGAACGTGGCACCGCTACTGGCGGATCCGGCGCAAGATCCTTGGCCTCGAGGTCCTCAAGCCATACGACACACGCGCCCAGCTCAGCTCGACCGTCCTGGAGGTGCCCTACGAGCAGGCGGTGGAGTGGATCGTCGAGGGCGTAGCTCCCCTCGGCGACGACTACGTCGCCGCGATGCGCAAAGGGGCGTTTGAGGACCGATGGGTTGACGTCTATCCGAACAAGGGCAAGCGCATGGGCGCGTTCTCGACCGGGGCGATGGACACGCCGCCTTTCATCTTCATGAGCTACAACAACGACATCTACTCGATGAGCACACTCGCTCACGAGCTCGGCCACTCGATGCACTCCTACCATGCGCGGCGCACGCAGCCGTACGTTTACTCGAACTATGGGTTGTTCCAGGCCGAGGTGGCGTCAAACATGCACCAGGCGCTTACGCGCCGTCACCTGCTCGCGACGAAGACCGACCCCACGTTCCAGGTCGCTGTCATCGAAGAGGCGATGGCCAACTTCTATCGCTACTTCTTCATCATGCCGTCGCTCGCGCGGCTGGAGCTCGAGGTCCATGAGCGCGTGGAGCGGGGCGTCGCACTCACCGCCGACGCTCTCAACAAACTGATGGCGGACCTGATGCTCGAGGTCTTCGGATCCGAGGTCGATGTCAGTGGGCGAGACAGGGACCGGATCGGTTCCACCTGGGCGCAGTTCCACACGCACCTGTACAGCAACTTCTACGTGTACCAGTACGCGACCGGGATCGCCGCGGCGGACCACCTCGTCGGGCGAGTCGCGGCGGGCGACGAGAAAGCCGTTGAGTCGTACCGCGCCTTCCTGAGGAGCGCGGGGTCGATGTATCCGCTCGAAGGACTGCGCATGGCGGGGGTGGACATGACGTCGCCGGAGCCAGTCGAGGCGGCCTTTGCCACGCTGGCGTCGATGGTGGACCGGCTCGAGAAGCTGGCCCCTCCGATGGCTCCGGCGACACCTCCCCACGAATGGGGAGGAGTTAGCCTACGCCCTTCTCCCTGACCCTCTCTCCGAGGGGGAGAGGGAAATCCTGAATACGTCCGTATCGCGGATCTTGAAGCCGATCCTTTCGTAAAGCTTGTGCGCCGCGGCGCGAGCGGGACCCCGTCCCGACTGGAGCTCGGCCACCTGGGCGCCCCTTTCGCGGCCGACGTCGAGGGCCGCCTTGACCAGGGCCTCGCCCACTCCCCTGCCACGCGCCGACTCGTCGACCACCACCTCGTCGAGCCGCGCCTTGATCCAGTAGGGCGTCGTGTAGACGATGACCGTGGTCGTGCCGACGATTCTCTCGCCATCGCGGGCGATCAGCAGGACGACATCCGGATCGTTGAGGAGGCGGTTGAGCCGATCCAGATCCGGCATCGGCAGGTTGGCGTTTAGCTGCGGCAGCAGCCGGCCGAGAGCTTCGTGGACCGCGGGTGTCAGCTTGGTCACGGCCTCGATCCGCATTGGCACACACTAAGCCTCCCTTGGAGCTCGAGCTGACAGCGCGAACGATCCGCGGCGAACCCGTTCCCTACGAGGAGGCCATCCGCGGCGAGTTTCGGCAGATCGACGTCGGGGATCCGTGGGGTCCGCCCTGGAGCACCACCTGGATTCACGTGCGCGGAAAGGTGCCGGACGAATGGGCCGGCCAAGACGTCGTCGCTTTGTTCGATCTCGGGTTCGAAGGGGCGACTGGATTCACCTGCGAGGCCCTCGCGTGGAAGGAGGGTAGGCCGTGGCGGGGAGTCGATCCAAATCACCGCCGGCTGCCGATCGACGGTCCCGAGGTCGACTTCTACCTGGAAGCGGCCGCCAACCCGACCGCGACAGAGGAGGGCGTCGAACCCGCCCCGTCGATGATCACGCTTCGCGAATCGCCTGAGCCGGCATTCGTCATTCGCCAGGCCGAGCTCGCCTTGTGGCGGGCCCCTTCGCCCAATGTGCAGAAGTTGGACACCGGCTCGCACGTCATCACCGCGGTCGGGCACGCGCACATCGACACCGCGTGGAAGTGGCCACTACGGGAGGGTGAGCGGAAGTGCGCACGCAGCTGGTCGACGCAGCTGGAGCTGATGGAGGCGAACCCCGATTACATCTTCGCCTGCTCGCAGCCGGCGCAGTACGCCTGGATCAAGGCGTCGTACCCCGATCTCTACGTGCGGATCAAAGAGAAGGTGGCGAGCGGCCAGTGGGAGCCGATCGGCGCGATGTGGGTCGAGGCAGACTGCAACCTGCCGTCAGGTGAAGCGCTCGTGAGGCAGCTCATGCACGGCAAGCGCTTCTTCCTGGACGAGTTCGGTTACGAGACGAAGATCCTGTGGCTGCCCGACGTTTTTGGCTATCCGGGCAACCTTCCGCAGCTGATCAAGGAATCGGGCTGCGCATACTTCCTGACCCAGAAGTTGTCCTGGAACGACACCAACAAGCCAACGCATAACACGTTCCTGTGGGAGGGAATTGACGGATCCCGCGTGTTTACCCACTTTCCTCCGGCTGATACATACAACGGGGACTTCAGCCCGCAAGAGGTCGAGGCGAGCATGCGCAACTTCAAGGACGCCCCGCGCTCCAACCGCTCGCTGTACCTGTTCGGGTTCGGCGACGGTGGCGGCGGACCGACGGCGGAGATGATCGAGTCCGCGCATACGCTCGGCGTAGACATCGGCCACGCCGCCGAGTTCTTCGAACGCGCGTCAGCGGAGGCGCACGACCTGGCGACCGTTCGCGGCGAGCTCTACTTCGAGCTCCACCGCGGCACCTACACGACCCAGTCGCGCACGAAACGCTTGAACCGCCTGGCGCAGAAGGCATTGCGCGAGGCTGAGATGTGGTCGGTCGCGAGTGACCATCACTCCCCGAGCGAGCTGGACGCCCTGTGGAAGGCGCTACTCCTCAATCAGTTCCATGACATCCTTCCCGGCTCGAGCATCGACTGGGTGTACGAGCAGGCGGAGCGCGACCTCTCGGAGATTGCGTTCGCCGCGCTGCGGGTTGCGGCGCGCTCCTTCAAGGAGATCGCCGGCGATGGATATCGCGCCGCCGTCTTCAACGTCAATTCGCACCCGCGCCGCGAGGTGATCGAGTTCGGCCATCGCTTGCGGTTGGTGGAGGCGCCTTCTTGCGGGTGGGCCGTCCAGAAAGAGCTGTCGGTTCGCGACGAAGAGCGCGTTCGCGTTACGGACCGTGGTATGGAAAACAATCTCCTGCGGGTCCGCTGGGACGATCGCGGTTTGCTTGCCTCGGTCTGGGACAAGCAAGTGGAGCGCGAGGTGCTTGCCGGACCTGGCAACCTCCTGCAGATTCACAACGACAACCCCAAGAGATGGGACGCATGGGACATCGACTTCGCACACCGCGACTCGGTCGCCGAGCTGACTGCCCTGACCGAGCAAAGAATCGAGGAGCCCGGTGGGTTACGCGGTGCGGTGGCTTTTGGGCGCGAGTTTGGCCGGTCTCGGATCACCCAACGCATGGTCCTCGACGCGGGCTCCCGGGTTCTTCGCTTTGAATCCGAGGTGGACTGGCGGGAAGTGCACAAGTTGTTGAAGGTGGCCTTCCCCGTCACGGTGAGAGCGGACGATGCGACCTACGAGATCCAGTTCGGGCACCTGAAGCGACCAACGCACATGAACACCACGCAGGCGAGAGCGATGTTCGAGGTGTGCGCGCAGCGCTGGGCTGACCTTGGTGACGGCAGGTACGGCGTCGCCTTGCTCAACGATTCCAAGCATGGATACGATATCCACGGCTCGACCATGCGGCTCTCGCTCCTGCGGGCGCCCACGCACCCAGACCCGACCGCCGACCAGGGCAAGCACTCCTTCACCTACGCCCTGATGCCGCATCCGGGAGATTTTCGTGGGGCGGGCGTGATCGAGGCCGCGGAGGATTTGAACGGGCCGCTCAGGGCGGTCTTCACAGAGCTTCCGGACGGGGAGGCTGAATCGCTGATTGCGGTCGACACGCGCCAGGTGATTGTGGAAGCGATCAAGCGAGCCGAGGACTCAGACGCTGTGATCGTCCGCCTTTACGAGGCTTGGGGCCGGCCATGCCGGGCGCACGTCACGACGACCCTGCCCGCTCGGCGCGTCACGCTATGCGATCTTCTCGAACGAGAGCGAGAGGAAACGTCCCTCGCGCTCGACTTCAGGCCGTTTCAGATCGTGACGCTGAAACTGGAACCGTAGGCGGGCCTCGGCGGACGCTCGGCGCGGCTGTCGTGAGTGCAGCGATCACAAGCATCCCGGCGCCGGTGATCACGCCGGTGGCCGCGGGGCCATACGTCTGGACCAGCAGTCCCGCGAGCAAAGCACCGATAGGCAGCGCGCCAAATGCGGTCAACGAACCAACGCTGGAGACTCGAGCCATGAGCCGGTCGGGGATCAGCCGGAGGTAGATCGTGCCCGTGGACACGTTCCACACAGCGCCCATCATCCCCGCCGATCCGAGCAAGACGATCAGCAGGATCGGGTTGCTGACGATGCCGACCAGCGGGGTCAACGCTGCCCACAGCCACAGCGTCGACATGACGACGAGGTTCGATCTCGTGCGCTGCGAGATCCAGCCGCCGGCCACGGATCCGATGACGCCACCGACACCGAAACCCGCAAGCGCGATGCCGATCAGGGTGGCGGAGGCGCCACGATTCCGTTCGGCGACGATCACGACGAGGATCACGATCTGGAAAAACGCGTTGGTCACAGACGCGGCCAGGTTGACGATCAGGATGTAGTGCTGGCCCAACAGCCAGTGGATTCCTTCGTTGATCTCAGCCAGGACGTGGTGGCGCTCCCCGGTGCGCGCCTCCTCGAATGGCGCGCGGATCAAGAGCAGGGTCACGAGGGAGACCGCATAGGAGACGGCATCAGCCAGAAATGGCACCGTCTTGCCGACGTCGAACAGAAAACCGCCGATCGGGTTGCCGAGGAGGGAGGCCGCTCGGAGCCGCGCCTCGTTCTGGGACAGCGCTGCCGGATAGTGCACCGAGGGAACCACGATTCGAATCGCCGAGACCTCGCCGAGCCTGAAGAAGACGAACATCGTGCCCTCGATGAAGGCCACCACGGTGAGCTGCACGATGGTGAGCGCGCCGAGGTAGGCGGCAAGCGGCACGCTGCCCAGGGCGAGCAGGCGGATGACGTCGCAAGCGATCATCCAGCGCCGGCGATCGACTCGGTCCATCAACGCGCCGGCCGGGAGCTGGAAGAGGATGTACGGCAAGGTGCCGATGAACCCGACGATGCCGGCCGTCGCGGGAGATCCCGTCATCGCGAGCACGAGCAGTGGATATGCGATCTGGGACACGCGTGAGCCCAGGACCGAGACGGCCTGGCCGGCCCAGAGCAGCTGGAAGTCGCGGTTCGCCCGCAGGGGCGGCGTCCTCACAAGAGGCGCAGAAGGGCCGCGGTCGCGGCGGCCAATACGATCACGACCAGAAACGGCGCGCGAAGAATCACCGCGACGACCGCGACCGCCAGCGCGGCCGCGCGCACGTCGAGCACGAGGTGCTGACCGGTGGCGAAGGTCTGCGTCGCGACAAGGGCCGCGAGCAGGGCGATAGGGATGAGCGGCACAGTGCGCTGAACGCGCGGGTTCTGCAGCCAGCGCTGTGGCAGGGAAAGCCCCGCAAGCTTTAGCGCGTAGCACGCCGCCGACGCAACAAGAATGCCTGGCCAGGTCATCTGCGAAACGCGCCGAAGAGAGCGACGAGAACGGCCACAATCAGCAGCGGCACGCCCGCCGGGACGAAAGGCAGAACGGCGATGGCGACGACGGCGGCGGCGATCGCGAGGGCAAGCGGCTCGCGAGCGCGCAGCCTCGGTGCCAGCAGGGCGAGGAACGCGGCAGGCGGAGCGGCGTCGAGGCCGAGAACCTTGGGATTCGAGAGCGCGTGGGTGGCGAGGGCGCCGATGAGCGTCCCCGTGTTCCAGAAGACGAAAAGCACGACTCCCGTCGCCCAGAACGCGAAGCGTCCCGAGAGTGGGTCGTCGCGCGCGATGGCCATCGCGGTCGTCTCGTCGATCACGAACTGCGAGGCGAGCGCCCGGCGCCAGCCGCGAACGGCGAGGAGCGTGGAAAGCCTCAGGCCGTAGAGCGTGTTGCGCGATCCGAGCAGGCCCGCCGCCAGCGCGCCGGCCCATATGCTCCCTCCCGCGCCGACAACCCCGACGAGCGCGAACTGCGAAGCGCCCGTGAACATGAGCAGCGACAGCGCGCAAGTCTGTATGAGGGAGAGGCCCGCGGCGGTCGATATCGCGCCGAAGGAGATCGCATAGGCGCCGCTCGCGAGCGCGATGCCAAGGGCATCGCGAAGGATCCCCCTCCGGGGATCAGCCGATCTTCTTTCCGTCGGGCCCGACGACGTTCCATAGCGCGCCGAAGTTGTTGACGGCCTGTCCGGTGGCATCCCCGGGATTGTGATCGGTGACAACGTAGTAGAGCGGATGGCCGGCGTAGGTGACCTCGGTCGTGCCGTCGGTGCGCTTGGTAGTGCCAAGCAACGAGGCGTTCGCGCCGGCGCCCGCCTTTGGTGCGCCTTCGGTCAGCAGCGGCGGCCAGTAGGTCGCGCACGATCCGTAACACGTCGACGACGTTCCGGTGTCGGCCTGGAACAGATACAGCGTTCGCCCGCTCCGGTCGACGAGGATCATGCCGAGCTTGCCGTTGTTGGCGACCGCGACGGTGGCCGTCGTGGTCACCGCAGTCGGCGACGCCGACGTCGTAGATGAGGCAGGTGTGCCGCCACACGAGACGATGGCGGCGATCGCCAGAACCATCAGCGCCTTGCGCACGCCGGAAGATACGGAGCTGAGTTACTGGTCCGGCCCGGGTGGCATCCCGAACATCACCATCGGTCCGACGGTGACGATCGTCTGATCCTCGGTCTTGACAAGCTGCCAGCCTCCCTCGTGGACCATGCGATGGTGCCTCCGACATAGCAGCACCAGGTTGTCCAGGTTGGTCTCGCCGCCGTCGATCCAGTGCACCAGGTGATGCCCATCGCACATCGAGGCCGACCGTTCGCAACCTGGCCATCGGCAGCTTCCATCGCGAGCCTTCAATGCCCGACTCAATCCGCCGGAGACCACACGCTTCGAGCGACCCACATCAATCGTCACGGACTCCTGGCTGAGCAGGACGCGGGTCACGCTGCAGTCGCATGCCATGCGCTGGACTGAAGTTGAGGAGATAGGGAGCGAGAACTCCATCTCCGCGGCAGTGGCGCCGGCCAGACCCTTCAGGGTCTCGATGGTTGCGGTGACCTGGATGTTGGCCGGCTTGCCCCCACCAGCCAGCTCGACAATGGCGTCGGCGTAGCGCTGCTCACGATTGCGGTCGTCGTGTTCGCCCGACGGTCGGGCCAGCGGCTCCAGCGCCGTCCGCACCGCCGCGCCGCCAACCGGGTCGAGGAGACCGCTGATGAGAAGGCAGCCATCCTCGGCTGTGCTCATACGCAGGCTGCGCTCCTCGGCCAGCCTCTCCTGGGCGTCGGCGTAAGCCTTGGCATCGACCGCGTGCCTGTAGTGCAAGCACTTGTAGTGGAACTTGCCGGGTGAGTTGAGCTTCGCCAGCTGCAGCAGCCTGTCCTCGTCGAAGGCCTCACCGACCGCCTCCGCGGTCCGCGCCATCACGGCGAGATGGGCGAATCCGATCTCCCCCGACTCCATCGTCTGAGCTGACCGGCCCAGGTTCGCAAGCCGGTCGCCGACCGTGAGCCGGTCGGCGGCCGCGTTGGAGGTCATCCGGCAGTTGAAGCGGATCCAGTCCAACGCGCTGTTGGAGCCTTCGTCATCCCAGAAAGTGGTCTTGGCAAAAGTCGCCGCCGCCTGGGAGAACCTCAGCTCGAGCCGGTCGATCTCCTGGCGGAGGCCAACCAGCTCAAGTGCGAGCTTGGCGCCATCGGATGCGCTGCGGATGACCGAGTCGAGCACGCGATCAATCTACGAACATAAGTACGCCAGGACAATGCTCTTAACAGGCGAAAATTCACCTACTCGGGCGTTACGTACGCCGCCGTCAGGCCGCCATCGACCATGAACGTCGCTCCGTTGACGTAGCTCGACTCGTCGCTCGCGAGGAACAGGGCGGCGTTCGCGATCTCTCGCGCCTTCGCCAGTCGTCCCATCGGCAGATGGACGCGGCGACGCTGATAAGCCCCCGGGTCCTCGTTGAAGATCCGCATCAACAGCGGCGTCTCCACCGGCCCCGGGCACAGCGCGTTCACCCGCACCCCTTGGCGCGCGAACTGCACCGCGAGCTCGCGGCTCATCGAAAGAACCGCGCCCTTCGAGGCCGTGTAAGCAATCTGCGAGGTCGCCGCGCCGAGGATCGCCACGAACGACGCCACGTTGATCACCGACCCGCCTCCCGCCTTCAGCAGGTGGGGGATGCCGTACTTGCAACAGAGAAAGACGCCCTTGGCATTCACCGCCTGGACTCGATCCCACGCGTCCGGCTCGGTGACGAGGATCGAGTCGTCGTCGGGCGGCATGATGCCCGCGTTGTTGTAGATCACATTGATCTGCCCGTAGCGCTTTGCTGTCTCCTCGAACATCGCCTGCACGCTCTCCGGATCGCTGACGTCAGCGGCGAAGAAGAACGCCTCGCGGCACTCGGACGCCGTCTTTTCCCCCGCCTCGCGGCCCACGTCCGCGACGCAAACACGCGCGCCCTCGGACGAGAACAGCAGCGCGGCTTCGCGCCCGATCCCGCCAGCGGCACCGGTGATGACGGCGACTTTGCCGTCGAGTCGACCCACTCCTAGCCGCGCTCGAAGAGCCGCTCGCGCTCGTAGTTCGTCACGACTTTGTCGAAAAGCGACTGCTCTGTGCGTGCGTAGTTCAGGTAGTGGTCGATCACGTCGTCGCCGAACGCGGCACGGGCCATGCTTCCGCTTTCCAGGTTGCCGATCGCCTCGCGCAGCGAGCCCGGGAAGCGCTGCACGTCCGACTCGTACGCGTTGCCCTTGAACTCTGGGGGCAGCTTCAGCTTCTCCTCGATGCCGCGCAAACCGGCGGCGAGGAGCGCCGCGAAGCACAGGTAGGCGTTGACGTCCGCGCCCGGGATCCGCGACTCGGTTCGCAGGTGCTGGCCGTGACCCACGATGCGGAACCCACACGTCCGGTTGTCGTGGCCCCACGCCAGCGTGGTGGGCGCCCAGCTGCCGGCGGCGTATCGCTTGTACGAGTTGATGTTGGGCGCGAGAAAGATCGCCAGCTCCGACGCATACGCGATGTGGCCTGACAGATACTGCTTGAACACGTCGGACTCGCCGTCGAACATGTTCCGCGTGTCCTTCCACAGGCTCGAGTGGACGTGGCACGAGCTGCCGATCCACCGGTGGTCGGGCTTGGCCATGAACGTCACAGAGCAGCCGGCCTGGTGCGCCATCTCCTTGATCCCGTTCTTGTAGATGACGTGGTTGTCGGCCATCGACACCGCGTCCGAGAAGCGGAAGTTGATCTCCTGCTGACCCGGCCACGCCTCCCCCTTCGAGCTCTCGACCGGGATGCCCGCCCCCTTCATCCCCTTACGTACGGCGCGCAGGAAGGGCTCGTCGTAGGTCGTGGCGAGGATGTGGTAGTCGAGGATGTAGGGCACCGACGGCGTCAGGTCGATGTAGTGCTTGGCGTGCGCTTCGGCGAACGTCTCCTTGAGCAGGAAGAACTCGAGCTCCGAGCCGAACATGGGCTCGAAGCCCAGCGCGCGGGCCCGCTCAACCTGCGCGCGCAGTACCTGACGCGGCGAGGGGCGGACTGGCTTACCGTCGTGCCAGGCCACGTCGCACAGCACCAGCGCGGTGGCGTCGAGCCAGGGGATGCGCCGCAGCGACGCGAAGTCGGGCACCAGGTCGAAGTCGCCGTAGCCGGACTCCCAGTTGGCCATCTGGTAGCCCGGGATCGGGTCCATCTCCATGTCCAGCGCGAGCAGGTAGTTGCACCCCTCGACCGACTCCCCATGGGCCGCGGATTCCATGAAGTACTCGGCGTCGACACGCTTGCCCATCAGGCGGCCCTGCATGTCGGTGAACGCGACGACGACGGTGTCGATGAAGCCTTTCTCGACTTCGGAGGCGAGCTGGTCCTTGCTGAGCGCCGGCTCGCGATCGGGCCGCGCCACCTTGTCCTTGGTCAGCATCTCGACACCACCTCCAGGGTCCACATCAAAACAAGTGCTGGTGAGCGCTCTCGCGCGCCCACCAGCTTAGGTTCGAATCGATGACTGAGCTAGCTTGATCCGCCGGAGGGCGCACCCGCCGGTTTGGGCGCCGCGCCCTCGGCCGGGATGTCGCTGACATGGGTCTGACCGTAGCCCTCTTTCGCCGGGTCGCCGTGCTGGCCATGGGTCAGCGCGAACTCCTCCTCGGGCGAGAGGACCAGGCGGTGGCGGCCGACGATGGCGAAGTAGGCGATGCCGACGAGGAAGTAGATGAGCGTGCCGACCACACCGGGCCGGTACGTTTCGTTGGCGTACAGCGAGATCAGCGAGATGACGGCGATGACGCCGGCGACGCCCGCGCCCCACTCGCCGAGTGGGCTGCGGTACGGCCGCTCGATGTTGGGCAGCCGGCGCCGCAGCATGATGAACGAGGCGCACTGCATCGCGTACGAGATGACGGCGCCGAACACCGCCATGTAGAGGAGAGCGCCCACGACCTGGCCCGCGACCAGGTTCTGGGTCGTGCCCAGGTAGGTGATCAAGCACGCCAGCGCCAGGCCCACCACGCCACCGGCGATAAGCGCGATGTGTGGGGTCTTGAGGGTCGGGTGCGTCTCCGAAAGGAAGTGCGGGAAGTAGCCCGCACGAGACAGCGAGTACGTGTTGCGGCCGTACGCGTAGATGATGGTGAAGAAGCTCGCGATCAGGCCACCGAGACCGATCAACGCGAGGAACGCAGCGCCGGCGTTGTTGCCGTAGACCGCCTTGAAGCCGTCGAACAGTGGCGTGGCGGAGATGCCGATCGCCTTGGCGCCGCCATCGATCGCCGTGTTCAAGACGAAGATCCCGATGCCGGTGACGACCAGCGTGGTCAGGCCCCAGACCGCGGCCCGCGGGATGTCGCGCTTGGGGTCATGTGACTCCTCCGCCGCAAGCGGCAGCTCCTCGATGGCGAGGTAGAACCAGATGGCAAACGGAATCGCCGGAAAGATTCCGGCAAGTCCGAAGGGAAGGAACGATGTCTGGCCCGGCTGCGGCGCGATGTTGGTCAGCAGGCTGAGGTTCAGCTTCCCGGAGAAGAGCACGGACGCGAAGAAGAAGGCCAGGATGCCCAGGGCGACGATGTTGATCGCGACCGTGAAACGCATGGTGGCAACGATGCCGCGGATGTTGATGGCGACGAAAACGATGTACGAGATGATGAACCAGACATAGACGCTGTTCCACCATGGGTCGCCCGTCACGTTGAAGAGCGAGACGACGATGGCCTGCATCAAGAAGCCCATCGCGCCGACCACGACCGCCGGCGTGATGACGTACTCCATGTTCTCGGCCAGGCCGGTGATGAATCCGCCCCATGGTCCGAAGGCGGATCTAGCAAACGAATACGCACCGCCAGTGTGTGGCAGCGCCGGCGACATCTCGGCGATGCTGAAGACGAGGCCGTAGTACATGACGGTGATCGCGATCGAGGCGATCAGGAATCCGCCGAGACCGCCGACCCCGAAGCCGAGGTTCCAGCCGTAGAAGTCGCCGGAGATGACCGCCGCCACTCCCAGCGACCACAGCGACCAGAAGGCCGCATGACGCTTGAGAGCCCGCTTGGCGAAATAGGCCGGGCTCGCCTCCCGATAAGCAACCGTCCCTACCTTGCGCCGCTCCTCAGACAAGTCAATTACCCCCTCTACGGGCGCCGTTTGGTGGCGGCCCCGTGATCAAGTTGTCTGACGCCCCGATGGTGTGTGCGAATGCTATGGGAGGCCCTTTTCGAAGTCAAGGCCGCCGTTTCGGCTACCAGACAACTCTCAGCCTTGACCTGAGAGTTGTCGGACAAGATACTAGGTACGCCAATGCCCGCCGGACCCGTCGAAGCACGCTCCAAGCCCCGCTCTATTCGAGTCCAGGACGAGCTCACGCAGCGGATCGACCGCGGCATGCTGCCGGCCGGATCCCGCCTCCCGTCGGAGCCCGCGCTGGCCGTGGAGCTCGGGGTTTCGCGCGCCACCCTGCGCGAGGCCCTTCGCGCCCTGGAGAGCGAGGGGCTTGTGCGCCGGATGTGGGGCGCGGGCACCTACGTGGCCGACAGCCGGCGCGTCGCCAACAGCCTCGACCTCAACTTCGGTGTCACCGACGCGATACGCGCCGCGGGCATGCAGGCAGGCATCGAGCAGGCCCGGCACTCGATGGAGCCGGCGACCGTCAGCGAAGCGGCGCGTCTGGAGCTGCAGCCAGGCTCGGACGTGCTGGTGGTCGAACGCGTGAGAACGGCCGACGGCAAGCCGATTGTGCTCTCGCGCGATATCCTGCCGGGCCGTCTCATCGCCAAGCGGCCCGAGATTGCCGATCAGATGCTCACGCGGTCGATCTACGAGGTGCTCGAGCGCGAACTCGGGCTGGTGATCCACCACGGCGTCGCCAGCTTTCGCCCAGTGCGGGCCGACATCACCGTGGCTCGGCGTCTCGGCGTCCCGCGGGGAGAGCTGCTGCTGGCGATCTGGCAGGTCGACTATTCGGAAGACGGAGCGCCGGTGCTCTCGTCGTACGAGTACCACCTGGCCGACGCATTCGAGTTCACCGTGCTGCGGCGCGGACCAGGAAGGAGGTTGTCGTGATCAGAGGTGTCGGCAAGTCGATGCGCATGAAGCGCGTCATCGATTCCGCGGGCGTGTCCGTGATCTGCGCGCTCGATCACGGCATGACCTCGCCGCAATTCCTCGAGCCGCTGGCGGACATCACCACCCGCACGAAAGAGGCGGTGGCCGGCGGCGCGAACGTGATCATGATGTCGAAGGGCATGATCCGGATTGCGGAGCCGGCCTTTGCGCCCACAACGTCCCTGGCCCTGCTTCTGTCGGCCTCGGCCAACCCCGAAAAAGGCGAGCCTGAGGTCGTGCAGATCGCGGAGGTCGAAGAGGCATCGAAGCTGGGCGCAGACGCCGTCGTGCTCTTCACGGCCCTATCCGGTCACAGCGAGCCCGGCATGATCCGCACGCTGGCGTCGGTGGGTCACGGCTGCGAATCGCTCGGCATTCCGCTCATCGCGGAGGCCGAGTTTCCGACCACGTATGCATCGGTCGACGACCTGAAGGACCGGTATGGGTTCGAGTACCTGCGGCGCAACGTCCGGCTGTGCGGAGAGCTCGGCGCCGACATCATCAAGACCAACTGGCCCGGTGACGCGGCGTCGTTTCGCAAGCTTGTGGAGGCAGCCAACGGCATCCCAGTGGTACTCGCGGGAGGGTCGCGCCTCGAGGATGACGAGCTGCTTGGCAGGATGGAGTCGGCGATGTCCGTCGGAGCGATTGGCTGCTCGGTCGGTCGCAATATCTTCATGCACCGCTCGCCGGAGGCCATTACACGGGCGCTGTCGCGCGTGATCCGCGAGAGATGGACCGCGAACAAGGCGATGGCCGCGCTGCAGCAGGAGCTCGGCTCGGTGGCCGCGCGATGAAGGCCGCCTTCATGACCGGCGTCGACATGGTGGAGATCCGTCCCGCGCCCGAGCCTTTGCTCGACCCGGAAGGCGCGCTCCTACGGGTCGAGGCATGCGGGATCTGTGGCACGGACGCCCGGACGTTCTTCAACGGCGACCCGCGCGCCCCGGCTCCCTGGATCCTGGGTCACGAGCCGGTGGGCATCCTGGAGGAGGTCGGGCCCCGCGCCACCCTCCCGCCCGGGATGAAGAAGGGTGACCGCGTCTTCCTGGGGTCGATCCTCACGTGCGGGCGCTGCCGCTACTGCATGGACGGTATGCAGAACCTGTGCGACGAACACCTCCTGTACGGCTACGACCCCTACCCCGGCGCCTACGCGGAGTACGCGGCCGTGCCGCCGATCGCGATCAAGAACCTGATCCCACTCCCGCCCGACCTGCCCTCCGACCTGGCGACCGTGGCCGACCCGTTCGCGTGCGCGCTCAACGGGATCGAGATGCTGGATGTGCGCCTTGGTGACACGGTCGTGATCATCGGCTCAGGTCCGATCGGCTGCTGGCAGGCGGTGATGGCGCGCGACCGCGGCGCGAGCAAGGTCTTCCTGACCGATGTCAACCGGCAGCGCCTCGATGTCGCTCTCCGTGCGGTCGGTTCCTTCGTCGACGACTCGTGGGTCGCCGGCGATGATAACGGGGTGGCGGCGGCCATGGAGCGCACCGAAGGCCGCGGGCCGGAGCGCGTCATCGTCGCGGCGCCCTCGAAGCAAGCGCAACAGGCCGCGCTCGAGATGGCCGCGAAGCGCGCGCGGGTGGTCTATTTCGCGGGGCTGCCCAAGCACGACCCGGTCGCGGCGCTCGACATGAACCAGCTCCACTACAAGGAGCTGGCGATCCTCGGCGCCTACGGCGCCACCCACCGGCAATACCGGATCACGATGGATTACCTCGAGCGCCGTCGCGACGAGCTGGCCTCGGTCGTGACCCATCGCTTTCCACTGGATCGGATCGACGAGGCGTTCAACACGATCCGTTCGGGCTCGGGGCTGAAAGTCGTCATCGTTCAGTGACAGGGCCCTTTGTGATCGGCTGCGACGTCGGGAGCCAGGGGACCAACACCGCGCTCTACTCCGCCGACGGCAAGCTTGTCGCGTCGGCTTACCAGGCGTACGACGTGTTGTTTCCGCATCCGGGATGGGCCGAACAGGACCCGCGGGAATGGATCGACGCTCTGCACAACACGATCCGGCGCGTCCTCGAGCATGTCGAGCCATCCGCCGTCAAGGCCATCTCGTTTGGCTCTCAGTTGGACGGCATGGTCGCGTGCGACGCCCGCGGCAGACCGCTCCGCAACGCGATGATCTGGATGGACCGCCGCGCCGAGGCCCAGGCGGCTGCGCTCGCGCAGCGCGTATCTCCCGAGTCCTTCTACACGCACACCGGGACCAATCTGGATTCATCACACGCCGTGTTCAAGGCGCTGTGGATCAGGGACGAGGAGCCCGAGATCTTCGCCCAAACCAAGAAGCTGATGCCTCCCGGCTCCTTCGCGGTGCAGGAGGCCGCCGGCGTCGCGATGGTCGACTACTCGAACGCGTCGTCACTTGCGCTTCTCGACCCTCGCACACGTCGTTGGTCGGACGACGTGATCGGCGCGGTCGACCTGGATGCGGCGATGCTGCCAGAGCTCGTGCCGGGAACTCACGGCATCGGCCGGGTCACGAAGACGTTTGCTTCGGCGACCGGCCTCGCGCGCGATACCTGCGTCGTGGTCGGATGCGGGGACGAGATGGCGGCCACCCTCGGGGCGGGGGTGTTCGCGCCCGGCGAGGTGTGCGACGTGGTGGGCACCGCGGAGCCCGTGTGCGCCGTTTCCTCGGCGCCGCGCGAAGACCGCACGATGCTCGTCGAATGCCACCCGCACGGAGACCCGGACAGCTGGCTGCTGGAGAACCCGGGTTTCGTCTCGGGCGGCAACCTGCGCTGGTGGCGCGATCACTTCTTCGGCACGGACGCCGACTACAACGCGATCTGCGCGCCCGCAGCCGACGTGACCCCGGGCGCGGAGGGCCTCGTCTTCCTGCCGTGCATGCAGGGCGCGATGGCGCCGGAGTGGAATGGCGCGGCTCGCGGCACCTTCTTCGGCTTGAGCCTTGCCCACACGCGGGCACACATGACCCGCGCCGTACTCGAAGGAAGCGCGTTCGCCCTGCGGGACATCCTGGAGGCGATGACCAAAGCCGGCCTCGATGTCCGCCGGCTGACCATCGTCGGCGGCGGCGCCAAGGGCCCGCTATGGCGGCAGATCAAGGCTGATGTCACAGGCCTTCCGGTACGCGTGCCCGACAACATCGAGACCACCGCGACCGGGGCCGCCATCCTGGCCGCCGTCGGATCCGGCGTGCTCCCATCTGTCGCCGAGGCGGTGAGCGCGTTCGTCCACTATCGGCCGGAGGAGCACGTGCCCGACGCCGCAACCCGCGCGGCCTACGACGAGGCGTATGGCCGCTATCGGGCGGTCTACTACGCGCTGAAGCCGGTGTTCGGTGCCTGATTCCGTGGTCGCGAGCAACGCGACCCATGTCTTTCCGCTGGAGCTGGACCGCCGCTATCCGGTCGTGGTTTCCGGAGACGGCGCGTGGGTCGAGGATTCGACCGGCAAGCGCTACCTCGACGCGATGAGCGGAGGCTCGATGGCGGCCACGCTCGGCCACGGACGGCGCGACATCATCGGCGCGGCGGCCGAGCAGGCCTCGCGTCTTTCATATGTGCACAACGAACGCCTGACCAACCCGCCGCGCGAGCAGCTGGCAGCGGAGCTCGTGGAAGTCGCTCCGCCAGGCATGACGCGCGTGCGCTTCGTGACCGGCGGCGCCGAAGCGAACGAGATGGCGATCCAGATGGCGCGGGCCTACCACGTCGAGCGCGGCGATCCGAAGCGATGGCAGGTCATCTCTCCGGCGCAGGCGTACCACGGGCCGACCATGGCGACCCTCGGCTTGACCGGACGGCCGGGCTTGCAAGCGCCGTTCGGACCCTACATGCCGGCCCACCGCCACATCCCTCCCAGCACGTGGCGCTTCGATCCGAGCGGGGAGGCAGCGCTCGCCGCGCTCGACCAGGTGCTGGACGAAGTCGGCCCGGAAAACGTGTCCGCGTATTTCTGCGAGCCGATCTCGGCCGCCGCGCTGCCGGCCTACACGCCGCCGCTGCGTTTCTGGCAGGGCCTCGCCGAGCGCCGCGACCGCCATGGATTCCTGATCTGCTACGACGAGGTCGTCACAGGCCTCGGCCGCAGCGGCCAATGGTTTGCCGCGGAGAAGCTGCCGCTCGTTCCGGACATCATCGCCACCGCGAAGGGCCTGGGCGCGGGCTACGCGGCGATCGGCGCCGTCATCTGCACGGACCACGTCTACCAGGCGTTCGCGAAGGGCTCGCGAAGGTTCACGCTCGGCCACACGTGGGACGGCGCTCCGATGTCCTGCGCCGTAGGGCTGAAGGTCCTCGAGGTGCTGCGCAGCGAGCAGCTGATCGAGGGGGTACGGGCCGGCGGGCCGCGGCTGCGCGACGAGCTGTCCGCGGCGCTCGCCGGGATTCCGATGGTGCGTGAGGTGCGTGGCCACGGATTCCTGCTGGGCGTCGAGTATGTGGATCCGCGAGACGGCAAATCGTTCCTGCCCCCGACGCTGGGCGTCGCCAGACGCATCGATCTGACTGCGATGGAGATGGGCGTCATCGTTTACTCGACGATGCCGACGCGCGACGGATTCGCGGGCGACCAGACGCTTTTCGCGCCGCCCTTCACAACGCCTGATGACGACCTCGGCGAGATGGTGGTCCGGTTTGCCAAGACGGTCCGCGCCGTGGCCGGTTCGGTCGAGAGGGAGCTGCGATGACCGCAGCGTGGAAGCCGCGCACGTTGATCCTCCAGCACGAGGAGGCGACTCCGCCCGGCCTCATGACAACCTGGCTCCACGAGCAGTCTGCGCGCGTGGAGACCGTGCGCATCGACGAGGACGACAGGGCCCTCGATCCGCGCGACTACGACCTGATCGTGTCCCTCGGGTCCGAGTTCGCGGCCTTCGACGACTCGATTCCATTTGTGCCCCGCGAGGCCAAGTTGTTCGAGCAGGCGCGCGAGGCTGATGTGCCGATCCTCGGTCTGTGCTTCGGCGGCCAGATGCTGGCGCGGGTGCTAGGCGCGAGGCTCTACCGTTCGGAGGAGGCGGAGATCGGCTGGCTCCCGGTGCGGACGAAAAATCCGGAGCTGATCGGCATAGGGCCGTGGTTCCAGTGGCACTTCGACACGTTCAGCGCGCCGCCGGGCGCTGAGGTCATCGCGGAGACCGACGTCGGGCCGCAGGCGTTCGTCTCGGGGCGCAGCCTCGGCTTGCAGTTCCATCCCGAGGTGACGCCCGAGATCATGGCGGAGTGGGTGCGCGTCTACCCGCACGAGCTCCGCGCCGAAGGCGTCGACCCGGCGGGATTGCTGGAAGAGACCCAGCGGCGAGCCGCTGACTCGCGCAGGTTGACCTGGCGATTGTTCGACCGCTTCCGCGACGAGGTGGCGACCGGGGCCAGGCGCACGTGATCACCGCCGAGCAAACCAGCACCTTTCCACGATTCCTTGATCTCGCGTACCCGAACGTCGAGCGCGGCGAAGGCTTGTGGGTGTACACGGCGGACGGAAAGAAGATCCTGGACGCGTGCTCCGGCGGGGCGATGGTGGCGAACCTCGGCCACGGTGCGCAGGAGGTGATCCAGGCTGGAGCCCGGCAGGCGGAGAAGATCGCCTACTTCTACATGGACCACTTCACCAACGAGCCGATGGAGCAGCTCGCCGACCGGCTGATCACCACGACCGCGCCCGAGATGGCGCGCGTCCGTTTCGCCTCCAGCGGCTCGGAGGCCAACGAGGCCGCGCTGCGGCTCGCCCGCTCGTACCACGTGGATCGCGGAGAAGGCGAGCGGTGGCGCGTGATCTCGCCGGCGCAGGCCTACCACGGCTCGACGATGGCGACTCTCGCGCTGACCGGGCGCACGCGTACGCTTCAGCACCCCTACGAGCCCTACCTGTCGCCGCACCTGCACATATCGATGGATGGGTCTGGCGAAGGTGCCCTACGCGAGCTGGACGCTCGCCTCGAAGAAGCCGGCCCGCAGACCGTGGCGGCGTTCTTCTGCGAGCCGATCAGCGGAGCCGCCCGGCCGGCGTTCTCACCGTCGGAGAAGTTCTGGCGCGGGCTGGACGAGCGGCGGGCGAAGCACGGTTTTTTGATCTGCTTCGACGAGGTCGTCACCGGGATGGGCCGCACCGGAACGTGGTTTGCGTACCAGCAGCTCCCGATCGAGCCGGACATCGTGACGGTCGGCAAAGGGCTGGGCGCGGGCTACGCGCCAATCAGCGCCTTGCTCTGCAAGCAGCATGTCTACGACGCGATCGACCGGGGCTCGCGCTTCTTCGACCTCGGACATACGTGGGACGGCGCGCCAATCTCATGCGCGACAGGACTGGCTGTGCTGGACGCGCTCGTCGAGTCTCGATTGGTGGAGAGAGTGCGCGAGCGCGGACCGCGACTGCTGGCGGACCTTGAGTCCGCGCTGCGGGGCAACCCGCTTGTCGCCGAGGTACGCGGGCGCGGTTTTCTGCTGGGGATCAGCCTGGTCGGCATGCCGGATGAGCTCCGCTTCGACGAGCGCGTGGAAGACTCTGCGATCGAGCATGGCCTGCTGATCACGACCACCCACTCGACCCCTGACGGCTACGCGGGCGACGAAGTCGTTTTCGCCCCGGCCCTCACAAGCACGGATGACGAGCTCGAGCTGATGGTGGCAAGGTTGGCGGCGACGATGAAGGACCTGAGTTGATCCGCACCGAGGCGGAGGCCACGGCGAGCGCGGTCGACTACCGACCGACCGAGCACGTCGAGTTCGTGCTGCTCGTGATCCCAGACGTCAACGGCTCGCTGCGGGGCAAGGCGCTGCGACCCGACGCATTCGACGCCGCCGTGCGGCACGGCACGGTGATGACGGACCTCCTGCTGGCGCTGGATCCCGTCGACATGCCGATCGCCGATTACGAAAGGTTCGGCATCCGCTCGGGAGCCGCCGACCTTGTGGTGCACCCAGACACGTCGACGCTGCATGACCTGCGCTGGCGACCAGGCTGGAGGGTCTGCCTCGGCACCCCGAGCTGGCCGGACGGCGCTCGCTGCGAGCTCGCATCCCGCGAGGTCCTGCGCGGCGTGCTGGCGCAGATGCAGGACGTCGGATATGACGCGGTGGCGGCGATCGAATACGAGATGCGCCTGCGCGACGAAAACGATCGCCTGGTCACGAGTGGGATCAGCTACAGCGCGGGCGAGGTGACCGCGCTCGATCCTTTTGTCAGCGCGCTGCGCCCGGCGCTCGACGACCTGGGCGTCGAGCTCACGGCGGTGCATACCGAGGCGGCGCCAGGGCTGGTCGAGCTCAACCTCGCAGCCCGACCCGCCCTCGAAGCGGCCGACAACGCCGCCTACACGAAGTTCGCGGTCAAAGAGCTCGCCCGGTCGATGGGCATGCGGGCGAGCTTTCTCGCCAAGACGGCACCCGGGGAGGAAGGATCCAGCGGTCACGTGCACCTCTCTTGCTGGCGCGAGGGGACGAACGTGTTTGCCGGCGGCCTGGCGCTGGCGTCGGCGATCGCGGGCGTGCTCGAGCACCTGCCCGCGGCCTCGCTCTTGCTCAACCCCACGATCAACTCGTACAAGCGGCTCGTGCCCGGCTACTTCGCGCCCACCAACGTGAGCTGGGGCGTCGAAAACCGATCGTGCGCGGTGCGGGCGATCCATTCGGCTCGTTCGGAGCTCAATCGCCTCGAGTGCCGGCGGCCGGGGGCCGACGCCAACCCATACCTCGCCCTGGCGGCGATCGTGGCGTCCGCCGCTGACGGACTGCGCCGGGGCGCGCCGCCACCGGAACCGGTGGTGGGCGACGCGTACTCGCGCACCGACCTCGCCGCGCTGCCGGCTTCGCTCGAGGAGTCGCTGCATGCATTCCAGGCCGACGGTGCACTGCGTGAGGCGCTCGGCGAGGAGTTCGGCGACTACTACGCGGTCTCGCGCCGGTGGGAGCTGAAGGCGTGGCAGCAGACCGTGACGGAATGGGAACGGGAGCGGTACGAACGCAGCGTCTGACCTAGGGCGTTAGGCTGGCGCGCGATGCTGGGGCTCGGCCTGCTTGCAATGCTGGGTCTGATCGCCGCCAACGCCTTCTTCGTGCTTGGCGAGTTCGCAATGGTGACCCTGGACCGAGGGCGGGTTCAAGAGCTGGCCGCGCGAGGGGACTCGCGCGCCCACGCGCTCGTGGAAGCCACGGGACAGCTGACCCGGCACCTGTCAGCTGCCCAGTTCGGAATCACGATCTCCTCGCTTCTGATCGGTTTCGTCGCGGAGCCATTGGTGGCGGGCGTCATCCACCCTGTGATTCGCGGCTTGCCGCTTGCGGAAGAGGGGGTCGCGCTCGGCGCATCCGTGGCTCTGGCCTTGATCATGTCCACCTACCTGCAGCTCGTCTTTGGCGAACAGGTCCCCAAGGGCGTCGCGATTGCAAGGCCGCTGAGGACCGGGTTGTTGGTGATTGGTCCTCTTCGCGCCTTTGCCTGGCTCTTCGGACCGCTGGTTCAGCTGCTCAACAAGCTGGCTGATGCAGTCGTCCGGCGCCTGGGTGTGGAGCCACGCAGCGAGCTGACGGCGGCGCGAAGCATCGAGGAGCTCGAGGTGGTCATCCGCGAGTCGGCGGCGCGTGGGACGCTCTCCAGAGAGACGGCACGTCTGCTCTCAAGGGCAATCAAATTCGGCGGCCGGACTGCGGTCGATGCGATGACGCCCCGGCCGCAGCTGGTCACCGTCTCCAAGTCGACCACCGCCGAGGCGATGCTGTTCGCGGCGGCCAGCAGCGGTCACACGGGGATCCCAGTGCTGGGCTCGAGCTCGGAAGAGGTGATCGGCGTCGCGCGAGTGGAGGATGCATTGGCGTTGGCACCAGACGACCGCAAGCGAAGGGCAGTCTCCTCGATTGTTCGAGAAACGCTCGCGGTGCCCGAATCAAAGGACCTGTTGTCGCTGATCACAGAAATGCGATCGCAGCACATCCAGCTGGTGACGGTCATCGATGAGTACGGCGGCCTCGCCGGCATCGTCACCGATGAGGACCTCCTCGAGGAGATCGTCGGAGAGATCGACGAGGGCGGCCCCGGCACAGCCGTCACCCATGAGCCGGGCCTGCTGCCAGGGTGGGCGCGCGAGGACCAGGTGTTCGAAGAGACGGGGTTTGCCATGCCCCCGGGCCAGGGCTCATATGAGACCCTCGCCGGCTTTCTGCTGAGCAGGCTCGGACATATTCCGCTGGCCGGCGAAACCGTAGGCGCTGAGGGGTGGCTGTTCGACGTAACAGAGGTTGACGAGCATCGCATCGCATGGGTGCGAGTTCGGCCTTCGGCCATTCAGGGCCGTGACTGGGCGCAGCAGCCGTGATCCTGGCGCTCATCTTGCTCGCTGCGCTGTTGCTGTCCGCCAACGCAACCTTTGTCGCGGCCGAGTTTGCGACCATTGCCGCGCGCCGGTCGCGCCTCCAGCAGCTGGCGACCTCGGGCGACGCCTTCGCCACGGTGGCGATCAAGCATTCCAGCCGGCTGCCCAGGACGTTGGCCGCGCTTCAGCTCGGCATCAGCGCCGCCTCGATCGGACTCGGTTTCACGCTGGAGGCGATCGTCGAAACAGCTGTCGCGCCCGTGATCGGCTATGTCCCGGTCGCGCTCACAGTTGCCGTCGACGCGGGGCTGGCCGTATTGGCCATCACCATCGTGTCGAGCCTTCATACGCTTTTTGGGGAGATGGTGCCCAAGAACCTTGCCATCTCCGCACCGGAGCGACTTGCGCGCTGGCTCGCCTTGCCAACGTCAGCTGCCGTCTGGCTCGCAACCCCATTTGTTCCTGTGGTTTGGGGCAGCACCCGCCTTTTGCTGCGAACGCTTCGAATCGAGACGCCGGACAGAATCGAGGTGGCGACGTCGGCCGACGAGATTCGAACGGTGCTCGAAGCGTCGCGCGCCGAAGGCACGATCGGCGCCTACGACGAACGTCTACTCAGTAGGATCCTGGCTTTTTCGCAGATGCGAGTGACCCAGGTCATGGTCGCGTGGGCGGATGTAGTCACAGTTCCGTCTTCATCCACCGTCGCTGATCTGGAGCGTGTGTTTGCAGAGACAAGACGAGGAAGGTTGCCGATTCGCGCTCGAGATGACGGACGGATCATCGGCTACGTGAAGTCGTGCGATCTTGTCAACGTCCCGGCCGCACACCGAGAGACGCCGATTCCGTCGAGGCTGGTCCGCGAGGTGGTGCAGGTCGACGAGTCGGCGAGCGTGGTCGCGGCGCTCGAACGGATGCGCGAGGCCGGTCGCCATTTCGCGGTCGTCATGGGGTCGGATGCCCGGTCGGTGGGGATCGTGACGATGCGGAGCGTGATCGAGTTCTTGATCAACGATTTCGGCGACGACCGCTGAGCGAACGCGCCGTCTAGTGGCGGCGTGCTCTTTCCACGAACCGCTCGAATAGCTTGTGCGCCCAGGGGAGGTCGGCGGCGAGCTCCTCGGGGTGGCACTGGACCGCGACGATGAGTCCGTCCGCCGTCTCGATCGCCTCCACCGTGCCGTCGTCCCCGCTCGCAGTCTGGACGAGGCCTGGCGCGAGCTTGTCGATCGCCTGGTGGTGGAGGCTGTTGACACGGATCTTCTTGTCGCCCGCCGCGCGCCCCAGCTCGGAGCGGGGATCGACTTCGATGGCGTGGGCGAGGTGGTTTCTGCCGAACTGTCTGACCTCGTGCCCATCGAGGTGCTGCTGAAGCGATCCGCCCATCGCAACGTTGATCACCTGCTGGCCGCGGCAGATCCCCATCACGGGCAGGTTCTGGTCGCGGGCTTGCGCGAAAAGGCGGAGCTCGGTGTCGTCGAGCTCGCGGTCGATCGGCCCGACCTTGGGGTCAGGCTTCTCTCCGTAGAGGGCGGGGTCCACGTCCCAACCACCCGGCAGCAGAAGGCCATCGACGTTGGGGAGCGACGTGGTCCCAGGCGGCAGGTCGACAGGCTCCGCGCCCACCGCCTCGACCGCCCGCTTGTACGGCACGTAGTACTCGGCGCCGCGACGCGGACTGGTGGTGATTCCGATACGGGGCCGCTCTTCACGGGACATGGCTTTGCTGACAAGATTACGGGCGAACACAGTGGATTTGTCAAGAACGTACCGAAATACCCTCGTTTGGGATGAAATGTAATGTCTGTTACTGACCACCGAGTTGGGGAGCTGGTCCGCCAGCGCCTGGACTCCCTGAGCCCCGCCGAGCGGCGCCTGGCTCGAGCGCTGCTTGCGTCGTATCCGATCGCGGGTCTGGAGAGCGTCGCCCGGTTTGCCGAGCGGGCCGGCGTGAGCCCGCCGACGGTGACACGTTTCATCGCGAAGCTCGGTTTCCGCGGCTATCCCGAGTTCCAGGAAAACCTCCGTGACGAGGTCCAGGCGCGGCTCAGCTCGCCACTCGAGCGCTATCGCGAAGAGCCGAAGCGGGAGTCGGCCGTGAAGACAGCACTCGACGTGGCGACCCACAACCTGAAGGCGACCATCGAGCTGCTCTCCGACCGCGACGTCGTCGAAACGGTCGAGCTCCTGGCCGACGTCCGCCGCCGCGTTTTGGTCCTCGGCGGCCGCGTCAGCGCTCCTCTCGCTCGCTACCTCGCGGCGCAGCTTCACCTGCTGCGCCCCGGGATCGGGCTCGTGGACGCAGAGCGCAGCGCGCCCGCGCAGCAGCTGATCGATATGCGGAGGACGGACCTCCTGGTCGTCTTCGATTACCGGCGGTATCAGCCGGACACCATCGACTGCGCTCGCGTCGCCGCGGCGCGAGGTTGCGACGTGGTCCTGTTCACTGACCAGTGGCTGTCGCCAGCGTCGGCGTTCGCGCGTCAGGTGCTGGTCACGAGCGTCGAGACGGTCGGACCGTTCGACTCGCTGGTCGGGGCGATCGCCGTCGTGGAGGCGATCGTCGCGGCGGTGCTGGGCAAGCTCGGTGCGCGCGCCGAGGCGAGGATGCAGAACCTCGAGCGTTTGCGCGCCGGAGATGTTCTAGGCGGGGCCGAGACGGGGGGTTAGCGAACCAGGCTTGGTTCGGGAGCCCGCTCCTCGATCAGCGGCGCCAGAGCCGCGGCGACGACCACAGCAGCGTGCGTGAGGGCAGCGAGCAGCCAGCCGACGAGGCTGTCGAGCCGCCTCTGTATGAGGACGACCCCGATGGTGGCGAAGATGAGCGTCACCAGCAGCCGCGAACCCACCGCCACGAAGCCGTGGCCTAGGCCGTACGCCGATGGGAGCGGGCGGTCGCCTACCGCCTGGACCGACAGAACGGTGAGCAGCATGAACGTGAAGGTCACGACCCATGCGAGCCAGGCCACCGGGGTCGACACGTTTCGCGAGGTCGGTGGCACCGGGGCGATCTTAGTCCGCGCCCAACGTGCGCGCGGAACGCATCTGAAGAGTCGGGAGGTTAAGCCTCTACCCGGTGCAAATAGCGCTCCGGTTGCTTTTCGAACTCGGCGAGGCAGCCCGCCGAGCAAAACCAGTACGTCGTGTCTTCTGCAACGACCCTGTAGGTGCTCGTGAGCGGATCGACCGTCATGCCGCAAACGGGATCGGTGACGAACGTGACGGGCGAGATCTCGACACCGGCAGGCTTCGTGCCGCGCTTGCGGCGCGCCGCGACCACCTCGGCGAGGACGAGCAGCGCGATCTCCTCCTGCGTTCCACCTCGCACCTTGCCCGCGGGGGTGCGCACCCTCGCGAGAGTGTGCTCGTCCAGGCCGCGCCGCAGCAATTCCTCCCTGACCGCCGCTGCGCGCCGGGTGCTGGCGATGAGACTCACATCGACGTTCGGGTAGGCGAGCGCCGCCTCGAGGGCGTCTTCGTCGAAGTGGCCCATCGTCGCCACCACCGCGTGTGCGTCGCCCGTCGAGATCTCGAGTGTCGCCAGGTCGGCCTGGCTCACGGCGCGCGACCGAAATCCGGTGAGCTCGGCGAGTTTGACGAGCGTGCTCGCAGCCGGGCTGTCTCCGAAAACCACGAGCAGGGGCTTGGGCAATCGCGGCTCAATGAAGATATCGAGCGAGCCGCCACTGGGGCACGTGGTGGCAATCATCAGCTCTCCACGCTTGCGCGTCTGTTTCACCTCGTCGCCTCCCACGATGTGGATCAGCTGCGGAGAGCCTTCGGCCAGCGTCCGCAGGGCCTCGCGGCGCACGACGGGCTCCGAGCAGCTGCCGCCGATCCACCCTCGCAGGCGGCCGTCGGCGGTGATCACGGCCTTGTCGCCGGGATGCGCGGAGGTCGGCGCCTCGCAGCGCACGACCGTAGCAAGCGCGCACGCGGTGCCCGCGGCCTCGTACTCCTTCAGCAGATCGAATACGTCGTCAGCTATTCCTTGACTCCTCCCGCTCTCAATGCGGCCCAGACCTTGTCCGATGTGACAGGCATGTCGATGTTGGTCACCCCATACGGCGAGAGCGCGTCGATGACCGCGTTAACGTACGCGGCCGGCGAACCGACCGTCGGCGACTCGCCGACGCCCTTGGCGCCAAGCGGGTGATGCGGTGACGGAGTGGTCGTCTCGCCGAGCTCGATGAACGCGATGCCGTAGCCTTCGGCCAGTCCTCCGTGGATCTGGCCCTCGACGATCATCGGGTTGATCCGCACGCCGCAGTCGTCGACCGCGACCACGCGACGGACCTTGACCTGGCCGGTGCCTTTGTCGATGTCGACCACGACCGCGTACGTGCCGAACGGAAACGTCATGTTCGGCGGGTCGTAGTAGTGAACGCCTTCGAGCCCCGCCTCCATGCCCTCGGGAATGTTCGAGTAGGCGGCAAACGCGATCTCCTGGATCGTCTTCGCCCGATCTGTGGAACCCTTGACGTAGAACCTGCCGTTCTCCCACTCGAGGTCCTCCTCGGCAGCCTCGAGCAGGTGAGAAGCGATCTTCCGCGCCTTGTCGCGCAGCTTGCGGGCAACCATCGCCGTGGCCGCGCCCGCTACCGCGGTGCTGCGCGACGCGTAAGTACCCAGGCCGTAGGGCGCCGTGTCGGTGTCGCCTTCCTCCACCGCGACGTCGGCCGCGGGGATGCCCAGCTCCTCGGTCACGATCTGGGCGAAGGTCGTCTCGTGGCCTTGGCCCTGCGATTTGGTCCCCATCCGAAGCATCGCCTTGCCGGTCGGGTGGACGCGCAGCTCCGCGCTGTCGAACATGCGGAGGCCGAGGATGTCGTACTCCGCGCCGTGGCCGGCGCCCACCACCTCGGTGAAGCTCGCAATGCCGATGCCAGTGACCTCGCCCTTCTTGCGACGCGCCTCGACGTCCTTGCGCATCTCGTCGTAGCCGAGCTGCTCGAGCGCGACATTCATCGCCCTGGGGTAGTCGCCACTGTCGTACTCCCAGCCGGTGGCGGAGTGGTACGGAAACTGCTCAGGCCGGATGAAGTTCTTCATCCTGAACTCGGCCTGGTCCATGCCAAGCTCGATCGCGGCGTTGGTGACGAGGCGCTCGATCAAGTAGCTCGCCTCGGTCACCCGGAACGAGCACCGGTAGGCGACGCCTCCGGGAGCCTTGTTCGTGTAGTAGCCGTCCGCGGTCACATGCGCGGTCGGGATGTCGTAGGAGCCGGTGACGATGTGGAACAGGCCGGCCTTGAACTTGGTCGGCTGCGCGTCGGCGAAAAAGGCTCCGTTGTCGGAGTCCAGGTGGACGCGCAGGGCGAGCATCTTGCCGTTCTCGTCCAGCGCGAGGTCGCCCGTCATGTGAAAGTCGCGGGCGAAGCCGGTCGAGATGAGGTTCTCGTTCCGGTCCTCGACCCACTTCACGGGGCGGCCGATGAGCAGGCTCGCCGCCGTCGCGACCACGTAGCCCGGGTAGACGGGCACCTTGTTGCCAAAACCGCCACCGATGTCGGGTGAGATGACCCGGATGTTCTGCTCGGGCAGCCCGGTCACCAGGGCGAAGACGGTGCGAATGGCGTGCGGCGCCTGGCTCGTCATGTAGATGGTGGCTTTGCCCGTCGCGCCGTTGACGTCGGCGATGCAGCCGCACGTCTCGAGAGGAGCGGGATGGCAGCGCGGATAGAACGTGTGCAGCCTGACGACCTTGTCGGCCTTCGCGAATGCGGCCTGCGTGGTGGCCTGGTCGCCGGCCTCCCAGTGGTAGATGTGGTTGTCCTTCTGGTTCTCCTTGTCGTCGCGAATCAGGACCGCGTCGGCCTCCTGGGCCTGCTGCGGGCTGATCACCGCGGGCAGGACGTCGTAGTCGACGATGATCGCGTCGCGCGCGTCCTCCGCCTGGGCCTTGGTCTCGGCCACGACCGCGGCCACCTCCTGGCCCTGGAAACGGACCTTGTCTGTCGCCAGAACGGCCTGCGTGTCGTAGCTCAGGGTGGGCATCCAGGCGAGCTTGTGCTGCGCCATCAGCTCGCCAGTTACCACCGCGATCACGCCGGGCATCGCGCTCGCCGCCGCGGCGTCCACGGAGTTTATGCGCGCGTGCGCATGCGGGCTGCGCAGGATGACCATGTGGAGCATCGCCGGCAATTCGATGTCGTCGAGGTAGTTGCCCTTGCCTCTCAGGAAGCGCCCGTCCTCCTTGCGCTTGATCGACTCGCCGATGCGGCCGTGCATGTGGACTTCGGTCGCCATCTATTCGCCCCCTCCGGCGCCGACCGTGGCCGGCACGCCCGGTTTCGCCGCCGCGGCCTCCGCGCGCACCTTCGCCGCGTGCTGGATCGCCTTGACGATGTTCATGTAGCCCGTGCAGCGGCAGATGTTGCCGCTGATGGCCCAGCGGATCTCGTCTTCAGTCGGGTTCGGGTTGCGCTCGAGCAGTGCGGTGCCCGTGAGCATCATTCCCGGGGTGCAGAAGCCGCACTGCAGACCGTGCTCCTCGTGAAATCCGGCCTGGACCGCGGACAGGGTTGCGCCCTGCGCGAGCCCCTCGACCGTGGTGATGCTCCGTCCCTCGAGCTGCACCGCAAGCGCGGTGCACGACTTCACCGGCTCACCGTCGACCAGCACCGTGCAGACGCCGCAACTCGACGTATCGCATCCGTTGTGGGTGCCGGTCAGGCGCAGGTTTGACCGCAGGAAGTCGACCAGGAGGACGCGCGGCTCGACGTCGCCGGTGCGCTCGACGCCATTGACCTTGATCGTGACCTTCATCACCTTGCCTCCCTGGCTCGACCGACCGCGGTTTTCAGGCCACGCTGGACGAACACCCGAACCACGTCCTTCTTATATGCGGCGCTTCCGCGCGCATCGTCCTTGGGCTCAGCGGTCTCCGCCGCCAGGCGGGCCGCCTCGGCAATGACCGCGTCGGTGGGCTCCTTGCCATGCAAGTGCCGTTCCGCGTCCGCGGCTTTGATATTGCGGTCGCCGACAGCGGTCAGGCCGATACCGGCCTTCGCGATCTTGCCGCCGTCGAGCTCGACCTGCACAGCGACCGCCACAGTGGCGAAGTCGCCGACCCTCCGCTCGAGCTTCAGGTAAGCGCCTCCGGAATGGCCCTTCGCGACCGGGATCCGGACCTCGGTCACGATTTCGTCTGGGTTGAGGGCCGTCGTGAACGGGCCCTGAAAGAACTCCTGGGCGTGGATGACGCGCTGCCCGGACTGCGAGGTGGCCACGATGTCGGCACCGAAAGCCAAGACGACCGACCCCCAGTCGCCGGCGGGGTCGGCGTGGCAGATCGACCCCACCAGCGTGCCCCGGTTGCGGACCAGCGGATCGGCGATCCAGTGCGCCGCCTCGGCGAGCATCGGCGCGGCGGTGGCCAGCTCCTTGCTGTTCTCGATGTCCACGTGGCGCGCGAGGGCGCCGATGGCGAAATGGCCGTCCGCGTCTTCGCGCTTGATCGTGTTCAGGTCGGGGATGCGGGCGATGTCCACGACCAGCTCGGGGCGAGAGAAGCGCAGCTTGAGCAGCGGGATCAGGCTCTGTCCACCGGCCATGACCTTCGCTTCGTCGCCGTGCTGCTTCAGGATCGCAAGCGCCTCATTCAGGCTCGCGGGAGCGCGATAGTCAAAAGCGGCGGGTAGCATGCATTCCCTCCCAGCAAAAACAGCGGCCTAGACCGCGCTCGTAATAACACCGGCAGCCTGCCGTGTCAAACAAGCGTCCGAGTACGATTCGAACGTGGTGACCGAGGCCGTCAAGGCGCTCAGCGCGGAGGAGATCGCCGAGCTCTGCGTCCGGCACACGCTGTACGACTGGGGGGCGCAGACCGACCTCAAGCCGCTCCCAGTGGTGAGCGCGAAGGGAATCTACTTTCACACCGCCGACGGTCGCCGGTTCATGGACTTCAACAGCCAGCTGATGTGCGTCAACGCCGGTCACGGCGACCGCCGCATCATCGAGGCGATCCAGCGGCAGGCCGAGCAGCTGCCATACATCAGCCCGTTCATGGCCCATGAGGCGCGGGCGCGGCTGGGTGCCAAGCTCGCCTCGCTGCTGCCTGGCGACATCGACAAGGTCTTCTTCACGCTGGCGGGCGCCGACGCCAACGAGAACGCGATCAAGATGGCGCGCGCGGTCACCGGGCGGCCGAAGATCCTCGCTCGCTACCGCTCCTATCACGGCTCGACGGGTTCGGCCATGCAGGCTACCGGGGACCCGCGGCGATGGCCGAATGAGGGACCCGTCGGCGGCGTCGTCCACGTGCTGGACCCATATCACGGCATCCAGCGCGGATGGGACACGGTCGAGGAGTCGCTGGCCGACCTCGAGGAAACGATCCAGCTCGAGGGGCCGTCGACGATCGCCGCTTTCTTGCTGGAACCAATTTCCGGCACGAACGGGATCCTCGTCCCACCCGACGGATATCTCCAGGGAGTACGCGCCTTGTGCGACCGATACGGAATCCTGATGATCTGCGACGAGGTGATGACGGGGTTCGGCCGCACCGGACGGTGGTTCGCGGTCGAGCACTGGGGCGTCGTGCCGGACCTGATCACCCTCGCCAAGGGCCTCACATCCAGCTACGTGCCGCTGGGCGCGGTGGGCATGCGGCCGCACGTCGCGGCCTACTTCGATGACCATGCCTTCTACGGTGGCCTCACGTACAACAGCCATCCGCTGGCTTGCGCGGCGGCGCTCGGTGCGATCCAGGCCTACGAAGAAGACGATATGGTCGGCAACTCGCGTCGGATGGGCGAGGTGCTCTCGCGACATCACAGGAAGCTTCGCGAGCGCCATCCATGCGTGGGCGCGACGCGATCGATCGGGCTGTTCGGATGTCTCGAGCTGGTGCGCGACCGCCAGACACTGGAGCCGCTCGCGCCGTTCAATGGAACGTCGCCAGAGATGAAGGCGGTGACGTCCGCTCTTCTCGAGGGCGGCATGCACACATTTGTGCGCTGGAACACGATAATGACCAATCCGCCGCTCTGCATCACCGAGGAGCAGCTCGACGAGGGCTTCGAGATCCTCGACTCCGCCCTTGAAATCGGCGACCGAGCAGTCCGCGATTAGCACGGACGAGATTCGCGACCAGCAGCTGAAGAAGCTACGCGCGGGCCTGACCGCCGTTCTCACGGGAAATCAGTTCTGGCGGGATCGCCTTGACAGCGTGGATGGTTGGGACGATTTCAAGCGCCTGCCGTTGACCTCGAAATCAGAGCTTCTTGCCGACCAAGCGTCCCACCCACCGTTTGGCACGAATCTCACATACTCGGTGGATCGCTACGTGCGTTTGCACCAGACGTCAGGCTCGAGCGGAGAGCTTCCCCTGCGCTGGCTCGACACGGCGGAGTCCTGGGACTGGTGGCTGCGCATCTGGGCAGAGCACGTCTATCGCGCCGCGTCAGTCACGCCCGCCGACCGCCTGTTCCTCGCGTTCTCGTTTGGCCCTTTCATCGGTTTCTGGTCGGCGTTCGGTGGAGCGGAAAGGCTTGGCGCCCTATGCATTTCAGGCGGCGCGATGACGAGCGAGCAGCGGGTGCGGAGCATCCTGGATCTCGGAGCCACCGTGCTGCTGTCAACGCCGACGTACGCGCTGCGCCTGGCGGACGTGGCTCGCGGGATGGGCGTCGACCTGGCCGAGTCATCGGTGCGGGTCACGATTCACGCAGGTGAGGCGGGCGCCTCGATTCCGGCGACCAGGGACGCGATCGAGGCGGCGTGGTCTGCCTCTTCTTTCGACCACACAGGGATGACGGAGCTGGGACCGACGGGGTTCAGCTGCTCCGCGCGCGACGGAGTCCATTTGATCGAGTCCGAGTTCATCTTCGAGGTGACCGACGACGGCGAGCTGGTCGCCACGAACCTGGGTCGTTGGGGCATGCCTCTGATCCGGTATCGGACCGGCGATCGCGTGATCGTTTCGCGCGAGCCGTGTCCGTGCGGCAGCCCCTTCATGAAGATCGTCGGCGGAATCCAGGGTCGGGTCGACGATATGTTTACGGTGCGCGGTGTGAACCTCTATCCGTCGCAGGTCGAGGACATCGTCCGGCGCCACCCCGGGGTGGCCGAGTTCGTCATCGAGCACCGCCGCGAGCGGCGCATGGACGAGGTGGCGTTGCTCGTGGAGACGTCGGCCGCCTCCTTCTCGGCCGAACGTCTCGAGGCGGACCTTCGCCAGGCGCTCGGCGTACGCCTGGACTGCCGGGTGGTTCCGTCCGGCACACTGCCGCGCTCGGAGCTCAAGTCGCGGCGCATCGTCCACCTCGGGGAATGAGGACGGTCGAGCTGGCGGCGGAGCCGGCCCCGATCTCCCTCGACCTCGACCGGACGGCGCTGATCGTGGTCGACATGCAGAACGCCTTCGCGAGCCCGGGCGGGATGCTGGACCTGGCGGGGATCGACGTGCGGCCTGCCCGCGACGCGATCGCCAACGCGTCATTTGTGTGCGAGGCGGCGCGGGTCGCGCACGTACCGGTTTTCTACCTGACGATCGGATATCCCCCGGACCTGTCAACCGCCGGCGGGGTGGATTCGCCGAATCCGCAGAAGGAGCTGGCGCTGTGCCTGATGCGGGAGCGCCCGGAGCTGCGGGGCAAGCTGCTGACTTTCGGGACGTGGGACTTTGCGATCGTCGACGAGCTGGCGCCGGTGCCGGGCGATGTGGTGATCGTGAAGTCGAGGTACAGCGGGTTCCACGGGACCGGCCTCAATTCGGTGCTCCGCGGTCGGGGCGTGCGGAACCTTCTGATGGTGGGGATCGCGTCGAACGTGTGCGTCGAGTCGACGCTGCGCGACGCGTACTTTCTCGAGTACTGGCCGGTCATGGTCGCTGACGCGACGATGGCGGCGGGACCGGCGGAGATCCAGGCGGCGACCCTCTACAACGTCAAGACGTTCTTTGGGTGGATTGCCAGCTCCGAAGATGTAGCGACCGCGTTGAAGGGTGCGGCCTAGCGGCGTTCATTAGCCCGCACGACCTCGGTCAGTAAACGCAACAGCTCGTCGCGTTGCCGGGCGTCCAGCGGACCAACCAAACGCGCGGTCATGGCGTGCGTGCGGGGGATCAGCTGCTGCACCGCATGCAGCCCTTTGGTCGTGAGCGTGATCGTCTTGCGCCGGCCGTCGCGGGTGTCGCGCTCCGTGCCGATCAGGCCGCGCGCGCTGAGCCGAGCGACGACCTCGGCCATCGTCGAGCGATCCAGCGAGATGCGCAGGCCGAGGGTGCGCTGGTCGAGGTTCGGCTCGCCGTACAGCGCGTTGAGGGCCGCGAACTGCGGGGAGGTGATGGTGTGCGAGACCTCTTCGTCCCACAGGAGATTCATCGCCTGCACGGCGCGGCGCAGGAGGTGACCGGGATGGGTCATCAGGTCTTCGGGCTGCTGCCCGTCAGGCGGCGGTTTCGTCACGCCTCGCCTCCACCACCCGGTAACCGACAGGCAGAAGGCGCAGTCCCAGGCGCTCCTCGATCGTGCCCCATAGGCCGCGCGGCAGAGCCAGGGCGAAGAGCGCCGCGGTGGCGCCAAGCCCGACCAGGTACCAGGGACCGCCCTGGGTGAAAGTGGTCTGGATCGCGAACAAGAGGATCGCGCCCAGGATCGGTCCTTCGAACGTACCCAGACCTCCGACCAGGACCATGAAGATCATGTACGCGGACCACTGCACGCTGAAGACCGAGCTGGGCTCGATGAAAAGCGTGTTGGCGACCACCAGGACGCCCGCCGCGCCGCAGCCGAACCCCGCGAGCACGAACAGCAGCCGCTTGCGAGCCGCGACGCGCACGCCGAGCGATCGCGCCGCGTCTTCATCGTCGCGGATCGCCTGAAGCGAGGCGCCGAGGGGGGAGCGGAGCAGGAAGAAGAGCGCGGCAAGAAAGATCACCGTGAAGGCGAGCGCGAGCCAGAAGGTGTACGCCTGGCGAAAGTTCGGTTCGTACTGGTTCAGCTGGATCAGAGAGATGCCGGTGCCGGCACCGAGGTTCTGGTCGAGGCGCACGAGGATGGAGATGACCTCGGCGATCACCCACATGCCGATCGCGAACTGGGCGGCGCGAAGGCGCAATGCGAAAAGTGAGATGGGGACCGAGATCGCCCCCGCGAGCAGGGTGGCGAGCAGCATCGCGACGTAAGGCGAGACGCCCTGAGCCGCAAAGAAGACCGTGCCATACGCGCCGATCCCGATGAACGCCTGCTGGCCAACCGACAGCAGACCGCCGTAGCCGGCGAGGGCGTTCCACATGACCGCGAGCAAAACGAGGATCAAAAGCGTCGTTAGCTTCTGCACCACGTCGGACTCGAAAACCAACGGCACCCCCGCGAGCACGAGCGCGGCTACGAGGGTCCCTGCCGTGAACAGCTTGGAGGTGCGGGTCCAGCGCTGGACTCTCACGCCGTCCTCAGCACCAGGCGCCCACCGCCGAAGCGGACGATCAATACCGCCAGAAAGAGCAGATGGCCGGCCATCACCGCAAACTGCGGATGGATCTGCGCGCCGACGGTCTGGGCCACGCCCAGCGCGATGCCGCCGAGCAGGGTCCCCCACAGCGATCCCATGCCGCCGATCACCACCGCTTCGAAGGCGAAGATCAGCTGCGTTGGCCCGCTGACTGGGTCGAAAACCGAACGGATGCCTAGGAACAAGCCGCCGAGCGCGGCGATCCCCACTGCAATCGCGGTGGCGCGCGCATAGACGCTCCGGCTGTCTATCCCCGCGAGCTCGGCGGCGTCGGCATCCTCAGCCGTGGCGCGCATGATCCAGCCGGCGCGAGTCTTGGACAGGAACAGCTGCAGAGCAGCGAACAGCAGGACCGCAACGACCAGCACGAGCAGGCCTAGGGCGGAAACGGACAGGCCACTCGTTACCTGCCAGCTCGCGGTCGTGACCGATCCCGCGCTGCCTCCGAGTGAGCGCACGTCCGGCGAGAAGACGAGCTGCAACAGGTTCTGGATCACGATCGACAGCCCAAACGTGGCGAGCAGCGGCGTCAGGATCCCCGACTTCAGGCTCCGCTCGAGCACAGTCAGCTGGAGGACGTAGCCGAGCAGCACCATCACCGGCAGCGCGACGGCGAAGGCGACAAACGCCGGGACGCCTGTGCGTTCGACGATGACATAGACGATGTACGCGCCGAGGACGGCGACATCGCCATGCGCGAGGTTGATGATCCGCATGACGCCGAACATGATCGAGAGGCCGCACGCGAGCACCGCGTAGAACGCGCCGAGGAAAACACCCTGCAGAACGGCGTTGGCGACGGTCACGCGGGTCGCCGCAATCCGAAGTAGGCGCTGACAACGCGATCGCGGTCGAGCGAGGCCGCTTCGCCCTGGAGCACCACGCGTCCCTCGAGCATGCAGACCACGCGTCCTGCCACCTGCAGCGCGCGCGTCAGGTCTTGCTCGACCAGCAGCACGGTCGCGCCCTCGCCGATCACGTCGCCCAACGAGCGATACACCGCATCAACTACGACGGGAGCAAGGCCTAGGGAGACCTCGTCGAGAAGGAGCAGGCGCGGGTTGCTCATCAACGCGCGGCCGATGGCGACGGCCTGCTGCTCACCACCGGACAGCGTGGCCGCCGGCATGTGCCGGCGAGGCTTGAGCAGCGGAAACACGTCCAGCACGGTGTCCACGTTCCAGCGGCCGCGGCGACGTGCGGACGCCACCCGAAGGTTCTCCTCGACTGTCAGGCTCGGAAACAGCCGCCGACCCTCCGACACCAGCGCGATGCCGAGCTCGACGCGACGGTGCGCGGGCATGTGCGTGATATCGGCACCGGCAAACCAAACTCGTCCGGTTGCCGGCCTGTGCGCCCCGGCGATCGCTCGGAGCAGCGTCGTCTTGCCCGCGCCGTTGGCGCCGATCAGCGCAAGCGTCTCCCCCTGCGCGATGTCGAACGAGACGCCCCGCACGGCCTGCAGCAGCCCGTAGCGGCAGTCGAGCGCCTCGACCTGGAGCAGGGTCACCGCTTGCCGCCACCCAGGTATGCGTCGATGACCGCAGCCTGCGAGACGACCGCCTGAGGTTCCCCTTCGGCGATGATGCGGCCGGCGTCCATGCACACGAGTCGGTTCACGACCTGCAGCAGCACGTGGACGATATGCTCGATCCACAGCACCGCGATACCTCGGTCGCGCAGACCGGCGACTGTTTGCACCAGCTCGGTCGACTCGGCATCTGTCAACCCACCACCGATCTCGTCGAGCAGCAGGACGGCGGGCTCGACGGCGAGGGCGCGGGCGAGCTCGAGGCGCTTGCGCTGAAGCAGCCCGAGGCCTTCGGCGCGACGGTTCGCGACATGTCCGAGGGCGCATTGGTCGAGCACCTGGAGACAGAGGTTGTACGCATCCGTGCCGCGGCGTTTCCCACCGGCCGTCGCCCCGACGAGCACGTTCTCGAACACGGTCATACCGACAAATGGGCGCGGCACCTGGTGGGTGCGGGCGATGCCCAGCTTGCACCGCTCGGCGGCGCCCTTCGAGGTGACGTCGCGGCCGTCATAGACCACGCTGCCCGCGTCAGCCAGCAGGGCGCCGGAAAGTACGCTCAGCAGCGTCGTCTTGCCCGCGCCGTTGGGCCCGACGATGCCGACGACCTCGCCTTTGTGCAAAGCAAGGTGGACACCATCGAGCACCGTCAGGGCGCCAAACCGCTTCCGGACGTCGACCGCGGCGAGGACCGCCGCCTCCATTGCTAACCCGCGGAGTAAGGCTTGAGCTGCGACGCGACAGGCACGTTGGCGTCGGCTGCGTTTTCGCAGATCACGAAGTCGATCGGCCACTTCGACGCGCCGGACTTCCATTGGCCTCCGATGATCGGCGTCGACACGACGTTCGGCACGGCTGCACCCGCAAGCGAGGCGGGCTTCGACCAGTCGAGGTTGCCGACCGGTGTCTCCACCTTGAGCGTCTTCATCGCGTCGCGGACCTTCGTCTTGTCCTTCGGCGCGCCGCTCGCGGAGAGGACCGCCGCTGCGACGTCGAACAGCGAGAGGCTCGCACCCAGCTGCTGGTTCCATTGCTTGCCGCTCGCCGACTCGTAGCCGTCGCCGATCTGCTTGCTCGTCATACCGGTGAGCGATGACTTGTAGGGCCAGGTCGGGGCCCAGTACACGCCCGACGCGAGTCCGTTGCCAATCGCCCCCAGCGCGGTGACCTGCGACGGAAACAGCCCCGTTTTTGCGATCTGTCCGATCTTCACGTGTTTCGTGTACCCCTGCTGCGCGGCCTGCCGCCAGAAGGTGGCGAAGTCGGGCGGGATGGGGAACGTGTTGAAGATCTGGCAATCCTGCTGGATGAACTTCTGGATCTGCGCCGTGTAGTCGTTGGTGCCGTCCTCATACGGCCCGGGGTCGACGATGGTGTAGCCCGCGCCCTTCAGGAGCGGCCCGAGGGCTCCCCGGATCGCGTTGCCGTCGGCGTCGTTGGGCCACATCACGCCGACCTTCTTGTTGGTCGTGACCTGCGGCCACAGATGGGTGTAGGCGAGGAAGAACTGCTCCACGCCAAAGCAGTAGTGGAACGTCCACTTGAAAGGTGAAGGCTGGCCGGGCTTGGCGCCGCGGCCGAGATACCAGGCCTCCCATGGGACCACGGTCGAGATGCAAGGCACGTTGGCCGCCTCGCACGCGTCCGACACAGGGTTCACGGTTTCCGGTGTAGAGGTCGCGAGCATGAGGTCGACCTTCTGGGTCTGGATGAGATCGTTGGCCATCTGGGCGCCGACCGATGGGGTCGACTGGCCATCGCGATTGACAATCTCCACCGAGTAGTTGGTGCCCCCGATGGAAAGGCCTTTCTGGAACGCGTCACGAGCCAGCTTGAGGGCGTAACCGTCGGGCTCGCCGAAACCCGACGCCGGTCCGGTGACCGGGCTGATGAAACCGATCTTGATGGTGCCGGAGGGCGTCGAGCTGGTCGAGGTGAGGCAGGACTCGAGGACACCCGGCACTGCCAAACCGCCCAGGACGAGTCCGGTGGACTTGAGCATTTCGCGGCGCGTGAGGCCCCTGGCTGAGTGCTTCTTCTCGGACACCTGACTCCTCCTGTCTGATCAGGCCCACTGCAAGCAGAAATGTCGGCCTCGCGCAAATTGCTCCGTGTACCGACGATCGGAGTTTGCGCCAGTTCATAATCGCCGTCAAGGGTCGTGCATGGCATCGTGAATGACGAGCACTTCGAGCCTCCATACCTCTTTCCCGACTACCGCGCGACGGTCCTGAGAGCGCCGCAACATTCGCACGTGAAGCTGCCGGACGAATGGTTTCATCGCGCCGCCGGACCTGCGTTCGGGAGGATTCCGGTCCGTCCGGAAGACGCGGACCTGACGCGGCAGCACGAGGGCGAGCCTCTGGGCGAGCGGATCGTCCTCACGGGCCGCGTGACAGATTCGGACGGCCGCGCCGTGGCGAACACGCTGGTCGAGGTGTGGCAGGCCAACGCGGCGGGCCGCTATGTCGACCCGGTGGACGATCATCCCGCGCCGCTGGATCCCAACTTCACGGGCGCGGGGCGGTGCCTGACCGACTCCGAGGGTCGCTACCGCTTCACCACGATCAAGCCCGGCGCGTATCCATGGCGCAACCACACCAACGCGTGGCGCCCGGCCCATGTCCATTTCTCGGTGTTCGGCCCTTTCCTTGCGAGTCGCCTGGTGACACAGATGTATTTCCCCGGCGACCCGCTGATTCCTCACGACCCCATCCTCAACTCGATTCCCGATCCGCGCGGGCGCGAGCTCCTGATCTCGCGATTCGACATCGAGACGACTGTTCCGGAGTGGGCGCTCGGTTATCGCTGGGACATCGTGCTGCGTGGCGGCAACGCAACCCCGAGGGAACCTTGACTCCCACCCCATCGCAAACCGTCGGGCCCTTCTTCGGATTCGCGCTTCCGTTTGAGGGCGACGCCGTGGCCGAGCCGGACGCGATCCGGGTGGAAGGTCAATTGTTGGACGGCGCCGGCGAGCCGGTAGCCGACGCACTGGTCGAAGCTTCGCAAGGCGGCCAGTTCGCGCGCTGCCGGACGGACGGCGAGGGTGCGTTTCACTTCCTCATCGCCAAGCCTGACGAGGGGTTTTTCGACATCGTGGTGTTCGCCCGCGGCCTGCTCCGCCACCTGAACACCCGGATGTACTTCCCAGACGCCGAGGACGCGGTGCTGTCGGCGGTCGCCGCGGCACGCCGGCGCACGCTGGTGGCCAGGCGCGAGGGCGAAGTCCTTCGCTTCGACATTCGCCTCCAGGGCGAAGACGAGACCGTCTTCTTCGCGTAGCGCCAAACCTCGGCAAATCTATGCCAGGCCCACCTGTTTACCTAGATTTTATAAGCTATGCGGATGCCGACCTGGCTGAGCCTCGATGAAGCCGCCAAGCGTCTGAGCGTCCACCCGGCGACCCTGAGGGAGTGGGCAGACAAGGGCCAGATCCGCACTTTCCGCACGCCCGGCGGGCACCGTCGATTCAGCGAGGTGGACGTCGCCCATCTTGGAGCCCATGCCAAGCCGGACCTCTCGCTGCTGCTGCACGCGACCGTCGGGCATGCCCGGATCGCAACCAGCGGCGGGCGTCTCGCGTCCGAGTCGTGGTACGCGCGATTCGATGAGGTCGCGAAGGTGCGACAGCGCGAGCTGGGGATGCAGCTCGTGCAGCTGCTGGTCTCGTTCCTCAGCGACGGCGGCCACGACTGGAGCGCTGAGATCAAGCAGCTGGGGGCACGCTACGCGGAGCTGGCGCGCGACGCCGGCCTGTCGCTTGGCGACGCGATGCGGGCGTTCCACCTCTTCGAGGGCATCGTGCGGACGAGCGTGGCCGAGCTCGGCGCGGCGAAGGTCGGGCGTGCCGATCTGGAGGAAAACGTCGGATGGTTTTTGAATGAGGTGAGGGTGGCGATGGTGGAGGCTTTCTCATGAACGTGCTGAACGTCGTGCTGCCGCTGGGCTCGTCGGTCCTGAGCTTTGTCTTCGCCGCGATGGTGCTCGACCAGTGGTGGCAGCGGCGCCACGCGTTCCAGCTGGTCTGGGGGATCGGGCTCTTGTTCTACGGCATCAGCGCCGGCACGGAGTTCCTCGGAAGCGCCATCGGCTGGAGTGAGCCTCTGTATCGCGTCTGGTATCTGATTGGCGCGTTCTTCGTGGCCGCCTACCTGGGCTTGGGGACGATCTATCTGCTCTCTCGCTCGCGCTTTGGGTACTTCGCCGGGGCGACCGTTTTTATCGGCGGCCTTCTCTCGTTGCTGTTCAGCCATTCCACGCGCTACCCGGGGGCGGCGACGGCGGGAACGGTGACCTTCGCGATCGCCACGATTGGCGCGATCGCCATCATCGCGGCCACAGCAACACGCAGGCCGTTGGCCGCGCATATCGCGATGGGCGTGCTCGTCGTCGGATCGGTGGCGGTCGCGGGGATGGTGCTCACGGCAACCCTGACGTCTCCCGGCTGGGCCGTCGACCCGAGCACGCATGTGCCCGTGGGGTCCGCGTTCCCCAGTTATGTACGCGTGCTGACCGGACCTTTCAACATCGCCGGCGCGCTGTGCCTGATCTTCGGTGCGATCTACTCCGCCTATGTCTACATGCCGAAGAAGCGCGCCGTGCCCGCCCGACTGGGCATCGTGGCGGTGGTCGTGAACTTCATCGTGTCGCTGCCACGAGCAGCGGAGGCGCTTTTCGCCGGCAAGCTGAACTCCCGCGTTCCGGCGACGATCCTGATCGCGATCGGCGCCTTCATCCCGGGCCTGACCAGCGGTCTGGATCGCTTCGGCGTGACCTGGTCGTTCTTCCTGGGCGAGTTCATAGGCCTGCTGTTCATCTTTGTGGGATTCCTCGTCAGCGAGGACGTTTTCCACAACGTGCGTATCGGGACCACGCTCTGGTCACGCTCTCCGTCAACTCCGCTTGAACGCGAGGCCGGATGACGCTCTAGATTCTGCGCGGATCCATTGACCAACTGACGCTCGCGCGGTCTACTTACGCCGGACGATGGAAGCGGTTTCACGATCGGCGACCAGCCTAGGCGAGGTGGCGCGGGCGGCAGGGGTGTCGCGGGCGACCGCATCCAAGGTTTTGGGCGGACATCCCCAGGTCAGCGAGAGCGCCCGCCAGGCGGTGGAACGAGCCGCCGCTGAACTTGGCTACTTGCCCAATCGCGCGGCGCGGAGTCTCGTCGCCGGGCGGAGCGAATCAGTCGGCGTCCTGATCCCGGAGCCTTCGTCACAGCTGTTCGGTGATCCGATGTTGGCACGGCTCCTCGGAGCGATCGGCGAGGAGCTGTCGGCCAACGGACTCCAGATGGTGTTGTTCGCGCCTCAATCCGCGACGGACATCGAGCGCCTGGACCAGTACCTCGCGGGAGGCCACGTCGACGCGGTGCTCCTCCTCGCCCTGCACGAGTCGGAGTCGCTGCTTGCCCGTCTGCAGGCGCGCGGGATACCGATGGTCTTTGGCGGAAGCCCGCGCACCGCACTCCTGGCCAGCTACGTCGATGTCGACAATCACGCAGGTGGGCGGAGCGCAACGCAGCACCTCGTCGCCCAGGGCCGGCGGCGAATCGCGCACATCGCGGGACCCCGGGATGGTCCCGCGGCGGGGCAGAGGTTGCAGGGATATCGCGAGGCGCTGTGGAACGCGGGGCTGCGATCGGACCTGGTCGAGCAGGGCGCGTCTGACCGCGACAGCGGCGAGCTTGCGATGGCGCGGCTGCTTGCAACGCAGGAGGACATCGACGGGGTGTTCGCCGCGTCGGACACGATGGCGGCCGGTGCGATGTGGGCGCTGCAGGTGCTGGGTCGGCGCGTGCCCGATGACGTCGCCGTCATCGGATTCGACGACTCCCCCATCGCGATGGCGACCCAGCCGCCGCTGTCGAGCGTGCGGCAACCAGTCGAGCTCATGGGACGCGAGATGGCGAAGCTCGCGTTGAGCATGAGCGCGGTGCGCGGACAGGCGCCGCGACAGATCGTCCTCGACCCCGAGCTCGCGCTGCGCGAATCGACCGTCGGATCAGCGAACTAAGCAGCGCGATGGCCGACGCGAAACAACTCGCGGCCCGAGCGTTCAAGGCCGCGGAGTACGACTTCAGCCGTTTGATGGACGTACCGCAGGCGCTCATGCACCGCGAAGATCGGCACGGCGTGAGACTTCTGATCGCTCCGACGTTTGCGCTTCCCGACGCGGCGCTGGACGCGATCCTTTCGTGGCGCCTGGGCCAGTACCTGCTCACGCGCTTCTACGACGCAGACGTCGTCGCGGATCAGGGCCTCGTGCGCGAAGACGCCGCGACTGTGCACGCCGCCGATGTGCACGGCCTCGCCATCGATCCCGATGGTGGATTGCTCACATATCTGACGTTGAAGCAACCCGAGGAGCTCGAGGGCTTCCGCTACGGAAGCGCAGACCGTCCGGCGTTTCCCTGCGAAGAGGTGCACGGGCGTGGCTGGCAGGAGTCCATCACCGACGCGGGCGACGTGCCCGCGGAGCAATGCTGGGAGCTCGCGCGGTTCGTCACCGACCAGCGACGTCCGGAGGACCCGATCATCCATCGCGGCGCGCTCGAGATCGCGTTGGTCGCTGCGCGTCTCGCATGCAGACCCGCCTTTGCGTCGCGGGTGAGACTGGTCACGGGAGACCTGGATCCGGACATCGCTCTCCGCAACCTTCGCTACTTCTTCATCCCGGTCGCGACGTTCGCGCCACACCACGTGACGCTGCCCAATGGCCATCCGCTGCGCCCTCGCTACGCGGAGCATCGGACGTCGCCCTTCATCGCGAACGCCGGCGACCTCGACTGGGCGACGTTCGTGCGATGGGCGGATATCGATCTCGCACTCAACTCCGGCGAGGAGGAGACATACCTGCGCTTCCTGCTGCTGCGCCAGTTCGTCAGCGTGAAGGAGTCGTCGCTCAAGCGGCCCAACGAGCCGCGCGATGAATCGCGGTACCCAGTCGAGGCGCTGACATCGTCTTCGTCCCTGGGCGCGTCGAATGCGCTGTGGCGAAGCGCCACCGCAGGAGCGATACCGTGGCAGGCGCTGACTCTAGGACCAGGCGAGCCGTTGCCTCGCGATCGTGTGTCGTGGATCGTCGAAGGTTTTGCGCAGGCTCTGACGTATCGACCCGAAGGTCTTGCTCACCTCGCGGGCATCGGACCGGAGGTTTGTTTCGTGCCGCATGAGTCGATCGCGGGGTCGATCGCATCGCTCGATGCAGCGACGCCGCTGCGGGCGCTGACGACGACGCGCGAGGACTTCGAAAGCTTCTGGAGACAACGCCAGGCGCTGTTCGAGACCTCTTCCGAAAAGCTCTACGGGATGACCGAGATTGTCCGTGCCGCCGAAGCCTGAGGACCACGAGTCGTTCTACGCGGAGCTGACGGAGCGCAACCATGGCCTGATCGCACCAGAGATCCAGTCGTCCTTGCGGTCGACGCGATTCGTGGTCGCGGGGTGCGGCTCGACAGGAGGTGCAGTCCTGATGCCGCTGGTCAGGACTGGCGCCGAGTCCTTCATGCTGTTCGATCCGGGCGTCTATGAGCTCAACAACCTCAACCGGCAGGATGCTTCGCTCGCCGATCTCGGGCGCAACAAGGCGCGAGCGTGCGGGGATCGGTTGCTGGCGGTCAATCCTTATTGCTCGATCGAGGTGCACGAGGATGGAGTGCAGGCCGATTCGATCGGAGGCCTCCTGCACGCCGGCGACCTCGTGTTCGATGCCATCGACGTGACGACTCCTCAAGGCATCTCCGCCAAGCTCGCGCTGCATGAAGCGGGAGTGGGCAAGCGCTTGAGTGTGATCACCGCCTATGACATCGCGTCCACGCAGTTCATCGAGATCTTCGACTACAGCAAGCAACGCGCCCCGCTTGGCGGCCGCGTCCGCGATCCGAACGCGGGTCCGGAAGCAGTGCTCCGGAGCCTGATCCCACCGCTCGCCCTGCCTCGCGAGATCTTTGCGGTGCTGCTAGAGCGACGGCGCGATCCAAGCCGTGGGTTTCCCCAGCTCGCGATGACCTCGACGTTCCTGGGCGCGCTGGCGGTCGAGATCGCGCTGCGGCTGCTGGCGCACAAACCGGTGAAGCGGCGGATCCGGGTGGATCTCGGCGACCTCGTGCGGCCGGCCTTGCGACGGGCGGCGGGAGACGTCAGGACCAAGGTGGAGCTGATCGATCTCTGGAGAAAGATGCGTTGACGGACCGGATCAAGGGCCTCGTCCTGGCCGACGGCGCAAACGAGTTCGACGGATTGTTCGCCATGGTGCAAGCAGCCGGGCGCTGGCCGGGACTGCGCCGGGAGATGCGCGGCGCGCCGGGTTACGTGGCCCATCACCTGTGGTTTGCGTGGCCGACCACCGTCGGCATTCTCAGCTGGTGGGAGGACGAGGCGTCGGCCTATCGGTTTGCGCACCTCCCGGCCCACCTCGAGTTCTGGGAATGGGCCACCAAGCCGGGGCACACCCGCGGCGGCTGGCTGGCGTTCTACGCACTCGGGCACGGCGGCCCGCTGTGGGGCAACGGCGTGCGCAAGCGCGTCACGACCTTCGGACGGTTCACGTCCGCTCCGTCGGGCGAGCCGCCCAAGGGGACGCCCGAACAGCGGCGGTCGTTGCAGCGAAAGAGCTGAGGCCGCTGCTCTGGGCGGTGGGTGTGACCGCCGCCGAGGCGGCCGCACGTCGAAGCCTGCGGTCGCGGTCGGCGGCGTGGCTGGTCGTCTACCCGCTGCTGGCCGCCGGCGCCGCTCGCGCTGGCGGGCTATCCGCTCGGGTGCGCGTTGTTGGGCCACAAGCCCTACCAGGCACCACCGGATCCGATGGCCCTCGAGCTGGCCGCGCTGGCGGGAGCGGTCGCGCCGGCGGAGGAGATCGTGTGGGGCCGAGCCGTGGAGCGAAGTCTCGGCATCGGGACGACGGCGGCCCTGTTCGCGACCAAGCATGTCGTCATCGACGGGCGGTGGAGACGTGCGGGCGGCCTGTTCTTGTTCTGGGTCGGCCTGGGCCTGGTGCGCCGGCGCTCACCGATGCTGGCGTTGGGCCTGCACGTGAGCGCGAACGCTTCCGGTGTTGTGCTCGGTCACATTACCGGCCGCGATTTGTTCTAGGGAGGGCGAGATGAGATTGGTGGACCCGGATATACAGAACTCGAAACCGCTCGAGTTGGAAGGACTGCGGCTACGAGTCCAGGATCGGCCGAACCACTGAGTTCAAAGTGCGCGCGCGTTTAGCCGGAGGCCGTGCTGCCCTGGCTGGAGGTGGCCGCAACCCGCTCCTCGGCGAACCAACCGTCCGGGCCGACCTTGGCACCGCCCTGGAGCCTGGGCGCGTAGTGCTGAAGAAATAGCTGCGCCACGAGCTCTCTGCGGCTCCTGACGCCGACCTTATCGAAAACCGCTTTGAGATGATCCTGCACCGTGTAGGGGGAAACAGTGAGCCGCTCGCTGATCTCGCGGGTCGAAAGACCATTCAGCACGAGACGAGTCACCTCGCGCTCACGTTTCGAAAGACCATATGCCTCGGCGATCAGGCCGGAGATCTGCGGTGCGCTTGCCGGATGGACGATGACGCCAACCCTTCCCGTGGGATCGTCGCCCATCAGCGATGCATCGAGGATGAGCCAGCCGCCCGCCCGACGCGGGACGCGAGCCTGGGCCACCTCTTGCGTCCGCTCGGCAAGGGCCTGCCGGGCTCGATGAGCAACACTCGCGACGATGAGCGGCAGTTCGCCCCAGTCAGCCGTCGAATCGAGAATTTCGCCGATCCAGAAACTGGCCGCGGGAGTGAGGCTCTCGACCGAGTCGTCCTCGCGGAGGAGGATGAGACCTGGCGGATCGGTTCCGTCATCGCCGCCCAGGGCGGTGGTGAGGATCGCGCGACGGATTCCTTCCGCGATGTAGCCACCGATATCAGCGATCAGGGCGACCTCGTTCGCGTGGAACCTGCCCTGGTGACGATGCAGAGCCACGCATCCCCACGCCGAATCGCCATCCATGAACACCGCCCTCAGCTCGTCCCCGTCCTCATGTCCATACGGGGCGAGCACTTTGGTGAAGCGAGGGCTTCGATGGAGGTCACCCTGCGTGGCCGCGTACAGGGTGCCCACAGGTGGTTTGGCACGTGCCAGGTCCGCGAACTTGTTCAGATCGTCCTCGAGAAACTCGTTCGCCGCCAGCGCCATCAGGACTTCGATGCCGTGCTCGCGGGTGAAGTGACTGGTGGGCAACAGCGTGGCTGGATCAAGGGTCAGCCAGCATGAGTCGTCGAACGGCAGCACGCTCACCAGGGTCCGGTCGGCGGCTTCGAGGAAGGCAGCAAGGTCGAGGCCACGATGGAGCAGACGCACGAACTGCCGGCGCGCTCGGACGAGCTGTGGAGCTGCCATCGCGTGGATTGTCATCCTCCCTGCGGTCCTCCACAAGGGCGGTCTCCCAGATTCCTGGGATGGACAAGGGATCGAGGCTTGCTTACGGTCGCTAGGCCGTCAATCCAGGAGGTAGGCCAATGGCGAAATCCGGCGACATACTCGAGCATCCCGTCACGGGGGAGCGGTTGGTCTGGCGAAAGGTCGCCCGGGACACCGGGGGAGAGCTCTTGCAGGCGGATCTCTACGTGGCGCCGGGAGGGTTTGTTGCTGCCGAGCACGTCCACCCAATGCAGGAGGAGCGCTTCGAGGTCCTGGCGGGGGTGCTCCGCCTGCATATCGACGGGAAAGAGAAAACCATGCGGACCGGCGAGATCGAGGTGGTGCCCGCCGGGCGACCGCACGTGTGGTGGAACGGCGGCCAGGAGGAGCTGCACGTCCTCGGCGAGTTCAGGCCTGCGCTCCGGACCGAGATGTTCTTCGAGACCTATTTCGGTTGGGCGAAAGACGGTAAGACGAATCGGAAGGGCCTGCCGAATCCATTGCGCCTGGCCGTCTTGGTGGACGCGTACCAGGATGAGCTCCGGCTCGCCAGGCCTCCCTTTGCCATCCAGAGAGCTCTCTTCGGACCGCTGGCGATGCTCGGACGGTTGCTCGGCTACCGGGCGTGGTATCCGCGATACAGCGCAGAGCCGCTGGGATCACCAGCGAGGTCCGACGAGCGACGTCCTACTTCTGCCTGAGGGCATGTGCCGCGCTGCGGCCCTCCTGCCCTTTGAGATCGCGCTCTGGATCGGTTTCGACCTGCCGTTCCCGCCTCCCGCCGCAGTGGTCAGGCTCGTCCTGCTCGTGATCGGCTGGTCCGCGCTGGCGTAACGCAGCTCGTGGATCTTCAGGCTGCGGCTTCGATCCTGAAAACCGGATGTTGGTCCGGGTCCGGAAGTGTCTCCGACATCATCCGGCGCGTCGGAGCGTACTTACTCGAGGCGACGAAAGCCTCGATGACGGTTCGTTTCTCCTCGCCGTGCGCCTCGATTGCGCGAACTTGAATTGTCCGGCCGTGCTCCCACAGGCGAGCCTGCCCGACTGCTCGCAGGTTGCGGGCCCACTGGGTCTCGCCTCGGATTGCGACGAGGTATCGGCTCTCGCCCACCGTGATGGTCCGCGCCAAGGTCGTCCTCATCTGGCCTGAATGTCGACCACGGACCTGGAGCACCGCATCGCCGGTCAGCCGGGACATCAAACGCGCGGCGGGCGGGATCGCCGCCATGATGTGGCGCTCGAACCATGATGGCCTGACGTACGTCAGTCGATCACCCATTGGATATCGCACATGATGCTGGCAGCCCTGCACTCTTTGTGCCGATGATCGCGATGCGCGACCACTTGGGCCGGAATGGCGCTAGATAGCCCGAGGACACGACCATTGGGCCCGAATGGGGAAATCGACCAGAAATTGGTGGACCCAGCCATACACAACTCGAACACCTTTGAATTCGGTGGGCGGCGCCTCCGGTTAGGTTTGAACGGCAGTCGAGCCTCGGACCAAGCGCTCGAGGCGGTGACCCACGCAGGCATGAGCCCGTCCGAAAAGACGATCCGACGTCGCTTCGGCAGCTTTAAGGCGGCAGTCCAATACGCCGGCATCGACTTTGTTGACCCGGCGTGACCGGCGTTGACCAGAGGCCACTTTGGCTCGCTGCGCTCATATCCGCGCTGGGTCACGGCAGATAATCGCCGGGCACGTGATCGCAGTTTGGGAGTTGGAAAAGGATTCTCTTTAAGCGGGATCGCTCCGCTTATCACGGCTCCCCTGAACTACCTTCCCGCCATCCATTCTTCGACGCGGTCCGGTGGAAGTAACGGTCCGCACCTTGCCAGGAGCAACTGGCTCTGGGCGGCGGCGCTGAGTGGCTGAATCGGGCGCGGCACCGTTTCCGCCACACCGGCTGCTGGCAGCGCCAGGGGACGCTTGATCACAATGAGCGCGACGATCGCCGCCACAATGCTGATGGCGGCGGCGATCGCAAACGCCTGGTGGTATCCGGCGTCCCACTGCCATTCCGACCTGCTGGGCGGTGCCGATGAGACCGGAAGCGATTCCCTGATCCCGATCGGGGACGCCAGCTGTGGCGGCCATGGTGACGCTTACGAAGGCAAGTCCTACGCCTACGCCGGTAACCAGCATGGCGGGAATGAGGACAGTGACATAGTCGCTTGCGGGGGCGGTTCTCAGGAACAGGAGCATTCCCGCCCCCAGCACAAGAGTTCCGAGTGCGATCAGGGTTCTGGCACCCAGCTTCGTGGCAATCCGGGCCCCGATGTTGGAGACGACCATGATCAGTACTGTTTGGGGCAGCCAGGCAAGACCTGCCTGGATCGGTGAATATCCGAGGATCTCCTGCAGATACAGCGAGTTGAAGAACACGGCGCCGATCATCACGACCGACACGAGCGCCGCCACCGAGTTGCCCGCCACCACGGATCTCAGCCTCAGCATCCGACCCGGCAGAAGGGGCTGGCTGCTGCTCTTCTCCACCACGACGAATGCAATCAGGAGCGCGGCAGAGAGAGCCAGAGCGATTAGCACCTTCGGGGAGGCAAAGCCTTGCCCGGTCGCCTCAGTCACGCCGTACGCGAGGGCGAGAACTCCGCCGGTCAGGCTCACCGCCCCGGGGATGTCGAGGCTGACCTTCGCCCCATCGCCAGGAGCATCTGCCGGCAGCACCGAAGATAGCAGAACCGCGGCGAGACCCAATGGCACATTTATGAAGAGCGTGAAACGCCAGCTCAATTCCTGGGTGAGCAGGCCTCCCAGGATCAACCCAGCCGATGCTCCGCCGGCAGCCATACCACTCCACATCCCAAGCGCACGATTACGCTCCCGGCCTTCCTTGAAAGTCGTTGTCAGAAGCGACAGTGCCGCGGGCGAGACCAAGGCGCCGGCAAAGCCCTGGATTACGCGGGCGGCGATCAGCATTCCGCCCGACTGGCTGAATCCGCCCAGCATCGATGCACCGATGAACAGGACCAAACCCGTCAAGAACATGCGTCGCCGGCCGACGACGTCAGCCAGCCGACCGCCCAGCATGAGAAAGCCGCCAAAGGTGAGCGCATAGCCGCCGACCACCCATTGGATGTTCTCGGCCGACAAACCCAGACCACGTTGCATCGAGGGAAGCGCCACGTTGACGATCGCGATGTCCAGGATCAGCATGAACTGCGCCGCGCAAAGCAGCGCGAGTATCCGATTCGAGCGATGACGTGTGATGTCAACAACCAGCCTTTTCGTTGGCCAGTTCCGATAAAAGAACTTTGTCGAGGGGGTCGGGACTTGAACCCTGGGCCTCACGCCTTCACGCGTCTCCCTGATGTCGCGGACCTCTCGATGGCGGCGATGACTTCGTGGCGCCGGACGGCGTCGGCAAGGTCCGGCACGGTGTGAGTCCCGTTGTCGATGTCTGCCGCGAATGCGGCGTAGGCACGAGCGACGTTGAAAGCGGGCGCTCCTTCCAGGCTGGTGAGCGTGGGCCATTTCTGTGTCAGCGCCGTAGGGACAGCAAGCTCGGCGGGCTCGTTCCGCCCCTGAGCGCCCGCGACGGTCAGGGGAAAGATTTCAGGGAGTGCGGCGTCAGCGGTGATCCGGAGCGTTCCGTCGGTTCCATTGATCTCCCATAAGAACCCGGTACCGCCGGCCACCGCTTCACGGATGTGGACGCTGGCAGTCGCCCCGGACTTGAGGGTGCCGATCACGGCGATCTGGTCGGGGGCTGTTTTCATGATCTGTTCGCTGCTCCCTTCAATGGTGATCAACGGCCTACGAAGATCCGAAATCGCGGACAGGTCGGCGAACTCGCCGAGCACGTAGTTGAGGACGTCCAGACTGTGGCCAAAGGCGACCGTGAGCAAATTGGCCCCGTTTGTCTTGTCGAGCATGTAGGCATTGGGCTGGACCAGGGTGCCGCCAAGAACCGACAGCCCGACCATGCTGGTGGACAGGACTTCGCCGACGTATCCGTCACCGAGCAGCTGCTGGACGAACTCGATCGCCGGGGCCTGGCGTGCCTGCAACCCGACGACCGTGCGCACCCCTTTTTCGGCGGCGAGCGCAGCCATCGCCCGCGCTTCCTCGAGGTCGCGGCCGAGCGGCCACTCGCAGTACACGGCCTTGCCGGCGGCCAGCGCAGCAGTGACAAGCTCTCGATGGTGCGGCACCTTAACGGTGACAGCGACCACGTCGATATCTGGCTGTATCACCAGCTGCTCGTGGTCTGGAAACACTGCCTTGATCCCGAACGCTTCGCCAGCTGCGCGAGCTGATTCGGCGCTACGCGAGCTCAGCGCCCGTATCACGTAGTTCGGCAGCGCACGCAGTGCCGGGATGTGGGCGGTGGCGGCCCAGCCCCAGGCGGGGTTGACCCCGATGATCCCGACACCCAGCATCGATTTCGGGATTGCTAAGGCTGATGTAGTCTCTCGCGCTTCTGTGCGGGGCACTTTAGAACCCGAGCACCTCGTCGACCAAGACCACAGTGATCCGCCCCGGAGTGATTTCCCGGTTGATGATTACAACTTTGTTCACCGCGCTGTGTATGCCATACGCGGCTTGGGCGCGGGCGTCTTCGAGCCGCCACGCGTATTCATTGATGCGGAGGAGACCTTCTTCGAGGTCAGTAACGATCTTCTGCGTCCCGACGACGAGAATGACTCGTCCGGCGCCGCTGACATACGGCCCGAGCTGGCTGCCACTCATGGAAGCCGCGAGCAGCGACCCGGTCTCGGTGACCGCGTGGACGCTTCCGAGCATGACATCCGGCGCCGCGCCCAGGCGGCGGATCTCGTCGGCCTCGGTCTCGCGATCCATGCTCCAGATCCGCGGGCGGAGCGCTGCGTAGCGACCGGACTTTTCGATCTCGTAGGTGATGCCCAGCACGTCGAGCGTTTGCGAGGCCCCCTGGTGCACCGGGGAGGCGTCAGGGATGAGGTCCAGGACAATCCGCTTTGCCGCGGCGCCGTCCGAGGCCCGGACGACCCTCACTCCATTTGCCTCGAGGGCGGCCATGGTCCTTTTCACTCGGCCGTCGTCCGCGCTGGTGCCCCACCGCCGGGTCAGCGATCCATCCGGGTCGAGTTCGACTTGTTTGATCAACGCAATCTCCTTCCCGTATCGATATACTTGCGACTGCAAGTATCTTAACCTTTGGTGATTGCATATGCAAGTACTTTCGGAACCGGATGCCGCTGCTCACTTCGATCGGATCCTGGCAAGAGAGGTGCCGGGCGGGCGCGGGTTGAAGGCGTGGGACGCGCTGCTCCGGGCCCACGCCACGCTCTTGCGCCAGCTTGAGACCGATCTCGAAAGCAAGACCGGTCTGGCCCTGGCCGACTTCGACGTGCTGGCTCAGCTGGCCATCGCTGGAGGTTCGCTGCGGATGACAGAGCTGGCGGACCGGGCCCTCATCTCACGCTCCGGCATGACTCGGCGCGTCACCCGGCTCGTTCACGAAGGCCTGGTGCGTCGTGCCCACGCCGATAGCGACGCGCGCGGTGTCGTGGTCCAGTTGACAAAGTCCGGATTGGACCGTCTGACCGTTGCAGCTCCGGTCCATGTGCGCGGGGTTTCCGATCTATTCCTCACGAAGCTGGACGACCAAGAGCTCGCCGTTCTCGAGAGCGCCCTCGCCAAGGTCACCCTCGACTGCACCTTTGGCTAAGGCGTAGACGGGCGCCGACGGCGAGTCGGACGTCCAACCCTGGCGACCGCGCTGGAGGCGCGTCGAGAGCTGGTCGCAGGGAAGAAAGCAGAGCCTCATCGCGGATGGACACTCGGTCATTCAGACCTGAGAAAGTGCGCAAGGCTGCCCTGGCGCACACCTGGGACGCCGATAGCGATACGTCGATGCAGGAGTAAGACGGAGTGACGCGCCGGACGACCAAACCGCGCGTCACAAAAGCGACCTGAGAAACGAAATCAGCGACGCCAGGCTCTAACGAACTGGCTGAATTAGGGTTTTACGGCACACCGTTGCGCAAGACTGCGTAATGCCAATCTGCGTTATGCGGATCGGCATTATGCAAAAGAGGGCAATTTGGTGGCCCAAGCGGGGACGCTATTCGAACCACCTGGACCAACTCGACGTGCAAACCCACGGCTGGCTCTTCGACGAGCTGGCCCACGCGGGAGATGAGCACCTGGATCCGGCCTACGTCCAGGGATACGACCGCAAGGCCCTGTTTGACCCCACCCCCGACGTGGAGCTCCTGATTGGTCCTGGGTTGGGTAACGAGATCACGTTGGTTGATCTAGGCGCGGGTACTGGCGAATTCGCCCTGGCTGCTGCGCGGAACTGCCGGCGAGTGGTAGCCGCCGACATCTCCGAGCCCATGGTCGAGGCCCTGCAAGCGAAGGCTGCGCGGGCCGGTTGCGAGAACCTCGAAGCAGTGCGGGCTGGCTTCCTCACTTACGAACACGAGGGTGATCGGCCAGACTTCATCTACTCCCGCAACGCCCTGCACCACCTGCCTGACTTCTGGAAGGGACTGGCACTAGAACGTGTAGCGGAGGTGTTGAGGCCGGGCGGCGTCCTGCGCCTCAGAGATCTCATCTTCTCCTGTGGTCCCGAAGAGAGCGAGGGCGTGATTGAGGCATGGCTTCGTGCTGCACCTGCCGATGCCGAAGAAGGCTGGACGCGATTGGAGCTCGAGACACACC
>VBEG01000030.1 GCA_005882115.1 Chloroflexota bacterium
CACGGACCACGTCGGCGACCAGGACGTGGATGGTGTTGGAGCCGATGTCCAGCGCGGCAAGACGCATTCACCTGGAACTCTAGAATCTGGCCGTGGCGAAGAGGACGCGAGTGGAGCGGGACTCCATGGGCGAGATGCAGGTGCCCGCCGACGCGTACTACGGTGCTTCGACCCAGCGCGCGGTCCTGAACTTCCCGATCTCCGGCCAGGCCATGCCGCGGCGGTTCATCCGCGCCCTGGGCATGGTCAAGCGAGCCGCCGCCCAGACCAACCGCGAGCTGGGACTGCTGCCTCGCCGGCGGGCGCGGGCGATCGCGGCGGCGGCGCAGGAGGTCATCGATGGCAAGCTCGACGACCAGTTTCCGATCGACGTCTACCAGACAGGCTCGGGCACCTCGACGAACACGAACGCGAACGAGGTCATCGCGAACCGCGCGACCGAGATCCTCGGCGGCGAGCGGGGCTCGAAGCTGGTCCATCCCAACGACCACGTGAACCTGTGCCAGTCGTCAAACGACGTGATCCCGACCGCGATCCAGCTCGCCGCCGCGATGGCGATCCAGGAGGAGCTCGTGCCGGCGCTCGAGCGCCTGCAGCGCGCCCTCGAGGCGAAGTCGAAAGAGTTTTGGCCCGTGATCAAAACCGGACGGACTCACCTTCAGGACGCGACTCCGATCCGGCTCGGCCAGGAGTTCCGCGGCTACGCAGGCCAGGTGGAGGAGTCGATCCGCCGGGCCCGGGCCGCGATCGACGAGCTCACGCGGGTCCCGCTCGGCGGCACCGCGGTTGGCACGGGGCTCAACTCACATCCCCAGTACGCACGCCTCGCCACGGCGCGCCTGGCCAAAGCCACGCGCCTGCAGGTGAGAGAAGCGACGAATCACTTCCACGCCCAGGCGACGCTGGACGCGCTGGTCGCCGCGCACGGCGCGCTGCGGACGATCGGGACCAGCCTCTGGAAGATCGGCTCCGACATCCGCCTCATGGGCACGGGTCCCATCGCGGGGCTTGGCGAGCTGCGCCTGCCGGAGACACAGCCGGGGTCGAGCATCATGCCCGGCAAGGTGAACCCGGTCATCGTCGAGTCGCTCCTGATGGTGATCGCGCGTGTCTACGGCAACGACGCCACAGTCGTCGTCTCAGGACAGGCGGGCAGCCTCTTCGAGCTGAACGTGATGATGCCGGTGGCAGGCGCCGCCATTCTCGAGTCCATCACCCTGCTGGCCGCGGGGTCGCGCAATTTCTCCGAGCGTTGCGTGGAAGGTCTGCTGGCGACCGACCGCGGGCCGGAGCTGGTCGAGCGAAGTCCGATGCTCGCGACCGCCCTCAACCCGGTGATCGGCTACGACGAGGCGGGCAAGCTGGCCAAGGAATCGATGCGCACTGGCCGCTCGATCCGTCAGCTCGCGCGCGGGCGCGGCGTCAACGAGAGGCAGCTCAACAAGGTGCTGGACCTGGGCAAGATGACCAAACCCGGTCTTGAAGGCCCGGGCGGAGGCGGCTAGGCTCCGTCTCGATGCGCATGGAGCATCCGCTGCTCCGCTTTCGACTCGCCTTCATCCTGCTCGCCGTCGTGATCGTGGTCGGCGTCGCCGGCTACATGCTGATCGACGGCTGGAACTTCCTCGACTCCTTCTACATGGTGATCATCACGATCAGCACCGTCGGTTACACCGAAGTCCACCCGCAAGGCGTGGCCGGCAGGATGTTCAGCACTGGACTGATCGTCGTCGGCGTGGCGACCATGCTCTACGGCTTCGGCGTCTTCGCCGAGACGCTGACCGACAATGCATTCGGCAGGTATCGGAGGGACCGGCAGTTGGAACGAGATCTCAACCACCTACGCGATCACTTCATCATCTGCGGCTACGGCCGCATCGGCACCCGGATCGTGGCCGAGTTCGAGGAGCACAAGGTCCCGTACGTGGTGATCGACCAGACCGAGGAGGCGCTGGAGCGCATCCGCGCTGAACGCCACCTGCACATCGAGGGTGACGCGTCGAAAGAGGAGATCCTCAAACAGGCGGGGATCGACCGCGCCCGAGGTTTGGTCTCCGCGGTCGATTCCGACGAGCGTGCCGTCTACATCGTGCTCGCCGCTCGGGCGCTCAACCCGAACCTCTACATCGTCGCCCGCGCCGGCCGTCCCGAGTCGATCCGGCGCCTGGAGCTCGCAGGCGCGACGCGGACGATCTCTCCCTACCTCATGGCCGGACACCGGATGGCGGAGCTGGCGATACGGCCCGCGATGGTGGACGTGCTCGACACGCTGCATCACGGCGAGGCGGGGATCGGCGTCGAGGAGATGGTCATCATCTCTGGGACCAAAGCAGAGGGACAAACGCTCGAGGAAGCCGGCCTCTTGACGCCCGACGCCGCCAAGGTGCTTGCCGTGCGCAAAAGCGACGGCACGGTGAACGTCAATCCGCCGGGGAACATACGCCTTGACGACGGGGACCTGGTGATCGCGCTGGGCACCGAGGACCAGCTGTTCGCGTCGGCGGCGAAACTGAGGTAACCCGCCCGCTGACTCACATTGGAAGTCGTTCCAGGGTGCTCCAAACGTGCCCTTAAAGTGAACTCGTGAAGAGACTCGAAAGGCGACCGGAGCTCGTCGCGCTGGGTTCAGTCGCCATCGGCGTGGCCATCGTGGTGGCCAAGGTCGTGGTCGGGCTGCTGACGGGCAGCCTCGGCATCTTGAGCGAGGCCGTCCATTCGCTATTCGACCTCGCCGCGAGCACGTTCACTCTCTTTGCGGTTCGCACGGCGCGTAAACCGGCCGACAAGGAGCATCCCTACGGCCACGGCCGCGCCGAGAACCTGGCCGCATTCGCCGAGGGGATCTTGCTCCTCATCATCGCCGTGGCGATCGGGTTCGAGGCGGCGAGACGCCTGGTTCAGGGCGGACCGCCTGTGGATCCGACCGGCTATGCGTTCATCCTGCTGATCGGCACGATTCTGATCGAGTCAGGACGCGCCTTCGTGATGCGGCGTGTCGGTGGCGCCATCGCCAGCGAAGCCATGCTCGCCGATTCAGTAGATCGTCTCGCGGATGTGCTGGCCAACCTGGGCGTGCTGATAGGGCTCATCGGTGTGCGCATGGGTCTCTTGTGGGCCGATGCCGCGGCCGCATTGATCGTGGCTGTGATCATCGTTCGCGCTGCCGGCATGTTGACGTGGCGGTCCGGCGACATCCTGATCGACCGCGCGCCCGCGGGCGCAGAAGAGGATCTGCGCGGCGCGATTCGTAACGTGGGTGGGGTGCGGGAGGTGCGGTCCGTTCGAGTCAGGCGATCTGGACCGAACCTGATCGGCGACGCGACCATCGCCACCGGCCGCATGCTGTCGGTCGAGGCGGTCAGCGCACTCGTTGAGGACGTCAAAGCGCGCGCCCGCTCAGTGCTGCCACGGCTCGATCTCGCGGTCACGGTGGAGGGACAGAAGCAGGGCGCCGACCTGGTCGAGAGAATTCATGCTGCCGCCGCGCGAAATGGCGGCGTGCGTGACCTGCATAACGTGACCGTGGAACGTGAGGTGGACGGGTCGCTGCACCTGACCATGCACGCGAAACTGCCTGGAGACCAGACCGTGGCCGAGGCGTCCAGTGTCAGCCGCAACCTGGAGCGGTCGATTCGCGCCGAGCTTCCAGAAGTGACACGCATCGATATCCACCTGGAACCGATGGAACCCCAGGTGGTGCCCGGCCAGGACGTGACCGCGCGCAACGCACAGCTCGCGGCCCAAATCCGTGCCATCGTCGAGGCTCACCCCGAGGTCAAGCGATGCGTCGATGTCGAGCTCAGCAGTCGCCAGAACCAGATTCACGCCCACGTCGTGGCAGAGGTCGCGGGCGAGGTGAGCCTCGAGCACGCGCACCGGATCGAGAGCGAGCTCGAAGAGACGATCCGGCGTGAGATCCCAGAAATCCACGAGGTGGTGACGCGGGCGACCGCATGAGGTCGGCTCGCGAGGACGACATTCCTCAGCTGCTGGACCTGTGGCGCGAGGAGGTCGCCCGGGGACGGCAGGACATCGTCCCCGGCGAAACGCGCCTGCGCCGGATGCTCGGGCGGTTCGATTGGGACTCGAAATCGAGGGTGGTCGAGCGCGACGAGCGGATCGCAGGCTCGGTGATCGTGATGAGCCGGCCGTCTCCGGACGGCGTGCTGGCCAACGTCTACGCCGCGGGAGAGCCTGACGTCTACCTCGGGATGGTTCGGTGGGGCGTCGAATTTTGCAGGGCGGCGGGCGCCGCCGTCACCCAGGTGTTTGTCGGCAAAGACCGCGGGGCAGGGTTCCCAGGGTTGGGGCTGCGGCACGTAAGGCCGTGGTGGAGGATGGATCGCGGTATCGGGGACGGCTTGCCGCGGCCGGACCCGGTTCCGGGTTACGAGATGATCGATGGCAGGACCGTGCACTCCGGCTCGTGGGCCGACCTATTCAACGGCACCTTTGCCGACCACTGGCGTTTTGCGCCCCGACTGGAAGCAGAGATCGTCTCCGACAAGTCGCCGGAGCTCTGTCTGATGGCCGTCACGTCGGCGGAGCGTGAACCTGTGGCGCTCACTCTCGGCGAGATCGAGAGGTACACCGGCGATCCCCGGCCGCAGCCAGTCGGCTTGATCAGCTCAGTCGGAACCCTGCCCGGGCATCGACGCCGCGGGCTGGCGACGTGGCTGGTCGCCGACGTGCTGCAGCGCCTCCAGGCCGCGGGTGCGCATCACCTTTCCCTCTACGTGGACGGCGAGAACCACACGCGTGCGTACAACGCGTACAGAAAACTGGGATTCGAGGTCGCTTTCGAGGCGGAGGTCTGGGAAGCTACCTTCCCGTGAAATTTCCCCGTCTGGCGGCCGCGGCGATGCTGGCCGCCGTTTTGCTCTCTGCCTGCCAGAGCACGCAAGCCCAGCCGGCACGGGCGAACACCATCCCGGTTCCCAAACCCGCGCCGACCCTCGCCAGTGCGATCAAGTCCGCGACCGACCTCGGACCCGCGGATTCGGCGACGGCTGTGTCTCTCAGCCTCAGCCTCAAGGTCCGGCATGCAGAGGAGCTGGCGGCGCTGCTCGCGGTGGGTGAGACGATGTCGCCATCCGATTACGCGGCGAGGTTTGGACCGGACCCGGGCCTCGTCCAGCCTGCGATCGCCGCCTTGCGCGTCGCCGGCCTGCACGCAGTCTGGGTTCCTCCCTCCAGCCTGATCGCTGCCGACGGGCCGGCGCCGGCCGCGGCACAGCTGTTCCAAGTCGACATCGAGAGCTACCGCCTTCCCAATGGATCGCAGTTCTACGCGTCGCTGGATCAGCCCCACCTTCCACCCGTTATCGCGGCCATTGCCGCAAGCGTCAGCGGTCTGGACAACTACCGGCGCTCGCGTGGTTACGCGGTGCGGCCCGGCGGTCTGGTGCCGACAGACGTCCTGACCTACTACAACGTCAAACCTCTTCGCGACGCGGGCATCGACGGCAAGGGACAAACGGTGCTGCTGCCCGAGATCGACGACCTACCGAACCTCAACGACCTCAACAAGTTCGCTTCCAAGTTCGGGCTCCCGTCGTTCGACTCTGTGCTAACCGTCAAGCGCGACTCCAGCTGGGGAACGCCTGAAAAACCGGAGGGGGAGACGGTCCTCGACCTCGAGATCATTCATGCGGTCGCGCCCGCGGCCAAGCTGGTGGTTTATCTCTCGGCGCCTGACTTCGGGCACAGCGCGCGAGCTTTCGACCAGATGGTCACCGACCACCTCGGTTCGATCATCTCCGAGAGCCTGGGCTCCTGCGAGCCCGACACTCCGAGCGGCGCGCGCAACGTGTACGCGTCCATCCAGGACCGCTCCCGCGCCCTCGGTATGTCCCACTTCGTGGCGAGCGGCGATACGGGCGCGTTCACGTGCGGGCTCGATCAGGATCCTGCCGGCAGCTTTCCCTCCACGCTACCGACGGTGACCGCGGTCGGTGGCACCAGCGTCTTCGAGTCGCAGGAGGGCGTGTACTTCAAGGAGTACGCGTGGGGCAGTCCGCTCGACCAGAGCGGCGGAGGCGGCGGAGCAAGCCAGTTCTATGCGATGCCCGACTACCAGAAAAGTGTGGGACAGGCGGCCGGTCATGGCCTGCGTCAGGTGCCCGACGTGTCCGCGGATGGGGATCCGTCGACGGGCTTCCACATTCTGTTCAGCGGGCGCGAAGGCCAGGCAGGCGGGACGTCAGCGTCGACGCCACTATGGGCCGCCACGGTCGCGCTGATCAACCAGGACCTGAAAAACAAAGGCCTGCGCGAGGTGGGTTTTGCCAACCCCGCCCTCTACTGGATGGGCGAGAACTCGTCGAAGCTAGACCCCAAGCCCTTCCATGATGTGACCGCGGGAAACAATCTCGGCTTCGACGCAGGGGCCGGCTGGGACTTCGCCACGGGCTGGGGCAGCATGGACGCGGCCGCCCTCGCCACGGCGTGGGTGAGATACATCAAGTCAGGCGGCGGCTGATGGACACCCGAGAAGACCCGCCAATCGTCACGTGCCCGCACTGCGGAGCGAACGTCCCCGCGGGTGAGTTCTGCGGCCTGTGCGGGGCGCATCTCGCGACAGGCAGCCCGCGAAGATCGCATGCGTACGCGGCGGTGCCGAACCAGCGCGTCGCGCACCTGGCCATCGTCTCCACGCTGTTTCCTCACCTGGCGTATCGGCGGAGCGGTCCGTTCCGCGTCGCGATCGTGGCGGGCGGAGCGTTGGTGGTGATGCTCGCGGCGCTGCACCTCTTCGCACCGGCCACGGTGGCCGCGGTGTTCCTGCTTCCCGTCCTCTATCTGATGTACCTCTACGAGGTCGAGGTCTACGAGGACGAGCCCTGGCTCGTGGTCGGGGCGACGATGGTGCTCGGGGCACTCCTCGGGCTGGCCTTCGCGAATGTCGCGGGTGTGTCGCTGTCCCAGCTCGACCTGACCGGCGACCGCGAGTCCGCGTTTGTCCTGGCGGCCCTGGCGATCCCGATCGTCGCGCAGCTCCTGATGCTCGCCGGGCCCGCATTTCTCTACACGTTTCGCGCGCGCTTTCGAGAGCCCCTCGACGGCGTCACCTTCGGGGCGGCGTCCGGACTCGGCTTCAGCCTTGCAAGCTCGCTGACCGCATTCTGGCCGCTGATCACCGGACCACTGGTGGCGAACGGGTCACCCATCGACTGGGCGATTCGCCTCACCCGCGCCGGGCTGCTGATCGCGCTTATCAACGCGTGCACCACCGCGCTCATCGCGGCCGCTCTGTGGTTGCACCGCTACGACACGCGGCGCGGCAGACGGCCCATCATGTCCAGCCTGCTCGGAGCGCTGGTCATAGCGCTCGGCGTGCAGATCATGGTCGGGGTCATCGGAGCGGTGGTCGGCGAGCTCCTTGTGGGGGTTGTCCTGCTCGCCGCGATCTCCATCGTGCTGCTCCTGTATGTCCGAGTCGTGATCCATGACGCCCTGCTGGTCGAAGGCGCCGAGCACGGTGTCGGGCCGGAGGCGCCGTGTCCCGAGTGCCATCGCATGGTGCCGACCATGGCGTTTTGCCCCGCGTGCGGGGCGGCGCGCGCTGCGGGTACCAAGCAGGGCCGAGCGCGACTCGCGGGAGGCGTGTGATGGCGACCATCACAGCCCGATTTTGCGGCCGGTGTGGAGCGGCGCTTGCGCCAGGCGCAGGCTTCTGCGGCCGGTGCGGGACACCCGTCGTGATGCAAGCAGCAGTCGCACCCCAGCCCGTGTACCGCTACGCCCCGGCTCCGCCGATGGCCTATCCCCCTGGTACGCAGGGCAGGCTCCCCCCCGCGTTGATCGCCGGCGGTCTCGTCCTGGTCCTGATCGTGGTGGCCGTGGTGGTCGGCGGGATCGCCATCGCCCAGTTTGCCGGCGGCAAGCTCGCGCCCTGCACAGTCAATTGCGCGCCCAAAATCGTCACGCCGCTGCCTGAGGAGGCGTCGTACCGAAGCTCGGCCTTCAACTTCCAGGTCAACTACTCGTCGGCCTGGACTGTGCGCGACCAGGACGCGTCCAGCGTCACGCTCGGCACACACGTCGGGTCAGTTCAGGTCGTGGGGGCACGCGGCGGCACGCCTGATCAGGCGGCCCAAGCTGTGATCTCGTCGCTGCCCTCCGCGAAATGGCAGGACGTGACGCTGGTCAGCGCGTTGAAAGGTGCGCACATCGGGGACCAGGATGGAATTGGCGCGGTGTACTCGGCCAACCTGATCGGCGCGTCGCAGACCGCGACCAAGGTCCGGTTTGCGGTCATCGCGGCGAGCCGCAACGGGGTCATCGTGGTGATCTTCGCCGTCGACCCGGCCGACCCGAAGAACTCACCCAACGGGATTCCCGAGGGGCAGGCCTTCGACTATCTCTGCACCGAGTTCAGCTGGACCTAGACGCGCTCGAGGGCAAGGCGCGCGCCGAAACCCAGCAGCACGACGCCGGTCACCCTTTCCATCCACTGGCGCACCCTCGGAGCGGTGATCACGTCACGAAGTCGCGTGACGAAGAATCCATAGAGGTTCATCCATAGCCAGCCGATCACGGCGAACGTCACGCCCAGCACCAGCAGCCGCGGAAGAACCGCCTGACCGGGTAGCACGAACTGGGGCAGGAACGTGACGAAGAACACCCCGAGCTTCGGGTTGCTGAGCGCGGAAAGAAATCCCTGCCGGAACACGGCGTGTGCGGGTGCGGCGGGAGGAGTGCCGGTAAGAAGGTCCGGCGGCCTGCGACGCGACTCGACGAGGGTGCGGATTCCGAGGAATGCGAGGTAGCACGCGCCGACGATCTTCAGAATGAAGAGGATTTCGCCCGACGTGCGGAGCAGTGCGGAGAGGCCCACCGCCGTCGCCGTGACCCAGATCACCAACGCCAGCGCGATGCCGCTTGTGGTCAGGACGACGCCCCGGCGACCGTGGGCCAGGGCGTTCCTGGTCACGACCGCCATGTCCGGACCGGGCGTCACGGCAAGCAGGAGGCAAACACCCGCGAACGCGATGAGCTGCGTGTCGATCAAGCGATCTCGGGCAGCTCGAACGAGATCTCGTAGACGCCGCCCACGACTTTGGCCTGGTGGATCCAGCCCATCTTGCGCAACAAGCCGAGCATCTCGCGGTTTTCCGGCAGGACGATGAGCTGAAACAATCGGATTCCGTGCGACCGTGCGACGCGGGCCAGCTCCGCCAGCAACACGCTGCCGAGGCCGCGGCGCTGAAACTCGTCGATCACCGCCACCGCGACCTCGGCGATATCGGTTAGCGCGGCGCGGTCATAGCGCGCCACGCCCACGATTCGCTCCTTGCTCCCCGGCTTGTGGGTGGTGGCGACGATCGCAAAGCGGTCGTTGTAGTCGACGACCGCGAGGCGGTGGGCCAGCGCGTCCGACATCCGCTTGATGGGCGAGAAGAACCGGAAATACACAGTGCGCTCGGACATCGCGGCGACCGCCTCATGGAGGAGCGGCTCGTCTTCGGGCGTGATCGACCGCAGGTGGACCTTCGTTCCATCCCTGAGCTCGACGATCCTGGCCTCGAAACCGGTGGAAACCATGAGTACAAACGGTAACCTGCGCCGTTGATGGTGGCTTCCAGCAGGTGGCGCAACCTCGGCGCAGCCGCCGGCGCGGCCACCGCCGCTCTGTTCGCGATCTTCGACCTCTATCAGTGGGCGCTCGCTTATGCCGGCGACCGGTTCCACAACGATTTCACCTTCTATTTCGCCGCGGCCAAGATCGGCCTCACGCACGGTTGGGGCTCGATCTACGACCTGGCCCTGCAGCAGGCTCAGCTCGATGCGATGGGCTCCCGAATCACGATCGCGCAGCTGGCGCGCTACATCAGCCCACCACCTGTGGCGTGGTCGGCGCTGCCCTTCACCGCTTTGCCTTATGAGGTCGCCTACTGGGTCTGGTCCGCTCTGCTCGTAGCCGCCCTCGCCGCGGCCTGGTGGCTCGTCTCCCCCGCTGTGGGGCACGCGCGCGTGATCTTCCTTGCCGCGGCGCTCGGCTGGCTGCCGGTGATCTACGGCCTGCAGCTCGGCCAGCCTGGACTGTTCGTGGCTCTCGGTGTGGCCGGGTCCTACGCCTTGCTCAAAGCCAACCGGCCCCTGTGGGCCGGGGTCGCGCTCGGAGCGCTCGCGCTCAAGCCCCAGCTCGGATTTCTGGTCCCGCTGGCTCTGCTCGCGGCGCGCGAATACCGCGCTTTTCTCGGAAGCGTGATCGCGCTCGGCGTGCTGGGCGTGGCCTCGGTGCTCGCGCTTGGTGCCGACGGTCTGAACTCATACTTCGACCGCCTCAGCTTTGCGGCGGGCGTACCTGTGAATCGCGAGCTGACGATCGCCTACTTCGCCGGCACAGGCAACGCCACGCGGCTGATCCAGTTCACGTTCGCCGTTTGGTCGGTCGGCCTCGCGGCCCTTTTGCGGCGACGTGGCATCGAGTGGATGTACGCGTGCGCCCTGGTTGGAGGCATGCTCGCCACCCCCTACGTTCACCTCGACGACCTGGTCATGCTCGGACTGGCCGCTTGGCTCCTGCTCCGGGCGCGACCCGTCGCCTGGACGTGGGTCTACGCGTTGGCGGGCGTGCTTGCCGTGGAAGGCGAGCCGATCTGGGGCCCGGTGCCGGTCATCGTCGCCGAGCTCGGCGCACTCGTCTTGCTGTCAGTCGCGTCGCTGAAACATGACGACCGCGACACCGAGGAGCACCGCGCCGAAGGCGAGCATGATGCCCGCCTCGAGCGGGATCGGCAGCACCTGTCCGCCGATCGTCAGCCCGAGGCTGTTGACACCAGGCAGGCCTGAGTTCGCCAGCACCACGCGCCGGATCGGGTCGATGCCGTAAGAAGCAGGATCGATTCTCGTCAGCACCGTCATCCAGCCCGGCAGGTTGGTGAGCGGGAACAGCGCTCCCGATAGAAAGAACATAGGCATCATCAGGAAGTTCATCACCACCTGAAAACCCTGAAGCGACTTCATCATCGAGGCGAGAGCGACACCAAACGAGGCAAGGCCAAACGCGAGCACCGCGGCAAGCGGAATCAGCTCGATGACGGTGAGAATGTTGAGCTTCACGCCCACGAACGGCGCCAGGACGAGCAGGATCAGCCCCTGGATCATCGCCTGGGTGGTGCCGCCCAGTGCCTTGCCGATCGCGACCGCCCAGCGGTCGATCGGCGCCACCAGCACCTCTTTCAAGAACCCGAACTCACGGTCCCATACGATCGACATCGCGCCGAAGATCGCGCTGAAGAGGATGGACATGCCGATGATGCCGGGGTACATGAACTGGATGTAGGAGATTCCGGTGCCGCGGCCGAACGCGCCGCCCAGCGACGAGCTCAGGCCTGATCCGAAGACGATGAGGAACAGCAGTGGCTGGGCCAGCGACGCAACCAGTCGCCAGCGGTCGCGCCAGTAGCGGAGTAAGTCGCGGTACCAGATGATGTAGATCGCGCGCAGGCTGGCCGTGCGCGTGTCGACGGGCGCTGCCTGCGCCTCCGCCGTGATCACCGGCTTGGTTGCCGTCTCGACGCTCATCTGCGGCGACCCATCCAGCGGCTGGCCATCGCGCGGTTGCGGTCCCTCGCGCTGACCTCCTCCTCGCGGATGGCGCGGCCGGTCAACTTGAGGAAAACGTCGTCGAGCGAAGGCCTGCGTAGGGACACCGTGTCCACCGGGGCCGTAAGCTCGCGCACCAGGCGGGGCACAAACGCCTTTCCATCGGCGACCTCCATACGCAGTGCGCCGTCGTCGCGGGACGGGGTGACGCCGAGCAGTTTCGTGATCTCCTGTGCGGCCCCTTCCGGGTCGGCCGACGTGATCGTGACGACGTCGCCACCCACCATCGCCTTCAGCTCATCCGGGGTGCCGAGCGCCACGATCTTGCCGTGATCGATGATCGCGATCCGGTTGCAGTATTCCGCCTCGTCCATGTAGTGGGTGGTCATGAAGATGGTCACGCCCTTTTTCGTTCGCAGCTCGTTCAGATGAGTCCAGATGCTCTTTCGCGTCTGCGGGTCGAGGCCGAGCGTGGGCTCATCGAGAAAAAGGATCTGGGGTTGGTGGAGCATGCCTCGAGCGATCTCCAGCCTCCGTTTCATGCCGCCGGAAAAGGTTTTGACCTGCGAAGAGGCACGATCCGACAGCTGCATCATCTCGAGCATCTCGTCGATCCGGCGGCGCCTGTCCGGTGAAGGCACGCTGTAGACGAAGGCGTGGAACTCGAGGTTCTCGCGCGCGGTGAGCTGATCGTCGAGCGAGGGATCCTGGAACACAAGCCCGATCCGCTGCCGCACCGCGGACGGATCGTGCATCACGTCGATCCCCGCCACCCGAGCGACGCCGGCGGTCGGCGTCAGCAGCGTGCACAGCATGGAGATGGTCGTCGACTTGCCCGCGCCGTTCGGCCCAAGGAAGCCGAAGATCTCGCCGGCATGAACCTCGAGGTCGATTCCGGCCACCGCCTCCAGGGCGCCGTATTTCTTGACGAGGCCCCTGGCTTCGATCACGGTGTCGTTTTCCAACTTCCCCACCTTACCGATTCAGTCTTCTCGCGTTCTTGAGCAGGCGGCGCAGCATGCCATTGAGCTCCCGCACCTCGCGAGCGTCGAAGCCGTCCAGCAGACCGCTCTCGACCTGACGAAAGGCCGGGATGAGCCGTGGCAGCAGGTGCCGGCTCTTGGGCCCAAGCGCGATCACGATCGACCGGCGGTCGCCTGGGCTCGTCTTGCGAAAGACGAGGCCCTTTGACTCGAGGCGGTCGACAAGACGGGTCATGCCGGCGGTGTCAGTCCCCAACCGCGCCGCCATCCTGATCGGGTTCGGCTCGCGTAACAGCCGGGACAGGAGGAGGAGCGCCGCCTGCTGCGATGTCAGGCCGTGACTTGTGAGCCGGCGATCGAGCGCGGTGCGCAGCTCGCGACCCACGTGAAACACGAGCGCCGAGACCTGCTCTTGCTGCCGCTCACCGACCTCGTCGGCCTGGACCATCGCGATCCCACATTAGCTGTCTAGACAGTAATTGTCAAGACAGGGTTATGTGCCGTGCCTTCCCTTTCCCTGGGCGAAGCGCCGCGCGCCTTCGTTGGCTTCGCCGGAAGCTACCACCGCCGCTCCGCCTCGGAACTCGGCGCGCATCGCGTCCTCAAAACCGAGCGACCACTGGTTGACCGTGCTCTGCCGATCGGCGCGCATCGCGCCTTGAGGAAAGGCCGCGAGCTCGCGTGCCAACCGTTGCGCCGCCGCCAGCGCGTGGCCAGGCTCGACCAGGCGTTCGACGAGGCCAATGCGCAGCGCTTCGTCGGCCTCGACCCCTCTGCCGGTCAGGATGAGATCGAGCGCGCGGCCTTGCCCGATCAGGCGGGGAAGCCGCACGGTCCCCAGGTCGATCAGCGGCACCCCGAAACGCCGGTTGAACACGCCGAGGGTCGCATTGGCCGCCGCCACGCGAAGGTCGCACCAGAGGGCGAGCTCGAGGCCGCCGGCCACCGCGTATCCCTCGATCGCCGCGATCACGGGCTTGCTCAGCGTCAGCCTGGTCGGGCCCATGGGGCCTCTGCCGTCTTCTCGGAGGCCGTAATTGGCGCCAGCGGCCAGCGCTTTCAGGTCGAAGCCGGCACAGAAATTGCCGCCTGCACCGGTCAAGACGGCGACCGCGAGTCCCTCGTCCACACCGAACCGCTGGAACGCCTCCTCCAGCGCGTGCGCCGTCTCCGGATCGACGGCGTTTCGCGCCTGCGGCCGGTCGATGGTGACGGTGAGCACCGCCCCATCGACCTCCGTTCCTACCTGACCCTGGCTCCGCCGATCCCCGTGGGCGTCTTTGCTACTGGACCGGCTCATCCGCGCGTTGCCGCTTGCGCTTCGGTCCTCGCGCACCGGCCTGGTGCGCTCCGGTCCGGTGCTCGCGGCGCCTTCGGCTGAGCTCGGCCCAGCGCAAATCCGCTCCACGTGGCCGGCGGATCCAGGGTCTTAGAGCGCGCCTCGCTCGTGGTCGTCTTCCATGAACGGATAGCGGTGCTCGGTCGGCGGCGCGTACGTCTCCTTGATCACGCGCGGGCTGACCCAACGGATCAGATTGAGGAACGACCCGGCCTTGTCGTTGGTGCCGGAAGCGCGGGCTCCGCCGAACGGCTGCAAACCGACCACGGCGCCGGTCGGCTTGTCGTTGATGTAGAAGTTGCCGGCCGCGTTGACGAGCTTCTCCGATGCCTTTCTGATGGCTTGCCGATCTCGCGCGAAGACGGCGCCCGTCAGTCCGTAGGGGCTGGTGCGGTCGCAGAGATCCAGCGTCTCATCGAACTTTCCGTCGGCGTACGGGTACACGGTCAGAATCGGACCGAACAGCTCCTCGCGGAGCAGCTTGAAATCGGGATCAGTGGTCTCGATCACGGTCGGCCGGACGAACCAGCCCACCTTGTCGTCGCCCTTCCCGCCGGCGACGACGTTCGCGCTCTGGGTCTTCTTCGCGTAATCGATCGCGTTCATGTGCGTGGTGTAGGCGCGTTCGTCGATCACCGCGCCCATGAAGTTTCGGAAGTCCGCCACGTCACCCTGCGGAATCGCGTCCACTAGATCGGCGAGCTCGGACCGCATCGCCTTCCACATCGACTGCGGGATGTAGGCGCGAGATGCGGCCGAGCACTTCTGGCCTTGATACTCGAAAGCGCCGCGAACGAGGGCGGTGCGCAAAGCGTCTGGGTCGGCGGAGTCGTGGGCGACGACGAAATCCTTGCCGCCGGTCTCGCCGACGAGTCGCGGATAGGTGCGGTACCTGCCGATATTGTGGCCGACCTCGCGCCACATGTTTTGGAACACCTCGGTCGAGCCCGTGAAGTGGATGCCCGCGAGCTCGCGATGGTTGAGCACCTTCTCGGAGATCTCCGAGGCGGTGCCGCTGACCATGTTGATCACGCCTGGCGGCATGCCCGCCTCGAGGAGCAGCTCCATCAGGAAGTGGCTCACAAGCAGCGTCTGCGTCGCCGGCTTGAAGACGACGGTGTTGCCCATGAGCATCGGCGCGGTGGGGAGGTTGCCGGCGATCGATGTGAAGTTGAACGGGCTTACCGCGAAGATGAAACCTTCGAGGGGGCGGTACTCGAGGCGGTTCCAGGCAGTGCCGTCATTGAGCGGCTGGTTGCGCAGCAGCTGGTCGCCGAAATAGGCGTTGAAGCGCCAGAAGTCGATCGTCTCGCATGCGGCGTCGATCTCCGCCTGGTGGACGGTCTTCGACTGGCCGAGCATCGTCGCCGCATTGATGGTGTCGCGCCACGGACCCGCCAGCAGGGAGCCTGCTCGCAGAAGGACCGCGGCTCGCTCGTGGTATGAGGTTGCCGCCCACATCTTGCGCGCCTTGAGCGCGGCCTCAATCGCGTCGTCGATGTCTTTTGCTGCTCCGACCGCGTACTCGGCGATCGCTAGCTCGTGCCGGTGCGGCGAGCGGATGTCGCCGCGCGACGCACCCCACCGACGCTCGCCGCCGATCTGCATCGGCACCTCGGTTTTGGCGTCGGTCAGGTCGGCCAGTCGTGACTTCAGGCTTTTGCGAGTGAGGTCGTGGGGGGCGTACGGACGCACCGGCTCATTGGTCGGCTGTGGGACCTGAAAATGTCCGTCGGCGGTCATAAGGCTTCCTCCACTGCTGCGGCTGCGCGTGTATGTTGCTGCGCCAGCTTCGATGATCCTCCAAATCCAGAGTTACTTGGGGTAACCCGTGCTCGTATCCCAACCGGTGGCTGTCGGCTATCTCGGCGCGCCCGCGACTTCAACGGCGAACCGAGTTCGCCGGACGGTCGCCCTGCTCCGGCGGCGCGGCTTCGCGGTGACGCCCTCCCGACTCGCGGCCATGTGCCTCGGCGGCCCACTGTCGGAAGCAGAAGTTCGGTGGGCAGTTGCCGCCAGCCCGAATCTCACGATCTTCGAGGATCTCGTCCTGGACCGCGACGCCGTCAGCGATGCAGGGTCGATCCGCAGCCGCGCCGTCGGCCACACGGCCGATTCCGGCGCGTACGTCGCGATGACCGTGGACTTCGTGCGCATTCTGGTCGCGACAGCCCCTTTCATCCGCAGCGTGTCGATCGCCGGCTCCCTGGCCAGCGGAGGCTTCCGGCCGTCTGACGACGTCGACCTCAACCTGATCGTCGACGACGGCCACCGTCACCTCGCCTACGTCGTCGTCAACCTACTGGGCCTCGCCCACGCGATGCGTCATCGCGCCAAGCCGGTGGACGACCTCACGCGACGTCCGCTCGCGCCACGCCTGATGACAGCGAACCTCATCCTCGAGCGCTCGCAGTACCTCCCTTTGCAGCGCGACGACGAAGACATGGCATTCGAGTTTCTGATCGGCGAGCCCGTCTTCGGGCTCGAGGCGATCGCCGAGGTCCTCGAAGCCAACCCGGTCCTGCTCGAGCACTTTCCACAGCTGGCCGGCAAGCCGGTACCGTTCGCGATCGAGCCTCGACGCCGTCTGCCGAAAAGCCTTTTTCCGCGGATTCTCGATCCGCCCGCACGGGCGTTGGGTCAGGCGGCCTGGCGGTACATGCAGTGGACGCGGCGGCACCGGCCCGAAGCCCTGGCGCGCGTCGCCTACGTGCGGTCGACGATGCGGCCGTACACCCTCTTCGACGCGAGTTGATCGGTCTCGTCAGCGCCGTCGTTCTCGCCATGACGAGCGTCGTCCTTTTCGTCTTCGGCACCAACCTCCTATACCTGACGTTCCGGGCGATCCGGCTGCCGCCGCCACCGCGGCGCAGATTCGTCTCCGACCAAGAGCCCGTCGTGTGCGTCCAGGTCCCGATCTACAACGAGCGCTACGTGGCCGAACGCGTCATCGACGCGGTGTGCTCCATCGACTGGCCTCGCGATCGCCTGCACGTGCAGGTCCTCGACGACTCCGACGACGAGACCACACATATCGCGGGCAAACGGATCGCGCGCTGGCAGCGAAAAGGGCTGCACGTGGATCACGTGCGGCGGCGCTCGCGGAATGGATTCAAGGCCGGCGCGCTGGCGTTTGGGCTCGAGCGGACTGACGCTCGGCTGATCGCGATCTTCGACGCCGACTTCGTCCCCGCCCCCGACTTCCTGCGCCGCACGATCGGTGCGTTCGACGAGCCGTCCGTCGGCTTTGTTCAGGCCCGTTGGGGCCACCTCGACGAGGGCTACACGCTGTTCACCCGCCTGCAGGCGATGGCCATCGACTTCCACTTTCTCATCGAGCAGCCGGTCCGCTCGGCGGCCGGCTACTTCACCAACTTCACGGGCACCGCCGGAGTGTGGCGCCGGGCGGCGATCGAGGACGCAGGGGGATGGAGCGCGCGCACGCTGACCGAAGACCTCGACCTCAGCTATCGCGCGCAGCTGCGCGGCTGGAAGTCCGCGTACATCGAGGAGCTGGTCGTCCCGGAGGAGCTTCCCGTCTCGATCGACGCCTACCGCCGTCAGCAGTCGCGCTGGGCGACGGGCAGCTTTCAGTCCGCGTTCCGGCTGCTTGGACCGGTGATCCGAAGTACGGCTCGGGCGGCGGTCAAATTTCAGGCGGCGATTCACCTGCTCGCATACGGCGTCGGCCCAGTGATGCTCGTCCAGCTCGCATGCTATCCACTGCTCCTGCTCACGCTCGACCAGCCGGGTCTCAAGCTGCCGTGGTACCTGACATACGCGTCGGCCATCTCCATCGTCGTCGGCGTCACACCGTGGGTCGGTTTCATCGCCGCCCAGACGAGGAGGGGCCGCAGGTGGTGGACGGGGCTGCCGGCGGTCTTCTGCCAGGTCGTCGGCGCCGGCATGTCACTGAATACGCTGCTGTCGCTCGCGCGGGCGGCGAAGCCGGGTGGCGTCTTCGTGCGCACGCCGAAGCACCGCATCGTGAAGGCCGGACAGGAGTGGAGAAACCAGGCCTACGTTCGCGTAGGCGACCCGAGGGCGTTGATCGAAGCCATCGCCGGCCTTGGCGCGCTTGCGATGGTCCCCGTCGCGCTCGACAGGCACCAGGTCCTCATCGCGATCTACTCCGGCATGTTCGCACTGGGTTTTCTCGCTGTCGCGGGTCTGAGCCTCGTCGACTTACTCGAGGTGCTGACCCTGCGACGGCTCGGCGCTCGCGCGCTGGCCCGGATCCAACGCGGCGCGCCTGTCGCCGTCCTCTTCGGGTTGGCATCGCTCCTGCTCTTGACGGCCGCGCAGATGCGCGAGCCATTCGAGGACGGCTACGGCCACTGGCTTGTCGCCGCCAACCTCGCAGCCACCGGGCACCTGCACGATCCCCTCTTCAGCATGGAGGACACCTGGCTTCCGGGGTACCACGTGCTCGCGGCTGCGGTCCTCCGATTGTTCGGGCTCTGGCAGATCGGCGCCCTCAAAGCGGTGAGCGCGCTCCTCGGCGTCGCCGCGGCTGCATGCGTCTACGGACTCGCCCCCAACGTGCGACAGGCCCGCCTGGCGGTTGGGCTGCTCGTCCTCAACCCCGTCTTCCTCTTCACCTCAGGTTCGGCTGTAGTAGAGCCGCTCCTCACCGCCCTTCTTATGGCAAGCGCGCTCGCGGCGGTGCGTGGCCGCATGAAGCTGGCGGCGCTGCTTGCGGCGCTTGCGTGTGTGACCTCCACGAAGGCCTGGGTGTGGATCGCGGCCGCCGCTGCGTTCACGGTCTTCGAGATCCTCAGATCGCGCACGGCCGGCCGAGCCGGCGCCCGGGCGATGGCCTGGGCTGTACCGGCGTTAGGCATCCTTCTTTTCTTCCAGCTCGGCTTTGCGCCAGTCACCAACTCGATGGCGCGAGGAAGCATCGAGGTCATGTCAGCGTCCGTGCGCGGCAGCATCCCCCCGGTGGGCATCGAGCGCGTCCTCGAGCTGGGGACGACGTTCGGGCTTGCCGCCCTCCCGTTGTTTGCACTCGGCACCGTGGGCGCGGTCACTTCGTTGCGGAGCCGGCACACCAAGACATGGAAGTTCGTCTACTTCCCCGCGCTCGCCTACCTCGGCGTCGTGTTCGCACTTGTCGCCGCGGGTACCTACAGCGGTAGCCACCGCTACCTTTATCCGGCGCTGCCGGCGCTGGCTCTTCTGGCGGCAGGAGTCCTCGACCGGCACCGGGTCGCAATCGGGTCACTAGCACTCGGCGCCACGGCCATGCTGGCGGTGGCGTTCCTCCCCATCTTCTCGAGCTTTGCCGACGCGAACTCCGGACTGGTGGCCGCCGGCCGTGCCGCCGCAGGTAGCTCGCGCATGCTGCTGACCGACTCGCCGACTGCAGCCTATTACAGCGGAAGGCAACCGGCGGAGATCACCGGCTCGCAGGCGCTTCCCGCCGGGCGTACGCAAGCCCTCGCGTGGATGCGATCGCACGGCGTGTCGATGCTCGTCGTCGAGAACATCAGCTATTACCGCGCGACCGAGCTCTTTCCAGACCTGGCGCAGGGCAAGCCGACGATGCCCTTCGTCTCCGCCGGCCCGATCGACGCCTACCGCGTGTCTGGCGGCAAGGCGGTGTTTGCTTACCGGCTGCTCCCCGACCTCACGCTGGACCCGGCGTCCCCGGGAAAGACCGCGCCGCTCGCCAAGGGCTTGACCATGGGCACCGCCGGCACTGGCGAGGGGATGGGGTTTGGGGTGCCGATCGTGCGCTACCGCGACGGCTGGGTCTACTCCCGGACATCCAGCACCGTGGCGACCACCGCCACGTCGTGGAAGCGAACCTTCCAGCTGGACGAGATGGGCGGTGACGCGGCCCATAGCTACAAGTTCGTTCCTATTGCATCGCGAGGCGCAGTCGAGGTGACGTACACGCTCGACGGCACCGGCGTCGCGATCACCGTCAAGCCGCTTTGGCTGCAGCTCGGCTACTCGGAGGTCGGGATCCTCAATGAGCAGTCGGCGGATTTCAACGACTTCGCCGCCGACGGACAGCCGACCCTGACCAACGCAGCGTTTGGAAACTGGATCCCGGTGACCGGGAGCTGGGCGCGATTGCGCTCGGGGTCGCTAGGCGTCGAGTGGTCGTTGCCCGCGGTAGCCGGCGCTTCTCTATACGCCGGGCGTGAGCTCGCCGCGCCGGACTTCGACTGGGCCGGCCTCGACTACATTTTCCCGTCGAAATTCGACGGCGCCACATACCACATCAACATCCAGGAGGCGAACTAGATGGGTCCCCACCCCACATCCCTCGCCACGCATGGGGAGGGTGCCAGGCATGACATGACCGAGCACGTCGACGTGGTCCTCGTCTACCCGCAGCGTGCTCCGGCGCAGGGCCGCCACTGGATCATGCCTTCGCTCGGCCTCATGTACCTCAGCGCGTCGCTGCGTCACGCCGGGTACACGGTCAAGCACATCGACCACACCTTCCTCGAGCGTCGCGAGGTCCTCGCCGAGATCGACCGGTTGCGACCCTCGGTGATTGGCATCTACTGCATGATCACCATGCAGGACGAGGCGCTCTCGCTCGCGGAGCAGGTGCGAGGCAAGGCGCTCACGGTGGTCGGCGGTCCGTACCCCTCGGGCGAGCCCGAGACTTTCGTGAACCAGTTCGATCTCGTCGCCGTCGGCGAGGGCGAGGAGACGATCGTCTCGATCATGGAGCACCTCGGCGACCGCCGCTTCGACGAGATCCCCGGTGTCGTGTTCAAGCGCGATGGCCGGGTGGTCCGGAGCACAGCGCGGCAGCGCACCAAGGACATGACGCACCTGCCGCTCCCGTATCGCGGCGACATCCCCAACGACCAATACATCGCCTACTGGCGCAAGCATTGGAAGGACGCCACCACTCCACTGATGTCGACGCGCGGATGTCCATTTCGCTGCGACTTCTGCCACAAGTCCGTGTTCGGCGACCTGTTCAGCGCGCGGCCCACCGAGTCTGTGGTCGCGGAGATGCGCGAGATCGCGGAGCTCGGGTACGACCACATCTGGATGTCCGACGACCTCTTCACCCTCAACTACAGGCGCACCTTTGAGCTGGCCGAGGCGATCGAGGACGCCCGCCTGCCGCTGACGTGGGAGTGCCTGAGCCGCGTCACGCACGTCGACCAGGCGCTCTTCGAACAGATGCACCGCGCGGGCTGCAAGCGGATCTTCTTCGGCATCGAATCCGGCGATGAGCGCGTCCTCAAGGAGATGAAGAAGGGCATCACGCCGGACCAGGCGCGGGCCGCGGTGGAAGCGTGTGTCGCTGCCGGGATCAAGGCGGCCGGTTTCTTCATGGTCGGCTATCTCGGTGAGACCACCGACTCGTTGATCCGCAGCATCAACTTCTCGAGCAGCCTGCCCCTCGATTACGTCAGCTACACGATCGCCTACCCGCTGCCAGGCACCGGGTTCTACGAGCGCGTGCGCGAGCGGCGGCTGCATGGCGAGTGGCACAAGGTTCGCCACAACCGGCTGCTTTTCAACACCGATTTCTCGGAGCACAAGCTCCGCGCGGCGATCCTCAAAGGAGCGATCCAGCACCGCTTGAACCGCATGCACATGCGACCCGCGGCTCGTGCGTTCCAGCTCGCAACCGACCCTGTCTTGAGGGCGATGAAGTAACTACGATCACGCGCGTGCAGGAGATCTGGCCCAGCCTCTTCCGGATTGTCGTCGGCCTCTACTGGCTTTACTTCGCCAGCCAGAAATGGCAGGGCGTCGGATGGATGAAGCCTCTGATCGAGTCGACGTCGCGCGCGAACCCGATCCCCGGCCTTCACGAGTTCCTGGTTGCGGTCGTCGTCCCCAACTGGCTGCCGTTCGCGCTCGCGCAGGCCGTCGGTGAGACAGTCGTTGCGGTCGCCCTGATCCTCGGCCTCGCCACGCGTTGGGCGGGAGTGCTTGGTTTCCTGCTCGCCGCCAATCTCGCGCTGACCGTCGCTTTCGGTGTGAACGACGACGGGTTCCGCTGGATCTACTATCTCGCGGTGCTCGTCAACGCACAGGTGATCGTGTCAGGAGGCGGCCCAATAGCCCTTGGGCGATTCGGCTGGGTGCCGGCCTGGCTTCACTGAACCAGATAGCCTTTCGTCGTGAGCGTCGACGCCGAGGGCTACGGTTTTCCCGAGCATCAACGGACGCTGGCGCGTCTCATCGATGACATCCGGATCCTTTCTCCTTCGGGTGTCGAGCGCGCGGCGCAGGGTTGGGATCGCCACGCGCGGCTGCACGGACTGGAGTCGATCCACGCCGCGGAGAAAGCGGCGCTGCACGCGATCGAGAAGGCAGACCGCGGCCCCGCATGGGACGAGGTCCGCCGCAACCTTTTCGGGTTGACGGAATCGGGCGGCGCGCTCGTCAGCTGGAAGGCGGAGCACGGCGAGATCGGTCACAAGGCTGAGGACGCGGCTTTCATGGCCGCGCTCGGGCTCGTCGCCGGCAACCTGATCGGCAAGGAGCAGGCCAACACGCTGGTCCGCCCGCTGTCTGAAGCGCTGCCCTGGCTGCTGCCTGAGGAGAACCAGCCGGCGTAGCCCAACTCTTCCCCATTTATGCGGAAGTCCCGGCCGATGGCCGGGGATGGGGCCGCCCGGGCTAGGTCGTCGTGCTCGCCAGCTCGGCCAGGTCCCTGTTCGTGTCCTCCAGCGCCGATGGATCCATGCGGCGGCGACTCTCCACCAGCTTGCCACCCGCCTCGTTGGTCTTCGAGTCGTTCATGGACAGCACGCCCTCGACGAGCCCATCGCGGAGATAGAAGACAGAGAACGAACGGGCCTCGCGGTCGCCGCGCCACACCGCCGTATCGTCGCCTGACGCGTGGCCTCGGTACTCGAGGTTGACGTCGTACTGATCGGACCAGAAGTAGGGGATCTTCGTATACGGCTGGTGCCCGCCCGCGATCGACCCCGCTATGCCGCGACCCTGGTTCTTCGCGACCTCCCAGTGCTCGACGCGGATGGCACGGCGCAGCACAGGGTGCTGGTGCAGGGCAACGTCGCCGCCCACGTAAACGTTCTCGGCGGCTCGCAATCCTTCGTCGACGCGGACACCGCCGCCTTCGATCGGCAGCCCAAGACCGCGGGGCAGGTCGAGGTTCGGCTCGATGCCGACCGCGACGAGCACCAGGTCCGCCTCTTCATCCTTACCGCCGGAGAGCGTGACGCCGGTCACTCGATTGCCGTCCGTATGCCACGACTCGACCTTCGTGTCGGTGCGGACGTCGACGCCCTGGTCGCGGTGGATCGCGGCGTAGATCTCTCCGACCTCGCTGCCCAACGCCCGCTGCAGGGGGACCGGAAGCGCCTCCACGAGGAGCACTTCCTTGCCGAGCTTGCGGGCTGACGCCGCGACCTCGGCGCCGATGAACCCAGCACCGATCAAGAGGAGGCGCCGCGCATGGCCGAGCGCCTCGCGGATCGCCTTGCTGTCCCCCAGAGAACGGAGCGTGAGCACGTTCTCGGCGTCGGGGATGCCGGGCAAGCGCCGCGGCGTGCCGCCTAGTCCGAGGACCAGCACGTCGAAGGAAACGTCATCACCCCCAGCAACGGTCAGCCTCCGCTCCGTGAGCGATCCGCCCGTAACGTGCTGCTCGAGGTGCAGCTCGATCCGCTCTTTGGCGTAGTCGGACTCGTCGTGCAGGAAAACTTTCGGCGGCTCGATCTCGCCCCGAAGGAACTCTTTGGAAAGATAAGGACGATCGTAAGGACGGTCGCGGTCCGCGCTGAGGATCGTGATCTCACCGTCGAAGCCCCTCTTGCGCAGGGTGAATGCCGCGTAGTCACCGGTACCGCCACCTCCGATGATCACCACGCGCTTCATCGCATCAGTCCGATACGCGCACGTGGTACAGCCACTCGTGCGGATCCAGGGCAGCGCCACGCTGGATGTCGATGAGGGCCCGGCGCAGTCGCATGCTGACCTCGCCGGCGCCGCCGTCACCCACGGTCCACGCTCCGCGCGCCGACTTGACCGCGGCGACCGGCGTGATCACCGCTGCGGTGCCGCAGGCAAAGACCTCCGTTAGCGAGCCGTCCTCGCATCCATGCCGCCATTCGTCGACGCTGATCCGGCCTTCCTCGGTCGCGTAACCGAGATCGCTGCCGATGGTCAGCAGGGAGTCGCGCGTGACTCCTGGAAGCAAGGTGCCGGTCAGGGCGGGCGTCATGAGCCGGGCCTGGTTTCCCCGGCCGTAGACGAAGCACAGGTTCATGCCGCCCATCTCCTCGATCCAGCGATGGTCACGGGAGTCGAGCCACACGACCTGGTCGCAGCCCTGTGCGGACGCCTGCGCCTGGGCCAGGAGGCCTCCGGCGTAGTTGCCGCCCGTTTTCGCCTCCCCGGTGCCACCAGGTGCGGCCCGGCTGAAGTCCTCGGACAGCCAGACGCTCACCGGCTTTACGCCGCGGGGGAAATACGAGCCGGACGGCGAAGCGATGAGCAGGAACGTGACGTTCACGGCCGGGTGGACCGCGAGGGTGACCTCGCTCGCGAACATCATCGGCCGGAGGTAAAGGCTGTGCTCCGCGGCGGATGGAACCCATTCGTGGTCGGCGGCGAGCAACACGTCAATCGCCTCCAGGAAGGCCTCCTCGGGGAGCTCGGGTAGCGCGAGCCGTCGTGCGGAGTTGCGAAAGCGCACCGCGTGCCTGTCGGGCCGAAAGACGGCGACGCCGCCGCCGCCCTGGCGGAACGCCTTCAGTCCCTCGAATACGGCCTGGGCGTAGTGGAGGACCGATGTGCCAGGGTCGAGCGTGAGCGGCGCGTAGGGAATCAGCGCGGCGCCGTGCCAACCGCGGTCGGCGGTCCAGGAGATCCGGACCATGTGCTCGGTGAAGATGCGGCCGAAACCGGGGTCCGCGAGGAGCCGCTCGCGTTCTGCGGCGGGCGTCCGGACCTTGGACCGGTTGACCTCAAATGTCAGGGTGGGCGTCGAGCTCACGCTCCGCCAACAGTAACGCCGACCGATTTATCGCGGCTGGACTTGCTCCAGCCGCTACCCACGCTGCCTTTGTGCCGCCAAGCGCGTCCGTGTTACCGAGGGATCCTTCGTCTCCCGAAGGGGTCAGCGACGCGAAATCCGACTTACCACTCGAGGAATTGCAGCAGCCGTGAGCGTCGCGACGTAGGGGGGAACCCGGCACGTTTCGCGACTTTGGCGGCTGGACATGCTCCAGCCGCGACCCACCCTTCCTTCCCGCCGCCGGGCGTCTCTCCGCCGCCAAGGGCTACTTTCCGTTCCGGAGGGGGTCAGCGACGCGAATCCGGCGCGCAATTCGCGCCTCGAGGTGCCGCGTTCGGCGGGCGCCGCTGAGCGTCGCGACGTAGGGGGAACCCGGCAGGGTTCCCCCTACGACGTCATGAGGCCGAGCCTTGCGGCCCGGCCTCGCGAGAGGAAGGAAGGGGTCCTTTCTTCTTAGACCTGTTGGAGCTAGTGGCCCGCGGCGATCGGGAGGGCCACCACCACCGGCTCGACCACGGGAATCGCCTCCGCAAGCTCGATTCCGACCCCGTCGACGGTCAGGATCGAGGGTTGCGGCCTCTTCTGGCGCGCCCTACGCGCGGGGGGCCGGCCTGCGACGATCGGGTCGAGGAGGTGCCTGAGTTTCAGCTCCAGAATCTGATCGAAGTCGTTCATCTGTAGCAGAAACGCCTCCCACAACAGGAGTACCCGCGACTACTACCTTTTTTCCTGAAATCGCCGGCCCCGGCGCTTCGGCTGCTCGCCGGAAAGCGCCTAGAACGAGCCTACGCCGCGCGGGAGGTGGGCTCAGCAGGCGGCCTGTCTTCACGATGCGCCCCGCCTTCTTCGGGGACGACGAACCGGGCGTCCCGGTCGAGCGTGTGGGCCAGCTTCACGAGACGCAGTCGCGTCGGACCGGGACCGAGCACCCTTGCCGCCAAGACCACGAACGGTCTGACCAGGATCTGACTCGTCGAGCCGTTGACCAATCCAAAAGCTCGTCGAGCAACCATGCCGACCAGAAAACCTCGCGACTCTGACGAGTACCCCTGATGCGAATCCGCCAGAACTTCCATTGCCACTTCCAGCCACCCCACCTTCCGCCCCTTGTGACAAGGAGCCCCACTGAAGCAACCAGTGCGAGCCCCCCTTCGCTTGATGAACGCCGCCGGTCGAGGGAATACTCGCGGGTACTTTCGAAGATGTTTCGCGTGCGTGTGGCACACGGAAGTAAACTCCTGTTAGGCGCATGGCGAGCGAAGGGGGGAGCGACCTGGAAGCCATCGGAGCTGCCGTCGGCCACCTCGACCTGCTCGACGCGGTCCAGTCCGCCTCCGCCGAGCTGTCCAACCACAAGTCCGTGGCGGACGTCGCGCAGGCCGCGCTGACCAAGGCCATCGAGCTCACGAAGTCGTCGGTGGCGTTCCTGGCGCTGGCCGATGACGATGCTGAGGGCAAGCGTGTGTTCTCGATGGCAGACGACCCAAACCGAGCCCTGCCCGAGGACGCCATCGAGAGGATCCTCGACACCACGGCCGCCTTGGCAGCCCCCATGACGAACGCGACCTGGGATGGGATGGCTGGCATCGGCGCGCCGGCGATCCGCTCGACGTGCGCCCAATCGCTCCAGGTCTCCGGCCGCTCGCTCGGCATGATCGGTGTCGCGAGCCCAAGCGGCTACACGGCGGTGCAGCAGAAGACGTTCGCGATCCTCGCGAACCAGGTCGCGGCAGCGATCGCCGTCGCGCAGCTGGGCGAGCGCCGTCAGGCCATGATCGACGCGCTGGTCAACCTGAGGGCGGACCTTGACCGCAGCGAGCGGCAGAGGTTGATCAACGAAGAGAGGGCGATGAGCGCCGAGCGTGTCGAGCGGGCGCACGAGGCCGCTGTTGACGCCCTGCTCGCGGTATCGCGACACGCGCGGAGCGGCCACGGACTCGCCGACTTCTACCGCCTCCTGACGCGGAGCATCGCCGAGCTTGTCGCCGCCGAGAAGGTCGTTTTCTGGAAGCTCGACGACGAAGGGAAGCTGCAACCGATCCCAGGCGCATATGGTGTCGACAACCAGTTCATGGCGGGCCTGCGACCGGTGCCGTGCGCTCCGGACAGCGACGACGTCGCCAGCCGTGTGGTGTTTCACGACCTGATGTTCAGGGCCGCACGGACCGATGACTCGAGCGACTTCCGGTACGTGCTCGACACGCTCGGCGTGAGGAATGCCGTTGCCGTGCCCTGGCGCGCCGGCGACCAGCGCCTTGGCCAGGTCGCGGCGTATGACTCGCGACGCGTCGAAGGGTTTTCCCGTGAGGACACGTGGGTCTTGCAGAAAGCCGGGCTTGCAGCGGGGCTTGTCTGGCAGCTGAAGTACGCGGAGCGGGATTTGAAACGGACCGCCGAGCGGCTGGAGAAGGTGGACGCCGCGCGACAGATGCTGCTCAAGAATGTCTCCACCGCGGTGGACAGGGCGCGCAAGCGATTTGCCGGAGACCTGCATGACGACGCGCTGCAGAAGCTGACTGCTGTCGAGCTGCAGCTCCAGCGCCTCCGCGAACCCAACGGCGATTCGGCCGCGCTCCTCAGCGAGGCGCAGTCGCTGCTGAACGAAACCGAGGAGGCGCTTCGGCGCCTTCTGTTCGAAGTCCGCCCGCCCGCGCTGGAGGTCCCCGGCGGATTTCTCGAGACGATTGATGAGCGGATCCGCATGCTTCGCTCCCTGACGGGGGCGGCGGTCGAGCTACAGCTCGACCTGCCGGAAGATCTCTCTTACGAATATCGCTCGATGCTGTTCCGACAGCTCAGCGAAGCGATCGCCAACGTCGAGAAGCACGCCTCCGCAACCCGGGTGACCGTCTGCCTGCAGGTGCATGAAGGCGGGATCCGAGGGCTCGTGCAAGACAACGGGCGCGGCTTTGTCGTTGCCGACCAGGACCGCCTGCCCGGCCACCTGGGGCTCCTCGCGCTGAACGAGCGCGCGCTGCTCGCCGGCGGCTGGAACAAGATCACGAGCGAGCCCGGACTCGGGACATCTGTCGAATTCTGGCTGCCGCTGACCGAATCTAAGGTATAGATGTGGCGGTGAAGAGCGACACGACGCGGGTCCTCATCGTGGAAGACCACCAGGTGGTCGCCGAAGGCCTGGCCGCGCTCATCAACGACCAGAAGGACATGACGGTCGTTGGGCATGCGGGCTCCGTGGCGGACTCGATCGCACGCGCCGCGGAGCTCAAGCCGGACCTCGTCCTGATCGACTTCCGGCTGACCGACGGGACCGGCGCGGACGCAGCGACTGGAATCCGCCAGCTGCGGCCGGAGGCAAAGCTCATCTTCCTCACCCGGGAGGACAGCGACGCCGCGCGGTTCGCCGCCCTGGAGGCCGGGGCAAGCGCTTTCATCCACAAGTCGCGGGCGGCGCAAGACGTCGTCGACGCCATCCGGACCGTCGCCGATGGCGGGACGCTGTTCACGCCTCGGACCATCGCCCAGCTGCTGAACACCCGGCGCGAGGTCGAGACCCAGCTCGAGCGTTTGACCGCGCGCGAGAAGGAAGTCCTGCGGCTCATGGCGGAAGGCACGCCGAGCCGCGAGATCGCCAACAGGCTGGGGATCAGCTACACGACCGTGCGCACGCACATCCGCAGCCTCGGTAGCAAGCTGGGCGTGCACTCGAAGCTGGAAGCGATCGTCAAGGCGCGCGAGCTGGCCCTGGTCGAGTAGCCCTTCCCCATTCATGGGGAAGTACCCGGCGAAGCCGGGGGATGGGGCCGCGCCGCTCTGCAGCCCCTCCGGCCCTTCGGGCCACCTCCCCATGAATGGGGAGGAGTTACTACGCTCCGCTGACTCTCCGCCTGCCCGCGCCGCGGCCCAGAATCCGGATCGGCGACGGCTGGTCCTCTTGCCGCCCGCGTCGCAGAGTCTTGCGTCGCCGCTTGTCCTCGTACAGGTCAGTATCGGCCGCCTGGTAGACGGCCTCCCAATCCTCGCCCGCGGCCCATGCGGCGATCCCGACGCTGACCTCGACGTGCTCCGGCGCGCGCATCCCCAGAGCGGCGTGGTCGACCGCGCGGCGGAGGCGGGTCGCCACGTCGCGGGCGCGATCGATGTCCGTCTCAGGCATGGCGACCGCAAACTCATCGCCGCCTACCCGCGCGCACAGGTCGGATGCACGGACCACGCGCAGGAGCTGTTGAGCCACGAGCCTCAACGCGCCGTCACCCGCGCTGTGCCCGAGCCGATCGTTGATCCGCTTCAGGTTGTCGAGGTCGATCATCATCAGGGACAGCCGGCGATTGTGTCGCTCAGCCAGCGCCACCTCGCGCTCCATCACCCTCTCGAACTCGCGCCTGTTGGCAAGGCCCGTCAGGTGATCCGTGCGCGCCTCGCTGGCGAACTGTCGCGCGCGATCGATCGCAATCGCGGCCTGGTCGGCAACCGCGGCCATGAAGAGAAGGTCGGACGCGCCGAAAACGCGATCGCCCATCGTGCCCACCGTCATCATGCCGACGGTCCGGCCGCGTACGCGCAGCTGGGCCCGCAACGCGTTCCACTCCTTGCCCGAGACGCGATCGACCTGCGACTCGGAACGTCCGAGCGCCGACGCCCAGGCCTTGACATGCGGCCCGGCCTGTCGAGCGAAATCGTCGACCTGATCTGGATCGAGCCCCACCGTGTGCGCCAGCTTGTATGCGGAGCGCTCGCGCAACCACATCGCGCCAGTGCTCAAGCGGAGGGCGGCCAGCGCTTCGACAAGCGCGACCTCCGCTGTCTCCAGCAGGTCGAGTGAGCGACTCATAGCCGAGACGATCGCCGCCAGCCCGTACATCTCACTCTCGCGAGCGCGGTGCTCCTCACCGACATGGTCGAGGTAGCCACGCGCGATCGCAGTCGTGAGACGCTCGGTCATGTCTTCGAGACGGCTCTGCGCGAGCGCGATTATCTCGTCGTAATGAGGCTGGCCCTCGATGGGGCGGGACAAGAGCTCGATGGTCGCGCGGCGGTAGACGGCGAGCACGTCGATGAGCGATTCGAGCGGCAAGCCCTGTGCCGCCCGCAGCCGGCCGTAGTCGCGCGAGCGCTGCTCGAAGTCGGCCCAGGGCAGCTCGACGTCGCTGCGAAGCGAAGCCAGAAGCATGTCGATGAATCCGGCCGCCGTGGTGACGAGATCCTCTCCGGTCTGCTCGCTGAGCGTGATCAGCTCGGGCGAGCGGGCTCGGACGACCTCCATCGCCTTACGTCCGCTTTCTCTTGAGTCGACTCCGAGGCCGCTTGCCAAGGTGCCCAGCACGTCGACCGCGTAGCTCCCGCCCGACTCTGCCCCTGGATCCATCCTTCTAGGAAACGTTGCGGGGCGGGGGTACACCTGCTACCTCAAGTGAGTTAGGCAAAATCCGCCCATCCGTACGGCGACCGGAATGGCCCCCGTGGCCGAAAGTTAGGGCCAGGTGAGCGAGGGACTCACCAACTCACGGAGGGTGAAGGAACCACTATGGCGGAGCCGATCTCGGCATCGAGCGCCGGTGAGGTGCGCGAAGCGCCAACGACATACGAAGCCGGCAACGAGGCGGACTTCGAACGACTCTATCAAGCGTCGTACGGCAAGATCCTCGGCACGTTGACCGCGATGCTCGGCGACCGGGCCGCGGCGGAGGATTGCGCCCAAGATGCATTCGAGCGCGCGTACAAGAAGTGGGCGAGCTGGCAGCCGATCGCGCCGGCCGAAGCCTGGGTACACAGGATCGCGATCAACGCCACGGTCTCGTACCAGCGCAAGATGCGGCTGCGCGAAGTCGGTGAGGTCATTCGCCGCCTGGGCCGGCCGGGCCTCGCGCCCGACCCCCAGGAGGTCGTGGAGCACCGTGACCTGGCCACCGCGCTGGCCAAGCTGCCGCCGAAGCAGGCGGCGGCGATCGTGCTCCGCCACTATCACGGGTACACGAACCGCGCGATCGCGCAGGCCTTGGGGATTCCGGAGCGGACCGTCGCCTCGAGGCTAGCCGTCGCGAAAGAGCGGCTCCGCGTGATGCTGAAGCACTCGTACGGACCGCAAGCAGACCTCGAGCCCGCCACCGAGCGTGGTTTCGCGGTAGCCGACTGACAAGAAAAGACAACCAGGAAAATCTCTAAGGGCCCGGCAAGCGCCGGGCCCTTCTATTCTTCTTTTCTGTCGGCGCAGAAGTCAGGCTGCTTGCGGACGGCTTTCCGGGCGAAGCTTCTTCAGGAGGCGGACGAGGCGCCGTCGCGCCGATGTCCACTCTCGCTCGGCGCCACGCAGGTCTTGCCGCCGCTCGTACCGAGGCGCGTTCGCATCGGCGCAGATCTGACACCCGCAACCGTGCCCGGTGTCCGGTAGGCGGCGGCCTTGCTTGTCGAACCTGGCTTGCATCCTTTCCGGTTTAGCAGTGCGTACCGGGCAGGTACCAGGCGGTCTGCCCGTGGCATTTGGCAGTGATCAGCCCGGCCGGCTGGCTGTACCACTCGTTGGGCAGATGCAGGGCGCCGAGGGCGTCTTGCATGAAGCGGTGCCACATGGGCGCCGCGATGTAATAGCTGTCCGAGTTCTTCGTCATCTTCATCCGCCAGTCGGCGTTGCCGCCCCAAACGGCGGTCACGATGTGCGGCGTGAATCCGACCGTCCAGGCGTCAGCGAAGGAGTCCGACGTCCCGGTCTTCACCGCCACTTTGCGACCGGGGAGCGTGAGGAGAGAGTTGTGGCCAAAGATCATCGCCCGGTTGTTGTCGTTGGACATGATCATCTGCATGATGTACGCCACACGCGCATCGAGGACCCGCTTGCCGGGGTCTGCCGGGTGGGAGTAGATGACCTGGCCCGTTGACGTCGACTTGACCATGTTGATCGCGTATGGCTGGCGAAGAAGTCCCTGCGTGGCCAGGACCGAAGCGCCAATCGCCATCTGCAAGGGGGTCTCTCCGTATCCACCGAGGGTCAGCGACGCGCCGTAGCTGTTAAGCGGGTCGTTGGTGGTGAACAGAGGGTTGCCATAGGCATCGACGCCGTGCTGCTGGTACGGCGGCGCACCCATGGCGCGCGCCATCTGCACGACACTGGCGACTCCCACGCCAAGCTCGACCTTGACCGCGGGGATGTTCAGCGAGTTGCCCATGCACGCCTGCAACTGACAGGTGCCGTGGGTCTTGCCATCGTAGTTCCGCGGCGTGTAAGACTCGGTCGATCCAGGCTCGCGATAGGTGAACCTGCTGTCGCGGATCGGTGTCGTCATCGTGAACTTCTTGCTGGCGATGGCTGCGGTGTACGTGTAGATCTTCATCGACGACCCTGGGTTGCGCGGAGGCCATACCGCGAGGTTGTACTGACCGCCATATGCGTTCGGGTTCGCGGACCCGACCATCGCGATGATCGCGCCGGTCGTTGGATCGAGGGACACCAATGCGCCCTGCGTGACATTTCGATAGCGAAGCTTCGCGATGTTCTGGCTCACGTCGCGCTGCGCGAGGTCTTGCAGCCTGGGGTTGAGCGTGGTTACGACCCGCATTCCCCCGCTGTATGTCGCTTCCGCCCCGAACTGGTTGATCAGAATGCTGGTCACGTAGCGCACGAACGACGGCGCGACGGCCTGGTTCGAGGGCATGAACATGTGCGCCGGAGGCGATAGGTCCTCGACGAACGCCTTGGCCGCGTCGGCGGCGGTGATCTTGCCGTCGCGGATCATCGCGTCGAGCACCGTCTTCTGGCGCTGCTTGGCCGACGTCCAGTTGACCAGTGGGTTGTAGATCGTCGGTCCGCGGATGATCCCGGCCAGCATCGAGGCTTGCGCCAGGTCCAGCTTGCTGGTCGTGGTGTGGAAGTAAATCTTCGACGCGGCCGCGGTGCCCCACGCGGTGTTGGCGAAAAAGACGCTGTTCAGATACCACTCGAGGATCTGGTCCTTCGTGTACTTGCGCTCGATCTGGAACGCGAGCAGCGCCTCACGCATCTTGCGGTCGAGCGTCGCGTCGTTGCCGACAAGGCGGAGCTTCACCAGCTGCTGGGTGATCGTCGACGCGCCTTCGGCGTTCGAGTGCGTCCGGAGGTCGACGATCGAGGCACGCACGATGCCCTGTGGGTCGATTCCCGGCTCCGAGTAGAAGTTACGGTCTTCGATCGAGATCACTGCCGCGGGCAGGAGGCTGCCCATCTGGGACAGCGGCTCGAAGTACGCCTGATAACCGGGCGGGTGAAGGTCGGCCAGCAGCGTCGTGTTGTCCGCCGCGTAGATGAGCGTGTCCTCGGGGGTCGCTGAAGTCACGGCGTCCGGGTCAGGCAATTTGTCGGCGAAGGCGACATAGCCCGGCGAGGTCACTAAGAGGCTGGGCACGGCGATCGCGACCAGTGCGAACACGCGCAGAAGCCAGCTGGCGGGTCGTGAAACCTTGAAGCCGGGTTCTAGCACTTGCGACGCGCTGGCGCGTCGCCTCATGCCATTCGGCCTAAGAGGCCAGGCGGTCTGTCTGCGGTGGTTCAGCGGCATCGTGTTCCCCCCTCGGCGGTTGGGTTGGGCCGGCGGTCAAGGGGCCGTACCACCCGATCGACTGAGCGCTGAGCAGCGCCTGGATGTCAATGACCTGGTCCGGCACGAACGCCTGTGCACGCAGTCCTCGGCGAGTGGCCCGCGCCGAGCGGACTGCATGGTTGGCATTGACCGCGAGGCCTCCAGCCAGCCCACGGACAGCGGGCTCCCCGGCGGCTGAATACCAGGCACGCGCGGCAAACTGCAGATGCGCGGCGGCATCGCGCAGCGACTCGAGCCGGGCTCGCGAGCCGACGCGTCCGGCGTCAGCTGCGTGAGCCAGACGCCGCGCCTCGCGCGGCAGCAAGACGTTGTGGATCCAGATCGACATGTCGACCGTCCGCGAGAACACCGCGGCGACAAGCACCATGGTGGCTGCCGCAAGCCGGCGGTCGACCGCGAGAAGAGGGGCGGATGATGCGCGCCCAATGGCGGGAGTCGATGCCACCGGCACGGGCATCTCCATCCACTCTCCGAGGCGGACGCGCGGCTGACCGACCCGGGCTCTGCGAATGGAACGGAGCAACATAAGCGCGAAGAGGTCGCCGCCGGCGACGATGATGAGCCACGTCGCGATCAAGAAGCGGTGCGCCGAGATCCAGGCGCCGACCCCGCCAAGCAGCAGGCCAAGAATCGTGTTGATGACCTGGTCGGTGGCCCAGACGACCGACGTCGTCAGGTTGCGAGCGTTCTCAGAAGTGACACTCGAAAGACCGATGGCGCAGGCGGTGATCAGCGCGACCCAGAGGAGGACCTCGACCGGCCTGGGGATCGACCTCCTGATCGGGGGAACAAAGGTCGCCGCCACCATCCCGGTAAAGAGAGCAATCGAAAACTGGAGCAGCAGCGGCATTTCCACGCCAAGAGAACGCGCTCGGCAACACGAGTATTGGCCGGCCCGGTCGCGGGCGCGCCCCTAGCGTGCGGAAACAAGGCTGCAAGCGGTCGCCGCGGGAAATCGGGAGGCGAAGAGTTGTTCACATTAGGGTCCCGATGCGTTGTCTGGATGGCGCGGACGCTGACCCGCTCGGCGTCCACGCCCTCGTTTGGGGTTTTCACGATGGCAGTGCTTTTGATCATCCTTCTGGCGACCATCGGGCTTTCTGTGAGGGCCGGTCTGTACGGCCGGTCGTGGCGCATCGCCGACACGGAGACCACCGAGGACTCGTGGCTTATGGAGGCTTGCGCGCGCACTTTCGTCCTGGTACTGCTGTCACTTCTCGGCCTGCTGGCCCTGGGCGTGATGTACGGAAACGTGCTGGGCGCGACCAACGTTTCCAACCCATGACGCGGTAACGCCGGCCTCCTCTACGTTGTAGTTAGCAGAAGCAGCCCACCTGCCCCGGGCTGCTTCGGACTTGCTGGGCGTCCCTCGCGAGCTTCGCGAGGTGTAAAACACCCCCGGTTGGGCCGGCTTCAGGCCAATTGACAATGCTTGAAGCTAATTAACCCTGCGGCAGTGGGTGTACCGGCATGAGGTGAGTAGCCTGCCCTCCGTCATCTCGCGCCCCCGGGACTGGGTGTGCGTCGAACGGGGGTATCGGGAGTGCAGCTACTACAGGGGCTTCTGTCGGATCTCCGTTCACGCCCCAAGCGGCATCTCGGGCTTGCGTTCATCGCGGTCTCCAACCACATCACAGTCGTCGTCCTGGCCGCAGCTCCGACCGTCCTCGCCGTGCCCGCCCTCAACCCGACCCAGTCTGCCTGCTCGATCGAAAATTGCATCAATGCGGTCGCGGTCGAAAGCGACGCCCGGTTGAGTCTGCCGGCAGGCCATCCGCAATGCGAGGAGTCCGGTCCCACCGCCTCATGCGAGGTGGAGGGCACGGCCGCCGACTCGGTACCCGGCACCCCGGCCGTGCCGGAAGGACAGTCGGCATGTCCGTCGACCGATGTCAAACCGGTGCCCACGACGCCGGCCGCGTGCAGCGACACGTTGTTGCCGCCAATCGCACCAGCACGCTCCAGTGGAGATCCGGCCCTGATCGTGATGCCGAGCGTTCCGGCTGCCTCGTTGGGAGCGCGACTAACATCGCGCCTGGAGCTCACCGCCACCGCGGACACGCTCCGCTCGGGCAGGCAAGTGGTTCTCACCGCGACTGCCAGCGCCAGCGTCACCTCGACCGGGACCGCCATCGAAATCTTCGACACCACCTCCGGGACCCTGATCGCCGCATGCGGTCAGGGCAACCAGTGCGCGGTGGGCTACACGGCAATTTCGGGCGTCCACGACTTTGTCGCCTTTATCACCCCGCCGATGGTGTCTCCTCCGGATGAAGCAAGCGCGTTGGAGTCCAACCACAGCACCGTGGGATGGCTGGACAGCGCAGTGACCGCCAGCGCCGCCATCGTCGGCCGCGACCAGGCCATCACCATCACCGCCACTTCGACCATCGATGTCGCGCAGGGCGGCCGTTGGCTCGAGATCTATGACCTCACCGCCGGATCGCGGATCACGTACTGCAGCCGCGGCACAAGCTGCTCGACTGTCGTCAAAGAGACGAAAGGTGGCGTCCACCAGATCGTCGGTTACGTCACGGGAGAGCCGGAAGCCGTGTCTGCGCCCATCGGTCTGACCTGGCTTGACGTCAGCCTCTCGGCGACCACGGTCGGCCCGAAGGTCGACGGTACCGTCTATCTCAAGGCGGTCACCAACACCGACCTCACCGACACTCCCTGGGTCGTGGGCATCTACGACGACCAGGGACACCTCGTCGACCATGCGTGCAAGACCGGCAACACATGCTCGGTGCAGGCATCGGTGTCCGGACAGACCACGCCGAAATACACCGCAGTCGTCGGCGTGTTGCCGGAGGCCATACCCACCGCCAAGAGCAACGTTGTGCAGAAGGCGCCGGCCGCGCCGGCTCTGGTCGACATCCAGGCCAAGTCGGCCGCCATTGAGCCCACACACCTGCTGTGGGGGGTCGATTCCTGCAAGCCGTTCATCGGCGGAGGGCAGAACCTCTACAACGCCGTTGTCCGTTCCCTGGGGAGTCCCGATTTCTGGGGCCGGTACCTGACGAACACGGTTTGTCCCGGCATCAGCTCGACCGAGATCGCACTGGCATCAAGCCACCACATGGGGATTCTGCCGATCTACAACGACTACAACTGCTCCGCCGTCGTCTCCTACGCGACCGGCCACCAGTACGCTGTCGAAGCCGCCGCTGCGGCAAACCGGCTGGGCATCCCGGCGGGCCGGCTGCTCGCGATCGACATCGAGCCGCCCGGTCCGGCATGCCCGGGCGCGGGAGGCGTTGATGGAGGCTTCATCGAGGGCTGGTATGACGGTGTCCACGAGGCAGGCTATGTGCCCGTCTACTACGGCAATGGGACCGCCGGCACCGAGTTCGCCAGAGCGTGGTGCTCGACCGTGGCTAGTCTGCCCAACGTGGCGGCCGAGTCGGCCATCTGGTCCTTCGAGCCGTCGTTGCTGGGCCGCTACTACAAGGCCAAGGCTCCGAACTTCGCCCCGTACAAGCCTGGCTGCGCAGGCAATGTCGAGGCCTGGCAGTACATGCTCAGCGCCGGATCAAACGTCGACGTCGACCAAGACGAAGCGCTTTCCACCCTGCCCCTGTGGTACCCGGTGACGGCTTCCTGAGCTGGAATACCTCCCCCTGCAGCGCCCGGGTGGCCAAAACCATCCGGGCGTTTTCATTCGCGGACCGCTTTAACACTTTTAACCAAGGGGACTTGTCAAATGGAACGCAGGGACACCGATATCGAGCGCGATCCGGTGACCGGCCGCGAGCACGAGCACCGGCGCGTCGTCAGTAATGAGCCTGTCATGCCCGCATCCAGCTCCGAGGTCGTGAGCACGATCAACCCAGGGCGCCGCGCGATGGAACTGATCTATCTCGTCTTTGGGGTGGTCGACGGCCTGTTGTTGATCCGCCTCGTCCTGAAGCTGCTCGGCGCCAACACGACCGCAAGCTTCACCCAATGGGTCTATGGCGTCACGAACGTGCTGCTGGCGCCGTTCCACAACCTGCTGCCGACCATCGGCAACGAGCAATCGCAGCTCGAGATGTCGGTCGTGGTCGCGATCCTGGTCTATGCGCTGATCGGCTGGGCGCTCGCCCGCCTGATGGAGATCATCTTCTCCCGTGACATCACGGTCGCGCGGAGAGGGTTCTTCTAAAAACCCAAGCTTGGTAGGCCCTCTCCCCCTCGGGGGAGAGGGCCAGGGTGAGGGGCAGAGTTAGAAGGTTTACCCCGCTCGGAGACCCGGCGCGGCGGCCAGGTCGCGGATGTCCTGGACTTGGCGGGTGATCCAGCGCGCGATATCGTTCGTCCTCACGACCTCCCGCGCCCCCTCGTTGCGGCGACGCTTCTCGTCGATGCCCATCACGATCGCCTGGTGCATTGCGTTGGCCGTGGCATCGATGTCAAACGGGTTGACCGAGAGCACGTGTGGGTGCAGCTCCTCGTGCGCGCCGACGTTCTCGGAAAGGACGATCACGCCGTCGGACCGATTGACAAGCGCGCCCTCTTTGGCCACCAGGTTGAGCCCGTCGTAGACGGAGTTCACGAGCAGCACGTCGAAGTTGCGCATCGCAGCCATCGCCTTGCGCACGCTCTCCCCCAGCTCCAGACGCACGGGCAGCCACCCCTGCGCCCCGTACTGGGTGTTGATCCGCTGCACGACCTGCCGCACCTTGCGGACGTAGTGGCGATACGCCGCGACGTCCTGGCGCGACGGCTGAAGGAAGGCCCAGAACTGCACGCGTCCCTTCAGCTCCGGGTGATGCGCGAGGAGCTTCTCGTAGGCGAGGAAGCCGCGGACGATGTTCTTCGACGGGTCGGTGCGGTCGATGCGCACGATCAGGTGCTCCGGCCGCCAGTCGCGAAGCTTGCGCTCTTCGACCATCACGCCATGTGAGTACGAGAGCCGAGTCATGCTCGCGACGTCGATCGAGATGGGATACGCGCGCGCGTAGACGACGCGGCCGTCGATCAGCACTGCCCGCTCCCGCTCGTCCACCGCGAGCCCGAGGTTCTCCTCGCAGGTCATCAGAAAGTTGCGCACGTCCAGGCTCGTCTGAAATCCGACGATGTCGCACCCCAGCAAGCCCTGCACGATCGCGTCGCGAATCTCGCGTGGAAGCACTTTCCAGTACTGCGGCGTGGGCCAGGGAATGTGGACGAAGTGCTGGATGATCCCGCCGCTCAACTGGTCGCGGACCAGCTTGGGCACCAGGTACATCTGGTAGTCGTGGACCATCACGAGCGGCCTGCCCGGCAGCCCTCGCGCCACCTCGACCACCTTGCGCGCAATCTGCTTGTTGACCTCGACGTAGCCGTTCTTCCACGCGCGGTGAATGCGCCCGTTGATCACGGGCTGGTTGGCGAGGTCCCAGAGGTAGTGCTGCACGAACCACAACACAGGGTTCGAGATGACCGAGTAGTGCTGCTCGTACTGCTCTGGCGTGGGCGTCGCGTAGTGCAGGCGCGTCGTGGTCCGGATCAAGGGCGCGTTCCATGTGGTGCCGTGCTGCTCGATCAGGGCGCGCTCGCCAGCCGTTCGTGCGCAGGCCACCCAGTCGGCCCCGGTGACCTCGGCGAACGTCAGCAGAGCCGTGATCACGCCGCCGGCCCCGCGCGTGAAGCCACCTTCCGGACGCGGCTCATGCGGGGCGCGGTTCGCGACCACGATCGCCGAGCTGTGCGGCAGCGTACGTGTCACATAGCCGCGCAGCGAAGTGCCCGGCCGGCGCCGCTCGACGCTGTCCAGGAACGGGCTGTCAGGTTCGTTCATCACAAGCATCACGAGGGTGTGGGCTGCGCTTGTGCCTGGGGTGACGGAGAGGGGTTGGGCGATGGGGACGGCGAGGGGACGATGGAAGGCAACACGCTCGGCAGGGTCGAAGGCGAGCTGCTGGGCGACGGGGTCTGCGGTGACGATGACGGCGTGGGCGATGCGGTGCAGGCGCCGGGCAGGAATGGGTCTTTGGTGTCGCTGCCACAGCCGATCGTGATGCCCGCGGGCTTCGGGTACCAATCGCGCATGGTCGGCGGCAGGTTGTTGATGAAGCGCTTCATGATCGTCAGCCCGACGTTCTCACCGTAGGCGCTGATGAGCCCTCCTCCGCCGTTCGGCGCCGTGTTGCCGACCCAAACGCCGATCACGATGTCGGGGTTGTAGGCCATGATCCACGAGTCCGGGATCCCGCCCTTACCGTTGTCGCTGGTCCCTGTTTTGCTCGCCATCTGGCGGTTCCAACCGAAGCCCCATGTGTTCTGGTAGTTCCTCAGGACGTCTGACATCAGGTACGCCTCCGCGTGGGTGAGCACGGTGGTGCTGTTGCCGCCGTACTTGAACGCTGCGTGACCACTCGAGTCGTCGACCTCCTTGATCGCGTTGAGGTCGACCCGTTGACCCTGGTCGGCGAACGTCTGATATCCCTGCACGTGCTCGTAAAGCGTGACGTCGCTCGCGCCGATGGCGGTTGACAGGTAAGGCTGGAGCTGGCTCTTGATGCCCATCGCGTGCGCGAGGTCGACGACGTTTTGCATCCCTTCCATCTGCCCAACCTCGACCGCCGGGATGTTCCGGGAATAGAGGATGGCGGTGCTTGCCTTGATGTCGCCCATACCGCCGTTGTCGAAGTCGCGCGGCTTGTAGCCGTTGAAATCGGTCAGGTGGTCGTGGAGGATGGTCGCCCACGTGATCTTGTGATCGCGCAGCGCGGCTTCATAGACATAGGGCTTGAACGAAGAGCCAGGCTGGCGCTTCGAGCGGACGACGTCGAACTGGCCGCCGATGGAGTTGTTGGCGTAGTCGGCCGACCCAACCCACGCCAGGATCTCGCCGTTTCTCGGGTCGGCGGCGAGCAACGCCGAATTGTTGACGTTCATGTCCGCGAGGTCGCGCACGCCGTTGGCGACCGCGCTCTGCGCGTTCTGCTGGACGCCGAGGTCGAGCGTCGTATGGACGACGATGCCGCCCTGCTGGATGGCGGCTGAACCAAACATGGTCTCGAGGTCGGAGAGCACGTAGTCGACGAAGTGCGGCGCCTTGCTCTGCCGGGCGCTCGCCTGGATGTGGAGCTCCTTTTTGATGTCCTCGCCGGCTGCCTTGTCGGCGTCCGCCTGGCTCAGCGCGCCGGTCGAAACCATGCCTTGCAGGACGTAGAGCTCGCGCTGCTGTGCGTCGTCGTAATGGGTCACCGGATCGTAGGCGGTGGGGGCCTGGATGAGACCCGCCAGGAACGCGGCCTGCGCGGGCGTCAAGTCCTTCGCGTCTTTGTTGAAGTACGTGCGGGCGGCAGCGCCGACGCCGTACGCTCCATGCCCGAAGTACACGCGGTTCATGTACATGCCGAGGATCTGGTCTTTCGAGTAACGCTGCTCGAGCGCGATCGCGAGCACCATCTCCTGGACCTTTCGTGTGAAAGACTTCTGCGGCGTGAGCAGCTGAATCTTCACCAGCTGCTGGGTGATTGTGCTGGCGCCTTCGTTGAAGCCCCGCGACGTCAGGTCCACCCACGCCGCCCGTGCGATCGACGCGGGGTCGAGCGCTCCGTGGTTGTAGAAGTTGCGGTCCTCGGCCGCGAGCACGGCCTTGGCCGCATACGGTCCCATCTGCTGGAGCGTCAGCGTGACGTGGTAGTGGCCTGCCGGGCTCCAGTCCTCGATCAGCTTGCCGTTGCGGTCGAGCACCATGACGTCGCCGGCCGCGAGCACGTTCTGGCTCGGGTCGGGCAGGTCCTTGACCGCCCACAGGATGTAGAGGGTCGTGGCGAGGAGCAACGCGCCAACACCCGCGGCGATCCAGATCTTCTGTGCCCAGAGCCAGACGATTGGTCGGAGCCAGAGAGGATGCTGCTGGTGGCCACGCGCCACCGGACTGCTGACCACCCCTTCGCGCTCCTCCTCCGAGCGCTCGTCTGGGCGCCGATGCGCCGCGTCTGGAGCGCTACGTCAGAGACAACGTTCGGTTATCTGGCGCTACTCGGCGGAGCCTGGCTATCCGAACTCGACCGCAATATAGGCCCGGCCGTCGGAACGGACGGCCCACGCGGTGGCGATGTAGTGGTACGGACCGAGGATGTTCGCCCTGTGCTCCGGGCTGTTCATGAACATGGTGTTGAGCTGCGAGTCGTTGATCCCGCCCGACCACCAGCCGATGTTCTCACCGACCTGACGGCCGAGATGACAGGTGAGGTCGCGGCTGACCCCGTCGTAATGCTGGAACGCGACACCAGGAGTGGCAAGCTTGGCCGCCTCGGCGCGGGCCACCGTCGCCAGACACGAGCTCCAGGTCAGCGGTCCCAGGTGGTAGCGTGCGCGGTCTTGGTTGATCAGCGCCTGCTGGGTCGATCTGACGACGATCGATGGCTTGGGCGCAGGCTTGGGAGCGGGCTTGGGAGCGGGAGCCTGTTGGGTCGCCGGCGGGTTCGAGGTGACCGCCTTGACGGGGAGCGGCGTGGGGCTCGGGGAGGGGAAAAGGCCTTGGGGCAGGGCGTAGCCGTAGCCGGTGCCACCGCCCGGCTGGACCTGCGCGACCGTGACAGGACGCGCCGGGCCGGCCCCGGGCCGCACTCCCGCGACGGCGACCGTGCCGATGACCGCGACCGCTACAAGCCCCCCGAGCAGGCCGAAAACTCGCATGGACCGGGGAGTCTGACGCCGGGCGGCCGCTTAACTTGTGCGGGGTGAGGTTAAGGCTTGTAAAAGATTGCTTCCTCCCGAACAGGTAGCTTTCTGCCGGAAGGTTGCCTATTCCGGGAAGCGGCTGTTCAGGCGCTCGAAGGCGAGCACGAGGAAGGCCTCGGCGGTTCGCTCCCAGCCGGGGTTCTGGGACCACATCGCCGCCATGGCTCGCAAAGCGAGCTGGAGCGCCTCGTAGAGCCCGAAGCGCTGCAGGGTCGCGTCCGGGCGCCTCTCTCGATATCGGTTCAGGAAGCTCGCGCGCACCTCCTCGGCCGCCACCGACTCCTTCCAGTCTTCAGGGGACGAGGGGATGAGGTAGGCGCAGAACTTGCCCAGGTCGTAGCTGGTCTCGGCAAGGGCAAAGTAGTCGAAGTCGATCAGCGTGTACTCGTCATTGTGGTAGATGAACTGGTCGTACTTCAGGTCGCCGTGCGTCGGCAACCACTCTTCCTGCTCGACCTTGCGCACGCGATCGCGCATGTGGGTGACCAGGTCTTTGAGGAGGAAGTGGCCGACAGGCAGCACGTAGGCAAATTGCTGGACCACCCGCTCCAGACGATTCAGCTCGTACTCGATCTTGATGATCTGGTCGGCCTCGACCCCGGACTCGTGGATCACCGCCAGGGCGTCCGCCGCAGCCCCACCGGCCATCATGAACTCGGTTTTGCCCCGGTTCCCGCCCACGGGGCGACCGCGCACTCCTTCCTCGAGAAGCAAGCCCATCTCCTCGATGAATCCGAGCGGGCGCGGGAGGCTCAGCATCCCTGGGTAGCGCGCGGCGGCTTCCCACAGGCCGTTCACGACCCGAAACGTGCGCAGCCCACGCCCGCCAGGTTGCGCCTTGCCATAGATCTGGTTCGTCGCTCCTTCGTTGTCGATCGTGTAGCGGAGGATGGCGCCGACCTCGGGCACGTAGCGCACGCGCTCGATCTCGATCTGGCCGGCGGTGGCGAGCATCTGGACTGGGTCATCCAGGCCGAACAGCGAGGACGACATCCGGATGGGATCGTTGGCCAGCGGAAGGTTCGGCATGGCCGGGTCGTAGGGGTAGAACCAGTAGGCGTGCTGGGTCTCGTGAAAAAGGACCGGGTAGCCCAGGCCGTCGACCGGGTCGCAGACCTTGCCGTTGCCATCCCGAGCCAGACGGGCGCTCAGCCTATCCCATGCCTCGTCGTTGAGGGCGCCCTTGGTCACCAAACGGAGGTTGCGCTCCTCCTCGTCCTTATTAATGTCGACGCTGAAGAGCGCCCAGTACGAGTCAGGAGGCTCGAGCCGCGTGCTCCGCCGGCGGATTTTGCTGACCTCCCAGCCCGATCCGGCCAGCACGTCCTGCATGAAAGCGGCCACCGAGTCCCTGCTCGTTGCGGCGTCCATGGTTACTCGGGATGCGGTTGGCGTTTCCAATTCGAAGCGTATTGCCCAACTAGGGAACGCTGAGCGGGGCGTTCTGCGACATATCCCCGGGGCTGCGGGGTTGGTGTCCAGAATGGCGGCGAGGCAATTCGCTCACTTATCCATGTGGAGGTGGGCATTTGGAAGCGTTCGGCGAATTCCTGGCCAGTCGCCCCGTGTTAGGACGGCGGCTGGCGCTAAACGGATTCGTCCTGATGGCCGGACTTCTTCTCATGCTTGCTCGCACGTCTCCGGCTCTGGCGTCCGACAACGGACACGGCCAGGGCAAAGCACAAGATCATACGAGTGCTTCCGCGGTCGCTCAGCGCCATGACAGCCAGTCGGCGCACAACGAGCAGACCGTCGGCGGGGACGGCGACGGCAAGAAAGGGAAAGGCAAGGGCGAGGGCGGGACTGGCAGCGGCAGCCATACCAACGGCAGCAGCGGCCATACGAGCGGGAGCGACAAGACCGGCGGCACCAGCAACGCGGCGGTAAAGCCAACGGTCAGCTCGGGCGACAGCTCGGCGGCGAAGGCCTCCGGCAGCTCGAGCAGCGACGCGCACGCGAGCGGAAACGCTCACGCGAGCGCCGACACCAGCGTCCACGCGAGCGGCAACGCTCACGCGAGCGCCGACACCAGCGTCCACGCAAGCGGCAACGCTCACGCAAGCAGCGACACCAGCGCCCACGCGAGCGGCAACGCTCACGCGAGCAGTGACACCAGCGCGCACGCGAACAGCCACGCAAGCGACAGCGCGAAGAGCAGCGGCGACGGCAAGGCCAACGTCAGCATCAAGGCCAAGGGCAATGCAGCCGCCACCACCGACGCTTCCGGAAAGTCCAAGGAAAAGGACGAGGAAGGCAACGCCGACTCCCGCGGCGACGTGGCGGGCGGCAAGTCGGGCAATGGCGACGACCGCGACAAGGTGACGGCCAAGGGCAATGACAAGCACGAGGCCGACTCCGACGGCGAGAGCACCGGAGCCAGCACCGGCAACACGACTGGCAGCACCGCGACCACGGGGAGCGCGGGCAACGCCAGCACCGCCTCGGTGGGCGCGAGCACCGGCAACACGGCCGGCAGCGCAGCCTCCGGCACCAAGTCGACCGGCAGCGGTCAGGAGAAGAGCACGGGCGCCTCGGTGGGCGCGAGCACCGGCAACACCGCCGGCAGCGCGGCTTCGGGCAGCACGGGCAACAACCAGAGCACCGGCGCCTCGGTGGGCGCAAGCACCGGCAACACGGCCGGCAGCGCGGCCTCCAACAGCACCGGCAACCAGAGCACCGGCTCGGTGGGCGCGAGCACCGGCAACACCGCCGGCAGCGCGGCTTCGGGCAGCACGGGCAACAACAAGAGCACCGGCGCCTCGGTGGGCGCGAGCACCGGCAACACGGCCGGCAGCGCGGCTTCCAACAGCACCGGCAACAAGAGCAGCGGCTCGGTGGGCGCGAGCACCGGCAACACGGCCGGCAGCGCGGCTTCGGGCAGCACGGGCAACAACCAGAGCACCGGCGCCTCAGTCGGCGCGAGCACCGGCAACACGGCCGGCAGCGCGGCTTCGGGCAGCACGGGCAACAACCAGAGCACCGGCACCGGTAACAGCACCAGCACAAGCACCGGCGGCACCAGCGTCAGCACCAGCACCGGCACCAGCACAAGCACCGGCGGCGGAGTCGGTGGCGGCGGTGGCGGAACCGTGGGTGGCGGCGGCGGCGGAACCGTGGGTGGCGGCGGCGGCGGAACCGTGGGTGGCGGCGGCGGCGGAACCGTTGGCGGCGGTGGAACGACCACCGGCGGCGGGACCACGACCACCGCATCGGGCGGCGTAAGCGGCGCGACCGCGACAAGGTGACGGCCAAGGGCAATGACAAGCACGAGGCCGACTCCGACGGCGAGAGCACCGGAGCCAGCACCGGCAACACGACTGGCAGCACCGCGACCACGGGGAGCGCGGGCAACGCCAGCACCGCCTCGGTGGGCGCGAGCACCGGCAACACGGCCGGCAGCGCGGCTTCGGGCAGCACGGGCAACAACCAGAGCACCGGCGCCTCGGTGGGCGCGAGCACCGGCAACACCGCCGGCAGCGCGGCCTCCAACAGCACCGGCAACCAGAGCAGCGGCTCGGTGGGCGCGAGCACCGGCAACACCGCTGGCAGCGCGGCCTCCAACAGCACCGGCAACCAGAGCAGCGGCTCGGTGGGCGCGAGCACCGGCAACACGGCCGGCAGCGTGGCCTCCAACAGCACCGGCAATCAGAGCAGCGGCTCGGTGGGCGCGAGCACCGGCAACACGGCCGGCAGCGCGGCCTCCAACAGCACCGGCAACCAGACTGGCAGCACCGCGACCACGGGGAGCGCGGGCAACGCCAGCACCGCCTCGGTGGGCGCGAGCACCGGCAACACCGCCGGCAGCGCCCAGTCCAACAGCACGGGCAACCAGAGCACCAGCACCGGTAACAGCACCAGCACAAGCACCGGCGGCACCAGCGTCAGCACCAGCACCGGCACCAGCACAAGCACCGGCGGCGGAGTCGGTGGCGGCGGTGGCGGAACCGTGGGTGGCGGCGGCGGCGGAACCGTGGGTGGCGGCGGCGGCGGAACCGTGGGTGGCGGCGGCGGCGGAACCGTTGGCGGCGGTGGAACGACCACCGGCGGCGGGACCACGACCACCGCATCGGGCGGCGTAAGCGGCGCGACCGCGACCTCGGGCGGCCAGGGTCAAGTTCTTGCGGCTACAGGTGCACCCATCGCGGGCGGCATCCTAGGCGGCATCCTGTTCCTGCTCGGCGCCCTCGGACTTCGCAACCGACGGCGCTAATCGACAATCGACCGGCCGGGCTCGCAACTTGCGGGCCCGGTCTTTTTTTCCCGCGCCCGGTACGGCGCCTGCCAGGTGCTTTCTTAGACGAGCCTGCCTCGCAAGAGGCGGGCTCACCAGTTTCTACTCAGGCCTGCGGTGGCCATTTCTACCTCACTTGTACGGTGACGAAGGCACCCCCCAGGCGATTTGATGTAGTTCGGAAAAATCGCGCCCGGGGGAACAAGTGGAAGCAGCCGCGCTGCGGATCGGCGACAAGGTGACGCTCGAGGCCGATGGCGGCGCGAGATCAAAACGGCCTGGTCAGCAGCTCGAGCGATCACAGGGATCAGCCCTTGCCGCGCTGGCAGCGGTCTCGTCCTACCTGGACTCGGACGAAGACCTACCGACCTTCTTCGGCCGCCTGGGCGCCACGATCGCCGAGCAGATCGGCGCCCGCCGAGCCGCCTTCTGGCGCCTTGGGCCTCGGGGCACGCTGAGCCTCCAGCCGGCGCCGCACGGCTTCGCGGACGACTCCCCAGTGCATCACCTGCGGCTGGCTCTCGGAGCCAAGCGCGAGGGGGTCATCGAGCGCCTCGTCTTCGCCGACGACCTCGAGCTCGTCAAGGGGACGTCCCCGCGCCTCGACGCGCTCTGGCACGGAGCCGGCCTGACCGACGTGAAGAGCTCGATCGCCGTCGCCTGGCGCGCTGGCGAACGGCGCATAGGCGCCGTCGCCGTCTACGACTCACCCCACGGCTTCACCGCCCACGACCTGTGGGCCCTCCGGCTCGTTGGCATGGCCGCGGGCCTCGTCTGGCAGTACAAGGAATCCGAAGACGAGCTCGGGCGTATCGCGGTCCGCCTCGAGCAGGCGATGTCCGCGCGCCGCCATCTGCTCAACAACATCGCGGCTGGTGGCGACGAGGCGCGGCGGCGCTTCGCGAGCGCGCTTCACGACGATTCGCTCCAGCTGCTCACCGGCGCCGAGCTGCAGCTGGAACGAATCCGCGGCGACTCGAACGCCAACCACCTCGATCAGCGCCTCGAGGAGCTACGGATGACCCTCCGCAAGGTCGAGGACTCGCTGCGGCGCCTGCTCACGAACGTGAGCCCGGAGCCGCTGCAGCTGCCGAGTGACCTCCGCGAAGCGATCAGCGAGCGTCTCGAGTCGATGCGAGTCCGCGCCGGCATCGAGCCCCACATCGAGAGCAAGCTGCCGGACGGCATCCCGACCGCGATCCAGGCGATCGTCCTGAAGAACGTCCAGGAAGCGCTTAACAACGTCGAGAAGCACGCTCGCGCGACCAGGGTCACAGTCGTCACCGATAGCGTCGAGAACGGCATAAGGGTCGAAGTCAGAGACGACGGCAAAGGCTTCGTCGTCGCCGAATCCGCGCGCCTGCCCGGCCACATCGGCCTGGTCGCCGTTCGCGAGCGGGCGCAGCTCGCCGGCGGCTGGTTCCACGTCGCAAGCGAGCCGGGGACCGGCACGAAGCTCGAGTTCTGGGTACCACTGAGCCTGTAACGAAAACAACGAATCAATAGGCAAGAAGGAAGGAAGGGATAGATGGCGACCAAGGCGGCAACCAGAAGCAGGAACGGCGCAGACGCGATCGACAGCAAGGTCGCGCTCCGCGTCCTGGCTTCAGTTCAGCGCGGAGACTTTTCGGTCCGCATGCCGACCGACTGGTCTGGATCGGCCGGCAAGGTGGCCGCGGCGATCAACGACATCATTGAGTCGAACCAGCGCGTCGAGCGCGAGATCCGCCGTCTGAGCCGCAACGTCGGCAAAGAGGGCCAGGTCAAGCGCGCAGCGGTCGGCCACTCCGGCGGCGCGTGGGCGGCGACGCTCGACGCGGTCAACGACCTCGTCGAAGACCTCGCGCAGCCCAACACCGAGATCGCACGCGTAATCGGCGCAGTCGCCAACGGCGACCTCTCGCAAACCATGGCGCTCGAGATCGACGGGCGGCCACTGCAAGGCCAGTTCCTCACCACAGCCAAGACCGTCAACACGATGGTCGGGCAGCTCAACGCGTTCGCGAGCGAGGTCACGCGTGTGGCGCGCGAGGTCGGCACTGAAGGAAAGCTCGGCGGTCAGGCGCACGTCCGGGGCGTCGCCGGTGTTTGGAAAGACCTCACGGACAACGTGAACTTGATGGCCGGCAACCTGACCAGCCAGGTCCGCAACATCGCCGAGGTCACCACCGCGGTCCAGCAAGGCGACCTCTCCAAGAAGATCACGGTCGACGTCCGGGGCGAGATCCTCGAGCTCAAGCAGACGATCAACACGATGGTCGACCAGCTCAACGCGTTCGCCAACGAGGTGACGCGTGTCGCTCGCGAGGTCGGCACCGCAACATCGCCGAGGTCACCACCGGCATCGCGAACGGTGACCTCTCCAAGAAGATCACGGTCGACGTCCGGGGCGAGATCCTCGAGCTCAAGAACACCATCAACACGATGGTCGACCAGCTCAATGCGTTCGGCAACGAGGTGACGCGCGTGGCCCGCGAGGTGGGAACCGAGGGCCGGCTGGGCGGACAGGCCGATGTCAAGGGCGTC
>VBEG01000106.1 GCA_005882115.1 Chloroflexota bacterium
CGCTGATCGACGGCGAACTGTAGGACGCGGCGTTGATGTCGTTCGGGACATATGTGCACGGCTGGAAGACGTCGAATCCGTCGTGGTCGTCCGAGGCCCCGGTCTCGCGCGGGTCGGCTCCCGGGACGAGGTCCCGCGAGTCGGTGAAGACGACGTAGGCACCTGATCCACCCGCGGCGACATAGATGTAGTCACCCCAGAATGGATCGCGCCGGGCGCCGTGCGTCTCCCAGTTGTAGTTGCTGGCCACGCTGCTCACGGGGACCTCGAGCCAGCTCTGGCCGCCATCGGTGGAGCGGGCAATCATGGTGTTCACCGCGCCGCCCGAGTTGGTTCCGGTCGCGGTGTCGCCGGGCGGCAGGCTCGGCGAGTAGGCGGCGTCGACGCGAGAGTCGTAGAAAGCGACCGTGATCACTCCGCCGAAGGACGCGATGTCGGGAAAGTACTGGTGGCCGATCGGAAACGTGTCCAGCGTCGTCGCGGTGGTCGGCCAGCTCATGCCGTCCGGCGAGTTACGCACGTAGACCTTCGCCTGTCCGCTCGCGTTTTCAGCGCTCCAGACGACGTGGACCCCGGTGGCGTCGGCCGCCACCGCCGACAGGCTGGCGAAGCGTGAATACGTCAGGCCCGTCGCGCAGGCAAACGGCCCGTCGCCGCAGTCGTCGCCCCCGAACTGCGTCGAGTCGAAGGGTGTGATGGCGGCGATCAGTGTGGGCGCGCTCCAGCTCACTCCGCCATCAGCCGACCTGACGACCCAGATCGCGTTTTTGGCCGCCGGCGGAGTGCCGTAGGTGCGGAAGGTCAGGTAGACGGCTCCATCCGGGCCGACCACCACGTCTGCGAACTGCTCCTGCGCGAGCCCCGGGGTGACCCGGATCGGCCGAGAGAATGTCTGTCCGTGGTCTGTGGAGCGGGAGAACAGGATCACGTTGTTGGGCGCGTATCCGCTGTACTTGGCCCAGGCGACGTAAACATAGCCTGACCGCGGCCCGGACGTCTGGTCGACGGTGAGGTTGATCTTGTCCTGGAAGAGGCCGGCGAAGTTCGCCGAGGGCGTCCCAGAATCGATCAGCACCGTTCTCACGTAGTGGGCGCCATCCTGGTCGTAGGTCGCGACGTAGGTCGAGCCGTTCACCGGCTGGGCGCGGTTGAAGCAGATGAAGCCGTAGAACAGGCGGCCCTGCGTGTCGAACGCCTGCGTCGGGTCGCCGGCTGCCGCGCATTGACCGTGCGCGGGGGACGCGAGACCTGCCGGCGATGTGTCCTGCGGGTAGCCGGGCACGAGGCTGTCCGCCCAGGTTGAACCGCCGTCGGTCGAGCGGTAGTAGCCGGCCCAGACGTCGCCGTTGATGATCTGCGCGCAGTAGTCGTTCGATCCGGCCACGACGACGGATGGTGCGCGCGGATCGACGGCAACGGACGGCTCGTTCTGGGAGCGCCGGCCTGTGCTGCACGCGGCCGTTGTCGCGTCCGAGCTTCCGTCATAGCGCGTGTAGCTGTTTGGCGAAGCGTCCCGCGTCACCCGCGTATCACCAAACGCGGTGCTCGGAGTGATGGAAATCGAGGCTGCGATGACTGAGGCGATAGATGTCAGGCCAAATACCAGGCGTCGAGCTCTCATGATCCAATTACCCCCCACTGCGTCCGGCCGCCGTCCTGTAACCCGATGTTACTCGCAAGCAATGCGGGGTGCCTGATGAGCAAGGTTGCGCGGAGGAAGCGTTAGAGACGCTTGTTCGGCCGGGAATTCACCTCAAGAAATCGCTGGCAACACATCATCAAGAGGTTGCCCACGAAACAACATGGCATTGGCAAATTGGCACCTGTATTCGGATTGTCAGGCCCCCCGCCATTTCTGGCCGGCCCGCCGCGATCCTTAACCACAAAGTCGACGACTCGATTTCGAAGCGTCCGCTCGTAACTGCTGACGGCCCTCATGTAGTACTTCGTGTAGTAATCCCGCGGAAGAATGGTTCAAATCTGGACGAGCGACATCAGGCGTTTAGAAGATTCAAGCGAGAAACGCATAAAAGCAGCGTGGCTGGACGGGTCGCCGTCGAATTCGGGACCGTGAGGCCTCGGGTTCAAATCCCGGGCCCCCGATCAGTCAACTGAACTCAAATTCGCGTTCGCGAACCTGAACTCGGCTCGAACTGGAGGGCCTCACGGTTTTCAGCCGTGCGCGATTGATCTCGACGGCGCCCGCGAAGGGCGCCTGATGTAGCATTTCATGTAGAAATCCACGCGCGCGAGGGTCGAAGCTCTCGATAACCCACTGATACCAAGCAGATCGACGGTCGGCCATGAGTTCGGTATCCAATGCATGGGCATTTGTCTAGGTCTCCAATTGCAACCAACACCCTCTCTCCGTCGAAGGTTTGTCGCGGAGGTCACTCCGTCTGCCGGAATCTCCTTCAAGCGCTATGAAAGCATCACAGGAGAAGGGCTTCATCCATCCTTGAGAGCAACTCGCGCGGTGAGAACGGCTTGGTCAAATAGAAGTCAGCGCCGGCAATTAACCCAGCATTGATGTCGGATTGTTGTGCCGATGCGGTAAGCAATATCACCTTCGTGTCAGTGAGTTCGGCATCTGCCTTGATTGAACGCAATATCTCGAGACCCGTCCGGCCGGGCATCCTGACATCGAGCAGAACCAGTGAAGGCCGGTGTTCCTGGATGAGAGCCCATGCCTCGTCGCCGTCGCAGGCTTCCAGTACTTTGTAACCTTCAGCCTCGATAGTTGCCTGGACGAGCAGGCGGACGCTGGGCTCGTCGTCCGCAATCAGTACCGTGTGTTGCATCTCAACTACGAAGCGGAACAGCAATCCCTGAAGAACTTGAGGAATTCAGGGCGTTCGCGACGAATCCAGCGGCCTCCTTCGCCGCTCCCGAATGCTTCTTCAAGACCGCGACCACGCCGGCAGTCCGCAGCGCAAGTGTTTCGGTCGCGTCGAGCTCCTGGATCGTTACCACAACCACCGGGACTGGGCTCTTGTGCGATGAGCGCAACCGAGCTAAGAATTCCTGTCCGCTCGCTCCCGGCAAGATCAGGTCAAGCACAACAGCACGGGCTGCCATCCGATCGATAAGTTTGTCGGCCGTTTCGGCGTCCGGCGCCCACACCGAGTTGAGTCCATTCACCGTGAGTTCAGCTTCTAGGAGTTGGGCGAATCCGATGTCATCCTCGACGATCAGTACGTCGCCCGATCTGGCTTCCAATTCGGCTGCGCGCAAGGTGAAGTAAAACCTAGAGCCTTGTCCCAATCCTTCCGACTCGGCGCCCACACGGCCGCCGTGAGATTCGATGATTCTTCGGCTGATGGCTAGGCCGAGGCCTGTACCTGAGATCCGGCGACGGTCTGAATTCGGAACGCGATAGAACTTGCTGAAGAGCCTGGGAAGTGCATCCGCGGGGATGCCAAGTCCGTGGTCTCGAATGGAGACTTCGACGGCGTTGTCTCGGACCTTGGCCTCCACCACGATTGTTCCGCCACCTGGCGAATACTTCCTGGCGTTCGACAGCAGATTGATAAGAACCTGAAGGATGGCGTTGGCGTCCGCAACGACAAGAGGAAGGTCTTGGGCCATGCTGACTTCGATCGGAGTCTGCGGGTTATCACCGGCAGTCGCCACAGCGCGACTGATCAGGGTTGGCAAGTCAGCCGGGCCCAAATTGAGCCTCGTGTAACCACCCTCCATTCGCTGCAGGTCGAGGAACTCGTTGATCAGATCAGTGAGACGGCGACCCTCGTTCAGCATCGTTTCCAGATATTGCTTTCGCTGGGCCTCTGCAAATTCGCGGCTGAGCAGCAACTCCGAGAAGCCGACCAAGCTCGCCAGAGGTGTTCGCAGCTCGTGGCTTACCATCGCAATCAATTCGTCCTTTGCTCGCTCGAGCTCCTTGGCGGCCGTGATGTCATGAAGGACTATCACCAGGCCAACCTGGGCTCCGTCTGATGTCAAAACGGCAGGCGACACCGTGACATCGATCTCGCGGTGCGGCTGCCGGATGACCATTGGGAAGTGCGACTCCGCGGTAGCGCGAGGTGCTTCTTCGAGATGGGACTGAAGATCGAGATGATCTTCCACACGTTCGGTAAGAGCTTCGCCCAACTCCCTCAGAGTCAGTTCCACAGCCCGTGCAGTTTGGATTCCGGTTAATCGAGTGGCTTCCTTATTCCAGTGCGCCACCCGACCCTCGCCATTGATGAGAACTACGCCGACACCGATCGCGTCGATGAGGGCCGTAAGCAAGGCAAGGCGAGTCGCCGCAGCTAGGTTTGCCTCCACAAGTCCACCTTCGAGCTCGACTTCGGGTGTCACGTCGCGCGCCATGGCGTAAATGAGTTCATCGGACCCCGTTGGCATTGCCGACCAGGCCAGCCAGCGGTAACTGCCGTCCCGGCATTCGTATCGATTCCGGAAATGGATGACCTTGGCACCGAGTCCCAACTTCTCGGCTTCAGCTAATGTGGCCGGCCGATCGTCGGGGTGGACGAAATCCAGGTACGGCCGTGCCATCAGCTCGCTCTGAGTGAAGCCGAGCGTCTCCGTCCAAGCCGGATTCAGACGCTTGAAGTAACCGTCGTAACCAGCGAGGCAAAGTAAATCGACGGAGAGATTGAAGAAACCTTCGTAGTCAACCTGGCTCGGGTTCGACAAGGATGCCCAGCCTAGGCTTGCTGCTTAACGGGCGCCCATGGATACGCCGTAAATATTTGTGAAGCAACCTGCATCTTCGAGATGCATTAGAAGCTAGACCAACGCGAGAGTTTTCAGGGGCTGCCGATAACCCGCCGTTCTCGGAGCAAACGAGAGTGAGCGATCAGTTCCCCATCATGCCGCGCATCATTGCTGGCATCCCGTCGCGCACGAATCCGCTTACCTCTACCGCATGCTGGCGGATCGCATCAGTCAACCGTGGATCCCTCGATGTCTCTGTCACAACGACACCTTTGGCGCTCAGGGTCAGCTCCCTTCGCTAATCGCTCGAATCGCGGAACAAGGCCGGCAGGCTGGAACTCATGCACGTTACCTCCGCTCATTAGTGGCAGCCAGACGAAACGGCCAGATCCTCAGCTACGCGGCTAAAGCTCCCTAACGGTCGAGTAGTAGTTCATGTAGTAATCGGTCGGAAGAATGCCTCAAATCTGGACGGGGCGGTTGGCCGCCTTAGAGCTTTCGAACTGAAATCGATCGTTTCCGGCGTTTCTGGACGAAAGGTCTCAGAGTTCGGGACCGTGAGGCCCCGGGTTCAAATCCCGGGCCCCCGACCATTTTCGTATTCGAAATCGACGATTTCCAATGTGGTTTGGAGTCAGCTTCACACCGCCGTATCACAATTTCCTGCAGAGCAACGAAACCGGGGCGGTGTAACCGTGTCTGTCGCGGCAATGTGAGAGCACGCGACTGGGAATCGTCGGGTAAGGCAACGTCCCAAGCCGGCGGAGGCACGGGCCAGGACCGTGAGGCCCGGTTCGCCACCGACCAGGGCGGATTCGCGTCGTTCGCCCCAAATGATTGCTTGTGGCGCAAAGGAGCCTCGGTGCTACGGCTTGACGTCGATTACCGGCTGTATGTTCTGATTTGATCGAAAGACGTTGCTAGGGTCGTAGCGCGCCTTGATTTTTGCCAGCCGATTGTATTTGTTGCCATACGCGGCTCGCACTCGCGCCTCGCCCTCGTCGTTATGAAGGAAGTTCATATACACACCGCCCGTGGCGTGTGGCTGCATGGCGGCGAAGTACTCGCGACACCAGGCGATGTCCGGATGGTGTGAACCGCCTTCAGTCCAGGCTCCATTGATGTTCAGCGCATGCATCGCGTCGCGTCCACTTGCAGCTGTCTCATCTTCAGGGCGGCGGGCTATGGCTCCGCCCAGGTGAAATGCGATCGTGTACGAGTCGGGCGAGTTCTTGCGCCAGGAATGCTCGACCATGACGTCGATGGCACTGCTAGTGAGCGGCGGCAGATAGTGCGACTTCCACTAGTAGCCCCAGTGATGGGGCACGCCCGCGTCGAACATCGACTGATGTGCGAGGTAGGGCTTGCGCTGGACAACGTCGGCCGCCGGTGGTCCGAAGGAGCGGAGCGGTCGCAGTACTTCCTCGCCGGCATCCAGGTCACCGCTGTAGAACGGGATGAGCAGCAACACATCGGTGCCACGCAAATGTTCAGGAACCCAGTCGAATCGAGGCGCAGTTCGCAAGTTGAGATACACGGAAAGCTCATCGGGCGCCGTCGCTATGAACTCGCGATAGAAGTCGAGCACCTCGCGCGCCTGCCCTGCCTTGAAGAGCAGCGGACCGGCAAGCACCGTCGTGCCTAGGGCATGGAGCTGGAATTCGAATTCGGTGACATGCCGAAGTTGCCGCCGCCTCCCCGAACTGCCCAGAAGAGATCGTCGTTCTCATCCGAAGCGGCTCGCACCCGGCTGCCGTCGGCCAGCAACACCTGAACCGAAAGCAGGTTGTCGACGGTGAGTCCCCACTGCCTGCTTAGCCAGCCGAAACCACCGCCGAGGGTCAGACCCGCCACCCCCGTGTGGGTGACGATGCCCGCTGGGGTCGCGAGGCCGTCGGCCTGGGCCGCGGCGTCAAGATCGCCCCAGAGCGCACCTGGCTCCACGCGCGCAGTCTTGCGCTCAGGATCGATTTCCACCCGCCGCATCTCTGAGAAATCGATAACCACGCCTCCGTCGCAGAGTGCGCTCCCCGCAACGTTGTGGCCTCCTCCTCGGATCGCAAGTGGCAAACTGTGCTCCTGCGCATGGCGAAGTGCTGCGGCGGCGTCAGCTCCGCTTCGGCAACGCACGATCATGGCTGGTCGGCGATCAATGGCGCCGTTCCAGATTTGCCGCGCTGCCTCGTATTCCGAGTCGCCTGGCCGAATCAGGGTCCCAGCTACATCCAGCGTCTTGGCTGTCATGTCATCGCCCAGTAGACCTCGATTCGGAAGAAGTTAAGTTCGAAAAACGAACCGCCAGAGGCGGGCATCAGCGGTCGGCTGGGGCCGTGAGGTCCTACGGCTAGTGCGCCCTGGATTTCCTGGAGTCGGATTATTGGAATCGACCATGCTGCTGTCCCACCAAGACACTGGAGGACAGCATGGGAAGACGCGGTTACACCGCGGAGTTTCGTCAACGGGTGTTGGACCTTGTCGCGGCCGGACGCCGCGTCGAGGACATCGCCCGCGACCTGGGTATCAGCGACCAAACCGTGTACGCTGGCGCCGGCAAGACCGAGTCGACCGCGGACTTGAGAGCGGCCTGACCACAGCCGAGCGCGCCGAGCTCATCTCTGCTCGTCGACGAATTCGGGAGCTCGAGACTGAACTAGCTGTCCATCGCAGGCCTGCCGAGTTGCTGAAGGACGCCTCAACCCCAAAAGATTCGCGGCAGTCGAGGTGATGGCCACCGAGGGGCTTCCGGTGAAGCTCGCCTGCCGCGTACTCAAGGTTTCGGAGTCGGGCTACCACGCAAGACGCTCACGGCCACCCTCTGTGCGATCTGTCCGGCACGCATGGCTGACCGACTTGATCCGTCGAGCACATTTCGCCTCGCGAGGCACCTATGGCATTCGACGAGTTCATGCCGAACTGACGTTGGGGCAAGCTGTCCCGGTCGGGCACCAAGCGGTGGAGCTGCTGATGCGTCGAGCAGGCATCCAGGGCATCTCGGGGCGACCAAAGTTCCGCCGAGTTCCCGGGGTCATTACCGCGGCCGATCGTGTTGAGCGGCAGTTCCACCGGGACAATCCCGATGAGCTATGGGTCACCGATGTGACCGAGCACCCGACAAGAGAGGGCAAGGTCTACTGCGCCGTCGTGCTGGACGCATGGTCACGGCGCGTGATTGGGTGGTCAATCGATGGTTCACCAAGCACCGCTCTTGTCACCAACGCTCTCGGCATGGCAATCGACCAGCGCCGCCCGGCCAACAGCACCGTGATTCACAGCGACCAGGGCACTCAGTTCACTTCTTGGGCATTTACTCGTCGAGCCGTCGACTCGGGACTTCTGCCATCGATGGGCTCGGTCGGTGACTGTTTCGACAACGCTGTGATGGAGGCCTTTTGGAGTCGGATGCAGGTCGAGCTGCTCGACCGAAAACGATGGAGCACTCGCGTTGAGCTCGCTAACGCGATGTTTGAGTACCTCGAGATCTTTCACAACCGTCAGCGCCGCCATTCGTCGCTCGGTATGCTCACACCCGTCGAGTTCGAAGCTCGACGTCGTCAGCCAACGACAGCAGCGTGATTTCCAATTACCCGGCTCTAGCTAAACCAGGACACCCCTAAGTCTCCAAGAAACTCAGGGCGATTCAGGCTGACCAAGGGCTAGGGCGGGCGCATGGCAAAGGTCCCATGGACATAACTGCAGGACTCGCATAGTCTCGCAGTAGCTTTTGCGCCCACCCGGTGCCCTGGGTGGGGCATCGAATAGGAGACGGTATATCTCTACTCAGAAGGGAGGAGGCGATATGGCCTTAATAAGACAGGTTCGGATGGTCGGCCTCATTGGCGCCTTGGTCGCCGCTCTCGCGCTCGGCGGGGCGGTTCCGGCCGCGGCCGACTATGGCAACAGCGGTGGCAACGTCCAGTTGTATCAAGTCACGGCGTCAATGAACTGCAACAACCCGTCGCTGTGCCCGCAGCCTCTGGGCGGCTTCTGGGCTTGGGCAGTCTTCAATCAGGACGGCACGTTTGATGGTGAAATCACCTTCTGCGCCCATATGTCCACCCCCGCCGGCCCAGGCCTCGCTGGAGCCGGGCACGCGCACGCGAGCGGCAACTACATAGTTACGGACATCTTCCCCGGCTCAGGCCCATGGATCGTCATCACCCATGAGGTAGACGTCCTGACCGGACAGGGAAGGGGCGTTACCGTCGTCAACGATGTCTCCATGCCAATCGCGCCGGCCGTCAAAGGCCACTTCTCCACGGCTGATATCCTCGGCTTCTCAGCGCCGGGGGTCACGTTCCAACTGACCGTCACACCCATGCACACCTAACGGCTTGCGATAAACAAAGGCTGTCGGGCCGCCAACTAAAGGCGGCCCGATTCCTTGTCGAGACCCACAAGCCCAAAAGGAGGTTCGCGGCAGTCCGGGTGATCGGCCTAGTGCTGCGCGTGCACGACTCGGATTTGGTCGAGCCAGTGGACCGGCTCGCCCAGATCGGCCAGGAATGGATCCCTGGATAGGCGGCGGTCAAAAGTTCGGGATCTTCTTCGAGCGGAACATCCCTTGCGCTGTGGGCCGCAATGTCGATCTCGCGCCGCTTCAACACGGAGGCGAGAGCGGTGACAAACATCCCCTCGCCGGGCGTCGAGTCGACTGGCCGCACGTCGCCTTCCGTGACTATCCTCACCAGCTCGACGTCGTGGCAACCGCGCGAAGGCGCTGCACGACGACCTCGCCTTGTGCCAGCGCCAGCATCGAACCCCGCGTCCCGAGGCGGATCTTCACCGGACCCGGCCCAGCCAGGCGAGGTACTCGGCCATGTTGCGCTGGACCAGCGCTTCCGCCTCTTTCGCCTTTCAGTCGGCGAGCCACACCGGGGAGCCTTGGCTGGGTCCAGACCTTCTCGAGGCGATCGAGCGATCACGCGCTCGAGACATCCTGGTATGCCCGATTGGGTTCGTCGCCGATCACCTCGAGATCCACTACTACGACCTCGATGTCGAGGCGCAGGCGTTTGCGCGAGAAAGAGAGATCCGGCTCAGGCGCACCCAATCGTTCAATGCGCGTTCGGAGTTCATCGACGCACTCGCCCAAGTGACTGTCGAAGCTCGTGTCCGCGTGGCGTAATCCCGTTTAGCGACTGGGAGCGGAAGCCCGGCGGCGGCGCCGATTCAGCGATCTTCAATCCACGTGACGGATCACAGCCGGATCACGCATTCTCGGAAACCGGCGGATACGGGAGGTTACAGGAGCACGAAGAGGATCCAGCTCGAGTACAGGTGGAACCTTGCGGACACAACAGGACACGAGAGGACACGGCATCACGCCGGTTCGGGACCGTGAGGTGTGGGGTGCATTTAATCCATTCGTATTCAGCGAGCTTGGCTTGGCTATTCGACTAGCCAGCCTGGCTATAGTGCTAGACTGCCGCTAGGTGAAGCAGGTTGAGGTCAAGAGGCGCATTCAGCGCGCAGCCCAAGCTCGAAGAATTCAGTGGCGGCTCGTCCGGCAGGGAGGGCGCCACGAAGTCTGGCAGTGCGGGCGAACCAAGGTCACAATCCCGCGGCACCGCGAGATCAACGAGATCACTGCCCAGGGCATCTTCACAACCCTGGAGGCTGAGTTGGGCCTCGGGTGGTGGAAGCGATGAAGCGTAAGACCTACACCGCTCGGTGTCAGCGCAGCGGTGACTGGTGGGCGATCAGTGTTCCCGGGTTGAGGGGAGTCCACACGCAGGCACGGCGGCTCGAGAAGGCTGAGGCCATGGTGCGTGACGCGATCGCCCTCTTCTTGGATGTCGCTTCGGATTCCTTCGACGTCAGGATCGAACCCGTGCTGCCGCGCGATCTTCAGGGGAAGGTGGGACGAGCTCGCAAGGTTAGGGACGAGGCCGAGGTCCTACAGCGTGAGGCGGCAATCGCCAGCGCCGAAGTTGCAGCCGATCTCGTTCAAACCGCTCACTTGACGGTGCGTGATGCCGGGCGCGTGCTGGGGCTCTCCCATCAACGGATCACCCAGCTGCTCAAGGCAGCTTCAGGGAAAGGCAAGGGCTCCCATGGGCGTGGCATTCGCGTTGCTGGCGCCGGCCGATCCCAGGGCGATCGCAGCGCTTGATCACGCTGGAACTCGTTTGGACGACCTGCACTCTGTAGTACTTCATGTAGTAATCCGGCTGAAGATTCGTGCAAATCTAGACGCACCGGGCGCGTCGACTTGAAGAATCGAACTGAAAAACGCAAAAACCGACATGTTTGGATGAACTGTCGTGTGATTCGGGACCGTGCGGCCCCGGGTTCAAATCCCGGGCCCCCGACCAATCAACTGAACTCAAATTCGCGTTCGCGAGCCTGAACTCCGCTCGTACTGGAGGGCCTGACGGTTTTCAGCCGTGCGCGATTGATCTCGATGGCGCCCACGAAGGGCGCCTGATGTAGCA
>VBEG01000107.1 GCA_005882115.1 Chloroflexota bacterium
AGATGCGCCACCCCGCTGACATTGGGCGGCCGGTCCGTTGGAGCTTCGTCGGCGGCGGCCGAAGCGCCGTGTATCGATGCGTCCTCCTCGCTTGCGGCCTCGTCTTCCGCGAGCACCTGTGCCGCGTCCGGCCGGATCGCCAGCGACGGCTCGACGACCACGGGCGTCTCGTCGTACTCGGCGTCCACCAGCGCCGCCGCATCCTCGGCCGCAGCCTCGCTCTCGGCCACCACCGCCACGACGGGCTGCCCGGCGTAGAAGACTCGGTCTGCGGCAAGAGGCAGATCTCGGCCCGGATTGTTCAGCAAGCCCAGATCAGCCGCCTTAACAACGTCGACGACGCCCGGAACGGAGAGGGCCGCCCGTGTGTCGATGGCGCGGATCCGGGCGCTCGCCGAGTGCGAGACCACAAGGTGCACATGCAGCAATCCGGGCAGCTCCAGGTCGGCTGTGAATCGAGTTTGACCGGTTACCTTCTCGCCGCCTTCCTGCCTTCGCATCCCATTCAAAGTAGACAATCGCGGCTCGCCAAGCGACAATGTCAGATGGAGTAAGAGGCGGCACGCGGCCGCCACCCCTCGTCGGCGCGCTCTCGCCCCGGTTTTGCCGCGAAGAAGCAACCGGGAAGAAGGCGGGGGGGAGTGGTTACTCGCTTCACAGGGGGAAGCTATATGGCTCCAACCTCGTTTCGGATCCTCAAGACTCTTGCCCTAAGCGCCGTGGCCAGCCTGGCGGTCGTGGCGTGTGGAGGGGGCGGAGGCGGCGGCAACGGAAATCTCGCGTCCGACCAGACGCTGAACTTTCCGATCCTGGGCGACTTCGGGACGCTCGACCCGGCCACCGCCGACGCGGAGACCGACCAGGAGATCCAGCAGAACTTCCAGGACGGACTGGTCAGGTTCGACGCCAACCTGAACATCGTGCCCGACCTGGCGACCGCCGTCCCGAGCGCATCGTCAGACGGTTTGACCTACACGTTCAACCTCCGCAAGGACGTCACGTTCTCCAACGGCGACACGTTCACCTCCAAAGACGTCCTTTTCTCGTGGAACCGGGCCGCCGCGTACCAGGGCGCGTACGCCACGAACCTTTCCGCCATCCAGGGCTACGACACTGTGGCCAAGAACAAGAAGGCGGGCAAGGACCTCGAGGCGCTCCTCGAGGCCAACGACCCGTCGGTGACCATGGGCGGCCTGACCGCTCCGGACCCGTACACCGTGCAGGTCAAGCTCTCGCAGCCTGCCGGCTGGTTCATGACCGCCATCGCGCTTTCCGGGTCGACCGGATGGATCGTCGACCAGAAAGCCATCAAGAACGACCCCGACAACTGGTGGTCCAACCCTGCGACCGCGATCGGCACCGGGCCGTTCAAAATGGTCTCCTACACCCCCAAGCAATCCGTTGAGTTCGACGCTGTCGCCAATTGGTGGGGCAGCCCGAAGCCAACGCTGACGAAGGTCAAGATCGACATCTCGGTGACGAACGCCTCGACGGCGATCACCAAGTACGAGCAGGGCGGCTACGACATCGTCGGCTACGGCGGTTACAGCAACCTGCCCGTGGCGGACATCCTCCGCATCAAGAACACGAGCAACGAGTCGGCTCAGCTGTTGCTGCACCCGAAGGTGCGGAGCTACTGGGTCAGCTTCAACATGGTGCATGACGCCTCTCGCCAGGCGGGCGGACCGTTCCTCCTCTCCGGTGGAGACAAGGCCAAGAACCTCCGTCTCGCGTTTGCTCTGGCGGTCGACAAGAACGCACTCGTCCAGACCGTCTGCCAGGGGATCGTTTGCACCCCGGCGACGGGCGGCCTGATCCCGCCGACCCTGATCGGCCACATGGACTCGGTAGATCCGCTTTCGAAGTTCGACGCCGCCCAGGCCAAGACGCTCCTGCAGCAGAACGGGGGGGCGAGTGCGGTAGCCGGGTTGAAGTACGCGTACGACCCCGAGAACCCGCTGAACGTCGCGACCGCGCAGTTCCTGCAGGCGCAGTGGCAGCAGAACCTCGGCGTGCACGTCGACCTGCTTCCGGTCGCTCACTCTCCGTTCATCAAAGCCCGCCTCAAGGGCGACTACGTCCTCTCCCGCGATGGCTGGCAGGCTGACTACAACCACCCGCAGGATTGGTTCGACAACCTGTGGGGCACCAAGCTCGGATGCCCCGACGCCGGGTGCAGCACCGGCTACACGACAAAGGCGTACGACGACCTGCAGGCGAAGGCCGACGCCGAGCCGCTGGACCAGGCGAAAGCTGACTACGCCAAACTGAACCAGATGCTGATCGACGACGTCGTCTACATCCCGCTCTACTACTCGGTCGGCGCCTTCTTGATCAAGCCGTACGTCAAGGGAGCCGGCACCAACAGCTTCTTCGACAACTTCTGGAACGGCATCTCGATCCAGTCGCACTAACCGGCAATTCGGCGAGGGCGCTCGCTTGGGCGGGCGCCCTCTTCCTTTTCTATTAATAAGCGAGAATCATTGACGGGGAGCCTGGGAAGTTGTTCACCCGCGGAACGCTGATCTATATCGGGCAGCGCCTGGTGCTGATCGTGCTCGCCGTGCTGGGTGTCTCGTCGCTGGTGTTTTTGGGCATCCACCGCCTCCCAGGCGACGCCCTGTTCAGCGAGCACCTGCACGGTGATCAGTACCAGCAGACGCTCCATCACTACGGACTTGACCGGCCGCTGTGGGTCCAGTACGTCAACTTCCTTGCCGGCATGATCCATGGCGATCTGGGCGAGTCGCTCGTCAACCGCGGCGTTCCTATCACTCCGATCGTGCTGCGTGAGATGTCGGTCAGCGCCGAGATCGGGCTCGTGGCTTTGATCTTCACCGTCGGCATCGGGATGACCTTCGGCGTGGTCGCTGCGATCCGCCAAAACACCTGGATGGACTACGTGCTGAGCACGACGTCGGTGATCGGTTACAGCATGCCGAACTTCGTGATCGCGACCTTTCTCATCCTGGTTTTCGGCATCTGGCTCGACAACTTCACGCAGGGCACGTTCTACTTCCAGATCGGCTGGCCGGGACGGTACGGCAGCATCGGCGCGATCTGGCTGCCCGCTTTCGCGTTGGGATTTCCCTACGCGAGCATCGTCGCCCGCCTGACTCGCGCCAGCATGCTCGAGGTCATACGTCAGGACTACATACGCACCGCGCGGGCCAAAGGTTTGCGCGAGGCGGTGATCATGGTTCGCCATGGCCTTCGCAACGCACTGATCCCAGTGATCACGATCCTAGGCCCGCTCGTGATCGGCATCATCACCGGTGGCGTCGTGATCGAGAACATCTTCGGCATCCCCGGCCTTGGCAAGGAGTTTGCGAACAGCATCCTCAACCGCGACTACAACATCGTGATCGGCGTGTTCACGGGGTACGCGGCGCTGGTCGGCCTCGCCAACCTTGGTGTTGACTTGCTGTACGTCGTGATCGACCCGAGGATCCGCTACTAAGTGGACCTGCGCAGCCAGCCAGACCGCATCTCGGGGCTCAGGACGCCGATACGTGCGTCAGGGGGCCCGGCCCTTCGTCGTCATGCAGCTTCAGCTGCACTCCTCCTAGTGCCACCCCTTCCTTCGTCTCGGCGCCCTGACCGGCGACCTGTCGGTCGCCTGCCCCGAGCTGCGGCCCACCCGGCCGCGCAGGTCCACTAGTGGCAGCCACAGCAGCCGCGGTCGTCACCCGTCCGATCGCGCCCGAGCAGGCCAGCCTGTGGAGCGACGCCTGGCGCCGGCTCCGGCGCAACCGCCTCGCCCTGGCGGGCGTCATCTACCTGACCTTGGTGGTCATCGTGGCGCTCGTCTCTGCTGTCTGGACTCCGTATTCGACGTTCCAGGTGGGTGTCGGCATCCCGTACGCCGCACCCAACGCGCACCACCTGCTGGGTGTCGATGGTTTGGGACGCGACACGCTGAGCCGCCTGATGGCGGGAGCGCAGATCTCACTCATTGTCGGTATAGGCACCCAGATCCTCGTCCTGGCGGTTGGCGTCCCGATCGGACTTGCGGCAGGTTACTTCCGAGGAGCGTTTGACCAGGTGGTCACCTTCCTGATCAACCTCTTCTACGGAATCCCCGACCTGCTTGTCGCCCTGATCCTCGTCTTTCTGCTTGGCCCGAGCTTGACGAACATCATCATCGCCATCGCCGTTACGCGCTGGATGGACATGGCTCGCCTTGTTCGTGGCCAGACCCTCAGCCTTCGCGAGCGCGAGTTCATCGAAGCCGCCCGCGCGGCCGGGGCGAAGCCGGCGAAGATACTATTCGGTCACATCCTCCCCAACGCGCTGGGGCCGATCATCGTCCAGGCGACTTTTGGCGTTCCGGCCGCGATCCTCTTCGAGGCGTTCCTGAGCTTCCTGGGGTTGGGTGTTCCACCTCCGACGCCGACCTGGGGCGGGATGGCTGCAGAGGGAATCGTGACCATTCGGATCTCGCCGGCGATGGTGATCGCGCCCTCCATCGCGCTGTCGCTCACGCTGATGGCTTTCAACTTCCTGGGCGACGGTCTACGTGACGCCCTCGACCCGCGCGGACGCCGCTAAGCGCTTGCCGGCACCAATCCTTCAAGTCAAGGACCTCCAGACACAGTTCCTGACCCACGACGGCATCGTGAAGGCGGTCGACGGTGTGACGTTCGACCTGTACCCGGGCGAGAGTCTGGGCATCGTCGGCGAGTCAGGCAGCGGGAAGTCGATGACGGCGCTGTCGCTCCTCCGCCTGGTGCCAGATCCAGGCAAGATCGTGGGTGGCAAGGTCCTGTTCCGCGACCAAGACCTCATGCAGATCAGCGATGAGGAGATTCGCGACATTCGCGGACGGGACATCGCGATGATCTTTCAGGATCCGCAGAGCTCCCTCAACCCGGTGCTGCAGACCGGCTTCCAGATCGCGGAGGCAATGCTCGCGCATAAGAAGGCAACCAAGCAGCAGGCGCGTCAACGCACCGTCGAGCTGCTCAAACGTGTACGTATACCGGCCGCCGAAAGCCGGGTCAAGGACTATCCCCACCAGCTGAGTGGAGGCATGCGCCAGCGCGCGATGATCGCCATGGGGTTGGCCAACGCGCCGTCGATCCTGATCGCGGACGAGCCGACCACCGCTCTGGACGTGACCGTGCAGGCGCAGATCCTCGAACTGCTCGCGGACCTCAACCAAGAGCTCGGGACGGCGATCATGATGATCACCCACAACATGGGTGTGGTGGCGGGTCTTTGCACGCGGGTGCTCGTGATGTATGCGGGACAGATCGTGGAGCAGGGTCCTGTCGACCAGATTTTTGAAAATCCTCAGCACCCGTACACGTGGTCGCTGCTGAAGTCGATTCCGCGTGTCGACGCCCTTCGCCACGAACGTCTACGGTCGATCGAAGGCCTCGCGCCCGACCTGTTGCGGCCGCCCAAGGGGTGCCGCTTCCATCCGCGATGCCCGTTCCGCGTCGAGAAATGCCTCACCGATCTGCCTCCGCTCACCGAGGTCAAGCCGGACCAGCTCGCCGCCTGCTGGGTGACGATGGACCGCGCCAAGAAGGAGATGGGGGCTGATCAGCTGCTCGACATCAGGCCGGGCGCCGCGTCGGGCCTCGAACCCGGCAAGATCATCCCGTGACGGCGCAGGCAGCTCGGGCCGACGTACCCGAGCCGGTGGGCGACCGGGCGAAGGTCCTTGTTCGCGTCGAGAACGTGGTCAAGCACTTTCCGGCCGGCATCGGGGTGAGCGTCAAGGCTGTCGACGGCGTGACCTTCGAGATCCGCCAGGGCGAGACCCTGGGCCTCGTCGGCGAATCGGGCTGCGGCAAGTCCACCCTGGGCCGCCTCGTCATGCAGCTCATCCCGGTGACGTCGGGCAAGGTTTTTCTCGATGGCGTCGAGCTGACCAGCCTGCACGGGGAGAGGCTCCGTCAGCAGCGCCGGCAGATGCAGATCATCTTCCAGGACCCGTTCGCGTCGCTCGATCCGAGGATGACGATCGGCGACATCATCGCCGAGCCGCTGGTGAACTTCGGCGTGATGCGCGGGCGCAAGTTGAGGGACCGCGTGCAGGAGCTGCTGCGCGTGGTCGGGCTCAACCCAAACTTCAACAATCGGTACCCGCATGAGTTCTCGGGTGGTCAGCGTCAGCGTATCGGTATCGCGCGCGCCCTGGCCTTGAACCCCAAGCTGATCGTTTGCGACGAGGCGATCTCGGCGCTCGACGTTTCGATCCAGGCCCAGGTCGTGAACCTGCTCGAGGACTTGCAGAGGGAGTTCAACCTCACCTATCTCTTCATCGCTCATGACCTGTCGGTGGTGCGGCACATCAGCGACAGGGTCATGGTCATGTACCTCGGCAAGATCGTGGAGATCGCCAACAGCACTGAGACGTACACGAACCCGAAACATCCGTACACGAAGGCGTTGCTGTCCGCAATTCCGCTGCCCGATCCTAAGCTGCAGCGCGGACGGCGGCTGGTCGAGCTCTCGGGCGAGATCCCGTCGCCGATCAATCCACCGTCCGGCTGCCGGTTCCACACGCGCTGCCCGATCGCGCGAGTGCCCACGCCATGCGCCGAGGTCGAACCGCCGCTGGAGGAAAAGCTGCGCGGGCATTTCGCCGCCTGCCACTTCTCAAACGAGGTTTAGCTAAGGCCACACCCCCATCCGGCCGAGCGCTCCGCGCTGGGCCACCTTCCCTGGCGAGCGGGGAAGTGAAACTAGTGCTTCAGGATGCGGATCCCCGTCCACGAATAGTCGTACAGCGCGTTGCCGCCTGCGCCCTTCACGTACGGATGCACCAGGTACTGCTGCACGCCGTAGAGCAGGGCGCCGAAGACTGAGTCGTTGACCAGCAGGAACCCCGCGACCTTGTAGCCGGATGTCCCCGCGCCCGGCGATGCCGCGTCGGCGCTCGCGACCAACTTGTCCAGGTTGGGATTCGAGTAGCACGACCCCGACGAGCTGGCGCCAGTCACAAACAGATAGTCGAACCAGTTCTGCGGGTGGTCGTAGTCGGCGGCCCAGCTCTGGCGGAACATCGGATACGCGCACGCTCCGTTGCGCTGGTCGAAGA
>VBEG01000144.1 GCA_005882115.1 Chloroflexota bacterium
AATGGGAGTCGGTCGCCAAAGCCGCGACGCATCCGCACTACCTGGTCTGCAACGCGGACGAATCGGAGCCGGGGACGTTTAAAGACCGCGTCCTGATGGAGGGCGATCCATTTGCGCTAGTCGAGGGCATGGCGATCGCGGCGTTCGCGACGGGTTGTGAGAAGGGCTTCCTCTATGTGCGGGCGGAGTACCCGCTCGCCAGGAAGCGAGTGGAG
>VBEG01000145.1 GCA_005882115.1 Chloroflexota bacterium
GCCTCTTCTGCGTCTCCGGGCATGTCCAGCGGCAGGGCGTGTACGAGGTGCAGATGGGGACCACGCTGCGCGAGCTGCTCGAGCTGGCGGGCCCGACGCGCAAGACGCAGGCCGTATTGCTCGGTGGCGCGGCCGGGTCGTTCGTGATGCCGGAGCAATTCGATGTGCCGTTGAGCTTCGAGGGCACCCGCGCCATCGGGGCGACGCTTGGGTCTGGCGCCGTCATCGTCTTCGACGACACCGCCGATATGAAGGCCGCCATGCTCCGCATCGCGCGCTTCTTCCGCGACGAGTCGTGTGGTCAGTGTGTGCCGTGTAGGGTGGGGACGAAGCGCCAGGAGGAGATCCTGGAGAGGATGTTCGCGGAGCGCAACGGCGGCGCGCGATCGGATGTGATGCTTCTCAGCGACATCGCGCAGGCCATGCGGGACGCTTCGATCTGCGGCCTCGGTCAGACCGCCGCGAATGCGATCGCTTCCGGTCTCACGCAACTGAAGGTCCTCAATGTCTGAGGCTGTTTTCGTGGGCATGCCCAAGAAGCTGGTTGGCATCACCATCGACGGCCGCGAGGTCGATGTCACCGAGGGCTCGACCATCCTCGATGCGTGCCGGCGTCTCGGCGTCGACACGCCGACGCTCTGCCAGCTGGACAACCTGACCCCGGTCAACGTGTGCCGGGTTTGCGTGGTCGAGCTCGAAGGCGCGCGGGTCCTGGTCCCCGCTTGTTCGCGCAAGGTCGAGGCGGGCATGAAGGTCCAGACGAACTCGGAGCGGGTGAAGCACAGCCGGCGGCTAGTGCTCGAGCTCCTGGCGTCGTCCGTCGACATGTCGCTGTGCTCGGCGCAGGTGCAGGGCTGGATGGCTCGCTATGGGGCGGTGCCTTCGCGTTTCGGCGCCGGTGTCGCGACCGCGGCGCAGCCCGTCAAGGTCGACAACGAGCTCTATGTACGCGACTACTCGCGATGCATCCTTTGCTACAAGTGCGTGGAGGCGTGCGGCGTCGATGCGCAGAACACCTTCGCCATCGGCGTCGCAGGTCGCGGCTTCGACGCCCACATCTCGACCGAGTTCGATACGCCGCTGCCGGAGTCGGCGTGCGTGTACTGCGGCAACTGCATCGGCGTGTGCCCGACCGGGGCATTGATGTTCAAGAGCGAGCACGACATGCGCGCCGCCGGCTCGTGGGATGAGTCACGGCAGAGCGTGACCGAGACGGTATGTCCTTACTGCGGTGTTGGCTGCATGCTCGAGCTGCATGTGCAGGACAACTCGATCGTGAAGGTGACATCGCCCCTCGACCACAGCGTCACCTCAGGTCACCTATGCGTCAAGGGGCGATTCGGTTTTGAGTTTGTCCAGCGCCGGCGCGGCTAAGTTCTAGTCGTCGCCTCCGCCGCTTTCGTGGTCACCACCGTCTTTGTGCTGTTCGCCCTGCCGGTGGTCGCCTTCATTGTCCCCTGTCTCGGTGTCATTGTCGGCGGCCTCATTTTCGTTGTCGGCGGCCTCGGGCGTCTCCGCCGGCTCGGGTTTCTCGGTCGGCTCGGCGGTAGGGTTCGCCGCGGGAGTTTCGGTCGCTTCGGGCGATTCCGACGGCTCGGGCGTCTCGCTGAGCGCGCCTGGGGCCTCGTCGCCGGAGAGCGAGGACTGAGTGCCCGCGGATCGCGTCAAGAGCTGAATCGTATGTGCGGAAGCGCCTGCCCCTGCGACCAGAAAAGCTCCCGCGGCCAGGCTGACGATCAGTACGACTGGTCTTTTCATGACCCTAGAAACGCCTGGTTCCCAGCAAGTCGGAAGGGCGGCTTGTCAGTCCGAGCTGGAATCGTGGCCGCCAGAGGATCCGCTGCCAGAGCGGTCTCCCGAGCCGTCCCCGGATTGGCTTGCGGTGGGCTCCGGCGATTCGGCCGGCTCAGGTCGGTCGGTCGGTTCGGGCTGCTCTGTTGGCTCAGGCTGCTCAGTTGGTTCTGGGCGCTCGGACGGCTCCGGCGAGCTGTGGTGATTGTCTTCCTGGCTAGGTGTGGCGCCCGGCGCGCCGCGGTGTTCCTCCGGAGTGGGACTGGGGGTAGGGTTGGTGTCGTTCGGGTGGATCACGGTCACCACGCGCTCGCTCCACACGACCGGGTTGGGGCTGCCGGTCGCCGCGAAGAGGCTCAGCGCGAGGATGGCGACGAGGCTCACGGCCAAGACGGCCGGCGCGATGCGCAGGCGGACGGGCCCGCCCTGCGTCAGGTAGCGGGGCGATGAGGAGCGGGGGCGGATGCTGTCCAGCTCGCCGCGCAGGCGGCGGACCAACGCGGGGCCGAGCGGGTCGTCCTCAGTCTTCGGCATAAGACTCACGTTTGTCAGAAGGGAACGCTGGAGGCGCTCCAAGTGAGAAGTCGGCTTCGAGCACGGTGCGCAGGCGCTCGCCGGCCTGGTGCAGACGGGTGCCGATCGTGCGTTCGGAAACGCCCAGGGCGGCCGCTATCTCGCGGTTGTTGTAGCCGTGGTAGTGGCGGAGCACGATCGCGGCCGCCAGCTTCGGCGGGATCAAGCGCAGAGCTTTCAG
>VBEG01000108.1 GCA_005882115.1 Chloroflexota bacterium
CTTGGCGTCACGATCGCGACGGGGCTGGGGGACGGCGTTCCGCGGCTGCCCACGAGGACCAGCGGAACCGCGCCGGGAAACACCACGACGACGAAAAGCACCGAGAGCAAAAGGAGCACCAAAACGGTAAGCCCCCCTCCGGCGAGCTTCAGCACGAGAACTTGACGTCGTGCAGTGATGAAAAGTTACGCAATACCGTGTAAAGCCCGGCCCGCCAAAGAGCGGCCGCATCAGGCCGGCGCCATCATAGCCGCACGAAAATCGCGCCGATCTACACGGGTCTTAACTTCTCTTTGGAGCCGGACGGCTATCTGGTGCCGTACAGCCCGGTCGAGATGTAGCGGTCCCCCGAGTCCGGGAACACAGTGACGACGACGCCTTCCTGGATCGTGCCGGCCAGCCTTCGCACCGCCCAGAGAGCCGCGCCGCTCGAGTGTCCGACCAGCAAACCCTCCGAGCGTGCCACGGCGCGAGCGAGGTCGTAGGCGGGCTCAGTGGGGCATCCCCAGACCTCGTCGGCAAGCGACGGATCCCAGATCTGCGGCACGATCGCGGTCGGCAGGTGCTTGAGGCCCTCGAGGCCGTGGAAGGAATCTTCGGGCTCGACGGCGATGGTCTTGATCGAAGCCGCGTGCTCTTTGAGCCGGCGTGACGTGCCGACGAACGTCCCCGTCGTGCCGACACCCGCCACGAAGTGAGTGATCCGGCCCGACGTCTGCTCGAGGATCTCCACCGCGGTGCCTTCGTAGTGCGCCCGTGGGTTCGCGGGGTTGGAGTACTGATCGGGATAGAAATATCGCTGAGGGTCGGACGCGACGATGTCGCGGACCATGCGGATCGCACCGTCTGATCCCTCTCCCGCATCGCTGTACACGATCTGGGCGCCATACGCGGTGACCAGGGACTTGCGTTCGGCGCTGACGTTGCCCGGCATCACGAGCTGCACGCGGTACCCCTTGGCCGATCCGATCAAGGCGTAGGCGATGCCCGTGTTGCCGGAGGTCGAGTCGATGATCGTTTTGTCGTGAGTGAGAGCTCCGCGCTTCTCGCCGTCCTCGATCATCGCCAATGCGGCGCGATCCTTCACCGACCCTCCGGGGTTGAACCACTCTGCCTTCGCGTAAACCTCGACGCGCGGAAAATCTCGATCGAAGAGCCGCACGCGAAGGAGCGGTGTGTTGCCGACGAGTCGCGTGATGTCAGATGCGGTGGGCCGTTGCGTCATTTCCTCAAAAGAAAGAAGTGGTGGTACTGCGTCTCGAACGGGAGGAAGTCTTTCTCGATCGCAAACATTCCGCGCAGGACGGACCGGATCCTCCCCACTGAATAACCGCGTTTCCCGATCTCCCAGTAGTGCTGCCCATGGAAGGTGTGGGCTCGGGGGAACGGGAGCTTGGCCGCAAGCCTGAGCTCCCTCATCCCCGGGACCTTGAGCGCGACCTTCGGGCGGGGACCGAAGTGAGGAAGGCTGATGAAGACGTGGCTCCTCGTAACCCTTCGCATCTCGCGAAGGGCCGGCACGAAACCCTCGAAGGGCAAGTGCTCGAGCACCTCGAACGCGACCACGACGTCGACGGCGCCGTCGCGCAGCGGAATGGCCTCCACACTGCCGACAATCTCAGGCTCGAGATCGGACGCGATGTCGAGGCTGTGGTACGCGATCCCGGTCGCCGACTTGACGAAACGGCCGAGAAACCCGTCGCCAGTGCCCACCTCCAACATCGACGCCGGCTGCAAGGCAAGGATCTCTCGGATCTGGAAGTAGTAGCTCGCCCATCTATCGAAGTCGGTGTACGACTCGAATCGATAGTGTTCCTTCGGAACCTGGGTCATCGCATCTCGGCTAGCGGAAGTGCAGCAGCACCAATCCCGCGAGGACGACGGCGCCTCCGAGCGCGTAACCGATCACGGAGCGCCTGTACACCGTGCCACCTTCGATGGCAAGGATGTTGAGCACCGCTTTGGCGATGAGGTAGCCCGCGCCCAACAGAGTCACCGGCACCGCATCAGCGCGCACTCCGTAGAGAACCAGCCCGATCGCGATCAGCACCTCGACCAGCTGAACTGCCGTGTAGGCGCTCAACAGGATCGCGAAAGCGCTTGGGTGAAGTCGGCGACGATGTCGTCCGGGTCCTCGATACCGACCGAGACCCGAACCGTCCCCGGGCCCACCCCGAGCGACGCCCGCTCCTCCGCCGTCATCGATCGGTGCGAGGTGATCTCCGGGTAGCTCACCGTGGTCTCCACCCCACCGAGGCTGGCCGCGAACCGGACCAGCTGGAAGCGCTCGATCATCCGCTGCACCGCATCGCGACCTCCGTCCAGGTCGAACGCCATCATCCCGCCGGCTCCGCGTCCTAACAGGCGCCGCGCCACCGGGAACGATGGCGACGTATCCAGCAACGGGTGGTGGACGCGAACGACCCCGTCGACCGACAGCAAAGCCCGGGCCAGGGCGAGGGAATTCTCGCTGTGCCGTCGCATGCGCACGTCGAGGGTGCGCAGGCCGCGCAGCGCGAGCCACGCGTCGAAGGGTCCCAGCGGTGTCCCCACGCGGGCGGAGCGCGCCCGCACCGTGCCCGTGAGCTTGGCATCGCCTACCACCACGCCCGCGACTAGGTCTGAGTGCCCGCCCAGGTATTTGGTGGCGCTGTGCATCACAACCGCCGCGCCCAGCTCGAGCGGCCGGCAGAGGAGTGGCGTCGCGAACGTGTTGTCCACCAGGAGAGGTACCCCTCGCTGCTGCCCCATCGACGCGATGGCCTCGATGTCGGGCACACCGCACAGCGGGTTGGTGATTGTCTCCGCGATCACAAGCCCCGCGGTGTTCACCGCATGACCGAACGCGTTGAGATCGGTGAGGTCGACGAACGCGATCTCGTACCCGGCGGGCTCGAGGTCCATTCGCAGCAACGCCGCGGTCCCGCCGTACAGCTCACGCGTCGCCACGATCGTCGTCGGTCGTGGGGCCAGGGCGAGGATAGATGCGTGGAGAGCCGCCATGCCCGACGCCATCGCGACACCCGCCTCGGCTCCTTCGAGCTCGGCGACGGCCCGCTCCAGGAATTCGCGATTGCTGTTGGAGTTGCGGCCGTAGTAGTGGCCGTGGCGCTCGCCGCGCACCACCGCCTCGTAGTCGTCGAGATCGGTGAACACGTGCACGGCGGCCGGGCTCAGCTCAGGTGCGAGGGGGCTTCGGGCCTCCAGTTTGCGGCCCGCGTGAACGGCAAGCGAGGCCGCCTTCACCGCAGCTTGGTGCGCCCCGCGTAGACGGCCGCTTCGCCGAGCTCGGCCTCGATCTCCAGCAGGCGGTTGTACTTCGCGACGCGCTCCGACCTGGCGGGCGCACCGGTCTTGATCATCCCCGCGCCCGTAGCCACGGCCAGGTCCGCGATCGTCGTGTCCTCGGTCTCGCCCGAGCGATGCGAGATGACCGCGCTGTACCCCGCATCGCGGGCGAGCTCGATCGCCTCGAGCGTCTCGGTCAGGGTGCCGATCTGGTTGACCTTGATCAGGATCGAGTTAGCGATCCCGCGCTCGATCCCTTGCTTCAAGCGCGCCACGTTGGTGACGAAGAGATCGTCGCCCACGAGCTGGACCTTCGCGCCCAGGGCGGCGGTCAGTTGTTTCCACCCATCCCAGTCGTCCTCCGCCATGCCGTCCTCGATGGAGACGATCGGATAGCGGCCGCACCAATCCTCGTAGAGGTTGGCCAGGGCCGGTGCATCGAGAGCACGCCCTTCGCCTTGGAGGTCGTAGTTGCCGGCCTTGTAGAACTCGCTTGACGCAGGGTCGAGCGCGATCGCGACATCGCGGCCGGGGTCATAGCCCGCCTTCTTGATCGCCTCGACGATCAGCTTCAGCGCGTCCTCGTTGGAGGCCAGCTGTGGCGCGAAGCCTCCCTCATCCCCCACTCCGGTCGCCAGGCCCAGCGCCTTCAGCACGCCCTTTAGGGCGTGGTAGACCTCCGATGTCGCGCGCATCGCCTCGGCAAAGCTCCTCGCGCCAACCGCGCACACCATGAATTCCTGCAGGTCGACTGAGGTGTCGGCGTGCGCGCCACCATTGAGGATGTTTGCCATCGGGAGCGGCAGGAGAGACGCATCGTCTCCACCCAGGTGCCTGAACAGCGGGACCCGTTTTGCGTTTGCCGCCGCGTGGGATGCCGCAAGCGACACACCAAGGATCGCGTTGGCGCCCAGGCGCGACTTGTTGGCGGTGCCATCGAGCTCGATCATTGCTTCGTCGAGGCCCTTTTGGTCCTCGACGTCGAATCCCTGGAGCCGCCTGGCGATCTCTCCCTCCACGTTGGCGACGGCTTTGGTCACGCCCTTACCGCCGTAGCGTTTCGGATCCGCATCACGGAGCTCGACCGCCTCATGCACCCCGGTCGACGCCCCCGAGGGCACGATGGCCCTACCGTCGCCCTCGTCCGTGTGCGCGGTGACCGCGATGGTGGGGTTGCCGCGCGAGTCAAGCACCTCGAGCGCGGTCAGGCCCGTCAGCCGTGGCACGCCCGAAGTGTATCTAGTGCGGGACGGAGGCCCAGGGACCGAAGGCGCGGGTCGGATGCACGCTGAACCCGTAGTTGAGCAGCGCCGTCGCGTCCTCCGCCGAATGGAGCGTCGCGTTCATCACGACCGCGATGAGGTGGCGCCCAGCCCGAGTCGCGGTCGCGACCATGCAGCCCCCGGCGTTGTCGGTGAGCCCGGTCTTCAAACCCGTCGCGCCCGGATAGCTCCACAACAAAGTGTTGAGGTTGTGCGGCTGGAACGCCTTGTGGGTCGCGCTCGCCGAGATCGTGATTTCCTTGGTGGCCGCGATGGAAGCGAGCTGCGGATAGTACGTGTCGAGGTAGGCCGCGGTGTGCGCGAGGTCGTGCGCCGACATGCCATGGCCCGCCGCGTCCAGCCCGCTCGGGTTGACGAAGTGGCTGGCGGCCAGCCCGATGCTTTTCGCCTTCTGGTTCATCTGACGGAGGAAGCGTTCGCGGGGCACGATGTCGCTGGCGAGGGCCTCGGCGGCGTCGTTGCCGGAGTCGAGAAACAAGCCATACATCAGGTCACGCACGGTAAGGCTCTCGCCGGCCGTAAGTCCCATGACGCTCGGGATGACCTGGGTCGCATCCTTCGTCACCTGCACGATGTGATCGAGGGAGCCGGCGTCATCCACGGCGACCATCGCCGTGACCATCTTGGTCAGGCTCGCGGGCGGCCGCTCGGTCTCCGCGTCGCGCTGCCACAGGACCTGGCGCGCGTCGAGGTCGACCAGAAATGCCGCCTGCCCGTGGATCGTCAGGTTCGCCTGGCCGTGCGTCGCGAGCCAGTAGTACGAGAAATCGAAGTGATCGAAGGATTTCGCGGCCGGTGCGGAAGCGGCCTGGAGGCTGAACTGAAACGGGATCGCTCGCGTCCGCGCGACGTAAACCGTCGTTGCCACCGCCGCAACGATCACAGCGACGGAGACGAAAAACGTCAAGCGCTCGCGGCGCTGCCGTTGCCGCGCACGCACGCGTTTGGGTCCGATTTCTGAGACGTAGGCTGGGACGGTGGGAACCCCCTGCTTAGGTTGCCGGAGAGTTTACTAAGTAGGCGCGTGCTCCGGGGCGGTTGCGGGCGGAGGGGGCATCGGAGGCACAGGCGAAGTGGTAGGTTCCTGCAGCCGAGCCGCGAGCTGGTCGCTGGCGGCTTCCATCGTCTGCAGCACGGTCCGCGAGTCTTTGTCGTTCATGAACACGGCCTGCCCGTAGTCATAGATCCGGATCGCTTTCCACGAAGCCGACACCAGCTGGGTGCCATAGAAGGTGTACGTCCCGATGATGCCCTCGCGCGTCTCCTCCGACCACATCTGGTCGAAGACAAAGTTTCCGTGCGAGTAGGTGATGAGCTTTCCGTGATAGACCTCCACGCCCTGGTACCAGTGCGGGTGGTTGCCGATCACGATGTCGGCGCCCCAGTCGATGGATTCATGCCCGATCACGACCGGGTCATCGGGAGTCGGCACGTTGCGGTCGGCCATCGGCTGGCGTTCGTACTCCTTGCCCCAATGAAATTGCACGACCACGATGTCGGCAAGCTGGCGGGCTCTCTGGATGCCCGCCTTGAGCGCCGTCTGGTCGATCGCATGACCGACTCCGTTGAAGCCGATGAACCCGAACTTGATCCCTCGCACATCGACGACCGCCACTGGCCCAAGGCCCGTGCTCAGGATCCCGTTTTGCTGCAGCAGCTGGTCCGTCAGGCGAATCCCCTGCGCGCCGTAGTTGGACGTGTGGTTGTTGGCGAGGTTGGCGACATCGGCTCCCATCAACTTCAAGCCGCCCATGAACCGAGGGTCGCCGCAGAATGTGAAACTGCTCGCCGCGCTCACTGGGCAGCCGGTGAACAGCGGAGCCTCGAGGTCGATAAAGGTGATGTCCGCGTTCTTGACGAATTCGGCGGTCGGCCGGAATGGCCAGAGGAAGTCATGGCGCTGGGTCGCGTAGAAGTTGACGCCACGCGAAGGGATCACATCGCCCGTGACGAGCAGCGTGCGGATCTTGCTGGGGTCGTTGGGCGCGACGTAACTGGCATGAAACAGTCCCTGAAGGCTTAGCACCGGCAGGCGGTTGGTGCGCGCGGAGAAGGAGGGCTGGTCGACGTAGTCGGGAGCAGCCACGAGCTGACGGGCGCCCGATACGACGCCACCCGGTGCGAGGGCCGTCGTGCTCTGGTTGCACGCGGTCAAAACCAGCACCGCTGCAAGCAGTACAAAACTCTTCCCCGCTCGCGGGGAAGTACCTGGCGACGCCGGGGGATGGGGCCGCCGGAGGGGCTGATTCACTTGACCGGCAATTGTGCCAGCAGGTCCTCGATCGCGATCAGCCGCGCGATATAGGACCGGACCGGCTCTCCCAGCTCGCCCGCGGCGCGAAAGACGCGCTCATTGCCCT
>VBEG01000109.1 GCA_005882115.1 Chloroflexota bacterium
TATCAGCACGGCGCTCTGCCAGTTGAGCTAGCGGCCCTCTCCTCGACCCCGAGCCGGACCAGACCAAGGGAGTCTAGCTGGGTCGCTTGATTCTACGAAGGCACTGAAACACGCTGGCCGACCCCGCGAGGAGCCGGCCAGCCGCCGGAGGGATGAACCGCGAATGGTCAGGTGACGGTCGGCCTCATCACCACTTCTGTCTGGTCGTCGGGCCCCGCGATCGCGTACGCGACCATGCCGACGATGCCCAGGGCGACCAGGTGCAGGACGAGGACCGCGGCAAACCAGCCCCACGCACGCTGCTGCCCCAGCCTGATCAGAGCGCCGATCCACATGACGAGAGTGACGATGCCGGCGATCGCCAGCACCACGTAAGCGACCACCGCGTCGGGTGGCGCCGAGCTGCTCGCCTGCGCTCCACGGGACATGGCGAACATCGCGACGAGCGCGATCAGCCAGACGATCCACGCGCCGATATACCAACGGGTCGTGATCCGCTTGCTCATGAGGGGCCTCCTGGGTCCACCAAGGATGGGTTCTTACTTGGTGAACGAGGCCCCGTGCGGCGCTACTCGCGCGTCAAGAAAATTGGCAGGGGCGGAAGGATTCGAACCCTCGGCCCTCGGTTTTGGAGACCGATGCTCTGACCAGACTGAGCTACGCCCCTATGCGCCTACGGAATTTTACCCAACCCCCTCCGGACCCACGGCTAGGATCGACTGAGAGATGGCCGCGGACGATCTGCCTGTCCTGATCGTCGGCGACGTCCACGGCGACATCGAGCGCCTCGCCGCCGCCCTCCAGCCATATCCAGCGAGCGAGTGGCGCACGATCTTCTTGGGCGACCTCGTCGACTACGGCATGTTCGGCGTCGGGTGTCTGCGCTATGCGCGCGACCGCCAGAATACCGACGTCATCCTCGGCAATCACGAGGTCGCGATGCTGTGGGCGCTGCAAGATCCCACTCGAATCGGCTTCTTCATCAGCATCGGCGGCCACCAGCACGACCTCGACGAGCTGCGCGCCGATGAACCTCTGCAGGAGTGGCTCAAAACCCGTCCCCTGATGATCAAGCTGCGCGACGGCACGCTCGTCCAGCATTGCGGCAACGACGACTATCGGATGTTGCTCGGCAACTACGAATCCGATCCCGTGAACGCGATCAACTCCAAGGCGAGCCTCGTCCTGGAGGCAGGCGACGCCCACCTCCTATGGGAGGTGATGAGCGGCAAGGGCGTCTTCGCGACGCAGCCCGAACGGCTCGAACGTTGGTTGCAGCACACCGGTTGTCGCCGGGTCGTCTTCGGACACACCCCGCACCGCAACGCGGTTCCGGCGCGTTATCACGGCGGCAAGGCGATCAACTTCGACGGCGGCCTCTCGCGATCGCATCGGATGTACCGGCGAGGCGCGCCTCTCGCCGCCAGCGTCGCGCCGCTGGAAGACTAGGCCACCGCCGGGCGGCAATCCTTGCACGGCCGGTAGCCCGCCGCACGCGCTTCCGACTCGTCGTGGAAGAAGACAAAGTTCCCCTCCCTCACCCGCCGGCCGTGAAAGCACGTCGGGAAGCAGAAGATCTTGGTGCTGCGCACCCCCTCGTAACGCAGCCCGGAGTGGGCTAGCTTCTCCAACCGCTTGAGCTGAACGCCCTCCAGCGTGAGAATCGAGCGCTTCGCCTCGGGTCCACCGCCGCCGTAGTTGCCGATCATCCCATCGGTACGAACCACGCGATGGCACGGGATGAAATACGGGATGGGGTTGTTGGCGAGCGCTGTCCCGACCGCGCGCACAGCCGCGGGATGCCCGATCTCGCGCGCGATCCATCCATACGGCCGGACCTCGCCGCGCCGGATCTCCTGCGTCTTCATCAAGACAGCCTGCGTGAAGGGCGTCAGGCCGCGAAGGTCGAACTTAAGGCGGCGCTTGCCATCGAGCTGCTCCTCGATCTTCGCTGCCAGGTCCTCGGGCGGATCGACGCGGACGAGCTGGCGCCCAACGTCCTTGCGGAACCACTCCTCGAACTCGCCCGCCGACTTACTGCGCATCGCCGCCGAAACGCCGAACCGGCTCCAGGCGACGTAGACATGCCCCAGCACCGTCTCGAAAACCGCATATGAATCGGCCGCGCCCACCTGGGCCAGCACACGCTCCGCAAAGCCCGCCGGCGCCTTGACGTCGGCCAGGCGCTTCACCTCATAGATCGCCGTCGACATGGTCATCTCCTCTCAGGATTTTCAATCCGCGATGCACGTTGGCCTTGACCGTCCCGACGGGTTGGCCCAGCGCCTCGGCGGCCTCGGCGTAAGACAGCTCATGGACGTGCCGGAGCACGACCGCCTCCCGATAGCGCAGCGGCAGGCAGGCCACGCGGGCGACCAGCGCGTCGATCTCGGCCCGCCGGATGACGTCCGCCTCCGGGCCCTCTCCACGGTCGGGCTCGTTGCCGTTCAACTCCACCAGGCGTGGCCGAGTCCCTCGCACGCGGTTGCGGAAGACGTTGACGGCGATCCTATGCAGCCACGCCTTCTGCTTGAGCTCGCGCACCCGGTCCGGTGGGTACGTCATCAACGCCCGGTACGCCCGCAGAAATGTGTCCTGCGCAACTTCTTCGGCGTCGTGCCTGTTGCCGGTCAGGGCCAGGCTCACCGCGTAGATGCGGTCCTGGTTGTCGCGGACCAGGCGCTCGAAGACGCGCTCCGTAACCTCCATCTGCCTCCTCAACACACAAAAGGGCGAGTCGGTTGCAGGGGAACCATGATGCGGCCCCTGGTGTACATGATGCGTTCCGATGGAGGGCCGGCCAGCGGACGATCCAGACCTGATCACACGCGCCCAGCGCGGTGATAAGGCCGCCTACGAGGAGATCGTGCAGCGCTACCAGCAGATCGCGTTCCGCACCGCTTACGTCGTCACGGGCTCGGCCGCGGACGCCGAAGACGCCGCGCAGGAGGGCTTCATGAAGGCGTTCCGGGCGCTTGACCGATTCCGCGCGGGGGCCGACCTTCGGCCCTGGCTGCTGCGGATCGTCGCCAACGAGGCCCGCAACCGCGTGCGTTCGTCCGGCCGCCGCCACCAGCTCGAGCTCCGCCTGACCGAAGGCTTCCGCCCGGGGGATGCGGCCCCATCTCCCGAGGCGGTAGCCGTGGCGGCGGACGAGCGCCGCCGGCTGCTCGAGACGATCAACGCGCTCAGCGAGGACGATCGGCTGGTCATAGCAAGCCGCTATTTCCTCGACTTGAGCGGCGAGGAGACCGCGGCCGCGCTAGGCATTCCCGAGGGCACCGTCAAGTCGAGGCTTTCACGTGCCCTGGCTCGGCTGAAGGCTCGGGTGGAGGAGGCGGCCAGTGCCTGACCTCGAGCAGCAGCTGACCGCCCTCGCGGCGGAAATCGAATGGCCGCCAACCCCCAGGTTGCATGTCTCCATGCCCCTCCCCGCTCGCCGGGAAGGGCGAGGGTGGGAGTTCCCGATTCGGCTATCACCTCGTTTGAGCCGTCCGCTGGCCATCGCGGCCGCCGCCCTCGTGATCGTCGCGATCGCCCTGGCCGCGTACCCGCCTTCCCGCGACGCCATCGCCCGGTGGGTCAACCTGCACACGACCATCCAGCGGGTCCCCAACCCGCCCACCCCCTCACCTTTGCCCTCCGGGTCGACAGGCGAGCGGCTCCATCTCGGCTCGCCGACCACCCTGGGAGCCGCGCAGCAGAAGGTCACGTGGAAGATCGCCGTCCCGTCGACGCTCGGCCAGCCGGACGAGGTGTACCTGAAGGAGCCTCCATCCGGCCCGACCCAGGACGAGGTGGCGCTGGTCTACACGGAACGCGCCGGCATTCCAACGTCGCGGCTGACGGGCGTCTCGGTGCTCGTCATGGAAGCGCGCGGCAAGTTCGACGAGATCTTCTTCCAGAAGACCATTGGGTCCGAGGGGACGATCGAAGAGGTGAACGTCGGCGGGCACGCCGGCTACTGGATCACCGGACCGCCGCACGACTTCTTCTTCACCCAGGCCGACGGCACCCGGTACTTCGACACCCTGCGGCTCGCCGGCAACACCCTGATCTTCGACGACAACGGAACCCTCGTGCGGATCGAAGGCGATCTGACCAGGGACCAGGCAATCCGGCTCGGAGCGTCTCTGTAGCCGAACCGCTCGGCACGCTGCGGTGTAAGGGAGACGAGGTGATGAACATGCGAATCTCGGGCGCAGCGCTCTGCATTGGGATCCTGGTCACGGCGTGCGGCGCCACGCAGACGCAGGCGGGTAGCGGAGACAAGCTTTACGCGGCGGTCTCCGCCGGGCACTCGCAGTTCGTTCAGGTGATCGACTCCCGCTCCCACAAAGTGGAGCGGCGCCTTCCGATGGGGGTTCCCTCGAGCGATTGGAAGCACCTCTACTCGATCCTCTCCACCTCCCTGGTCGACACCGACCCCCAGACGGGTGCGACCCTGTCGACGCTCGCGCTTGGGCACGCGTACCGGCTGCCCGACGCCACCTTCACCGGCGTCCCGGGCGGACTCTCGCCAAACGGACAGTGGCTCGTCATCGAGCGCTACGACGTCACCGGCGAGGATCTGCCGTCCGCTTCTCACTTCCTCCTGATCGAAACCCCCGGGCTGAAGGTCAAGAGCAGGATCGACCTAGCTGGATTCTTCAACTTCGATGCCGTAAGCAACGACGGTCGGCGCCTATACCTGATCCAGTTCGTCAGCGGCAAGGCGTACTACGTGCGGTGGTACGACCTGGCCATGGGCCGCCTCGATCCCGGTGTCGTATTCGACAAGAACGACGGAGCGAACGCCATGAGCGGTCTGCGCCTGTCCGGAGTCGCGTCCGCCAACGGCGGATGGCTGTACAGCATGTACGTGCGCGACCACGCGGGACCATTCATCCACGCGCTGAGCCTCGACGGGCCCATCGCGTTCTGCCTCGATCTTCCGGGCTCCGGATACGCGGAGGACGGATCCGCCATGCAGTGGTCGCTGGCGCTCAGCCCAGGCGGCTCGACCGTCTACGCCGCCAACTTGGCGAGCGGGGAGGTCGCGAAGGTGGGAATCGCCGACGGCGCGCCGCAGATCGTGCACAAAGCACACATCGCGCTGACGACATCGACGGGCGGCCTGATCAAGAACGTAGAGGCGAAGGAGCTGGGCGCCAACGCCGCAGTGGTCAGCCTCGACGGCAGCACCCTCGTCGTGGCCGGCGGGTCGGGCCTGGTTTGGATCGATGCTCAAGCGCTCGCGGTCCGGCACCGCGCGCTCACGGATTGGCGCATCTGGAGCGTGGGCCTGAGCCCGGACGGCCGGAACCTCTACGCGATGAGCGAAGGCGGCAAGGTCGCCGAGATCTCGATGGGCTCCGCCACAGTCGGCGCGACCTTCGATCTCAGCGGCGGTCAGCCGGTTGCCCTCATGCGGGTGGCCGCTTCCTAGCGGGATCGATCTCGTAGCCGCGGCAGCTGAGGACCGGCAGCCGCGGATACTGCGGAAACGACGGGTCGGTGGCGGAGCGCCCGCACATCCAGAAGGTGCTTCGCGTGCCCTTCACGGTCCGGGAATGCTTGCAGGTCTCGCACAGGCCGACCTGCGTCCTCCCCATTTACGGGGAGGTGGCAGGCGAAGCCCGACGGAGGGGCTGTGAGTTGAGCGCCTTGACCAGCCGCTCAAAGTTGTTCGCGATCCCGTACTTCTTCGCCAGCTCCTCGACCTTCTTCGCATCTTCGGGATACTTGTCGCGCCGGCCTCGCGGCACTTTGATTGCCAGGTCACGCACCGGGGGCACGACCTTGAGGGCTCTCTCGAGATACTCGGCGTTGGCGTTGCGGAACACGCCGGCCTCGAGCATCGCCGCCACCGACCCATACCTCGTGACCAACTCCGCGGCCTTCTTGTCGCCCACCCCCGCGATCCCCGGCAGCCCGTCCGACGGATCGCCGCGCAGGATCGCGTAGTCGGCGTACGCACGGCCCGGAATCGCGTAGCGGCGTGCCACCTCGGCTTCGTCGACTACGGCGACCCCTCCCTTTTGGGGGTAAAGCACAATCACGTCGGTGCCTTGAACCTGGCTGAAGAGGTCACGGTCGCCGCTCGCGATCTCGATCGGAGGTTTTACCTTCGCCGCGAGAGAGGCGACGATGTCCTCGGCTTCATACCCCTCGAGGCCGACCACGTCGATCCCGACCGCTTCGAGTGATGCAAGGATGATCGGGACCTGGGGGATCAGGGCCGGCGGGATCGGCTCCCCTGTGCGGTGCTCCTTGTAACCCGGGATCAGCTCGACGCGCCAGTCCGGCCGCCAGTCCTCATCGGTGGTGAATGCCAGGTGGCGGGGACGCCGATCGGTGACATATCGCGCGAGCGTGTCCAGCGTCCCACGCACCGCGTTGACCATGTGGCCACCGGGTCCGCGCATGGTTTGCGGGATCGCATAAAAGGCTCGAAAGAACATGCTCGAGCCGTCGACCAGGAGCCATTCGGGCAAGACCTGACCATGCTAGTTCGCCCACAATGGCGGCGGTTTGAAGGTTGCCGTCGCGCTGGGGGTGGTCGGTCTGCTGCTCGCGGGTTGCGATCCGACCCCCGGTCCAGCCCCACTGGCCTCCGCGTCCCCGACGCCGGCCGCGAATCTTGGTCTGACCCAGGCCGGCGATCTGCGCACGCACCTCGATCTGATCCTGGGCGAGCAGGTGATGATCGCGGCCAAAGAGACCGTTGCGGCCGTCAATCACTCAGACGAGTACGCGGCGTACACGGCGCTGCTGACCGCCAACGCCGCTGATCTCACCCAGCTCATGCGGCGCGCTTTCGGCAACACCACGGCGACGAAGATCTCGGAAGCATGGAGCACCCAGAACAGCGACCTGATCGACTACGCGATCGGCGTCGTCACTCACGACGACGCCCGGTCGAAGAGCGCGATGACCAACCTCACGACGAAATTCGTCCCGCAGTTCTCGCAGCTGCTCAGTGACGCAAGCCACCTCCCGCTCGATCCCGTCACCCAACTCGAAAGCCAGCAGGTGCTCGAGGACAAAGCCTTCATCGATGACTACTTCGCAAACAAGGTGTCGGCGTTCTACGCGGACCTTCATCGTGCATATACGCAGAGCTCGCGCTTGGGCGATGCTCTGGCGGTCGAGGTCGCGAGCAGGTTCCCGGACAAGTATCCCGGTGACCCGTCCAGTCATGCGGTGTACGTGCGGGTGCAGGCCAACCTGATGCTGCAGGAGCATTCCTACCTCGCGACGATGGCCACGTCGGCCGCCATCGCGGGGCGTACCGCCGAGAAGAATGTCGCCCAGTCCATGCTTTCCGACAGGGCGGACGCCGTTTCGGCGCTGTTCGCGTCGTCCACCGGCGCCCTTTCCGCTCCGCTGGTCGCACAGTGGACGAATGAGCACAGCGCGCTCTTCACCTACGCGGCAGGTGACGCGCGGGCCAAGCCGGATCTCACACAGAAATTCGTCAACGAGTTCGCGTCGCTGGCTCACGTATCCAAGGCTTATGTCCTCGACCATGTCAACGCCACCCTCAAGGTGATCGACGACCAGCGTGCGAAAAACGCAACCGCGGTGGCGAACGACGATCGATCCGCAGCCACATCGATCCAACCCATCGGGGACTCAATCCAGGGCTGAGGCGATGATCTCCAGGCCAGTCGCGGCTTCATCAGGGTTGAGCACCAGTGGCGGGCTGATCCGGACCGCGCGGGTACCAGCAGTCAGCAGGAGAAGTCCCCGCTCGAAAGCCGCCTGGACAAGCTTGGCGGCGTGCTCGGACGTCTTCAGCTCGAGCGCGAGCATCAGGCCGATGCCTCTCACGTCGGTGACGCTCCTGTGGCTCGATGCGATCTCGCGAAGGCCGTCCTGGAGCTGAGCGCCGACGCGAGCGGCGTTGTCCATCAATCCGGCTTCGAGCAGGTCCATGGTGACAAGACCCGCGGCGCATGCGATGGGATTGCCGCCAAACGTGCTGCCGTGCGACCCAGGCGGCCAGCTCATCTGCTCCGCCCGCGCGATGAACGCGCCCAGCGGAAGGCCCGAGGCGATGCCCTTGGCGAGGCAGACGATGTCCGGCTCCACGCCCCAGTGCTCGACTGCGAGCAGGTGTCCGGTGCGGCCCATGCCCGACTGCACCTCGTCCGCGACGAGAAGGATTCCATGCTTGGCTGTCAGCTCGCGCAATCGGGGCAGGAAGTCGTCGGGGGGCACGAGGTAACCACCCTCGCCCTGAATCGGCTCGACGAAGACGGCCGCCACGCTTTCGGGCGGTGCGACGGTGGCAAACAGCTCCTCGATCCGCTCGACCGTCTGATCGGTGGTCACGTTCCGAGCCGGCGTCGGGAACGGGGCGTGGAACACCTGCGAGAGAAGCGGAGCGAAGCGCCGGCGCTGGCTCGCCTTGGATGCGGTCAGCGACAGTGCGCCAAAGGTCCGTCCATGGAACGCGCCGATGAAGGCGATGTAGCTCTGACGATTGGTCGTGTACCGGGCGAGCTTCATCGCGCCCTCGATCGCCTCGGCCCCGGAGTTGGTGAAGAACACCTTTGCCGGCGTGCCCGGAAGGATCTTGTTTTCAAGCCGTTCGGCGAGCTCAATCTCCGGCTGGTAGTAGAAGTCGGTGCCCGACATGTGGATGAATCGCTCGGCCTGCTCTTTGATCGCGGCCACCACCTTCGGATGCGAGTGACCGGTCGTGACGACGGCGATGCCGGCGGTGAAATCGAGGAACCGGTTGCCGTCGACGTCGGTGACCCAGCAGCCCTGGCCGCGCTCCATCACGAACGGATACGAGCGGGTGAAGCTTGGTGACATCGCCTTGGCGTCCCGCGCGATGAGCTCGGCCGCCTTGGGACCGGGCAGGGGGGTCTTCAGCTCAGGCTTCACGGGCGGCAAGCATAATGGTCGCAATGACCAAGGCGAAGACGTTGAAAGCCGCGAAAGGCTACTCGGTCCGCCCGGCGACATTGGACGACCTGAAGCCGATCGTCGGCATCTACAACTGGGCCGTGAACCAGACCTTCGCGACCATCGACTCGGAGCCCCTTTCGGGCGAGGAGGCGCAGGCGTGGTGGGAGATGCACGGCAAGCGTTCGTTCTTGCTGGTCGCAACTGACGACACGGGCGTCGTGGGCTGGGCTCGCCTGCTGCCCTGGAAGCAGCGCGGCTTCGACGTTGTGGAGTGCCTGGTGTATGTGGACCCCGTGCACCATGGCCGGGGAATCGGCGACGCGCTGCTGAAAGAGCTGACCAGGGAGGCGCGCGGACTCGGCTACCTGACAATCGTTGCGAGCGTCGCCAAAGACAACCGGGCCGGTCTCGCGCTTTTCACGAAGCAGGGATTCGAGGTCGTCGGCACCATCCGCAACGCCGCGCACAAGTTCGACCAATGGATGGACATCACGCTGGTGCAGAAGGAGCTGGAAACCTAGCTGATGTAGGCGGGCGGGTAGACGATCTTCATCACTCCAACCGCCTGCCACTGCCCAACCACCGCCGCGGCACGCGTGTTCTGGCCCTCGTCGAGCGCTCCCACGCCGGCGAACTTCACACCCCCGCCGTTGACGCTGTCGCCCACCGGCACGTCCACCCCGAGCGCGGCCAGGCGGATAGTTTCTGCGTTCACGGAGCCGTCAACCTTCGGCAGCACGTCGTGCAACAGCGTCCATCCGCCCACGAATCCCGCCACGGCCGGGATGTCCATCGATCCGCCGGAGTAGGCGGCCGTCGCGCGCGCAAGCAGCTCACGACCTGACGCCGAAAGCGCGGCCGAGCCGACATCGCCGTCGGGCTTGTCCGCGGCGTATACGCCGATCGACGCAGGACCCAGCCGCTCGCTGAAGGCCGGCATGCAGAACGCCGAACTGGTGCCGATCGCGCCCTTGAGGGTGATGTGGTGATTGAGCACCGCCTTCCAAATGGCCACGCCGTCATCCAGGTAGCTCACGTCCCACAGGAAATCTGTGCGGTCCTGGGCGAGCCGGGCCGCGATCACGTCGGGGTCATAGGCGTTGGGGTTGTACTCGATCACGTCGACAACATCGATGCCCATGACCTGGGCGAGCTGCTCCTCACCACCCCCTACCGAGCGCCCGTAGATGTCGTCGACCTGGACGATGACCGCGCGCGGCTTCGCCAGCTTGTAGCGGGGCAGCAGGACGTTGTGGGTGAAGGTCACAGCCATGCGGCCCAGCGAGCCACCGGTCGCTACAGTCCGGAAAACGTAGTGGCGTTGCGCCGTGATCGGGTCGGCGACCGCGCCGGTCTCCCAGTAGACAGTCTTCAGCTCCTCGGCGCGGGCGCTCGCCGCCGCGGAAAGCGTGCTGCCGTAGGTGCCGAGGATCGCGGGGACGTGGTACCGCTTGACCAACGTGTCGACGGCGGCCGCC
>VBEG01000110.1 GCA_005882115.1 Chloroflexota bacterium
CGAGCGGCGGGGGTCGACATCAGCACTCTGGCTGGGGCCGAACCCCCCTCGATGAAGGGCCGCTTTCTGCCCCGAATTGTCGTTCCAAAGCAAGAGGCTCCACCCGAGGAGCCCGACGCTTAGTTCTCGCGTCCCGACACGTTTTCGACTTCGAGATCAAGCTGGAGCGGGAGACGGGCTTCGAACCCGCTGTCACGGGCGCATTTTGAATTCAGATTCGGGCTTTGACCCCAGTTTGACCCCAATAGCGACCCCAGTAGACTTGCGCAGCATGCGGGTTCGAGGTGGCGCGTCTGCGGCGCGGTGCTTTCCCGGACAAGGACCGGTCGCCGTGAAAGGCTCAGTTACGGGTCAGATGCGGCGTGCCGGGATACCATCTGGCGGTGATCATCCGGCCTACACCACGCGCCCTTCTGAATGCAGCTATTCGGTACGCGGTGATGGCGGTGCCGGGTCTCCTTCTCGTTTACGCCGCCGTCGCCAGTAGGGTCATTCTCCCCGGGGTATTTGGTGTACCGCTCGCTGCCCTCGGTCTATTCGCTTTCGCCAATGCGGCGTTCGCTAGCATCCGGTTCGAGTCCGGGGTGCTCATCGGACGAAGCCTGTTAGGGCGGATTGCTGTCCGCGTCGATGAGATCACAAGAATTGTGCCAATCAATCTCAGCTATCGACCCATGCCGGTTTGGCCTCTAGTGGGGCTGTGGCTCGTCATGAGGTGGAGCCGACCCGCTAGGATGTTCGACGTTTGCACGCGCGACGGACCGACCGGGCTCTGGTTGAATCCGAACGTTTATGGCGAACAGGCCGTACAGAACCTGCTTCGCACCATGCATATCGAGCCTGAGACTGTTGCCGAAGTCCGCCTTCTCCAAGTCTTCAGCCTGAATCGCGACTACGGCAAAGGGAGCCCTCGATAACTCTCGCGCAGGGTCGCGCACGGGCTCGCAACATGAGCGGTACGATCGGTGAGCCATCCACGGAAACGGCGGTCGATTTTCTTGATGACGGCTGGGAGCGAACTCAAACTCCTGCGCGCTGCGCATCACTTCAAGGAGGCCCAAGACCGGCTCCGTGCGTACAAGAATCCCCCGCCATACATGATCCGACGTGAGGAGAACCCCGCCGACGGGCTGTCCTTCTGGATCTCCCTCAAAAAGAACCCGGACGATGACATCGCGCTCGCTGCAGGTGACTGCATCCACAACCTACGGTCAGCACTCGATCACATCATCTATGAACTCAGTTGCCACCACCGGCGTAAGAAACACGTTGGGGATACAGCCTTCCCAATCCTCGTGGACCCCGATGATTGGGATCAGCGCGGCGACATGTCCGGCGCTCACAAGTTGCGCGCCATCCCGGATCTGGCGCGCGCCCACATCGAACTTCTCCAGCCGTACCACAAGCAACAGGACTGGGGATTTTGGAGGAGAGAAGCTCTACTTCAACTCCACCAGTTAGATATCGCTGATAAGCACCGCAAACTGAACCTTGCGTTCGCGAACGTGCCTGAACATAGCGTCCTGTACTTCCATAGTGGCCCTCAGCTAAAGGTCATCCGTGTTCATGAGGGCAGGCTCGATGAGGGCACAGAGACGCTGCTACTTCGATTCGATCCCACAGTCGACCTGAAAGCGAATGTGAAACCGGACACCTTTTTGGAGGTCGTGTTTACCGAACTCCCGGTCAAGGAGCACGACGTCGAAGCGGCGCTCTTGCACCTCATCAGGTGCGTTGAAGCGGTGATGATCGAGGTCAAGAAGTTCTTCTAACCGGCGTCGGTTCGGTCTGAGCTTGGGAAGGCATGGGCTCGCCGGGGTTCTTCACGAATCCCCAGTCGTGGCTCACGTGAGGCCCTCGCACCTGCGGTCGTGGTCGGCTCATGCGCCTGCCTCCGCCGCGAGATGAAACCGCGTCCGTGTCGGCGAAGACAACGCGCAATACCGGGCTCGTTCTCCATCGCGCGATCGAGCAGGCGCGACGCTGGGGCCTGCTGCCGCTCAACGTGTGCAGCCTCGTCGACCTGCCGCGCTTGGCGAGGCCGGAGACGCAAGCACTGACAGCCGAAGAGGCGCAGCGCGTCCGCGAGGCCGCGCGCGGCGATGACCTCGAAGCGCTGTGGGTCATGCTCTTGACGACCGGCTTGCGTCAGGGTGAGGCGATCGCCTTGCAGTGGAGCGCCATCGACCTGGAGGCGGGCGTGCTCCGAGTCGTGGCGTCGATGATCCGTATCGCGGGTGAGGAACCGCGCCTCGTCGAGCCCAAGACCCGCAAGTCTCGCCGCACGATCGACCTCTCAGCCGACGCGATCGCGAGCCTGCGGCGTCACCGGCAGCGCCAGTCCGAGGCCGTGATCCGGCCGCTCACCCGTGATGGGTTCGTCTTCCAGCGCGCCGATGGCCGCCCCCTGTCCTTCACGACCATGTGGAAGGCCTGGAGGCGACTCCTGCGCAAGGCCGACGTTCGCCTGCTCGGCGTGTACTCAGCCCGACACACGGCGGCGACGCTCTTGCTGGAGCGCGGCGTCGACGCGAAGACCGTCTCCGAGATGCTCGGCCACTCGTCGGTCGGCTTCACCCTCGACGTGTACGGCCACGTCACGGCCCGTATGAGCAAGCACGCCGCCAACGTCATGGACGACCTCTTCAGGACGGCAAACTAAGACTTAGGCGCTCCCTCGCGCAGCCTGTGCAAGCGACGCCGGAAGTACCACGTCATGGCGGCGCTAGCGACCAGCAAAGCGAGCGCCGCCGCGGGGCCCCATCTTGGCGCTGCGTATCCAATCGCCAGCCCCAGAAAGAGAAGTGTCAAACCGCAAGCCGAGACCGTGGCGGAACCGCACCACCACACTGCAGCGCGCAAGCGACTGTCAGATTGGGGTGGTGCTTTCGAGCCCCGCAGGGTGAAGGTCACCGCGCTGGCTGCCACCGCACCCACTGCAGTGATCAGCCCTCCAGTCTCCAGCAGCGCGATGGGCAGCGCGTCCACGGGTCGCCGGATTGTAGTCGGTGCTGACCCCAGTAGTTGACCCCAGTAGCACCGCGTTTTGGTGCGTTTTGGCGCGTCTCAGTGCGCGGGTTTTGAATACGAAATGAGGGTTTTTAATGGAGCGGGAGACGGGCTTCGAACCCGCTACCTCGACCTTGGCAAGGTCGCGCTCTACCAAGTGAGCTACTCCCGCTCGGCCTAGGCCAGAGGATCGATTTTACCCGGCCGGGCCCCTCCGGCCCTTCGGGCCACCTCCCCATGAATGGGGAGGAGTTTGCCTACGTCAGGCCGTCGAAGGCTCCCGGCACTGCGTGACCCGGCGGCCCCACCGGTCTCGCAGGGCGTTCACCCTCATCGCCGAGTCGTGCAGCTTCGTTCGGTCCAGGCGTCCTGACAGAACGGCTGCCTTGATGGCCGCGATCGCGCTCACCTCGTAGCTCGGATCTCCATTGCCCAGCAGCAGCATGTCGTTGCCGGCGGTCAGCGCCATCACAGCCGCCTGGGGCAGGGACCATTTCACACCGATGCCGTACATGCTCAGCGAGTCGCTAATGATCACGCCGCTGAAACCCAGCTGTGTCCGCAGGCGGCCGATAACCGACGGCGAGAACAGCGCGGGCGTGTTGCCCGCCCCCAAGCCCGGCACGTAGACCGAAGTCGTCATCACCACGTCCGCTCCTGCGGCAATGCCCGCTTGAAAGCCGGGCAACTGGACTTGAGTCCATGTTGCCTCAGACTCCGGATCGGTCGGGATCGCGACGTGCGGGTTGCCGGCGGCGCCACCTAAACCTGGGAAATGCTTCACCGTCGCCCCCACTCCTCCGTCGTGCAACCCTTGAACGGCGGCCCCGACCAGCGGCGCCACAACCGTTGGATCGGAGCCGAACGAGCGGTCGCCGATCACGCCATCCAATGGATTGGTGCGGACGTCGGCGACAGGCGCCAGGTTCAGATCGATGCCTGCCGTGCGGAGCCCCGCGCCGTTGATCCGCTCCAGCTCGCGGACAACATCAGGACCCGAGGAGGCCATCGCGCGTGGCCACGGCGGGGCGAAGGTCGCCTTGATGTTCGCGACCTCCCCACCCTCCTCATCGAGCATGGTCAGGATCGGGTTATCAAGACACTCGCTCGACGCCAGCGCCTGCAGGCGGTCGCTCCAAACCTTCACGCCGGCGGGCGTGCCGCCGAAGTTGGGGGTGAACAGAAGCACCCCGCCGATCTTGTACTTCACCAGGAGTGGCTCGATGGTCGGCCATCCAACGCGCCCGTTCCACGACAGGACGATCACCGACCCGATGTCCGCGTCGAGGTCCCAGGGTGCGGCGGCAGGACTTTCCGACGGCGACGCCACTTCGCCGGCGAGCCGAGGGGTGGGCATGCGGCCGATCAGGATCAGGCCCGCAAGCACGATCACAACCAAGACAAGAGCGACCTGGACCGCCAGCCTTCCCCGCCTCAAGGCAGGCGTGAGTCTAGCGGCGGAACCGAGCCTTGAGGTTAATAGTCGCCAAGCCAAGGCCCCACATCAGTGCCATCAGCGGGAGCACGAACGTCCAGTTAAGGTGCGGCAGCCCACCGCCCTCCAGGAACCCATAGCCGAACGTCACCAATGCAGTGGCGGCCGTCGCAAAGCCAAGCGCCTGCATCTGCGTCCGCTTCTGCACCTCATCGAGCCGCGCCAGCGCCCGGACGGTCAGCCAGACCACGATCCCCGCAGGGATCACCGGCAGAACCGCGACCTCGAACCTCCACGGCTCGTCGGGGTTCGCCCTGACGACGGAAACCGAGCCGACCAGGACCATCAGGTACGCCAGGATCGCCAATGCGAACTGGATCTGCGTCTTGTAGGTGAGGAAGGTCGAGATGGGCAGGATCCCCGATTCGGTCGCGGGCGGTGACGGGAAGGCCACCGGCGCTGGCACCTCGGTCCGGACGAACGGCGAGGCCGCACGCGTGAACAGCGGGTCGACGGGCGATTCGAGGCGGGTCGTCGGCGGATCCTCCTGGCTCACCGACCGGGATGGTACCCGGCTGAGGCCAAGCTGCGGCCGTCCTTAAGTGAAGCGATTAAGAGCGAGAATTGCCGACCTTCCGACCCACCGGATGAAGATGTCCTAGGCCTGGGCCCGTCGAGCCCTCTCTCACCCGGTCCATCAGGGCGAGGGCGACTCCGAAGATGACAAGCGCGTTAACCGCATGGAGTGCCGAGATCGCGCGCACCGCCGTCGGCAGCGCCATGTGGTACGGGAAGAGCAGCAGCGACTGGAGGATCACGAGCCCGGCGATGATCCCCGGTAGGCCGAAGGTCCTCCGATCTACGCGTGCGTACCAACCGAGCAGGGCCAGGATGATCGACCCGAAGAAGATCACGATCGCGTTGACCGTCGTGTGCCAGAAGAACAGGGTGGCGGAGGCAAAGATCCCCAGCCCGGCCAGGAAGAACTGGAGCACTACGGCGACCACGAGAACGTAGGCGCCGATTTCGAAGACCCGCTTCGCGGTAGTTCGTGCTGTCATGTCAGCGAAACCTTAAACGGGCGCGGCGAACCTGTCGAGGTAGTTGACATCGCCGAGCCGCTTCAGGATCGCCAGACCCTCCTCCATCTCGGCCGCGTCGTGCGCTAGCAGGCCTCGCTCGGCCCGGGCCCGGCCCAGGTGCGGAACGGCGCCCAGCCGCTCGTAGATCTCGATCGCGAGCGACATCTCGGCCGGGTCCTGGGTGGCCAGCGCCCGCGCGCGCCGCACCTGCCCCTCCAGGATCGGGATCCGATCCCGCGTCGCCCTCTCGAGCACGACCTCCCTCACCTGCTCGGGGATCGGGCCGCGCTGGTCGCAGACGAGGCTCATGCGCCTCTCCACCATCTCGGCCGGGATGCCACCCCTACCGGGAAAGACGAAGTCGGGGTCGTAGGCGACGTCGCCCTGGATGTACGACATCCAGAACCTGTGGATGTGGTTCTGGGGGAAGCGCGAGAGGATCGACTCCATGGGCGGAATAGCCGCCCCGGTGAGGCGCGCATCACCGCGGGCGCGCCCGATGTCGAGGCCGACCACGAATCCGCGCAGCCCGTATCCCGCGGCGTGGCTGCCGGCGTCCCGCCACGCGTCGAGCACCCGCCAGAACATGGCGATGGCCTCGTCCCAGCGACCAAGCGTGAAAAGAGTCAGGGCGCGCCAGGCGTAGAGGTGAAGGCCGGGATAGGGAGCCTGGCCCGGCAGCATCCGCGCGGCCATCTCCGCGGAGTTCTTGTCCGCGGTGGCCAGGTCGCCCATCAGAAAAGACATCCAGGCCACCATCGAGTGCGCGTCCACGCGCTCGTAGAGTCCTAGCTTGTCCTCGAACTTGAGCCTCTCCAGCGCCGTGTCACGCGCGCGGGCCCAGTCGTTGACGGCCTGCGCGCATCCCGCCAGCGCGTCGAGGGCGATGCTCTCGAGCTCGGGGTTGTTGAGCACCCTGGCCACAGCGATCGCGCGGTTGGAGTTGCTCTCGGCCTCCGCGAGCTCCTCCGGCGTCACGTCGCGCACGCCCTGGATCCAGAAGGGGAAGAAGGCGTCCGCGGCCAGGAAGCGGCCGATCGCGTATGAGTCGGTGGCCCGCGCCAGGAGGTCGCGGCCTTTGGCCCGCAGGTCGGCCATCCACTGGTCCGAGGGGCGGTCGCCGATCGAGCCTGTCCAGCGCATCGCGACCATCAACATCCCGGCGAGCGCGCGCAGCTGGTCGTCCACCGGCGCGTGGGAAGCCTCGTACTGCTGGAGCGCCAGCCCGTACTCCTCGAGGCCGGTGTCGCCCGCGGTCAGGTCGCCGATCCGCTCGTGGAGGCGTGGCAGACGGCTCGGTTCCAAGAAGTCGAAGGACGCGCGGATGTGCCGCACAGCCTCGGGCGTCGCGCCGGCCGCGACCGCGATGTCCGCCGCCCTCAGCAGCCACCTGGCCGCCTGTTCGCGGATCGCGCGCGTGGTGTCGCTGGTCGGTTCGAGCGCCGTGTAGAGGACAGCGGCTTCTCGGTAGTGGAACGCCAGGATCTCGGCCAGCGCGTCCTCGCGCTCGCCCGCGTTCTGCTCGCCCCAGCGTGCGGCCTGCGCGTGCAGCCGGGCGCGCTCGCTCCGCGGCAGCGTGCCGTAGGCCACCTCCTGGATGAGGATGTGGCGGAAGTTGTAGCGGTCGCCCTCCGAGGAGCGGATGAGGTCGCGGTCGATCAGGTTCTCGCACAGCGCCTGCACGTGCGACGCGTCGCCCTGGTCGAGGGCGGCGACGCCCGCGGCCCGGAACGAGCGGCCGAAGACGCTGCCCAGCTGCAGGAGGCGCCGCTCGTCATGCGGCAGGAGGTCGAGGCGCGCGAGCACCGTCGCCTGCACGGTGTCGGGCAGCTTCTGCAGCGAGCCGTGCTCCAGGTATGAGCGAACCAGCTCGCTCGCGTAGAAAGGATTGCCCTCGGAGCGTTTGGAGACGAGCTCGACGAGGTCGGGCTGGTCGGTGTCCAGGAGATGACGCACGAGGTCGGCGATGTCGTTGCTCGCCAGCGGCTCGAGCGCGATCGCCAGGTGATTCAGCCTGCCGCCACCCCAGTTCGGCCGCCGGTCGAGCAGCTCCGGCCGCGCGAGCACGATCATCAGGACAGCGGCCTCTCCACGCGGCTGCATGACGAACTCGGCGAGGTCGAGGAGGCTGTCGCTCGACCAGTGCAGGTCCTCGAACACAATCACCAGCGGGTTGCCGCGCGCGGTGGCCTCGATCGCCGATCGCCAGGCCGCGAACAGGAGGTCCTTGTCCACGCCCTCGGTGCCGGCCTCGCCGATGGTCGCGGCGAGCAGGCGCTCGTCGCGCTCCGCGTCCTCCACGCCCACCTCGCGCAGCCACGAGCCGATCGCGTCGCGGACCTGGCCCGACGGCGTGTCCTCGTTAGTGCCGGTCAGCGTGAACAGGACCTGGCGCATGGGCCAGTAGGTCAGCTGCTCGCCATAGGGCAAACACTGCGCCGTGGCCACGATGGCGTTCGGCGCCAGGTTGGGCAGCCAGGTCAGGAACTCTTCGACCAGGCGCGTCTTGCCGGTGCCCGCCGGTGCGATCACGCTTACCATCGAAGGCCGCTTCTCGCTGACGGCCCGCCGGGCCACGAGCTGGATCTGCGCGAGGTCGTTCTCGCGGCCCACGAGCGGGAGCCGCTCGCGAGATCTCGCCTTGGCCTTGCGCGGCCCGATGACGAGGTGCGCGGCGACCGGCGCCGATTTGCCGCGCGCTCGTACATCGATCTGCTCGCCGAACTCGAAGTTGTTGGCGGCGCGCACGGTGCGGTCGCTGGCTAGGATGCCCCACGGCTCGGCCGCCTGCTGCAGCCTGGCCGCGACGTTGGTCGCGTCACCGGTGATCAGGAAGTCACCCGCGGACTGGTCACGGCTCGCCAC
>VBEG01000143.1 GCA_005882115.1 Chloroflexota bacterium
CGCAGCCATTGATCGACGAGCAGCCTCCGATTACGCGAGCGCGGGCGGACGCCACTCCACCTTCATAACCCCAGTCATGAGATTCGAGGGCGTCAGACGAGGCGTCGAGTAGATCCGCCGGCCAGCCACCATCCTGGTGTGCGCCATAGTCCGGGCCGGCCTCCACCAGACAGACCCTGATCGACGGGTCCTCGGACAGCCGGCTGGCCAACACGCAGCCGGCTGAGCCACCGCCAAGGACTACGAAGTCAAAACGTTCAGAAGGATGCAATGTCACACAGCAATCAGGATCAGGCCAAGAACAACGCCAACGATGCCGAGCCACTGCGTTCTGGCAGGGCGCTCGCCAATTAAGAGCACACCCAGTAGGACGGGAACGACCACGAATGCTGCGCTGCTCATCGCTGTGATAGAAGTCGAGCCAAATTGGTTGCCCAGTCCGTAAGACGCAATGCCGATGCCATCGAAGACGCCTATCAACGGCAGGACCGCCCACCAGTTGAGAGAGTGAGCCTTGAAATCACGACGTGGCGGAAACCCGGCGGCAAGCATGCCAAGTGCGAGAGTCGTCTGTGATGCTCGTTCCACCGCGAAAGGCAAGTACCAGCCGTAATGCTTGATCTGGATTATGAGAAAGAAAAGGCCAATCCCACTGAGAACGGCAATCACTACAGCCAATAGCAGCGTCCGCGCGCTTGCTCGCATAGGGACCAAGTCCGCCCGGCTGCGACCGGGCTCGCCCGCGAAAAATGCGACGCCAACTGCGGGCTCGTATACCTGCGATCGGACATACGTCGTGGTCAGCACACCGATCAGGACCAGCCCAAGCCCGATCGCCTGCGAAAGATGCGGCCGCTCCCCCAGAAAGATAACCGCGAGACCACTCACCAGAGCACTGTTGCTGGCAAGTAGTGGCCATACCAAGGCCACCGGAGCGACCGTAAGGAGTTGGTAACTCGCGAAATTTAGCACCATGAATAGCAGCCCAATTCCGATGATGGCGAGCAACGTCATCGGGGCTGGAAGGATCCGGGGCATTAGAAACGGCGCAAGGGGCAACAAGAACAGCACGGCTCCCGCCTGCTCTCCGATGTTGGTGATCCATCCACCGAACTGGCGAGCAACCAGCGCCGACAGATAAGCAGATCCGCCGTAGGCAACGGCCGCGCCAAGACCGAATGCGAGGCCGACAAGAGCTGGGGTTGCGGACGTAGAGCTACTCGGCTTCCAGCGAGCTGCGAATCACAAGCTCAAATGCCCCAGCTGACGTACTTGACCTCAAGGTATTCCTCAACGCCCCACTTCCCGCCTTCACGCCCGATGCCTGACTCCTTCATGCCCCCGAACGGAGCTTGCGGTGTGGATGGAAGCCCATCGTTGGCGCCGACGATTCCGTAGTCGAGCCGGATGGCTTCTTCTTCGGTGTCGAAGCGTATGAGTGGTGCCACGGGTCCGAACGTCTCCTCGAAGCTGACCTTCATATCTGGCGTGACATCCTCTATGACGGTCGGAGCGTAGAAGCGATCCGCGTAGCCATCTCCTTGTGGAAGCCGCCGGCCACCTGTTCGGATTTTGGCGCCGAGGGACAAAGCATTTGCAACGTGGTCTTCGACTTTTGCCATTGCTCGATCGTCGACAAGGGCTCCAATCTTCACACCGGGTTCTGTGCCAGGACCGACCTTCAGAGCCTCAACTGACTCGGTCAGCCGAGCTGCAAACCGATCGTAGATGCCCGATTGGACGTAGACCCGGTTTGCGCACACGCACGTCTGGCCCGCGTTTCGGAACTTCGAGTCAACCGCGCCGGCGACTGCAGCCTCGAGATCGGCGTCATCAAAAACCAGAAAGGGAGCATGGCCTCCGAGCTCGAGGCTGATGCGTGTGACGTGCTCGGCCGCCTTCGTCATCAATTCCTTGCCAACTTCCGTTGAACCAGTGAAGCTCAAAACGCGAACGCGCGAATCTGATAGCCACGCTTCGGCGATCTCGGTGGCAATTCCCGGAAGGATGTTCAAGACGCCCGCTGGAAAGCCTGCTTCCATTGCCAAAGCGCCAATTGCGATCGCAGTTAGCGGAGTCTGAGATGCGGGCTTCACGACCACCGTGCACCCCGCTGCAAGCGCAGGACCGACCTTCCTCGTGATCATGGCGGCCGGAAAATTCCAAGGAGTGATCGCGGCCGCGACTCCGATCGGCTGCCGAAGCACGAGGATGCGCTTATTCGCGACAAATGCCTGAACCGTCTCCCCGTAGATGCGCTTTGCCTCCTCTGCGCTCCATTCGATGAAGCCAGCCGCGTATGCGATCTCTCCCCTGGCTTCCGCGAGAGGCTTGCCCTGTTCTTCTGTCATTAGCCGGCCAAGGCGATCCTGGTCGCGCATCATCAACTCGTACAAGCGACGAAGGAGTTTGGAGCGCTCGCTGCCAGGAAGAACTCGCCAGGAAGGTAGCGCTTGGGATGCGGCGTCGACAGCGTCTCGAGCATCAGCAGCACCAGCGCGCGGCACGGTCGCGATCAACCTATCCGTCGTTGGGTCGGTCACTTGGATCTCCGCGCCAGAACGCGCCGCGACCCATCGTCCTCCGATTAGTGCGCGATCTTGGATCGTGATCTGGGGAGCCGTCTTAATACTCATCAAATGTCACCTCCGGGTCTGTGTAGGAAAGAGAGGAGTCGCCACCGTCGAAATGGCGCCAACACGCCGCCATTATTGTCGGGATCGACTAGGAGTTGCGAGACTGCTATTGTCGCTCGAACGTTCGGTTGAAGGACATGGAACGTCGCCGGTTTGGAGTTACAGGCCTCCAGATCAGCCCGGTCGGTTTCGGCGGCTGGGCGATCGGAGGCGACCGCAATGCCACCGGATCGCTCGGACCATCCGACGACCGCGAGGCCGTAGCGGCAATCGGGCATGCACTCGAGCTCGGAGTCAACTGGATCGACACAGCGCCGGGATACGGCGCGGGACATTCAGAGGAGCTTGTAGGCAAAGCGATTCATGGCCTCGCGGAGAAGCCCTACATCTTTACCAAGTGCGGCTTCGTATGGGACTCACGGTTCGCGATGGTGAACGTGATCAATGCAGTTTCGATTCGGTCTGAGGTTGAACAAAGCCTCCGCAGGCTTCGTATCGAGGCAATCGACCTCTACCAGATCCACTGGGTTGAGCCGGAGAACGATTCTCAGATCGAAGAAGCCTGGGCTGCCCTCGCAGACCTCAAGAATGCGGGCAAGGTGCTTCACATCGGTGTATCCAATTTCGACGTCGCCCAACTTCATCGCGCCGGAGCGATTACACGGGTGGAGTCGCTACAGCCCCCGTACTCGTTCGTGGAGCGGAGCATCGAGGCCGAGATTTTGCCGCACTGCGCTCGGAACGACATTGGCGTCGTCGTCTATTCGCCGATGCAGTCGGGACTCCTTTCCGGCGCCATGACACGTCATCGTGTCGAACGCATGCCACCGGATGATGCCCGCCTCTCCGATCCAAATTTTGTAGGCACGCGTCTGGCAGACAACTTGCGGAAGGTGGAACGCTTAAGAGGCGTCGCCGAAAAGTGGGGCTGGACGCCGTCTGAGGTGGCAGTAGCTTGGACATTGCGACGAAACGACGTCCATGGTGCGATCGTGGGCTTCCGGCGTCCATCTCAGGTTGACGGGGTTCTAGGCAAGGGAAATCTTGTGCTCGACCATGAGCAAATCGACGCAGTTGAAGCCATTGGCTGGTGAGGAGGGACAACCAAATTGAACGAGGAGTTACGGATCGAAAGGCTCACCTGGCCCGAAATTGAATCGGCAATCGCGGCTGGACACCGTCGGGCCATCATCGTCGCCGCGGCCTCAGAGCAGCATGGGCCCCATCTTGTAGAAGCGACCGATGCGCTCTTGGGCGAGGCTCTGGGCCTGGCCTTGGCCCGCCGTCTCGGCGACGCGTTGATCGCTCCGGTTATCAGACCTGGATGTTCAGACCACCACCTCGGTTTCGCAGGGACAATTTCGATCTCGCCGGACCTGCTTATCGGTCTCCTCGAGGCATACATCGCCAGCCTTCGCATGCA
>VBEG01000059.1 GCA_005882115.1 Chloroflexota bacterium
ATTGTAGTTGGATACTACAACAACTAAGTTTCGATCATTCGGCTGATACCTGACACTCCCGCGCATGAGGGAGATGATCGTGACGGAGCAAAAGTAAAGCGGTCCCGTCTCGGAGCCAGTTTGAGGCTGAGTTCGCGCGTCCTCTATCTGTAGCACGGGACTTCGTAGCTGCAGTTGATCTCCATGAGTAGAACCGGCGAGAGCGCCCCGGACCTGTTCACGCGTCTGCCCCGCTCGTGCCTTGCGGCTGGGATCCGCGATCAACCATGCGGTTCGATTCGGTAGCGACCCGCTTCCTCAACCACCCTGACCCCGCCGCCCTTGGCGATTGGCTGGATGATCTGACCCGTCAACCCGAGCACGGCGGCCTCGGTGGTCGGTGAGTGACCCACTACCAAAGCAAGCCCGCCTTCAGGGAGCGATTCGAACACATCTCTGAGCACTCCGCCCAGCAGCGCGGACTCCTTTTCCACCAACTCTGGATCGACGGCACGAAACGCTTCCAGGTCTTTGCCCTTGGCCTGGCGCGCGACGGCGAACCAACGCTCCTCGACGCTTGAACGGAAGCCGCTGTTCACGACCACCCCTCCCGCCACCCTGCGACTCATCCCTGCCAGTAAGCACGCCAGCGTCTGGGTTGCGCGTTGCGCGCCGGACGAGACCATCACCTCGTACCTGCCTTCCAGTCGCCTGCCGATGTCCAGGGCCATTTGCACCCCAGCCGGGGTGAGCACATCGCCATCGGCATCTGCGTGCCGCATTAGGTCGACGGTCCTGGACATCAATGTCTATGTTTGCAGGGCGTTAGGGACACTTGCTTGGGAATTGGACGGTTTGACTGAGATGGCTTCAGCAGAGAGACACCGCTTGCGGCAAGCTGCGAGTGGGGCCATGCCCTGGCGCAGGTGGGGTCCCTATCTGAGCGAGCGCGCCTGGGCTACGGTGCGCGAGGATTACAGCCCCTTCGGCCAAGCCTGGGAATTCTTTCCTCATGAGCACGCGCGTTCGCGTGTTTATCGCTGGAACGAGGACGGCCTCGGAGGATTGTGCGATGACAGGCAGGTTCTCTGCTTTGCCCTTGCCTTGTGGAACGGCCGCGACCCGATCCTGAAAGAGCGCATCTTCGGGTTGACCGGCAATGAAGGCAACCATGGCGAGGATGCTAAGGAGTATTGGTTTTACCTCGACTCCACCCCGACTCACTCCTGGATGCGCTGGCGTTATCTGTACGCCCAAGACGCCTTTCCGTATGCCGAGTTGGTATCGGAGAATCGACGCCGCAGCCGCAAGGATCCCGAGTTTGAGCTGCTCGACACGGGCATCTTTGAAAGCGGCAGGTACTGGGAGATCACCGCCGACTACGCGAAGGCGGCCGCGGACGACATCCTGATCCGGATCACGGCGCGCAACGCCGGCCCCGACCGCGCGGAGCTCGATGTCCTGCCAACGCTGTGGTTCCGCAACACCTGGGCATGGGGCGACGACGACCGCGCCCCACTCATTCGAGCTGCGGACACCGGCCTCCTCGCCGAACACTGGGACCTGGGACCGATGAGCCTCGTGTCGGACGGTACGCCAGAAATGCTTTTCTGCCACAACGAGACCAACACCGAGCGCTTGTGGGGAATCCCCGGACGCAGCCGCTTCCCGAAGGACGGCATCAACGACCACGTCGTATCAGGTGCTTCGACTGTCAATCCGGAGCGACAAGGGACCAAGGCGGCATTCCACAGTCACGTCGCAGTGGACGCCGGCGCCCAAACGACGATCAGGCTCCGGCTAAGCGCATTGGGATCGCGCGTCGGCAGCGACTTTGACGCCATGCTCGATCAGCGCCGCGGGGAAGCCGACGAGTTCTATGCGGACTTGACCCCACCAGGCACACCATCCGACGAGGCGCTCGTGCTGAGGCAGGCGATGGCGGGGATGCTCTGGTCGAAGCAGTTCTACAACTTCAGCGTTCAGCGGTGGCTTCAAGGCGATCCCGCCGGCCCGAAGCCTCCTCCCGAACGACTATCCGGACGCAATTCCGCCTGGCAGCACGTCGACAACCGCGACGTAATCTCGATGCCCGACAAGTGGGAGTACCCGTGGTACGCCGCGTGGGACCTCGCGTTTCATTGCGTCGCACTCGCCCGGGTCGATCCAGAATTTGCGAAGTCCCAGCTCCTTCTCCTGTGCCGAGAGTGGTACATGCATCCCAACGGACAGCTTCCGGCTTATGAGTGGGCGTTCGGCGACGTCAATCCACCTGTCCATGCCTGGGCCGCGCTGCGTGTCTTCGAGATCGACGGGTCACGCGATTACGAGTTCTTGGGGCGCGTCTTCCACAAGCTACTGCTCAACTTCACGTGGTGGGTGAATCGCAAGGACAGCAAAGGCAACAACGTCTTTCAGGGCGGATTTCTGGGCCTCGATAACATCGGTCTCTTCGATCGCTCATCGCTCCCCGTCTCCGGCCACCTCGAGCAGTCGGACGGGACAGCGTGGATGGCGATGTACTGCCAGAACATGCTCGAGCTATCGCTGCTGCTCGCCCAGCACGACCGCACATACGAAGACCTGGCGGTCAAATTCTTCGAGCATTTCGCGCTGATCGCGTCGGCACTCAACAGCCAGGGCCTGTGGAACGAAGAGGATGGGTTTTACTACGACGTCCTACATCTCGCCGATGGATCCATGCAGCCGCTGCGGGCGCTCTCGATGGTCGGGCTCGTACCGCTTTTTGCAGTGACTACGCTCGGCCCAGAAACCATGGCGCGGCTGCCCGAGTTCGCGCGACGAGCGGACTGGTTCACCACACACCGCTCGGAAGCAATGGGTGTGATCGAGCACATGCGTAATGAGAGCCACGCCGGCTGGCGCATGCTGTCCATCGTCTCTCCCGAGCGGCTGCGGCGAATCCTGGTGCGCGTCTTGGATCCGGACAGGTTCCTTTCGCCATATGGAGTCCGTGCGCTCTCGAGATGGCATCGCGACCATCCATTGGAGGTCGACGTCGGCGGCTACACCGCACGGCTGGTGTATGAGCCCGCCGAGTCGAGCACGGGCCTTTTCGGCGGCAACTCCAACTGGCGTGGACCGATCTGGATGCCGGTCAACTACCTACTCGTCGAGGTGCTCAGGGTTTACCACCGCTACCTCGGTCCCGAGTTCACGGTCGAATGCCCGACCGGATCAGGACGCGCGTTGAACCTCGATGAGGTGGCGGACGAGATCTCGCGCCGGTTGATTGCGATCTTCGTCGACACCGACGGGTCGCGTCCGGTCTTCGGCACGTACAAGCGCTTTCAGATGGATCCGTCATGGCACGACCTCATCCCATTCCATGAATACTTCAACGGGGAGACGGGCGCGGGCATCGGCGCCGCCCACCAAACGGGCTGGACGGGGCTCGTGGGTGACCTGCTAATACGACTCAACCGACGGAGCGGGCCGACACGCGCTGCGTCCCAAGATGGAGACATGACACCTCGAGTCACGTCCTGACGATCTGTTTGATGACTCAGGTTCTCGGACTCACCCGACGTGCGGTCGTCATAGGAACTGGTGACGGCTCGGTTGGGGCGTCTTTCGACTCCAATTAGAATGGCGCGCCGTCGACGCGGTTGGCCGCGATGCGCGTGTCGCTAATCACGGGGAGGTGTCGAGAATGCGACGCATGTCGTTGATCCGATTCGCTTTGCCGACGGTGGCTTTGCTTGCGTTTCTTTTCGGTGCTGACGCTGTGCAGGCGGGCGGACCGCCAGCCTATGAACAGGCATTTGTACTGGGCCAGACAGTCACGATCAATGCGATCGAAGTCCCGCAGGTGGCGAACGAGAGGGCTCTTGCGGACTTCTATCAGGTCGTCTATCCAATCGACTGGGCGGCGCGCGGTCTGAACCCGCAGTGTCAGCCTTGCGATCACGACGGCCAGGGGATCGATTTCATCGACTTTCATGACCATGTTCTGGACTCGATGCCGAGCTCGCCCGGGCATGGTGAGTTCTCGCCGCTGTGGAAGGTATTTTTGGTTATCCCGGCGTATGACTTCATCACTGGCTCGTCGACGACTCACTCCAACCTGGACGTCAGCAACGCCTTCGCCGCTGTGTTGCCGGCCACGTCCGAGACCGCGGTTGATGCTCTGTTGGCCGAGCGCCTGCCTGACGGCGCCCCAGTGGCGGTTGAGGTCGACATCCATCACTACTTCGTCTGCGCGGTCGTGGGCAAAGGGGCTGGGCGCTAGGCATGCTCGGCGCGTCATCGCGCGCTCATCCATTACCGTTTGCTCGGCGCCGTGCTCGAGGAAGAGAACGATGACTGTTCCGTCGGACGCCGCTACGCGGAACAGCGACAACTTTGGGGCTGCTAAAGGCATCGCCGCCCGATGGCCTGGGCGACGCGGCAAGGCCGCGGTAGAGAGCTCTCAAAAGTTTTTTGAGCACGCTGAGGAACGAGGTGTATGGTGGCAACAGCGGACCGCTCCCCAGCCCGTTACATCTTTGAGCTGAATTGGCGGAAAATGCCGAGCGGCCCGCTTACTTTTCCGCGATGGTCGCGCTGTATTAGAGGCAGCATGAGGTCATCCATTGAAGGAACAGGGTCACCCAAATCGGGCGCATCGGGTCCCCCTCGCTGTCCAGCGCTGTCCAGGTGGGACGACTCGGGTTGAGGGATCGAGGACGTTTTCGTGATCCACCGCATGTGGACGCCACAAGATCGGCTCACGTGGGAGGTAGAAGTGTGAAAGGTCTAGTGGTCGTGATCACTCTCATGGTGGCCATGTTTGCTACATCAACCGCCGCGATGGCCAGCGAAGGAGCTGCCACTCAGTACAAGGCCAGCTTCTCTGCTCCGATGCCTGACGGCGGTTTCTCCCAGTGGACCTGTTCGGGAGTGCACATAGTCAATCGCGTCAGTATCAAAGACAGCGAGATATGCACAGTTACGGGTGATACGACCGGTCTCGTCGCAGGCACTTATGTCGGTCACCCGACTGCTAACGTCCCGCCGTTTGGAGAAGTCCCTTGGTTTTCGGATTTCGACGGCGTAACGGCCACGAGGTTTAAGGCAATCATTGTCGCGAACCCTGATGGAACGTTCACCCAACACATACTCGCCTACTACAACTGACCAAGCTATCGATGAGGTCACGCTCGATCGCCGCCCCGGCCACCCGGCCGTAGGCCGGGATCTCAGCTTCGAGGCGGTGCGTGATGGCCTGTGCGAAGCCGGCGATCTGGTCGGGTGAGAATCCGAATCCATCGCCTGTTGTGACAATTTCCCAACGAGGGACTGCCTAAGTCTGGCCTTTTCCCTCGTCAGGCCCAATTGCTGCGAGTGCGGCCCACACTCGCTGCGGCGTGAGCGGCATATCGATGTGCCTAACGCCCAGGTGTGACAGCGCGTCGACTACGGCGTTCTGGATCGCGGGGGTCGATCCGATCGTTCCGGACTCCCCGATGCCCTTCGCGCCGAGGGGGTTGTTGGGGCTGAGGGTCTCGGTGGTCGCGGTCACGACTTCGGGAACCTCGCCGATGCTGGGAATCTGGTAGTCGACCAACGTGCCGCTGCGCGGGGTGCCTTGGTCGTCGAACACGACCTCCTCGAGCAGCGCCTGCCCGATGCCCTGGGCGATGCCCCCGTGGACCTGCCCTTCCGCGAGCAACGGATTGATGATGCGGCCGCAGTCGTCGACCGCGAAGAAGCGGACCAGGCGGGCATCGCCCGTCTCCACGTCGACCTCGACCACCGCGCAATGCGCCCCGAATGGGTAGCTCCCATCACCAGCGAAGTCGGCTTCCGCGGCGAGGCCTGGCTTCATCCCCTCCGGCAGCCTCTTGCCGTCGGTGGCGGCCGCAGCCAACGAAGTCCATGAGAGCGATCGCCCTGGGACCCCCGCCACGCCTACCATTCCGCCGACAAAGACGATGTCTTCGGGATCGGCTTCGAGCAGGTGCGATGCCAGGTCGCGCGCTTTATGACGCACTTGCTGAGCAGCCTGGTGCACGGCCGAGCCGCCATGCTGCATGGAGCGCGAGCCGACGGTGCCCGTGCCGCGCTCGACGGTGTCGGTGTCGGAATGGACGAGGCGCACCGACTCGAGTGGCATGCCCAGCTGCTCCGCCGCGATCTGGGGGAGTGAGGTCTCGTGGCCTTGACCGAATGAGGTGGTGCCGCAGCGCACGGTCGCCGTACCGTCGGTCTCGATGCGAACCGCTCCCCATTCGGGGCCGATCCCCACCGCGGTGACCTCCACGTATACCGAAAGGCCAATCCCGAGCTGCAGGCGGTCACCTCGCTCACGCCGCCGTGCCTGCTCGGTGCGCAGTGTCCGATAGGCCGACACCTCTAGCAGCTTGTCGAGCGCTTTCGCGTAGTCACCCGAGTCATAGGTGGCCCCGCCGGCCGTGGTGTATGGGAAGCGATCGGGCGCGATCAGGTTGCGGCGTCGCAGATCCGCCGGGTCCATTGCGAGCTCCGCCGCCAGCATGTCCATCGCACGCTCCACCATCGCGGTCGCTTCTGGCCGCCCGGCGCCTCGATAGGCGCCCAGCGGTGTGGTGTTCGTGACGACGCACTGCGCCTCGTAATCGATGGCGGGGATGGAGTAGACACCTGACGCCATCTGTCCCGTGAGCATCGGCAGCAGCGTCGCGATTCCCGGGTAAGCGCCCACATCGGCTACGACTCGCGCGCGCATGCCCACCAGGTGGCCATCGTGCATGGCGCCGAGCTCGACGTCCTGCACCTGTCCACGTCCGTGCGTCATCGCGACCAGGTTCTCGGAGCGGGTCTCGATCCACTTCACCGGTCGGCCGAGCTTGCGCGCCGCGGCGGCGACGACGATAAGCTCGGGGCGAGCGCCGGCCTTCGCGCCGAACCCGCCTCCCATGTCGCCGACGACCACGCGGATGGCAGCGGGAGACATGCCGAGCGAGGACGCCAGCTCGGCGCGCAACCCGAATGGCGTCTGGCTGGTCGCCCATACCAAAAGGCGTCCTGCTTCCGGCACGACCAGGATGGCCTCCGGTTCCATCGGCACAGGTGCCAGGCGTTGGTTGACGAAGCGGCCCACGATTTTCACTTCCGCACCGGCGAATACGTCATCCTCGCCACCGGAGTCGAAGCGATTGGCGACGTTGGAGCCATGCGCGGGGAAAAGCAGCGTGGAATCAGGCCGGCGGGCGGCTTCCGGATCGACGACGACAGCGAGCGGCTCGAGGTCGAGACCGACCAGCTGGGCGGCATCCTCGGCGACACCCGAGCTCTCCGCCACGACGAGAGCCACCGGCTCGCCCACAAAACGAACGCGCTCAATTGCGAGTGGCGGCCGCGCCAATGTTTCGGCCACCGTCTGAAAGCCGACGCGTGCCGGAAGGTGCAGGTCGGCGCCGGTCAGCACGGCCACCACGCCGGGTGTACGTGCTGCCTCCACCAAGTCCAACGAGCGAATCTTGGCGTGCGCCAGGGTCGACCTCACAAAGGCGACGTGCAGGCACCGCTCGGGCCGGATGTCGTCGACGAATTGACCTGTGCCGGTCACGAGACGCGGGTCCTCGCGCCTGCGTACGGCATGCCCGAGAATCGAGCCCGGCGTCATCGTCTGCATTTGCAATCAGAGGGTAGCCGTTCCACGGTTCGGCGGCCGAGCGAGGCTTTTACTGAGAATTCTGCGAGCTGGCATGGCGCCGGAGATCCGGCACCTTCTGGCCAGACCCCCGAGCGTCGCTCCTCGTCCATGGGTCGGTGCGCGGCCGGCACCGGCGGGACGTTCGTGGCGGTCGTTTCAGATGCGTGGTTGCCTCTGCTGTACTTTCTCGCCGGAACCTTGCTAGCCGCCGTGTCCCGCGACCTTACTAAGAAGGCCGTTGCGGAATGAGTGCATCGCTCGATGTCGCGCCCGCGCGTTTCGGCACTGCCACACCACATAACACCCGGCCTCACGCTCAGCCTCCCACCCTGCTAGGCACAGCGCTTAGGGCGGACTAGCGCGGAGGTAGGTGGTTCGAGTCCACCGCGGCCCACCACAGCTTTGAGGGAAGAGCTTGCGCTCGGTCCCGACCACCGAGCATCGGTCAATTTTCCTCAGGCGGCAGCGGCAGTGAGTGGAAGAGGCCGACCTTCCATGCGTTCCCTTCTCGCCGAAACACCACCGTCGTAGGCGCGGAGACATGTTGGTCTTTTCCCTCCAACGTGTAGTCTTGCTCGATCCAGCACGTCAAAATCCCGATGTCTCCCAGCAAGGTTTCCTTGACGTTGCTGATCGACGTGTGAACGTCCTCGACCATGTTCACTACGTGTCGGATGTAAGCGCCAAGCTCGTCGATCCCGCGCATCCATCGACGAGAGATCTCGTCGACCGCTTGAATGTCTTCTGTTCCTGCGCGGATGATCGCCTCGGCGTCCTTTCGGTCGACGAAATCGAAATACTGTCGGGTAGCTATCTCCAGTGCACCGCCCATGTCACACCTCCTACCCGCCGGCAGGTTATCGATCGGGACGACTGACCAGGGTCTGCCATAGGGGACGGGGTTACTCTGGCCTGTATCGAGGAGATCCGCAAGTCCTCAGCTGATGGCTTGCGGCGCCACTGGAGGGTGGCGTGCCCGTGAGATTGCCAGTTCGGTCAGCGATTTGTTAACCGCGATCACCGTCACCGCTGTGGCCCGCCGCGCTGACTAATGCCGCCGGGCGCGCCGAGGCTGATCGGCCGCGCGGTCACTGCCCGTCGGTCCGCGTTACGGAAAGTACGGCCCACCAAGAATCTAACCGCCCGCTGCATTCGGATCTGCAGCGCATGCGAAGCAACAACTTCTCAGTAGAGGATCGGGAATTCGAATCCCTCGAGGGGCGCCCCTGAACGAAGTCAATCGAGATGTGAAAATGCCCGAAACCACCCCTATACTGCCCGCGTTCCGGCGGATATCGATCGGAGGATGCGGAAATGCTGAGGTTCGGGACACAACGGCTAGCGATTGCGGTGGGCCTCGCCTTGATGGCTTTGCTACCGACAACGGCGTTTGCTGCATCAACAGCGACTGAATCTATATCTGGAGTAGAGATCGGGTTTCCCATCGCCTGCGGTCCCAGCGGCTCAGGCGATTCCCTGAGCACCTTCAGCGGTGGCGCCAGCGGCACGATCAGCGGGGTTTGGTCGGCCTCGGTCTGTCACACGGGACTCTCGACTCATGGCGTCGCAGCCACGATTATCGGTGGCCGCTTTCGGGTGAGCGGCTTCGCGGGTTGGAGATACGTCACGGTTTACGGAAGCTTCGCTGGCGGCTCCATCAGCCCGGGCATTGAGACCGACTATGCCGTCAATGGAGTTGGAACATGCACCCAGGTATTCCGACTAAGCATCACGGGGACTGGTACCTTCACGGCGACGCTTGTTCATTACGGCGCGTTTTTCGATAGCAGCTGTCACGTCTTATCGGCGACGCTCAGGGGAACTGGTCAGATCACATACTGACGCGCAGTTGCCTCATGAGGAGAGCGTCGGTGGCTTGAATGGCTCGCGGGGCGCCAAGGAATAGACCCCCCGCTACCCGCGCCTGGACACCTGCCCTGAATCGGAATCACTGGATCGATCATGAAAGCTCCGATAGCAACGTCAAGTTGGTGTCCAGAGTCGGCTCAACAAGCTGCGTCGGCCCGCGCGTGCCGATGACAACCGGGGCGCTGCTTGCCGCCACCGGCATGTTCTGGCTGTCCGCCGTGACAGTTCACGCCAACTACTTCGCCGACGTTCTCGGCCCCCTGGTCGTGCTGGCAATCGGCCTAGGCATGGCGTTCGTATCCACGAGTGTCACCGCCATCTCGGGAGTCCAGCCGAATGAATCAGGGTTGGCGTCTGCCCTCCTGAGCGTCGGCCGCCAGCTTGGGGGCTCGCTCGGAATCGCGATCATGGGCAACATCGCCACAACGGTGACCAGGAATCAGCTCGCGACCGGCCCCTTCACGCACGCAGCCGTGAACCGCGCCCTTACCACCGGCTTCAGCGCGGCCTTCGAGATCGCCGGCCTGATAGCGCTCGCCGGCTTCGTGACCGCCCTGGTCGCCGTCCGCCACCGCCAATCACCGGCAATCGCGGGTCCCAGCGTCGAGGTCGAGGTGGCTGCGTAACCAACATGGCGGCGACGTCACCTTGAGGACATGAGAAGGTCGGCTGTGCGCCGACCTTCTCGACTGCGGTCCCGATCATGCTTCTCGGCGTCGGTAGCGCCGGGCTGCTTGCTGATCGAGCACATCGGAGAACCAAGACGTGGTTGATGGTCTCGCGCAGTCCCTCATATCCAGGACTCTTCGCCACTGGCTTGATCTACATGATTCCCGCTGGCACCTTGTGGGCGCACGTGTCGATCAGCGATTGTTGGTGCGAGTAACAGTTCTTGTCGACCGGAGAAGCTCACCGTCGATCATTGTTCCGCGACACATCTTCGATCCACATTTGCATGCGTACGCGTCGGGGCTGTCGGCCGGGTCGCCCGGGCGCAGGTTGTAGTCGTAAGTTAATTCTTCACCCGGCTGAATGCGTCGCCGCGCATGCACGAAAACCCTATCCCCCTCGACGGATGTCTCGCAGTTGGGGTCGCAGGAGTGATTCATGAACCGGATGCTGTTCCCCTTGACTCCAGCATCAATCGTGAGGTCATCATCGAGGGCGAACAGCAGGGTGTAGGAGGGATCAGAATTCCAGGCGCTTGACGTTTCACCCTCTAACGCCACGTCAATCACACGGCCTCGATATTCACCGACCAAATCTCCCGGCATGTATGGCGTTCGGGCGAACAGTCCTCGGCCATGGACACGCGACCGCCGAACACTGTATGAGCTCATACCCTCAATCCGACCATGCCTTTGTGGCGAATCGTTCCTACCTACTTTGGGCGCCGACATAAGAACAGGTCTCTGATGCGTTCGTCGCTAACCACCGACGCCGTGAATCCGGCCTTCCGCAGCAGCCGGAGCCATACCGCGCGCGCGAAAAGGCCATGGGTTTGGCGTTCGTGCACGACACGCACGTCTCCTTGTTCGTCACGGAGCAGGATTCCGAAGTCAACCAGGATCGCTGTGTCGCGCGGGTCGGGATCTGTGGTCCACTGGACGTAGCGCAGGCTGCGGTCCTCTCTGTCGTTGCCGCCGTGGTCTGTGCTTGGAACAAAGGTTTCGCGCATCTCATCTGGTACGAACAGAGCAACACCTCCCGGCCGTAAGTGAGCAAACGCCGTCTCCATGACCGCCCGCAAATCTGATTCGGTGGTCATGTGGCATACGGCGTCGTGAACAAAGACCGCGTCAAAGGTCCTGCCCAGCCGCAGATTTCGGATGTCGCCTTGAAGGTGTTCGCACTCGGGATTCACCGCTCGATTGACCGCCAGCATCTGAGGTGACATATCGACGAGAGTCATCGCGAAGTGAGCTTTGAGATGGAAGGCGATGTTTCCGCTGCCAGACCCAAGGTCGAGCACGGTTCGCGGCGGAGGATTGGATGACTTGCTCAACAGGCGATCAAAGAACAAGGCTTCTTCCCGAAACTCGGCCGGACCCGCCATGATCGGCCACCAGTCGGCCAGTTCGTCGTAGAGCTTCATGACCTGTTGATCGATACGTTACAGAGGGCTAGGCGCTGCTCGCACCCAGGGGCTACCAGGCGCGATCATCGTCGTTGTCGCACGGTAACGCCGGTGGCAAACGGTCACTCATTGGCCAAAGGCTGCGCGACGTCGGCGGCGCGCCAAGGGCCATTCCAACCGCTGGCGTTTCCTCTCGCGAGAGCCCGCAAGCCCCGACCGCAAAGGCTTCGTTACACGAGTAACCTGCACTCCGGGAGGATGCTGTGACCCTGCTTTTCAACGATCCCGCCTCTTTCGTTGACGAGATGGTTGAAGGGTTCGTCGCCGCCAACGGCCGCTGGGTGCGCTCCGTCCCGGGCGGCGTTGTGCGCCGTCACCCGCCGAGCGAGCCGACCGTGGCCGTGATCATCGGCGGAGGCTCCGGCCACTATCCCGCGTTCGGCGGGCTGGTCGGGAGCGGACTGGCCCACGGTGCTGTCATCGGTAACGTCTTCGCGTCGCCATCGGCCGATCAGGTGCATCGCGTGGCTGTCGCAGCGCAGACCGGCGCCGGCGTGCTCCTGAGCTATGGCAACTACACCGGAGACGTCCTCAACTTCGACCAGGCTCAGGGGCGCCTCCAGGCCGAGGGGATTCCGTGCCGCACCGTGGTCGTCACCGATGACATCAGCAGCGCCTCCGCCGACGAGGTTCACCGGCGGAGAGGCATCGCAGGCGATCTTGTGGTGTTCAAGATCGCGGGTGCGGCCGCGGACGAGGGTCGCTCGCTGGACGATGTCGCACGGGTCGCTGCCCGCGCCAACGAACGATGCCGGTCTTTGGGCGTCGCGTTCAGCGGCTGCACGTTGCCGGGTGCCGACCGCAGGTTGTTCGAGGTGCCCCTCGGGCGGATGGCCGTGGGGATGGGCGTCCACGGCGAGCCTGGCATCCGAGAGCAGGAGATGCCGTCGGCGGACCAGCTCGCACACCTCTTCACCGAGTCGTTGCTGCATGAGCGCCCTTCCAGCGCGGACAACGTCTCGGGCGCTCGAGTCGTCGTGATCCTCAATGGATTGGGCACGGTGAAATACGAAGAGCTGTTTGTTGTCTACCGGCGCGTGGTCAGAGAGCTCGCAGAGGCCGGCCTCACCGTGGTGGATGCGAGGGTCGGCGAGTTTGTGACCAGCTTTGACATGGCGGGGGCATCGATGACGCTTCTGTGGCTCGATGATGAGCTCGAAAGCCTCTGGGCCGCCCCGGCCGATGCACCGGCTTTCCACAAGGCGTACACCGAGCCCGAAGAGCACGCCTTGCAGACCGATTCGAGTCACGGGTCGTCCGCCCCCGGGGTCATTCCCGCGGCGACGGACGATTCGCGCACCGCCGCCATGACCGTCGCGAAAGCCCTCCGCTCGATACGGAGCGCGATTGACGAGCACGCGGACGAGCTCGGCCGGTTGGATTCTGTCGCCGGCGACGGCGACCACGGCATCGGAATGCAGCGTGGGGTTCGGGCGGCGGTGGAGGCGGCGGACACGGCCTGCAAGCAGGGCGCCGGCGTCCGCACGACCCTGGCGCGCGCCGCCGACGAATGGGCGAATCGCGCGGGAGGCGCATCAGGTGCGCTGTGGAGCGTGGCGCTCCATGCCATGGCCGCCGCACTCAACGATGAGGGCCGCCCATCGAAACGCGATCTGGTGGACGGAGTGGCCGCGGCCGCGCGCGCGGTCCAATCGGCGGGCAAGGCGCAGCCTGGTGACAAGACGATCGTCGACGCGCTCCAGCCTTTCGCGTCCACGTTTGCCGCCGCGGTCGACAGGGGCGACTCCACCGCCGGCGCGTGGAAGGAAGCCGCCGCGGCGGCCGCTCAAGGGGCCGAAAGGACGGCATCGATGGTGGCGCGGGTTGGCCGCGCCCGGCCCCATGGAGAAAAGAGCGTGGGCACGCCCGACCCGGGCGCGATCTCGTTCGTCGTCGTTGTGAAAGCCGTCTTGCCAGTCCTGTCCGAGGATTCCGCCGTCGGCGAACAGACGACGGAGGGACGACGTGCCTGAAAAACTGCGCATAGCCATCGGCTCGGACGATGCCGGCTACGAGTACAAAGAGGCGATCAAGGCCGACTTGCTCAAGAGCGACCTTGTGGAGTCGGTCCACGACGTCGGCGTGGAGCAAGACGAGAACACCGCCTATCCACATATCGCGGTGGCCGCGGCGCGTATGGTTGCCGACGGCTCGGTGGATCGAGCGCTGCTCGTATGTGGGACGGGACTCGGAGTGGCGATCGCGGCCAACAAGGTTGCCGGGGTGCGCGCGGTCACCGCCCACGACAGCTATTCGGTAGAGCGCTCGGTGCTCAGCAATAACGCCCAGGTGCTGGCCCTGGGCCAGAGGGTAGTCGGCCTGGAGCTGGCGCGGCGCCTGACCCGGGAGTGGCTGACATACCGCTTCGACGACGCCTCACCCTCCGCCGAGAAGGTGAAAGCCATCGACGGCTACGAGGCTGGCGCGAACAATCCCGACCCGTCGTCCGGCGGTTGACCTCCGAGCTCGCGGACACCCACGCCGACCGCGAGTGCCTGGTCGGAGTCAGCTTGAAGATGTACTTCGGCTTCCAGGAAACGCTGGACTGGTGCGCTCGCATCGGCGCCATCGCATCGGGACATCCGGCGGTCGCAAGCGGGATGGTGCGCGTGTTCGTGCTGCCGACCTTTCCTCTTTTGATGCCTGTGATCGCGCTGCTGCGGGACACGCCGGTCGCCGTGGGCGCGCAAAACCTGTACTGGCGAGACAGCGGTCCGTTCACCGGCGAGGTGAGCGGCCGGGTCCTGGCCGATATGGGCTGCGCCTACGTCGCGATGGGGCACGCGGAGCGCCGCCGGCTCTTCGGCGAGAGTGACGACGACGTCGCGCTCAAGGTCGAAGCTGCGCTGCGCAACGATCTATGCCCCATCGTCTGCGTTGGCGAGGCTGACTCCACCGATGGCGAATCAGCGGCTCAGGAGTGCGCCCGCCAGCTCGGGTCCGCGTTGTCGAGGATCGGACATGATCGGATGCGCGCCCCGGTGGTGGTCGCCTACGAGCCGCAGTGGGCCATCGGCGCCGAGAAGCCGGCGTCGGACCAGCACATCGACGAGGTTTGCTCTGCCCTGCAAAGGATGGTTCGAAATGCACGTCCGGGGGTTGCTGACCGCGTGATCTACGGAGGCAGCGCGGGCCCTGGCTTGCTTGAGCGCCTGGGCGATTCGGTCGACGGTCTCTTCCTGGGCAGGTACGTCCATGATCCGGTCGCCTTCGCAACAGTTCTCGACGAGGTCGGCCGGAGCATCCCCGATGAGGCCGGCAATTGAGCAGAGAGGTCAAGGGCGTGCTGTTCGACCTCGATGGAGTCCTGATCGACACCGAGCCGATCTGGGAGCGGGTGCGTCGCACCTTTGCGCAGGAGCACGGAGGCGGTTGGAGCGGCGAGCTGCAGACACAGATGATGGGTGTCCGCACTGCCGACTGGTCGACCGCTTTGAGCAACATCACAGGCGGAAAGATCAGGCCCGAGGCAGCGGCGCGGGAGGTGATCGAAAATCTTGCCGATGCGTATCGGCAGGATCTCCCTGTGATCGATGGCGCGGTCGATGCGGTGCGCGCCCTCGCGCCACGGTTTCGTCTCGGCCTGGCCTCCGGTTCGCCGCCGGCTCTCATCGCCTTGACCCTGCAGCTCATGGACCTGACTGACTGCATCGAGGTCGCGATGTCCGCCGACGAGGTGCAACACGGCAAACCGATGCCGGATCCCTATCTCGAGCTCGCGCGCCGCCTGCATCTCGATCCCGCGGTCTGTGTCGCCGTCGAAGACTCGGCCAACGGCATCAGGTCCGCCGCGGCGGCGGGAGCGCACGTCGTCGCCATCCCGCGCGGAGAGCATCGTCCCGACTCCGCCACACTTCGCCTTGCCGGCGCTGTGGTGCCGAGCATCTCCGAGCTGACGCCGGAGCTTGTGATGAGCCTCAGCGAATGAAGGCGAAGGCGAGTTGAATGAAGTGGCGACCGCCTGCACGACCATGTGTGGGTGAAGCGTGGCGATCGCATGATCGACTACTGGAAGGTCGCAGCCCGCGGCAGCTCGCAGTGAGGTGGATGGAATGAGCGAAGGAGTCCTCGAAGGCAGGGTCGCGATCGTGACGGGTGCGTCCAGGGGAATCGGCCGTGCCGTGGCCGAGCGCTTCAGCGCTCAGGGCGCGAAGGTCGCGGTCAACTGGGTCAGGGGCGATCGCGAGGCGCGGGACGTGGTCGAGGGGATCAAGAACCACGGCGGTGATGCGTTGTCGGTGCAGGGCGACGTTTCGAGATCAGCCGATGTCCGCAAGCTCGTGCGCGCGACGGTCGACGCTTTCGGCCGTGTCGACATCCTGGTCAACAACGCGGGAGTAATGGTGTCGAGGTCCGTCATGGACACCACGGAAGAAGACTGGGACCGCACGATCGACGTCAACCTCAAGGGCGCGTACCTCTGCTCGAAAGAGGTGGTGCCCATCATGCTCGAGCAGAAGACCGGCAAGATCATCAACATGTCCTCGAACTCCGGGCTGTACCACCCTTCGGCGATGCGCTTCACCGAGTACGTCGTCTCCAAGGCCGGGATGAACGGCCTGACCAAAGCGATGGCCCTGGCGCTTGGTCCGCACATCACCGTCAACGCGATCTGCCCTGGGTGGATCAAGACCGAGATGATCGAGGGCACCGATCCCGAGGTCGAGCGGAGGATCCTGGCCGAGACCGCGCTGGGGCGCTGGGGTACGCCGGATGAGATCGCGGGCGCGGCGCTGTTCCTGGCATCGAAGGACGCCGACTTCATCACCGGGGAGCTGCTGATCGTCGCCGGCGGGCGGGGCATGCACTGAGGCAAGCGCCTGCCGGATCACTTTGCAGTCACTTGACAAATCCGATGTGCACCGGATAATCCTTCCACGATCATGATGCTCCTGCAGAATCTTGCAGGCGCGCGTTGTGACGCCGGGAGCTCACGGGAGGGGAAGCAATGAAATACGGCATCAACCTCTACCTGTGGGCCGACGACATGCACGATGGGCTGCTGCCTGTGCTTGAGTCGTTGAAGCGCATCGGCTACGACGGCGTCGAAGTACCGATCTTCGACCTCGACCTGTCGAAGTGGACGCGCTGGGCGAAGCGGCTCGATGAGCTCGGGCTCGAGCGGACCGCCAACACCGTGATCGCGCCCGAGCACAACCCGGTCAGTCCCGACCCTGCCATCCGCAAGGCGGCCTATGAGCACATGCGTCGGGTGGTCGACTGCTGTGCCGCGGTCGGCTCGTCCATCCTGTGCGGTCCGCACCAGGTCGCGCTGGGCGTCTTCACGGGTCGGGGGGCAACCGAAGAGGAGTGGAAGCGCAGCGTCGATCACCTGCGCAAGGTGGCGGAGTACGCCGAGGGCAAAGGCGTCGTACTGGCCGAGGAGGTCGTCAATCGTTTCGAGCTCTACCACCTCAACACGCTCGATCAGGCCGTCCGTCTCGTCGACGAAGTTGGTCATCCCAACTGCCGCATCCACCTCGACACCTTCCACGCGCACATCGAGGAGAAGGACCCCGCGGCGGCGATTCGCCGGGCGGGCGATCGCATCGCTCACGTCCACGTCTCGGAGAACGACCGCGGCGTGCCGGGAACCGGGAGCGTGGCGTGGGATGCGACGTTCCGCGCGCTACGCGTCATCGGGTATGACGGCTGGCTCACCGTCGAGGCGTTCGGCAACTTCCTGCCCAACCTGGCGGCCGCAACCAAGATCTGGCGGCCGCTGTTTGAAAGCGAGGAACAGCTGGCCACCGAGGCGCTCAGCTTCCTGAAACGCCACACCCAGGACAGGGCGGCTCACGTCGCGGGGAGTCGGTGACATGCCGGAAGCAGACGGCGACGCCAAGAACTTCTACACCGACGTCCCGCAGGCGAATGATGGCTTCTTCCTGAAAGGTTCCGGGTCGCTCGACTGGGGCATGAGCAACCGCTTGGCACGTGTCTTCCGGCCTCAAACGGGGCGCACCGTGATGCTTGCGATCGACCACGGATATTTCCAGGGCCCAACCACGGGCCTCGAGCGTGTCGACGTCAGCATCTTGCCGCTCGTACCGCTGGCGGACGCGCTCATGTGCACGCGCGGCATCCTGCGGTCGGTTGTCCCACCGAGCACACGCACCCCGGTCGTGATGCGGGCGAGCGGCGGCCCGAGCATTCTCAAGGAGCTTTCGGATGAGCAGATAGCCATCGACATCGAGGATGCCGCGCGGCTCAACGTGGCCGCCCTGGCGGTGCAGGTCTTCATCGGCGGCGAGCATGAGACGCAGTCGGTCCACAACATGACCCGGCTGGTCGATCTCGGCCTGCGTTTTGGCATTCCGGTCATGGGCGTAACCGCCGTCGGCAAGCAGCTCACCAGGGACGCCAAGTACCTTCGGCTCGCGTGCCGCATCTGCGCCGAGCTTGGCGCGCAGTTCGTGAAGACGTACTACTGCGACGAGGATTTCGAGACCGTCACTTCCTCCTGCCCCGTGCCGATCGTCATGGCCGGTGGCAAGAAGCTGCCGGAGCTCGATGCCTTGACGATGGCGCACCACGCCGTGGTTGAAGGAGCCGCGGGCGTCGACATGGGCCGCAACATCTTCCAGAGCGACAGTCCCGAGGGGATGATGCGCGCGGTCATCGCCGTGGTGCATGAGGGCGCGCGGCCGGAGGACGCGCTGGAGATCTACCGTTCGTCCACGGGAGCTCCGAGTGGGCAGAGCACGAGGAGCTGACCCCTTGCTCAGCGTCGGCATCACCTCGGCCGACTGGATGCACATGGGCGACGAGCTCGCGCTGCTCGAGCGTGCCGGCGCCGATTACGTCCATGTCGATGTGATGGACGGCTGCTTCTGTCCACAGCTGACACTTGGTCCGCCCGTGATCGGGGCCTTGAAGACAGGGCTGCGCAAGGACGTCCACCTGATGATCGAAGAGCCACTTGAAAAGGTCCGCGCCTACGTCGACGCCGGCGCCGATGTGCTCACGTTTCACGTTGAATCCACCTCTCATCCTCACCGCGTCCTCCAGTCGCTCGCGGTCGCGCTCGGCCCAGGTCTAACGCGGGGCGTCGCTCTCAATCCGGGGACTCCGGTAAGTGCCGTGGAACCACTCGTCGAGGAAGCCGAGCTTGTGCTCGTGCTGGCGGTCAATCCCGGGTGGGGCGGCCAGGGCTTCTTGCCTGGTACCGAGCGCCGCCTCGAGCAGGCACGGGAGATCATCGAGCGCAGCGGTCGGAAGGTGATGCTTGGAGTCGATGGCGGCATAACCCGCGACAACGTGGGCGCAGTGGCGCGGATGGGCGTCGATCTGATCGTCACCGGGAGCGCCGTCTTCGATGGCGGAGATGTGATCGCGAACCTGCAGGCCATTCGCGCCACGGTCGCCGCGGTCAATTGAGCTCGCCGAAGGAGCCCCGTGCGGAGGCCGCCGGGTTGTTTGCGGGTGCTCTGGACGAGATCCGCGCAGTGCTCGAGGCCGGCGCCGACGTCGAGGCCGACCGCCTGTGCGACGAGCTGCTTCGAGCCCGGCGGATCGCAACCTATGGCGTCGGCCGCGAGGGCTTGATGATGCGCGCCCTCTGCATGCGACTCATGCACCTTGGATTGGACGCCCACGTGGTCGGCGATATGACGACACCTCACCTTGGCGGTGCGGATCTGTTCGTCGTGAGCGCAGGTCCGGGTACCTTCTCCACCGTCAACGCACTGTTAGGCGTGGCGCGCGACGCAGGTGCGCGCACTGTCGTGGTCACGGCCCAGCCCGACGGTCCCGCGCCTCGCTCCGCCGACACGGTGATCCACCTGCGCGCCCAAACGATGGCCGACGACCGCGGCGGCGACAACGTGCTGCCGATGGGCAGCCTTTACGAGGCGGCC
>VBEG01000103.1 GCA_005882115.1 Chloroflexota bacterium
CGTGCTATAGATAGAAGACGCGCGCGAACTCAAGCTCAAATTCGCTCCGAGACGGGACCGCTTTGTAGTTTTGCTCGGTCACGCTCATCTCCCTCATGCGCGGGGAGTGTCAGGTATCAGCCGAATGATCGAAACCGAGTTGTTGTAGTATCCAACTACAATGCTCACTGTCCCGGAGGCAGCGCGCCGCACTAAACGCGACCCCGAAACGGTGCGTCGCTGGATCCGATCCGGCCGGCTGCGAGCGACCAAGGTAGGCACTCAGCACATGATCGACGAAGCCGATCTGGCAGAGGTCGCCGAGGCGAAGACGGTCCTCCCCTTACCGTCTGGCTGGCGTCGAACAGCTACACATGGACCGATGCCAGATGTCATCGCCGCCATCCGCGCTTCCCGTGCCGGACGCTGAGTGCTCGTCGTCGACGCGGCGGTTGTCGTAACAGCCTGTCTGTCCGAGGCCGGACTCGACCCGTTGGCGAAGGAGCAACTCGTTGCCCCCTACCTGATGTGGTCGGAGGCGTCCTCTGTGCTTCATGAGCTGCGCTGGCGAAAGGAGATCTCGAGCGAGCTCGCGGCGACCGCGGTTCGGCGTCTTTCGCAGGCGGATATCAGCCCCAGACGCCCGAAGGGCCTGACCGACGAGGCATGGCGGATTGCCGATCGCCTGGGCTGGGCAAAGACCTACGACGCTGAGTACCTCGCGTTGGCGCGGCTCCTTCGTTGTCAGTTGGTGACGACGGACGCGAAGCTGAAGAATGCGGGCACGAGGGTTGTCGGAGTGATCGGACCAACCGAGATCTAGTCGGAATGACTGACCAGGCGCGGCGCGGCGAAGTGGCTCCTCGGCGCCGCTAAGCTCATCGTCGATGCGTCTACCCAGTGCGGGTGCGCCTCACAGGTGCCAAAACGCTGGCCGGCCTGTTGCGCGAGGTGGATCGCGACCCTACCGGCATCGTCTGGGGCTAACAGATGGCAGAGGCCCGTTCACAAATCGCGATCCGAACTCGCTGACGGCCACCGTGTGCACCAAATTCCATCCTTTGGCATCGACACCGAGTCTTTGCTGCCAGCGGACATCAGCTGACCGGCGCCGAGAGGAACGCTTCGATCTCAGTCGCACAGCGGTCTGGGTCTCCGACCCACGGCAGGTGCCCCTCTTCAGGCAGTTCGACCAGCCTACAGTGAGGTAGCGCCGCGGCGACCATCCTCGCGACTTGGAGACCGCCGAAAGGATCCCGGTTGCCCCAAATAAGCAAGGTTGGCGTCTGGACTCGCGTGAGGTCCTCCGTGCTAAACCCCAAGCGAATCCCGCCTACCCGCAAGCAGACCTCGAGCAGGGATAGCCAGGCGGGCTCGAAGTCGGGCATCTTGCGGGCCGCTTCAAAAGCCTGAGTCAAGGCTCGCGGTGCCTTGGCCGGATCTTCGCCCATCAGTTCCAGCACCGGCGGGCTGGGCAGGCGATAGACGACCCGGTTTAGACCGGGCACGGAAAGCAGGCGCATCGGAAAGGGCGGCATCGTGCCTTCGACCAGGGCCGGTGATCCGAGCTGCGCCATCGATGCAACTCTGTCCGGCTTGTCAAGCGAGAACCAGAAAGCCCAGAGCCCGCCCATGGAGTTGACGACGAAGTCGGCCCGGTCGAGGCCCAGCCCATCCAGCACATCGTCCAGAAACGCCTTCGCCATCTGGCGCAGGCCACGATGGTGGTCTACGTATGGGGTCAGACCGAAACCAGGCCGGTCCACCGCCAGCAACCGGCGGTGTTTGAACCGCGCCATCAGCTGCGCCCAGCTGGCGGCGAACGCGGCGCCTCCGTGGACGAACACCAGCGGCTCGCCTTCGCCAACCTCCAGGATCCTCGCTTTGATACCGAGCGAGGGGACCTCAACCCATTTGACCTTGTAGTCGAGCCCGAACTCTGCCAACAGCTTCTGCTCGGCCGCCTCGAACTCTTCCCGTGCGCCCATGTTCAGCTCGCCTCCATCCCACGACCTGCTGATGACCGTCATCCTGACGGCTTGGAGCAAGCTGGGCCAGCCTGTGGGCTTGCCCATTACCCACACACACAAATGTCTGGGTCCTGTACGGGTTGATGTAAGGCTCCGACAACGTGAGGCGTAAGACGACAGGTCTGAACTTTTGGCTCCGGTGTCTTGGCTCCCCTTAAAGGGGGCTGTACTGTCCCGCCAGGTATAACTGCCCCAAATTCGACCTGGAGGCGAACCGGGGCCGAAAGGTCCGCCGAAGACCCGGCACGCGATCGCCAGTCCCGTCGGTACCCTCGTTCGCGCAACCTCTTAACAGAACATCACCGCCGGGCTCACATTCGGATCGGCCGGGCGACGCGAGAAAGGCGTCACCGTAGGCCTTTTGCTGCGAGGCGACGCTCGTGAACCAACCGTACGGAGACGTCGACGGTCCCCAGCCACCCATTAGCGACTACGCGATGGTCGGCGACACCCGCACGGCTGCCCTCGTCTCTCGAGACGGCTCCATCGACTGGCTGTGTTGGCCGCGATACGACGCTGATCCACTCTTCGGGCGCCTTCTCGACCCGCCCAATGGCGGCCACTTCAAGCTTTGGGCGAAGGGTGGCCACGCCGCGGTTCGCGCCTACCACGACCGCTCGCCGGTCCTCGAGACTTCGATCAACGCCCCAGGTGGAAAGGCTCGGCTTGTAGACGCCATGCCTTTCCGGCGCCAGCGGGGCCCGATCGTGGTTCGGCGGCTGGAGTGCCTGGCGGGTCGTATCGAACCTGTCCTCGAGTACGCGCCGGCACGGCGCAACCTGGTCAAGCTCGTGGGTTGGGAAGACAAGCCCCTTCGGGCCGGTGAGTCGATTACGGCCATCCTCATCGACCGTGGCGATGAGTACGCGATCGACCGCGCGGTGAACTTGGTCCAGCGCTCCGAGCGCTGGTGGAATCAGTGGTGCGCAAGGATCAGCCCGGGGGTCACGCAGGCCGACCTGCTCATCCGTTCGCTGATCACGCTGCGTCTGCTCACCTACACCCCTTCCGGCGCGCCAGTGGCCGCCCCCACTACCTCGCTGCCCGAGGAGATCGGTGGCGTGCGCAATTGGGATTACCGCTATGCCTGGCCGCGAGATGCCAGCGTCGGTGTAGCGGCGATGATTTCAACCGGCCACGCGGACGAAGCGGAGAGGTTCCTGGGTTGGCTCGTCCACCAATCAAGGGAGCCGGCCAGTCCGCTTCGGCAACCTGGCCGCCGATCAGATTCAACTGGACGTGGCCGGCTGGGTTATCGACGCGCTCTGGACCTTCGTGCGCACCGGCCAGAAGTTGCACCCGAAGTCGTGGGCGATGGTTGCTCGTTACGCCGACCAGACCGTGAGGCATTGGCGCGAGCCGGACTCCGGCCTTTGGGAGGTTCGTGACCGGACCAGACATTATTTGCACTCAAAGGTTTGGGCCTGGATTGCGCTGGACCGCGCGGTGAGAATGGCCGAGATGCTCGACCTGGCGCCACGCAAGCGCTCATCGTGGACGGTCGAGCGCGACCTGCTCCACACCGAGATCCTCCATCGTGGATTCAAGGCCAAACTTGGCTACACGCGCTCATACGGTTCGAGCGATCTTGACAGCGCGATGCTGCTGCTTCCTCTGACCGGTTGTGAGCCGGATCGGAGCCGGCTCGAGGTGACCGTGAAGGCGATACGCAAGCAACTCTCGGCTGGGGGCCCTCTCATCTATCGCTATCCACCGGGCGACGACGGTCTTCCCGGGGGCGAGGGCGCATTCGTGCCGTGCACCTTCTGGCTTCTGGAGGCTCTAATCCGCCTGGGAAGGCCCGACGAGGGTAGGGAGCTGTTCGAGCAGCTGTTGGGGCTTACCAACGAGCTGCATCTGCTGCCGGAGGAGATTGACCCCGTGTCCGGCGCATACCTGGGCAACTACCCCCTGGCTCTTAGCCACGCGGGCATGGTCCACGCCATCCTGGAGATCCAGATCGCTGCGGGCGAGCGCGAACCGCACTGACGCGGACCGGGACCTGGTGGCCACCGGCAAGACGCTGCGCGGCACCTATCAGCACGTCATCAGGGTTTCATCAGCGATTGGACGCGGGCGCCGCCGCGGCGAGCCGCTCCAGACCTAGCAGCAGAGCCCGCCTGTCCTCGGCCGAGATCTTCTTCAGCGCGGCCGCCAGCGGTGCCAGGTCGAGGACGCTGTCTCGCGTCACGCGGGCAACCCCCGCCTCGGAGAGGACAATCGAAAGTCGGCGCTCGTCCGTCGGGTCGCGACGGCGGGTGAGAAAGCCCCGCCGCTCAAGGCTCTTCACCTGCTCAGACGCTGAGCTCTTGGGGATGCCTAGGTGGCGTGCGACGACGCCGAGCGGAATGCCTTTCTCGCTTCCGATGTGGTGGAGCAGCTGGCGCTCGTGCTGGGTCAGGTCTTCGGCGTCGGCCTTAAAGAAGGCCGTCCAAAGACGACCGTACAGCTTGTCGAACTGTTCGGCATGCGATTGGTTCGCCATCCCGTACAATATACAGATCGAGTCGGAAGGGTTTTGGTGGAGGAAGGCGCAGTGATCGAGATCTCGAGGGAACGGAAAATTCCCGCGCCGGCTGCCCGCGTCTGGGGGGTCGTGGCCGAAGCCGAACGACTATCTGACTGGTATGCCAGAGCCGCCCGCGTCGAGGTTCTCGAGGGCGCCGGGCTCGGCCGGCGACAGCGGCTCAGCAGCCAGTGGCGAGGTCAGGACTCCGAGGTCGACCAGGTGATCACCGCCTTCGAACCGGAGCGTCGTCTCGAGTGGCGGCACGAGGCAGAACGCTTGGGCGGCCAGCCTGCCCCTCGGTTCGCGAGCGAAACCATCCTGAGGATCGAGCTCAAGCCGCAGGGGTCCAATGCCACCCTAGTGGTCCTGGAGTCGCGTCAGCAGCCCGCCGATCCCGACAAGGAGGCGGCTCTGCGTGGCAACTCCGAGTACCTCGGCAAGATTCTGGAGACGTCGCTCGAGCGGCTGGAGAAGCTCGTGACGAGCGAGCCGGAGTCTTGATCCGAAGGAGACGCAAATGATCAACGGGGCTCACGCAATCATCTACAGCCATGATGCCGACGCCGATCGCAAGTTTCTGACGGACGTGCTCGGGCTCCGCTCCGTGGACGCGGGCGGCGGCTGGCTGATCTTTGGCCTTCCACCCTCCGAAGTCGCGGTGCATCCCGACGAGGCAAGCAAGCCGGGTCACGAGCTCTATCTGCTCTGCGATGACATCGACGCAACGGTCGCGCACCTTAAGACCAAAGGAGTGACCGTCGAGGACCGGCTCTACGACGAACCCTGGGGGCTCCTGGCGTTCATCCGGTTGCCAGGCGGGGGCAAGCTCGGGATCTACCAGCCACGGCATCCGCGCGCGCCGAGCTGGTCGGCTTCCAAACCCTGAATGCGCCTCCGGGGCCCGATCAGGCCGGGCAAATAGCAGGTCGGACCGATTGGACGCTCTGGGCGGACAACATCGTCTCCCTTCTCCCGGCGACGTAGATCCGACAGGGTTTTCTAGATCACATGTCAAAGGTCCGTGTCCAATTGCTACAGCCGACCAAGCTTGGAAATCTGCACCGGGTGCGTCACGGTCGTGACCCGCGCGACTCGCGATTGCGGTTGGAAGGGAGGCAGGAATCCACCCGCACGATTAGTTTCGAGCTCTGACGTAGTCTGAGCTGGCGGAGGAATCGTGATGGCTGGAGTGGAGACTCTGATCGGCGGGCTGGTCGTTGGAGAATCGCCGCGGTGGCATGACGGGCGGCTCTGGTTCTGCAACTGGGGTGCTCAGGAGATCCGGACTGTTGATGTTGACGGCAACAGCGAGGTCGTGGCCAAGGGACCGAAACCGGCTGGCTACTGCATCGACTTCCTACCAGATGGCCGGCTGCTCGTAACCGGCGAGGATCGACTCCTGCGTCGCGAACCCGACGGATCGTTTGTCACTCACGCCGACCTCGGGGCGCTCGGCAAGGGCTGGAACGAAGTCACGGTCGACGGCCGAAGCAACATCTACGTCAACAACGTCGGTTTCAGTTTCGGTCAGGAAGACTTCCGGCCAGGAACGATCGCACTGGTGACGCCCGATGGAGCCGCGCGCCAGGTCGCCGACAACATCATGTTTCCGAACGGCATGGTCGTCACGCCGGACAATTCGACGCTAATCGTGGCCGAGTCCTGGGTTCACCGACTCACGGCGTTTGACATCGCAGACGACGGTAGCCTGTCGAATCGACGCGTTTGGGCAGAGGTGGACGGCGACGGTATCTGCCTCGATGCAGAGGGCGCGATCTGGTGCTCAGGAGTTTCGGGCGGTCAACCCGAGTGCCTGCGCGTGCGCGAGGGCGGCGAGGTGCTGGAAAGAATCATTCACGACGCTGCCTGCTTCGCGTGCATGCTCGGCGGCGCAGACGGCAAGACGCTGTTCCTGATGAATGCCGAGTGGCGCGGTGTCGAAAGGATGGGCGAGTTGTTTCAGTCGAAGACGGGCAAAATCGAAACGGTTCGCGTGGCCGCTCCTCATGCCGGCCGGCCCTGAATTCCGCTGTCCACGCTGCCGGAAAGGATTAGTCGTGGTCGTCCGACGGACTGAAGGTCGCCGCCGCGCACAGTCCTGATCCGATAGGTCAGCCGGCTGCCGAGAAGGTATTTGCTCTCACATATATAATTGTCGTTGTGACAAGTATCTCGGTGCAGCCGGCGGTTGCGGCAGAGACCAGGACGACCCTGCTGGCCTACCTGGACGCCCTCGCGCTGGCGGAGCCGGTCCAGGCAAAGCTCTGGCAGCTGGCCGAGATCACCCTCACGCAGGTCCAGGTGCTGCGCGCCCTGCGCGATGGTCCGCAGACGCTCGTCAAGCTCGGGCAGGCAAACGGCCTGTCGCCAACGTCGGTCACCCGCGTCGTGGACCGCCTGGAACGGCGGGGCCTTGTGACCAGGCGGCGGGAGTCCGAGGACAGGCGCCTGGTCCAGGTCTACATCCAGCCCGCG
>VBEG01000104.1 GCA_005882115.1 Chloroflexota bacterium
AGGTCTCTCGGACCCACTGCCCGGTTTGTTACGGACCACAGCCCGTGTCCGGTCCTCCTGCTTCGAGGGCGCCGATAGCCGCTGTCCAGTGCGCCGGCACCAGCTCTTCTTGGCGGCTCGGGGCCGCTGAGGTCAGGCCAAGGCGGCGCAGACGTCCAACAGCGTGTGACCCACCGCAGTAAAAGTCGCGACGCCGTTTGGATCAATCTTGAACACGAGTCGCCCCGCGTGGATCGTATTGCTCCCGTTCAGCCCGGTTGAGATGCTGATGAATGTTCCGTCACGGAACGAGTTGAAGCCCGGCCCGCTGACGTTTGCGGTCAGAGACTTGCCATTGCTGCTGTTGGTGTACCTGACCACCAGGTGGCCGGTGATCGTCGCCCTGAAGCTCGTCGGCGTGTCTTCGAAGATCGTGACGTACTCGTTGTTGACCACGGCCGTGACGGTCCCTTCAAACAATAGGTCGCCGTTCGCAGTAAAGCAGGCGAATGGAATCGAAGGAGGGAACTGCAGCGCAATTCGTTGAGGTTGGCTCGCGGCAGCGCTGATGCCGGTAAGCAAGAAGAAAACCAGCGCGATCGGAGCGGCGATCAGACGCCTCATGGCGCAACTCCTCGGCCGGGGGCACCCGGCCTTTAGATGACGGGCCGGAGCAGAGGACTTGACGCAGACCCGCCGTGACTATGTTCCGGGTTGGGTTGACTGTCAAGCGTCATCCTTGACAGTGGCGATACCGTCGCCTAGCCGCTCCAGAGCTTGTCGCTGCTGAGACCGGCGCGGCGGATTGCCGAGGCGTCGATCTCAACCGACGTGGATGCGATACCGGCCGCGGGCCACTGGACCGCAATCCGTATGCGCCCGTCGGTCGGAATTGGCCAGCACCAGTACGTCTGCTCGTAGCGGTTGCCTCCGCCGCCGCCACGCTGAGGCAGCACGATCGGACCGCTCGGCGACGGCGGCTCGCGCCCTTGGTAGGACGCCTCGTAGTGGGCGCTCATCGCCTCCGTGCCCGAGCTCGCATGATGTCCATCCGGGTACTCGATTCGCACCTCCAGCTCACGTCCGGGCACCGGCGGCAGGCCGAATCCCAGCACCTCACGTCCGAGGTCGTCGCGGGACCGATACGAGATCGTGAACTCGAACCCGCTCGAGTACGCGACGCAGTCGACGAGCGCGATCGCGAAGCGTTCCTCGGACACGAGCACGACACGCGTGCCAACCGCCACCCCGAGCTCGCCGTCCGGAGGGAGCCATGCTGGCCGCTGCACCTTGGACAGGTCGGGCGGAGGCCCGGGCCGGGCCCATCGATACCCCACAGCACGGCCGTGCCCGAACACAACGCTCCGGCGAAAGCCCAGGCCGGCCATCGTCGCGCCCCAGACCGACTGCCACCACCAGCGCAAGCGTGAGATCCGATTCACAGGTAGATTCTGACCCGCCTCGGAAAGAATTCCCGAAAACGGACACCGTCCCGCGCAGGAAATTCGGAGCCCCTGCGTCACTTTGGTCAAGTGAAGAATTCGTTAAGGGGAAGTGTCAGTCGGGGCTCGTTCGCCGCGGCGCTCGCCGCGACGCTCTCGCTCGCCATCGCGGTTCCCGCGCAGGCGACGACCGACACGCTGGACCAGTCACAGACCCTCACCATGAGCTCCCAGCGCCAGATCACCTTCCTGGCCCAGACCTTCACCGCCGGCATGAGCGGCCAGCTGGACCGCGTGTCTCTCGCCGCCGATACGACGACCGGATTCGCCAACATCCGCGTCAGCATCCAGACGGTCAGCGCGAGCGGAACGCCGAGCGGAACGACGCTGGGCAGCCCGACCGCGTTCTCGGGCAGCTTTGTCTGCTGCCGCCAGTTCCATGACTTCGCTCTCAACCCGACAGTCTCGATCACGTCGGGCACCAGGTACGCCATCGTCGTGCAGACCGTTGGCGGCGTTTTCACCTGGTACAACAGCTCGACCCTCGACGCCTACACGGGCGGCCGGCTGTACGTCAGCTCTACGTGGCTGACCGGGAGCCAGTGGGGCGAGGACTTCGCCTTCAGGACCTGGGTCGCCGCGAGCACCAACTCCGCACCTTCGGTCGCGGCAGACACCGCCGCCGTCAACGTCAACGAGGGAACAGCGCCCGCCAACACCGGGACCTTCTTCGACCCCGACGGCGACACTGTGACGCTTTCGGCCTCGAGCGGCGCCGTGACCAAGACCGGCGCCGGCACGTGGTCGTGGACGCGGGCCGCATCGGACGAAGCGGCGCCGCAGACAGTGTCCATCACGGCGGATGACGGCCAGGGTCACGCAGCGACCGCGGTGTTCACGCTGACGGTGCTCGCGGTCGCGCCGGCGGCCCGCATCGTGACCGACCCGGCCACCATTCCCGAAGGCACATCTGAACCATTCACCGGGGCGGCGACCACCGCGTTCGCGGGGGATAGCGCCGGCCTGACCTACTCATGGCGTGTGACCAAGAACGGCGCCGCCTACGCCAGCGGCTCGAACACTTCCTTCGCCTTTACGCCCGACGACGACGGAACGTACGTCGTCACGTTCCAGGCGACCGACGACGGTGGGATTTCGGGCGGCGACTCGATGACGATCATCGGGACGAACGTGCCGCCGACCGCCCACGTCAGCGTCGGGCAGTCGCTCGTGACCGTCCCCCTTCAGTCCGTGACCTTTGGTGGCAGCTTCACGGATCCGGGTGCGCTCGACACGCACCGCGCGACGTGGAACTTCGGCGATGCTTCGAGCAGCACCAGTAACTTCGGTCCGGGCGGCTCCGCCAATTTCGCCGCGTCGCACGCTTACTCCGCCGCCGGAACCTACACCGTGAGGCTGACCGTGACCGACGACGACGGCGGGGCGGGCCAGGCTACCGCGACGGTCACGGTGCAAACAGCCCAGTCGGCCCTGAGCACGATCGCCGGCGCGGTGAACAGACTCGCCTCTCTGAACGCCGGACAGAAGAACAGTCTTGTCGCGAAGCTCAAGGCGGCGTCCGCATCGGCCGCCCGCGGCGACAACAGGGCCTGCAACAACCAGCTGAACGCCTTCCTGAACGAATTCGACGCTGACGTGAAAACCAGCAAGGTACCGGCCCTACAGGCCAGCACGATCACCGGGGCGGTCTACGCGGTCAAGGGCTCGCTCGGCAGCTACAACCGATTCCTGGAGTGGTGGCCTCTAGCGGAATAGACTCCGCGGCATGGCGACAGCCAGTGCCACCCTCCCGGCCGCCGACCTCCTTCCTGTCAGCCCACGCGCGAACTTTGCCTATCGCCTCGTTCGCCTGGTCGGGATCCCGCTCCTCAAGCTGTGCTTCAGATTCCAGGTCACGGGGCGCGAGAACATCCCGCACTCGGGCCATTACGTCGTGATCGCCAACCATCTCAACTGGTTGGACGAGTTCGCGTTGCTCCTGCTGTTCCCGGTCGAACCCCGGCTCCACTTCCTCGCCGACCCGACGCAGCTCGTCAATCGCAAGTTCCAGTGGTGGCTCGTCCGGATGACGGGCGGCTACGTGCCGGTGGTCAGGGAGCGGCACGGCGATCGCGCGCTGTTCCGACACGTCGATCGATGTCTCGAGATGGGCGGCGCCGTGGCCATCTTTCCCGAGGCCAACTACGGGCCCACGGAAGGTGAGCTGCTGCCGTTCCACAAGGGATTCGCCCACTTCGCCATCAAGGCCGGCGTGCCTGTCATTCCGGTCGCCCTGTCGGGGACCAAGGACCTGTGGTTTCGCAAGCCGATCCGGGTCGTCATCGGCAAGCCACTCCCCACGACAGGGGCCGACCCCGCGACCCTGACCGATCTAGCCTTTCAAACAGTGAAAGCGATGCTTCCGGCCTACCTCGAGCCGCCCGGCCGGAAACTCCTCAGGAACAAGCTGACGCACCTGTTCTGACGATGCTGCTGTCCCGCGTCCTCTCCCCGGTCCTGGTCGGCCGCGACTCCGAGCTGTCGACGCTCGAGGACTCGCTGCTGTCCGCCCTGCGAGGCGACGGCGGCGTGGTGATCGTCGGCGGCGAGGCGGGGATGGGGAAGACGCGCCTCGTCAACGCGCTCGCAGCGCGGGCGCGCACGCTCGGCTGCATGGTGCTCGCAGGCGGATGCAGCGAGGCCGAGCTCTCGCTCCCGTACCTGCCCTTTCTGGAGGCGATCGGAAACTATGTGACGACGGCCGATGTGCGGCAGCTGGGTCAGCGCCTCGGGCCCGCGGCGTCCGAGCTGGCGCAGCTGTTCCCGCAGCTCGGCAGCCCTTCCGGATCGCCGACCGAGTCGGTGCAGGCGAAGCTGCGGCTTTTCGAGTCGATCCTAATTCTTCTCCGCGACGCCGCCGGTCACCGAGCGCTGCTTCTCATCCTCGAAGACCTGCAGTGGGCCGACCCGGCGACGCGCGAGCTGCTCGACTACGCGACCCGGCGCCTGCGGTCGACGAACGTCCTGGTGGTCGCGACCTACCGGACCGACGAGATGCACCGCAAGCACGCGCTGCTGCCGACCATCCAGGGCTGGCGCCGCAATGGACAGGTGGAGCTTGTCGAGCTCGGGGCGTTGAGCGCGACGCAGATCGCGGACATGGTTTGCGCGATCTTCGAGGAGCGCTCCATCAGCCCGGAATTCCGCGACTTCCTGCACGAGCGTAGCGAAGGCAATCCCTTCGTGCTCGAGGAGATGCTGCGCGACGCCATTGACCGCGGGGACATATTCAGGACTGAAGCAGGTTGGGATCGCAAGGCCGTGGCCGAGATCCGCATCCCTCCCAACGTTCGCGACACGATCCTGCAGCGTCTGGAGCGGCTGAGTCGGGAAGACGTCACTGTCCTTTCCGCCGCGTCGGTGATGGGGCGGTCCTTTGACATCGATTCGCTCGCGGAGGTGGCGCAGGTCGATGGAAACGCCGTCCTATCGGCTCTGGAAGCGAGCGTGTCGGCGCAGCTCATCGAAGAGGAGGAGCGCCGGTCGGGGTGCTATCGGTTCAGGCACGCCCTGACGCAGGAGGCGATCTACGAAGACCTCGTGGCGCCACGCAGGCAGCAGCTGCATTCGCGCGTGGCCGATGTGATGGAGTCCAGGCACGATCACGCGCCGGTCGACCAGGCGCACCACCTGTTCATGGCGGGCAGGAATCAAGACGCGGTGGCGATGTCGATGGCCGCCGCGGAGAACGCTCTGCAAGCCCGCGCCTATCGCGACGCGGCCGAGCTGCTCGAGCGGGCCGCGCCGTATGTCGCGGACAGGGCCGAGCGCGCCCGCATGCTCTGCCGCGCCGGCGAGGCTTACCACGACAACGCCGAGTCGCAGAGCGCGCGCCGCCTCCTCGAAGCTGCAGTCCCCGACCTGGAAAGGGCGGGTTTCGCCGTTGAAGCGGCAATCGAGAGGATCACGCTCGGCCGGTCGCTGTGGGAGCTCATGCGGAGCGACCTTGCCCGCGACCAGTTCGAGCTGGCTCGCGTCGTGCTCGAACCGAACGGCCCCAGCGAGGCTCTCGCCAACCTCTACATCCGGATTTCCAGCCTGGCCACGTTCAACGGGGAGCATCTCACCGGAATCGAGTTCGCGCAGAAAGCCGCCGCCACCGCCGAGCAGGCCGGCGCAGACATGCCAAGGGTGTGGTCGCTGACCTTCCTGGGCGGCGCCGAGGCGGGGCTGGGCCAGGTCACGGCCGGTTTTGACCACCTGGATCAAAGCTATCGGGGCGCCCTGGCCGGAGGGTACGACTTCCAGGTCGGCAACGCTGTCTACAACTCGATCTGGCTCGCCATGCACCTCGGCCGCGGCGACCTCGTGGAGAAATGGACCGAGCGAATCGCGACGATGCCGCAGGTCGGCTTCGAACCCTGGCCGACCTATGGCGCGGCGTTCATCGCGTTGGAGCATGGACAGATCGTTGACGCGATTCAACTTTCCCTAGCTGCTGTCCAGAAGGGCCGCGAAGGGGGACACCGGAAGATGGGGTGGCGGGCGGAGGTGCTGCTTGCGCACGCGCTGGCCGAGAACCTTCGCGCGGCCGAGGCGGCAAACCTGATGCCGCCAACTTCCACCCGTGTGGACAGGCAGGATGTCATCTACGACGCGATGCCGCGAGTGCGCTGCCGCCTGGCGGCCGCCGACCTCGCCGGGGCGGAGCATGAAGCGAGGCTAGTTCCGCCCGAAGCCTGCGATCACGGTTCACCCGTCGATGCCGTGGCCGAAGGCACCCGTGACGCTGACTGGTTGCGCGAATTCATGGCGAAGATTCCGGCGAAAGGTGAGGTTCTGGGCTCGCCGCGGATCGCCGCCGCGCGGGGACGTCTCGCCCTCTACGAGGGAAGGTTCGACGATGCGCGTGAGGCACTCGCCTCCGCGGTGGCCGCATTCGAGGGCGGCAAGTTGCAGCTGGACGCGTGGCATGTCGGGTCGGCTCTCGCCGAGGCCGAACTCAAATCCGGTCACGCAGATCTCGCGACGAGCCGCTTGCAGAAAATCGCGACCGACGCCGAGGCGGCGGGGGCACGGCTTGCGGGTCGGGTGGCCCGTGACACGGCAGCCCGCCTCGGCCTTGAGGTCGGGCCTGCGCCCGAGACCTCGATCGAGCCGCCGATGGTGCAGCGAGTTGCCGCCGGCGAGCGGATGGTGTCGGTCCTGTTCGCGGACGTGCGCGGATACTCGCGCCTGTCGGGTCAGAGTCCGCCCGCGGAGCTTGCGGACCGGATCTCAACCCTGCAGCGATGGGCGACCCAGGAGGTCGAGCGCCGCCACGGAATCGTCGACAAGTTCGCCGGCGACGCCGTCATGGCGACGTTCAACATCTCGGGGCAGAGCGTCGACCACACGCTGCAGGCGTTGCGCGCGGCGGTCGCCATCATCGACAAGGCGGCCCTCGCCGGCCTCCCGATGGGTGCCGCAGTCGCGGTCGGACCGGCGGTCGTCGGCAACATGGCCGGGCGCAACAGATTCGCGCCGAACGTGTCGGACTCGAACTGAAGGGTTTCGAGGGCCCGGTTTACGCCTACAGGGTGACGACAGGGATGGTTGCGGCGACCACGCCGTAGCCCTTTCGGTACCCGGGCGTACGGCTACGGAACGTTGCCGACCATGTGTTAAGGTGGCACATTCCCAAGTCCTGAGCGAGTCTTCTCCACGTCGTCGCTCCGAGCTCAGGCCTGAAACCGCCCCAGGGGTAGGGCGAGTCCAAGGAAGGAGCGCAATAGGGGTTGCTGCCGCTGTTCCGTGCGGTGCTCGTGTGGGTCGCGATCCTGGTCACGGTGATCTTGCCGCGGTTGGATCCGCCCGCCCAGCGTTCGGTGGCGGTCGCCGTGACCCAGCTGAGCGCCTTCGATCGCAACTCGGTGATGCAGCAGACCAAGAACCCCCAGCG
>VBEG01000031.1 GCA_005882115.1 Chloroflexota bacterium
CGACCGCCGCTTGAACCGAGCTCTCCACGTGGTCGCCGTCTGCCGTTCCAGCTTCCACGCTCCGACCAAGGCCTACATCGCGCGGCGTACAACCGAAGGCAAATCGACGCGGGAGATCCGGCGCTGTCTTAAGCGCTACCTGGCACGCCGCTTCTTCCGGCTACTTCAGAGGCTTGACAACCTATAGAAGCATCCATAAATGGGGAAGAGTTGGGGTGGTCGACTCCCTCCTAGTGTCTGAAGATCAGGGCCAGGGCCATCAGGCCCCCGCCGGCCACGAGCAGCACCGCTCCGCAGCCCATCGAGACCGCCGTGTAGATGATGCCGCCGCTCGCGGCGTATGTTTCCGGGTAGCGCTCCCGGCCCCGCCGGCGCCGGATCGCGGCCGCGATGGCGGCGATGCCGAGCAGGAAAGCGAAAACTCCCAGTACGAACCCACTCGACGCTGCCCCAGCCATTCAGCCTCAGTATTGCGTCTCCCGGCTACGATTCTCAGCCGTGGCGAGAATCCTCCTCCTGGGCTCGACCGGCTTCGTGGGCCGCGGCGTGGCGCACAAGATCCTCGACGGCGGCCACCAGCTGCGCGTCCTGGTCCGTGACCCGATGAAGGCCGCCGCATTCAAGGTGCGCGGCGCCCAGGTGGTGGTTGGAGACGCGCTCGACCCCGCCTCGGTCACCCAGGCGGCGCAGGGCGTCGAGCACATCATCAGCCTGATCGCGGTGCGCCGAAACCGCCCCCAGTCCTATCTGGCGGTCAACGTCGATGGTCCGCGCATCGTGGGCGAGGTCGCCAAGGCGGTGGGAGCCCGCTCCGTGGTGCTGGTGAGCGCGATCGGGTCGAAGCTCGACCCGCACTACAAGTACTACACATCGCGCTGGATGGGCGAGCAGGAGCTGGCCAAGACAGGGGTCGCGGGAACGATCCTTCGCTTCTCGTTCGTGCTGGCCGAGGAAGGCGGAATCCTCAACGACTTCGAGCGCGCGATCGTCGGGCCGTTCGCTGTGATCCCCGGCAGCGGCCAGGCAAAGATGCAGCCGATCCTTCGCGAAGACGCGGCACGATGCATCGTCGAGACGATCTCCCGCCCCGAGCTGCTCGGCCACATCGTCGAGCTGGGGGGTCCCGAGGTCGTCACCTACGAGAACATCTTCGACTGGTTCCTCCAGGCTCGGAAGATCAAGAAGGCCAAGCTCAAGCTGCCGGTACCGCTGCTCGCGATCCCGGCGATGGCGATGGAGGCGCTGTCGGCCAACCCGCCGATCACGGCCGACGAGGTCAGGATGATCCAGGTCGACAACCTCGCCGCGGGTATTGACTCCGTCAGCTCCCAGTTCGGCTGGCGCCCGACGGCGCCGAGCTCATGGGCACCGGTCAACTGGGTCAAGAGAGCGAGACCGGCCCGCTAAGAGTGCGGGCATTCTTTGGAGTGCCAATCCCCGAAGAGCATCGCGCGCAGCTCAGGGCCTTCATCCAGGCGCAGGCCCTGCTGGCCCCGAAGTTCAGGTGGACGCCCGCAGAAAACCTTCACCTCACGATTCGTTTCCTCGGTCACCTGGAGCTTGAGGTCGCCGACCGAATCGCCGGCCGCGTCGAGGCGTCGGCGCCGCGCGCATTCACGATGCAGCTGGGCGAGCTCGGGGCCTTCAAGCGCGGGCGCCTCGCAAGGGTACTCTGGATCGGTGTGAGCCTTGGGGCGACCGAGGCGGCCGAGCTTGCGGCGATGGTGGAGGCTGATTGTGTCCGTGAAGGCCTGGAGGCCGAAGCCCGGCCGTACGCCGCCCACATGACCATCGCGCGCGCCAGGAGGCCGGAGGGCGCGCCGCTGCCCGCAGCGGTTCCACCGACGTTACCGCCGTGGCGAGCCGGTGAGTTGATCCTCTACCGCAGCCACCTCAGTCGCGGGGGCCCGACGTACGAGCCGATCCGGACGATCAGCCTGCGCTGAGCCCGGCCTCCGCGCACTCGAGATCCTGCTCGGGGCGACCGCCGCTCACGCCGACGGCGCCGAGGACGTGATCCCCGCGCTTGATGAGGACCGATCCGAGGCCGGGCACGATCGGAAGTCGCACCAGCCGGTCCGCCACGCTGAAGAAGCCAGGCCGGTCCTTCGACAGCTCGGCGAGGCCAGCTCCATCGCGGCCCAGCATCACGGCGCCGACGGCCTTTGCCTCGGCGATCTGAGGTGAGAGTGACGAGGCGCCGTCCATCCGGCCGAGTGCGATCAGGAGGCCGCCCTCATCGACGACCGCGACCGTGACCCGGATGCCGAGGTCGCCAGCTTTGGCGTGCGCGCGCGCGATGACGTCTTGGGCTTCGTGGAGAGTAAGCGGCACCCCGGTGCAAGTTTCGCATGGGCACGGATCGAGGTCGGGCCTGCGGCCGGGACTTCTCCCACGCGGGGCCGCCCCATCCCCGGCTGCGGCCGGGACTTCCCCACAAGTGGGGAAGAGTTGCCGTGGCCGGCTACTAGTCATAGGTTGGCGACGAACTTACTTTCGGGCTTGCGCGATTCACGGGTGCCGATTACATTTCTTGGCGGCCCCGAGGGACACGTTCGAGGGGGCGGGAACAGGGCCGCAAGGCCATGTACCGGCTCCCGAGAGGCGATCCGTCGGGGTCACTTGTTTTTCTGCCGGCTGCGAGTCCGTGCGCGGGCGCTAGGCTGATGCGGCCGTGACGATCGCCGAGCGATTCACCACCCCGCGCGAGGCTTCGCCGCCAACAGCCGTCGAGCTGTCGATCGTGATGCCGTGCCTCAACGAGGTCGAGACGCTCGCCACCTGCATTCAGAAGGCACGGTTGGCGATCGACAGACTAGGCCTCAAGGCAGAGATTGTCGTTGCCGACAACGGCAGCACGGACGGCTCGCAGGAGCTCGCCCGCGAGCTGGGAGCTCGCGTGGTGGACGTCGTGCGCAAGGGATACGGCAGCGCGCTCATCGGCGGCATCGACGCGACCCGTGGTGAGCTGGTGATCATGGGCGACGCGGACGACAGTTACGACTTCAGCGCGATCGGGCCGCTCGTCGATCGTCTGCGCGAAGGCCATGACCTCGTCATGGGGAACCGTTTCGCGGGTGAGATCAAGCAGGGCGCGATGGTCTGGTCCCATCGCTGGGTCGGCAACCCAGTGCTTACCGCGATCAGCCGGCTTTTCTTTCACACCCCCGTGGGCGACATGCACTGCGGTCTTCGAGGCTTTCGCAAAGACGCCTATTCCAAGCTGCACCTAAGCGCGACCGGAATGGAGTTCGCGAGCGAGATGGTGATCAAAGCGTCCCTCCAGGGAATGAAGATCGCCGAAGTCCCAGTCGTCCTGAGCCCAGACGGACGATCGAGGCCGCCGCACCTGCGCACCTGGCGGGACGGTTGGCGCCACCTGCGCTTCATGCTCCTTTTCAGTCCACGCTGGCTGTTCCTCTACCCGGGCTTGATCCTGTTCGCCGTCGGAGCAGTCCTGTCCCTGGTGCTCCTGCCCGGCCCGGTGGTTGTAGCCGGAGTCCGTCTCGACATCCATACGCTGCTGGTCGCCGGCTTTCTTGCTCTTCTTGGCTACCAACTGGTGCTGTTCGCGCTGTTCACCAAGTTCTTCGCCATCCGGGTCGGATTTCATCCGCCACATCCCGTGCTGCAGTCGATGTTCCGATACATCACTCTGGAGGTTGGGCTTGCGGTTGGCGTGTTGCTTGCCCTGGCCGGTCTTGTGAGCCTGATCGTCGCGGTCGCGAGTTGGTCAGCCGTAGGTTTCGGCAACCTGAACCCGGACACCACGATGCGCGAGGTGATCCCAGCCGTCGTGCTGACGGCGCTCGGTACTCAGACGGTCTTTGCCGCCTTCTTCATGAGCATCCTCGGGATCGAGAGCGAAACCGGCCGCATCTGACGCCAGCCGGCGCCGAAACCCAAAACCGCCAGCCACACGACATTCCAGACAAGTTGCGGGACGGGCAGCCCCATCGTCAGCACCTGCATCGTCACGAAACCGATGGCAAGCCAGGCCTTGTGCGCAACCGAAGGCGCGCCCCGAAGCACGAGCCAACCCGCCAGCAACAAGTTGCTGTAGTCAGCCTGGTGCAGGTGAAACGAGATCATCAGCGAGCCCAGGAGCCCGGCCGCGAAGACGACGTCCAGGTCGTCGCGCCGCCGCCACGCGACAAACGCGCATGCGACGCCCTGTAGCGCAAGCAATGCGTACGTGACCAGGCCCGTTCCGAGCACTCCCGCGAGCGTGTAGAAGGAGTGCCCCGTGTCGGTCTGAATCCACTTGAGCGTCTGCCAGTACTCGTTGAGGCCCGATGTGCCGAGGCTAAGCGCGCTGACCGCGGCGATCACGATGCCTGCGACACCCCAACCAATCAGCGGTCGGAACCTTCCTGCCGCCAGCAGACAAACGGGGACCATGATCACGACTTGAGGCTTGAGCGCTGTCGCGAATGCCAGCGCCACGCCCGCCGCGATCATCCGGTCGCCACGCATCAGCCACCAGGCGGTTGCGACCAGCGCCAGCACGAGCATCGTCGGCTGACCGAAGTAGAAAGCTTCCATGACTGGCCACAGCGCAAGGCCAGCGAGCAGGAGCGCGATCTTGCCCCATCCAGTAAAGGGCGCGGCGATGTGCCAGGCCCAGACATACGCGACCAGGCACAAGACCGTCCACACGAGGTAGGCGGCAGGTTCGGGAAAAGCGACCAGGGGGGTCCACAGCCATGCCAGCAGTGGAGGGTTGATGAATGTGCCGCCCGGGTGAATCGTGTTCTGCGGGGCCGGGAATCCCGAGGACAGCCCGCGGAGAAGATCGATGTTGTAGATCTTCGACCACCCGTAGCGCAGGCCCGCTTGCGCCGCCACGTAGTCGTAACGCACGTCGTCGTGGACTGGAAATGTCAGATAAGCGGTGATCCACAATCCCACGCTGTAGAGCGCTCCCCATGCCGCCGCGATCGTGACGGCCGCCAGCGCCAGTGGCGGACGCTGACTACCTGGTGAGAGGTTTCTCGCCAACGTAGAGCGTCTGCTTGCCGAACACCAACCAGGCCGGCGGAAACGCGAGGTATGCGCGCACAAACACCGCGCTTTGCGGCAGCCGGCTCTTGGTCGTGTAGGGAAGGAAGCGGGCGATGATCTGTTTCGTCTCAAAGCCGGCCATGCGCGCCGCCTCGGACAGGCTCTTTTCGGTGAGCGCGGTCTGGTGGTCGATGAAGTCCCAGTACGAGCCGCCGACGAGCCGGATGTTCGGCTGCAGGATCAGCACGCGCCCGCCGGGCTTGAGCAGCGCAAATGCGACGCGCAGCTGTTGGAGCACGGCTTCGGTCGAGGGCAGGTGCTCGAGGTAGTTGCTGAAGAACGCGAGGTCGAAGTAGTCGTTGGTGATGACGTCGGCGAGATCGAGGCCGCTGGCGCGGACAAAGCGCACGTCGCGCGGCAACGACGCCTCGACGGCGCGGATGTCGGTCGCCCAGCGCTCGCGCGCCTGGACGTTGCGGATGAAATAGCCCTCGTCGCAGGCGATGTCGATGACGCGGGCGCCGGGCTTGATGTAGCGCTGAAAGAACTTGCCGAGCTCCTTCCAGATCGCATCCTTCGCGGCACGGTCCCGCTCGTCGAACCGGAGGTCGTAAACCTCCTTGAGGACGATCGGAGGAGGTTCATCTCGGTTCTCGTTTCGCGGTCGGGGCGTCGCTGACATGTTGGTGGCGACAACCTTAACGCTCGAAACCAAGGATTCAAGCGCCTTGCGCCCGGGGCCTAGTAGACCGGCGTCTCCAGGCTGACGGCCTCCAGCCACTTCCGGCACGAGGTCAAAAAGCGCGCCGCCTGCAGCCCGTCGAGCACCCTGTGGTCGAACGAGAAGCAGAGGTACATCATCGGCTTGATGCCGATCATCCCGTTGACCGCCATCGGCCGGTCCACGATGGCCTCCATGGTCAGGATCCCGGCCTGACCGGGGTTGATGACCGAGTAGCTGAACAGGGTGCCGAAGGTGCCCGAATTGTTGACCGTGAAGGTCCCACCGCTCAGCTCGTCGGCTTTCAGCTGCTTGTTGCGGGCTCGGGTCGCGAGGTCGTTGACGGCCCGCGCGAGACCGGCGATCGAGAGGCCGTCGGCCCGACGCACGACCGGAACGAGCAATGTGTCCTCCAGTCCGACGGAGATGCCGAGGTTGATGTCGCGGTGGACGATCAGCTCCGTCTCGTTAAACGAGGAGTTGACCTCGGGATGCTCGCGCAACGCGGAAAGGGCAGCCGCCATCACGTACGGCAGGTAGGTAAGCGAGAAGCCTTCCTGCTTCTGGAACGCAGCCTTGTTCGCGTTGCGGTTCGCGACCACGCCTGACATGTCCACCTCCTGCGTCTGCCAGGCATGCGGGATGGTGCTTTTGGACCGCGTCATGTTCTCGGCGATCAGGCGGCGGACCCGGGTCAGCTGGACGACCTGGTCGCCCTCACCCGGAGCGACCGATGCGGCGGGAGCCGGGCGCGCCGCAGGCGCGGCCTTTGCGCTGGCGGCGAAGTCCTGGACGTCTTTCTTGGTGACGCGGCCGCCGAGGCCGGTGCCAGTCACTTGCGATAGGTCGACCTTCAGGTCCGATGCGGCCATCTGGACACCTGGCGAGTACCGGTGCGGCTCGCTTGGTGCGGGCCCCTCCGCCGGCTTCGCCGGCACCTCCCCACCAGTGGGGAGGAGTTGCTCCTTCTCGACCTTCCGCCCCTCCGCCGGCTTCGCCGGCACCTCCCCACCAGTGGGGAGGAGTTTTTCTTCTTTCGGCGCCGGGGCGGGAGCTTCCGGCGTCGCGGTCACCTTGCTGTCGCCGCCGGTCTCGACCACGGCGATCTCGGCGCCGGCCTGAACGGTCTCGCCTTCCTTGGCCAGGATCTCGCGCAGGATGCCCGAGACGGGCGCCGGCACCTCGGCGTTGACCTTGTCCGTATCCACCTCGAGCATCGGCTCGAACTCGACGACCTGGTCGCCCGGCTTGACGAGCCAGCGCGAGATGGTGCCCTCGTGCACGGATTCGCCGAGCTGGGGCATGACGACCCTGGTGGTCTTGCCGGCCATCAGAACGCCGCCAGGTCCTTCAGGACCTTGGTGATCTTGTCCGGCGTCGGCATGAAGTACTCCTCCATCGGGATCGCGTACGGCATCGACGGCACGTCGAGCCCGCCGAACCGCTTGACCGGCGCGTCCAGCCAACGCCACGCCTCGTCTGCGATCAGGGCCGCGACTTCCGAGCCGATCGAGACACTGAAGTTGTCCTCATATAGGACAAGGCATTTCCCGGTTTTGCGGGCGGACGCGGTGATCGCTTCCTTGTCCAGGGGGTAGACGGTCCGCAGGTCGATGATCTCCACGCTCACGCCGTCCGCCACGAGATTCTTCGCCGCCTCGATCGCGTAGTGCACCATCAGCCCGTAGCAGAAGACCGAGATGTCGGTGCCCTCCCGGGCTGTGCGCGCGACCTGCAGCGGGATCAGGTACTCGCCCTTCGGCACGGGCTCCTTGAACATCCGGTAGAGGCGCTTGTGCTCGAAGAAAAGCACCGGGTCCGGATCGCGGATCGCCGCGAGCAGCAGTCCCTTCGCTTCGTAAGGCGTGGAGGGGATCACGATCTTCAAGCCCGGCGTCGCGAAGCGCGCCTCGATCGACTGCGAGTGGTACAGGGCGCCGTGCGCATGTCCGCCCATCGGCGCCCGGACAACCAGCGGAACCGACCAGTCGCCGTCGCTGCGATAGCGATACTTCGCGATCTCGTTGGTGATCGAATTGAATGCCATGTGGGCGAAGTCCGTGAACTGGATCTCGGCCACAGGCCGCTTACCTGCGATGGCCAGGCCCAAGGCCACCCCCGCGATGGACGACTCGGCCAGCGGCGTGTCGATCACGCGCGCCTCGCCAAACTTCGCGCGCAGCCCATCGGTGACGAGGAAGACGCCACCTTTCTTGCCGACGTCCTCGCCCAGCACCATCACGCGCTCGTCCCGGTCCATCTCTTCGGTCAGCGCCGAGCGCAGCGCCGCGACCATGTTCATCTCCTCGGTCTCGACGCCGCTGGCGGGCTCGATCGCCTTCGGCGCCTCGACCGCGTACACGTTGGTCAGCGCGTCCTCAGGCTGAGGGTCCGCCGCGTCCATGCCCGCTTTGGTCGCCGTGGTGACCTCTTCCTTGACGCCTTCCTCGAGCTCGGTGACCTGCTTGGCGGTGAGCACGCCCTCCTCGATGAGCCGCTTCTTGAACCTCTCGAGGCAATCGCTCTCGGCGAGCTTATCGATCTCTTCTTGGGTCCGATAGCGGCGCTGGTCGTCCTCGGAGGAGTGGGCGCCGAGGCGGTCGACGAGGCACTCGATCAACGTCGGCCCACCGCCGGCGCGCGCCTGGGCGACGGCTTCTTTGGCCACGGCGTAGCAGGTGACCGGATCGCGGCCATCAACTGTCACTCCTGGAAAGCCATAGCCAGCCGCGCGCTGCGCGACGTGCTGGATTGCGTATTCCTTCTGAAATGGCGTAGAGATCGCAAAGCCGTTGTTCTCGCAGACGAAGACCTCCGGCAGCTTGTAGATCGCCGCGAAGTTGAACGCTTCGTGCGCGTCCCCCTCAGCGCCAGCGCCCTCGCCGTAGCAGGTCATCAGCACCTTATCGGTGCCGTCCATCTTCAACGTGTACGCAACGCCGGCTCCGCGCACCATCTGCGTCGCGACGGGCGAGCCCCCCGACGTGATGTTCAGCCGAGAGTCCGAGAAGTGGCCCGGCGTCTGCTTGCCGCCGGAGGAGGGATCGCCGGACTTGGCGAGAACCGCAAGCATGAGGTCCAGCGGGGTCATGCCCATCCTCATGCAGAGCACGACGTCTCGGTAGTAGGGCGCAAGCCAGTCGTGCTTGGGCTTGAGCGGCCAGCCAACGCCGATCTGCGCGGCCTCGTGCCCGGCGCACGAGATGATGAAGGGCGCTCGGCCCTGCCGGTTCAGAACCTGGAAGCGATAGTCGATCTGGCGGCCGAGCAGCATGAAGTGGAACCACTCGGTGAGGATGTTCTCGTCGAGGTCGGTATCGCGCCAGGCGACCGGATCCTGGAAGCGCCAGTCAGGGCTGAACGAGGGGTCCTTCGTTCTCGTCGACTGGGCCATCGGAGTTAGAAGTGGATGGCGTGGCCATCCACGGCCATCGCCGCCTCCATCACCGCCTCACTCAGCGTCGGGTGCGGGTGGATGTTGCGGCCGAGCTCCCATGCGTCGCCCTGGAAGAGCTGCGTCAGGGCCGGCTCCGCGATCAGCTCGGTGGCGTTCGCGCCCACTATGTGCGTGCCCAGCATCTGCCCCGTCTTCGCGTCCGCGACGATCTTGACGAAGCCGCCGGGCTCGCCGTGGATCTGCGCCCGGCCGATCGCCGAGAACGGGAAGCGGCCGATCTTGACCTCGCGTCCGTTTTCGCGGGCCTCTTTCTCGGTGAGTCCGACCGAGGCGATCTGGGGGTGTGAGTACGTGCAGCGGGTGACGAGGTTTTGTTCCATCGGCGCCATCCGCTCGCCGGCGATGTCCTCCGCCGCGACGATTCCTTCGTGAGAGGCGGCGTGGGCGAGCAGATAACCGCCGACCACGTCCCCGATGGCGTGGATCGAATCGACCGATGTCCGCATCCACTCGTCGACCTTGATGAAGCCGTTCGGATGCGTTTCCACGCCGAGCTGCTCGAGGCCAAGCTCCTTGGAGACCGCGGCTCGTCCGACGGCAACCAGCAGCTGCTTGGCCCAGACCTCGCCCTGGTCGGTTTCCACGCTCACCCCATCGCGTGCCTTCTTCGCGCCGCTGACCTTCACACCGAGCCGGCAGTCGATGCCGGCCTTCTTGAATGACGAGAGCATCTCCTTGGAGACCTCCTCGTCCTCGAGGGGAACCAATCGGTCCATCGCCTCGAGCAGCGTCACCTTGACGCCGAGCTGGTTGTAGAAGGTCGCGAACTCGACACCCACAGCCCCGGCGCCGATGATGCAGATCGATTCGGGCGCGTTCTTGGAGAGCACCGCGTCGTCGGAGGAGATGATGTACTGCCCGTCGAGGGCCAGGCCCGGGAGCGTCTTGACCGTTGACCCCGTGGCGACGATCAGATTCTTGGCCTTGACCGAGCGGCCGTTGACGTCGATCGAGTTACGGTCGCGCAGCCGTCCCTTGCCCTGGACGACCTCGATCTTGTTCTTCTTCATCAGGTACTGGACGCCCTTGTACAGCTGGGCGACGATGGCGTCGCGCCGCTCCGCGATCCTCGGGTAGTCGTAGCCGACGACCTCGGCCTTCAGGCCGAACTCGGCGCCCCGGGTGGCCACCCGGTGATAAAGCTCCGAGGATTCGAGTAGGGCCTTCGTCGGGATACAGCCGATGTGCAGGCACGTCCCGCCGAGCTTGGCGGACTCCACCAGGGCGACCTTCAGGCCCAGCTGCGAGGCGCGGATGGCGGCTGGATAACCGCCCATCCCACCACCCAGGATCGCGACGTCGAAATCGAATTCCGGCACTGGGATCAATAGTAGGGAGGCTTAACAGCCGGGCTTGCGCAGATTGTTTACGGCGACCTCGAAATCGTTGGGATCCTGGATGGGTTTGCCGGCCACCGGGTCGCCGTAGCGGTCGATGGCTCGGTAGTAGGCCGGCGGCAGCACGTCGGGCATGATCATGGGATCGACGCTTCCGGCGGGGTTGAGGCAGTCGTAATTGCGGGACGCGTTGAGAGCCTGCAGGTCGGCGACGCCACGCTGCATCTGGAAAGTCTTGGCGCTGCCGAACTCGACCAGGACGACCGCGCTGTTGAAGCAGGCGAGGAACGCTAGCGCGGCCAGCGCGGGGCGCGATGTCCCGCGCCAGGGCAGGGAGCGCGCCGCATCTCCGAGCAGGATGAGCCACAGGACGGCCGCCACGTAGACGTAGCGCGACGCGCCGGACTGCTGCCACCCCAGCTGCGCCCGTGTCAGCCCGGCGACCAGGAAGAACGCGACCAGGCCGGCGCCGATGCCGGCGAGGAACGGGTCCAGGCCATGGCGCTTCCAGCTCCAAGCCACCGCGACGATCGCCAATCCGAGGAGCGGATAGCCAAACCAGCCGCTGACGCCGATCACCCCGGCGATGCCCTGGCTTAGACCCCACACGGTGTAAAGGGGATCGAACAGCAGGTTGGCCGCGGTCGGCTGCGGGTCGGGATGGGTGCCGAACCGTCCGAAGGCGGTGTACCACGCGAGCAGCGATATCGCCACCGGCACAAACCACCAGAGCTCGTTACGCCGCGTTGGAGTCAGCAGGAGGTGGATCGCGGCGGCGACCGCGAACACGAGTCCGACGCCGGAGAAAGAGAGTGAAACGACCACCAACCCCGTCGCGGCGGCGGTGCGCCAACGCCGCCGCATCTGGAGGGCCAGCAGTGCTCCAAGGCCGAACGCCACCGAAGCGAGCCAGCCCACCTGGAATGCCCAGAAGAGGTCCTCCCACGCCATTCCCATGACCAGCAGAAGTAGTGCGGCTACGACTGCTATGAGCTCTCCGGCGCGCCGGCGCACCAGCTCGAAGAGGAGCAAGACGTTGGCGAAATGGGCGAGATAGAGGACCGCCATGTATGGCAGATAGGTGCGCAGGCCGACCGTGCCGAGGAGAGCGGCGTAGAGGAGTCGCAGCAGCATCGACGGGTGCTCGTTGTGGGGCTCGAAGTACGTCGCGATCGTCCAATCAGGGGCTGTGGTGATGAACGACCACTCGTCGAAGTAGAAGGTGAAGCTGCGCGTGAAGAAAAGCAGGGCGCCGCACACGATGAGTGCGCCGATGGCCACGATCCACCCGGCGTAGGGCACGCGCACGTCGGCGGCCGTCAAGTCAGACCGTCGCCGCGGCGGTTGCGGGTTGGGATACCCGCGGGGTCACGAGGAAGCCCAGCCATAACGTCACGCCGATCAGCACAGGGAGCGGTGTCACGCCCCAGGCGAACTCTCCCCCCACGACGGTCACCAGCAGGCAGGCGCGCTGCCAGGCTGGAGGATGGTCGCGCCAGAACAGCCATGCCGCAAGGACCAGGATCGTGAAGTCCTGCAGGTGCCAGTACGTGGCGGCCAGCGTGCTGGCGACGATTCCCAGCGCGAAGAGACGGGCGAGGCTTGCGCGGCGATTCAGGTAGGCGCCCACCACAGCCACCGCCATGACAGCGCCGGAAGCGACATAGCCGAGTGGCCCTGGACCGGTCAGGTAGGCGAGCGTGAAGTACCGGTTGTTCGCCATTTGGCCCTGATGCGCCAGCGTCGCCACGTAATCCTGTAATCCCGTCGACCCGAGCGCGAGCACAGAGAGGAGAGCGAGCGCGGCGCCTATCGCCGCCCACGGCAGCAAGATCCGCCACCTGCCGGCGGTCAGCAGCACGACCGGAAGCACGAGAACGAGCTGCGGTTTGATCACTGACAGCCCCAGCACGGCTCCGGCCAGGTAGGGCCTGCGTGACTCCCCAAGCCGCCACGCAACTGCCACGATCGCGGTCATGACGAGCCCCGGCTGGACGAGGCTGAGTCCGTACAGCACGGGGTACCACGCCAGCGCACCGAGCAGCCACAGAACGCGGGCGCGGCCCTGGCCCGGCGCAGCGACCCACCATGCCGCGACGAGGGACAGGAGTGAGATCGCAAGCCAGCTGTAGACGGCCCCGGCGGCTCCCAGGAGCGTCAGCGGGAAGACCAGCCACGCGTACGGCGGCGCCGGGGTGAACCAAGCCCCGTCATTCCAGACTGCGTGCGGCCTCAGCCGCTCGAACAGGTCCTGCTGGAGGACAAGCGAATAGATGTGGCTCCAGCCATGGTCCCGCGCGATGCTGACGGCGATGTAGACCTGCGTCAGGTCATTGGCCAGGGGGTCGGCGCGGAGTGGCAGCACGACCACGAACCACCCGGTGAAGCCGATGGCGATCAGGAGGAACCACCCGAGGCCCGCGGCGCCCAGATTGCGCCAGCCGCTGCGGTCGAGACGAGCTAGGGCTAACCCCTGTTGGCGAGGGGCACGGGTTTCCGCGGCTCCGGTCCGATGTATTCCGATTGCGGGCGGATTATGCGGTTGTTGGCCGCCTGCTCGAGCACGTGAGCGCTCCATCCCGCCACCCGCGAGACCGCAAACGTGGGCGAGAAGAACTCCTTGGGCAGGCCGATTGCCTGCAGGACGCCCGCCGAGTAGAACTCGACGTTCGTCGACTGCGGCCGCTCCGGATGCTCCTCGTGCAGGATCTGAAGCGCGACCTCCTCGACCTTTGAGGCGAGGTCGTAGAAACTCGGGTTCATCTGCCTGCACATCTCCTTGAGGATCTTGGCCCTGGGGTCGTAGACCCGGTAGATCCGGTGGCCAAAGCCCATGAACTTCACCTTCCGCTTGCGCGCCTCGCGCATCCAGCGCTCGGCGTTCTCAGCCGTCCCGATCTGCTCCAGCTGCTCGATCACTGCGGAGGGCGCGCCGCCATGAGCCGGGCCCTTGAGCGCGCCGACGGCGCCGACAAGGCATGAGGTCAGGTCCGATTCGGTCGAAGCAATGACCCGCGCCGTGAACGTGGACGCGTTCATGCCATGGTCGGCGAGGAGGACCAGGTAGGTGTTGAGGGCGCGGATGAGCGCCGGGCTCGACTCCGTGCCATTCAGCATGTAGAGGTAGTTCGCGGCGTGGCCGAGGTCCGACCGTGGCTTCACCGGCTCGAGGCCCTGCCGCCTGCGGTGGAACATGGCCAGGATCGTGGGAAACGATCCCGTGGCGTGAATCGCGAGGGGCACGCTTGGTCTGGACAGACGGTGCTCGACGCCTTGCACCGAGACCACGCTGCGCAAGACATCCATCGGGTCGGTGTCGCCCGGCAGCGCCTCAAGCGTCTTCGTCGCGGCCGGCGTCAACGTCCGGGAACCTGCTAGCTCGAGCGCCAGCGAGTCGAGCTCGGCGCGGGCCGGCAGCTGGCCTTTCCAGAGCAGGAAGGCCACCTCCTCGAAAGACATCTGCTCCGCCAGGTCGGCGATCACGTAGCCCTGGTAGACAAGCCGGCCGTTGGCGCCGTCGACCATCGAGATCGCCGTCTGCGCGCCGATGATCCCCTCGAGGCCAGGTACGTAGGTGGACGTCACCGCTTGGCGAGCTGCAGTGGCTTCTTGCCCGGTTCCGGTCCAGTCCAACGCGACGCGGGCCGGATGATGCGGAGGTCGGACAGCGACTCAAGGACGTGCGCGGTCCAGCCGGCGACGCGCGAGATGGCGAACACGCAGGTGAAAAGCTCCTTCGGGATGCCCGCGCCTGTCAGGACGACCGAGGCCCAGAAATCGACGTTGGTCGCGTTGGGCCGCTCCGGGTGCGCGTCGTGAAGAATCTTCAGCGCGACCTCCTCGGTGCGTGCGGCGGTCTTGTGAAGCTCCGGCGAAGCTGTCTTCGCCATCTCGCGGAGGATCTTGGCCCGCGGGTCGTATGTGCGGTATACACGATGGCCGAAACCCGAGAAGCGCTCGTGACGCCCGTGCGCTTCCGTCAGCCACTTCTCCGCATTGTCGGCGGAGCCGATCTTGTCCAGCATCGTGCGGGCGGCGAAGGTCGCGCCGCCGTGGGCCGGCCCCTTCAGGGCCGCGATCGCACCGACCACGCACGACGTCAGGTCGCTGCCTGTCGAGGCGACGACGCGGGCGGCGAAAGTCGACGCGTTGAGCCCGTGGTCCGCGAGCAGGACGAGATAGGAGTCGACCAGGTGCACCTTTTGTAGGTCGGGCTCTTTGCCCTCCATCATCCAGAGCAGATTTGCCGCATGGCCGAGGTCTGCGCGTGGCTCGACCATGTCCTTGCCTTGGCGCCGCCGATAAGCGGAGCCCACGATCGTCGGGAATACAGCGGTGAGCGCGATCGCCTCGGCGAGGGACGGCTTGGTGAGGGACTTGCTGGCGCCTTGCGCCGAAACTACCGTGCGCAGCACGTCCATCGGGTCGATCTGACCATCCATTGCCATCAGCGCGCCGCGCGCCGATTGGTTGAGGGTTCGGGCGGCCGCCATCTGCTGACGCAGGGTGTCGAGCTCGTTTTCGTTCGGCAGCTCGCCGTGCCAGAGCAGATGGGCGATCTCTTCGTAGCCGGCGACGGGCACCAGGTCCTCGATCAGGTACCCGCCGCGATAGATGAGACGGCCGTTGGCGCCGTCGACTTCACTGACGGCGGTTTCAGCGGCCACCACACCTTCCAGCCCTGGGCTGAACTCCGCCACTTCGAAACTAAGTGTAGGTGGAGCCGAATTTCGACCGGAACAGCGAAGACCGCTCATAACTAATCGCAGGGCGCGGCGTTTGCGCTGTATGACCTGGAGAGCTAGAGGCTGGATTCAGCTGGTGGCCGCAACCGCGTTGCTGGCTGCGGCCTGCGGGGCTAACAATGGTCCGGCAACCGCGAATCATGCGCCGCAGACCAGCCCTAGCCCAACTGGGACTGTCGCGTCGAGCCCAAGCTCAGGTTCGATGTGTGACCCATCCCACCACTGCCTGGCGATGGTCACGCTGCGAGGCAGCGACCAACTGGTGATCCGCGACCTCACCGACATCGCGCATCCGAAGACCATCGGCACTGCCGGCCGGGCGTTCCAACTGCTGGGCTATGGTCCCGCTCTCGAAGGCGCGGGGGGCCAGTTCGTCAGCTCATCCGAGATCTCGTACCTTGGCGGACAAACCGACCCCTACTACGCCCTGCCGAACACGCTGTTTCGCCGACCGATATCGGGCACGCCGAGCCCGGTTGTGGTCAGGGGCGACAAGGCGGTGTTCCTTTTCGTGTGGAGGCCGGATGGCAGCGTGGCTTACCTGACCACGGCCGATCTGGGCCTGGAGTTGCATGTGCTGAGTGGCGGGCGAGATCGGGTTCTGGCAACGCTGCCGGCTCTGGCAGCCGGTGGATGCGAAGTCGAACCATGCCCCGGACCACTTCAGAACCCCGCCGACAGGTGGGACTTCCGTCTTGCCTACTCGCCCGATGGGACGCTGATCTCACTCGTCGGCAGCGGAATCAACAACTACTTCGGGGTCTGGACTGCGGCGGGCGCCAAGGCAGGCGGAACGGACTTGCTGGCTGCGGCCACGATGTCTGTGTGGTCGGGTTCGAGCCTGTACTTTCTGGACGCAAAGGGCGTCGAAGTATTGCGCGACGGCGTGATCAGCACGCTTCTTCCGGGGGTCCAGTGGATCAGGCCGAAGGCTTCGCCTGACGGCGGCAGGATCGTCTACGAGGCGCGTGACGCTCAGGGCTCGCCTCACGTTTTCGTCGTCGACACCGCTTCGGGCAAGGTCATCGATCTCGGCGGGAAGGGGCGCGCGGAGCCAGCATTCCTGACCGACCGCTATGTGTGGTACGAAGCGGGGGTCGCGTGCCTTCCGACTGCTGGCTGCGGCACGGAATTTCCAGGCATCGCGAAAGGCAAGACATATATCTACGATCTCGAGGAGCACACGGAAACGTCGTCAGTCATCACCTCGGTGATCGACGTCTGGCCGCACGCCGGCTAAGCTAGGCGCCCCTCCGCCGGCTACGCCGGCACCTCCCCATGAATGGGGAGGAGTTTGATTGGCTAGACCATCCCCAGTTCCCAGCGCGCTTCTTCGGACATGCGCTCTGGGGTCCACACCGGCTCGTACACGATGTCGACGCCGGCGTCGGCGATTCCGGGCAGCGTGAGAAGGTGGTCGCGGACGTCAGCCATCACGTCGGCGGCCATCGGGCACCCGAGCGCGGTCAGCGTCATCTTCACGTCGACGCGCTCCGGCTGGATCGCGATGTCGTAGACGAGGCCCAGGTCGATGATGTTGACCGGGATCTCGGGGTCGAAGCACTGGCGGAGCACTTCGATCACGTCCTCCGGCTTGACCGTGGCGTCCGGCGCGACCTCTGTGGTGACCGCGGGCTGTCCGGTCATGGCTTCTCAAGTGGCAGGCCCGCATCGCGCCATGCCTTCGTCCCGCCACGGAAGTTGACCACGTCCTTGACGCCCAGCGCGACCGCCATCTCAGACGCGACTGCGGAGCGCTCTCCAACCTGGCAGACGAAGATCGTTCCGTCTTTGAACGACTGCGCCGTCGGGTTCGCGAGGATCGAGCTCAGCACCACGTGCCGCGCCCCCGGCAGGTGGCCTTTGTTCCACTCCCAGTCCTCGCGCACGTCCACCACGTCGCGTCCCTCGTCGACCAGCCTCTTGATCTCGTCGACGGTGAGGTCTCGAAACGGAGCCGTTTGTTCTGTCATGACTATCTATTACTCCTCGTCGTCGTCCGCCAATCCATAGGCGCCGACCTTCAACACTTTGAGCGAGAGCAGAGCGCACTTGATGCGCGCCGGAGAGATCTCGATCCCCAGCTCGCCGAGCACATCGTCCTTGTTGATCCTCTTGGCGTCCTCGAGGGCCAGGCCCTTCAGCCGCTCGGTCAGGAGTGATGCCGAGGCTTGCGAGATCGCGCACCCACGTCCGTGAAAGCGGATGTCCTCGATCACGCCGTCCTTGACCCGGAAGTCCATCCCGACCACGTCCCCGCACAGCGGGTTGTCCTCCTCGTGGCTGATGTCGGGTTGCTCGAGGCGGCCATAGTTCCGCGGGTTCTTGTAGTGGTCGAGGATGTACTCGCGATAGAACTGGTCGTCAGCTGTGGCCATCACGCGAATATCCTCTGCGCTTCCTTGATCGAGCTTACGAGGCGGTCGACCTCCTCCTTCTGCGTGTAGACGTAGAAGGACGCCCTGGCCGTAGCAGGAATGCCAAGGCGGGTCATCAGCGGCATGGCGCAGTGATGGCCGGCGCGCAGGCAGACCTGGTCGCGGTCGGCGATCGTCGCCAGGTCGTGTGGGTGGATACCTTGGAGTGCGAACGAGATCACCCCCGCGCGGCGGGATGGCGGCGGGCCGTAGACGGTCAGGCGATCGACCTCGCTCAGCGATTCGTAGGCGTACTCGGTGATCTCCAGCTCGTGCGCGCGGACCGCGTCCATGCCCAGCTCGTTCAGATAATCGACGGCGGCGCCCAGGCCGATGACCTCGGCGATCGCCTGCGTCCCCGCCTCGAACTTCCAGGGCAGGTCGTGGTAGGTGGTGCCTTCCACGCGAACGGTTTTGATCATGTCGCCCCCGGCCATGAAGGGGTCCATCGCCTCGAGCAGCTCGCGGCGGCCGTACAGGATGCCTGCACCGGTCGGGCCAAGCATCTTGTGGCCGCTGAAGGCGTAGAAGTCGCAGCCCAGGGCGCGGACGTCGACGGGCTGGTGGGGCGTGCTCTGCGCGCCGTCGACGAGGACGGTGGCTCCGGTCTTCTTGGCCGCCGCGACCATCTCGCGCGCGGGGTTGATCGTGCCCATCGCGTTGCTCACGAGGTTGAATGCCACCAGCTTCGGCCCGCGCTTGAGCAGATCGGCGAACTGGTCCTGCCGCAGCTCGCCTCTTTCGTCGATATCGACGTACTCGATGTGCGCACCCTTCTCGGCGGCCAGGATCTGCCACGGCACGATGTTGGAGTGGTGATCGAGGATGGTGAGCACGATGAGGTCGCCTGACTTGATGTTCTTGCGACCCCAGGCGTAAGCCACGAGGTTGATGGCCTCGGTCGTGCCGCGCGTGTAGACGATCTCCTTGGTCGACGCCGCGTTGATGAACGCCCGCACCTTTTCGCGCGTCGCCTCGTAGCGGACGGTCGCCTCTTCCGCGATGCGGTAGGCGGCACGGTGGATGTTGGAGTTGAACTTCTCGAAGTACTCGAGCATCGCGCCCGTCACCTGGCGGGGCCGCTGCGAGGTGTTGGCCGAGTCGAGGTAGGCGATGCCGGTCTCGAAGATCGGGAAGTCCTTGCGGATCGCCGCCACGTCCAGGGTGCGGATGGCCATTCTCAGTCGGGCACCTCGACGTAGACGTCTGTGCCGTCGACCTTCACCTGGTAGGTCTTCGCGGGAATGACAGCGGGGAGACCTGTCACTTTTCCCGTCTGCAGGTTAAAGCGCGAGCCATGCTGCGGGCACTCGACGTCCATGCCCCACAGCTCCCCGTCGCTCAAGGAGAACTCCTCGTGGGTGCAGACATCGTTGAGGGCGTAGAAGTTGCCGTCCTCGGCGTGGGCAAGGCACACCGGCGTGTTGCCCGCGTCCACATGCCTCATGGAGTCGGTCGGCACGTCCTCGACCGAGGCGACGCGGTGGCTAGCCAATGCGAGACTCCAGCTCCGCCTCCACGAGCCTGCGCGCGTGCTCGAAGGGAATGCGGTCTAGGACGTCGCCGAAGAAACCCTGGATGAGCATCCGCTTGGCGGTTTGTTTGGTGATGCCGCGCGACTGCAGGTAGAAGAGGTGCTCCGGGTCGACCGGACCGACAGTGGCGCCGTGCGTGCAGCGGACGTCGTTGTTGTCGATCTCGAGCATCGGGATCGAGGTCGCCTTCGCCTTGTCCGAGAGGACGAGGTTGCGGTTGGCCTGGTAGGCGTCGGAGCGCGCGGCGTGCTTCTCGATCCTGATCAGGCCCGCGTACACGGTGCGCGAGACGTCTTGCAGCGCGCCCTTGAACAAGAGGTCCGAGCGCGTGTTGCCGACGCGGTGGTCCTGCAGGGTATGGAAGTCGAAGAACTGCTCGCCCGAAGCGAAGTAGATCGCCTTGAGCTCGGCGTTCGAACCTTCGCCCGCCAGTGACGCCTCGACGCGCGTCTTCGAGAAGCGGCCGCCGAGCGTGACATTGAAGAGCTTCAGCGAGGAGTCCTTCTGCAGCTCGGCGCGCTGATCGGCGAAATGCCACACGTTGCGACCCCACTTCTGAACTGCGACGTAGCCGACCTGCGAGCCCTCGCCGAGAAAGATCTCGGTCGATCCGCTGCGGTAGCCGGCCTCGTCGTCGTGCTCGGCGATGTACTCGTCGAGGTAGTGAAATTTCGAGTTCTTGCCGGCGACGATCAGCGTGTGGGGGAGGACGCTCGTGCCTCCTTCGTGCGAGAAGTGCTGGCCGATGATGGGCTGGTCGATGACGACTCCATCAGGGACGTAGAGAAACGTTCCACCGGTGAAGAAGGCCGCATGGAGTGCGGTGAAACGGTCGCGGTCGGCGTGCACAAGGGAGAACAACCGCGGCTCGATCAGGTCGGGGTGTTCCTGCGCGGCCTGGCGGAGTGGCTTGAGGATCACGCCCTCGGGCAGCGCTGACGGCAAGACGAGCTTTTGGCCGTCGAGGTGCTCGAGCTTGGAGAACTGGCTCGGGTCGAACCGGCTGACGTCGGTCCGCCGCCACTCTTCGTCGGTCTTGCTGGGCATCGGCAGGCGGTCGTAGCTGTCCAGCGCGTTGCGCCGGACGTCGCGCAGCCAGCCCGGCTCACCCTGGAGCTGGTCCAGGGTCTCCGCTGTGATCCCCACGGTCAGCCTACCGAGCCCTCCATCTCGAGCTGGATGAGCCGGTTCAGCTCCACCGCGTACTCGAGAGGAAGCTCTTTGGTGAACGGCTCGATGAAGCCGTTGACGATCATCGTCTCGGCCTCGGCGCGAGGGATGCCGCGGCTCATCAAGTAGAAGAGCTGCTCGTCGGAGACCTTGCTCACGGTCGCCTCGTGACCGAGGGTCACGTTCTCAGCGTCGACGTCGTTGTAGGGGTAGGTGTCGGACCGCGACTCATCGTCCAGCAAGAGTGCGTCGCACTTCACGAACGACTTGCAGTTGTTGGCGCCCGGATAGATCTTGATGTGGCCGCGGTACGAGGTGCGACCGCCGCCCTTGGAAATCGACTTCGACGTGATGGTCGAGGTCGTGTTGGGTGCGACGTGGATCATCTTGCCGCCGGCGTCCTGGTGCTGACCCTTGCCGGCAAAGGCCACCGAGAGCACGTCGCCCTTCGCGCCCGGCTCCATCAGGTAGACGGAGGGGTACTTCATCGTGATCTGCGAGTTGTGCGCCACGATGCCGTTGGCGATGAAGTTCGCGGTGTCGTCGACTTCGATGTCATAGGTTGCTTGTTCATCCGCTGGCACAACTGCCTTCACCGACCCAATGGCGGTACGAGGACGCACCATGGTGGCGACGCCGCTAAGCATGTGCTGGCCATCGATCGGTGCAGCGACCGCCAATTCATCACCGATCGCAACCGCGCTAAGTGGAGTCCAAGTAAGAGCGTCGTGTGTCGCGCGGCGAACCAGGAACTGGTGATTGTCGGTCGCGACTATTGAACCGGCTGATGTTTCGAGGCGCCAGGTCATCCTCGGAGGGTTGACCTTCGTTGCCGTGACCGGCTGAAGGATCATTTCACCGCTCGAATCGCGGCTCCATACGTGGTCGCCAACAGCGATTGATTCGATTGGTTTCGGACCGGCTTCCGTATCAACGAGCGTTCCCGCGGCGAGGCATCCGAGGTTGCCGTCGACCCACTCCATGGTCGCGTCCTGGTATGCCATCGCGCGCTTGGTCACGAGGTTGAACACGTTGGTCGACCAGTTCTGGATCGTCGTGTAGCGGCAGCGCGCGTTTTTCTTGACGATGATCTCGACCACCGCCGAGTGCAGCGAATCGGTCGTGTAGATCGGCGCCGTACATCCTTCGATGTAGTGCACGAACGAGCCCTCGTCGCAGATGATCAGCGTCCGCTCGAACTGGCCCATATTCTCAGCGTTGATGCGGAAGTAAGCCTGCAGCGGGACCTCGACGCGCACGCCCTTCGGCACGTAGATGAACGAGCCGCCGGACCAGACCGCCGTGTTGAGCGCTGAGAACTTGTTGTCCGCCGGCGGGATCACGGTGCCGAAGTACTCCTTGAACAGCTCCGGGTAGTCGCGGAGCGCCGAGTCGGTGTCCGTAAAGATCACGCCCTTCTTGGTGAGCTCTTCCTGGAGCGAGTGGTAGACCACCTCGGACTCGTACTGCGCGGAGACGCCGGCGAGGAACTTGCGCTCCGCCTCCGGCACGCCCAGCCGGTCGTAGGTCGCTTTGATGTCGGGAGGCAGGTCTTCCCACGTCTTCGACTGCCTATCGGACGCCTTGAGGTAATAGAAGATGTTCTCGAAGTCGATCACGGAAAGGTCCGCGCCCCACTTCGGCATCGGCTTCTTGCGGAAGATCTCGAGCGAGCGGAGGCGCATGTTGAGCATCCACTCGGGCTCCTTCTTCATCCACGAGATCTCCTTGACGATCTCAGGGTTCAGGCCACGCTTGGCCTTGAAGATGTAGTCCTCCGGGACGAAGAACCCGTACTTCTCCTTGTAGTCGGAGCCGACTTCGATTTGCTTCGGTGCTGTGGCCATCAGGCGACCTCCTTCGGCTCTTCTTCCGTGTGACCCCACTCCGCATAACCGGTCTTCTCCAGGCGGTCCGCGATCTCAGGCCCGCCCGACAGCACGAACTTGCCATCCACGAGCACATGCACGAAGTCCGGCTTGATGAACTCGAGGACGCGCGTGTAGTGGGTGATGATCAGAATCCCGAGCTCGGGGCCGCGCATGCGATTGACGGCCTCGGCGACGAACTTGATGGAGTCGATGTCGAGGCCAGAGTCGGTTTCGTCGAGGATCGCGATCTCCGGCTTCAGCATCGCCATCTGGAGGATCTCGGCGCGCTTCTTCTCGCCACCCGAGAAACCGTCGTTGATGTAGCGCGGCAGGAACGAGTCGTCCATGTGCAGCACCTCGAGCTCGCCCTTCAACATCGAGCGGAACTCTTTCGGTGTCACCTGCTTCGACTTGTCCTTACCGTCGTAGCCCCGCTTGGAGTTGAGTGCCGTGCGCAGGAAGTTGGTCATCGAGATCCCCGGCACCACGACGGGGTACTGGAACGCCAGGAACATGCCCAGCCGCGCCCGTTCGTCAGGCTCGAGCTCAAGGACGTTCTGTCCCTTGAAAATCACAGAACCGCCGTCGACCGTGTAGCCCGGGTGACCCATCAAGGTGTGCGACAGCGTCGACTTGCCCGATCCGTTGGGCCCCATGACCGCATGGACCTCGCCCTTGGAGATGGCGAGCGATACGCCCTTGAGGATCTGGCGGCCCTCCACGCTGGCGCGCAGGTCTTTGATCTCGAAATCAGCCAACTTTCTTTCCGCTCTCCTTCGTGACGTATGTGCAGTCGTTCGCCGCTTCAGCCATCCATGTGGTGCGCGCCACCTCGGCACCGAGCAGTCGCTCGTACATCTGCTGCTCGTTGAGGCACGGAAGGCCCGTGCGGGCGGCCACGTCCTGGATCGGGCAGTTGCAGTGGCGGATCGCGAGCCCACCATCGCCGAGCTCGACGACCTCGGCCATGTGACCGTGCTCCGAAGCGAGCCTCGCGAGCTCGCGGACTCGCGATGCAAAGTCTAGGCCCGCCAGTCGAGGCGCATATTCAGCCTCCAGCCGAGCGGCGCGTCGCTCGAAGAACTGCTTGAGCTGCTCTGTCGACAAGAAGTCGACGAGCTCGCCGGTCAGCTCGCGGTGGCCGTCCGGAAAATGCTCTCCCGCCGCCGCCGTCAGCTCGTAGACGCTCTCCGGCCGACCCGGGCGATGGGCCTCGGCCGGCCCCACCGTGGCCAGACCGTCAGCCTCCAGGGCCTCGAGGTGGCGCAGGGCGCCCTGCTTCGAGACTTCGAGATGCGCTGCAATCTCGCCTAGAGTGGCGTGGCCGCGTGTCTTGAGGAAGGCAAGGATGGTGTCCCGCTTGGAGTCCACGCATCCAATTCTAGGAGTTTTTCAACAGAGATGTTGAAATACCGGGTGGCCGCCATTGCCGCGGCGATCAGCGCAGCCTCGATCGCGCTCACGCCGATGACGGCGGCTTCGGCCACGACCGCCTGGGAGCAGTGGACTCAGATCAAGGGCGTCTTCGACGTCGACGGTCCGCGGACCGACGGCAGCATGGTGGTCGCGGGATCGGCAGCGCTCTACCTGGTGGACGCCACAGGCAACACAACGCCGTTTGCGCGAGGACCGGGCGGTTATCACGAAGACGCAGGCGCCGAGGCGTACCTCGCCGTCTCGCGGGGCGGTGACGTGGCGGGAGCGCAATGCAGCTTCGCTCCCGACGAGACGTTCCTGCTCCGCCTGCATGTGCCGATCGGAATCACCCGTATCAATGCGGCGGGCGACGAGACGGGATCTTTCGCCAATTTGACAGGAGTGTCGACTCTCAATGGCATCGCATTCGACACGGTTGGCTCCTTCGACCACCGGCTGCTCGTGACAGGGCCGGCCGGCGGCAAGACCACCGTCTTCGCCATCGACTGCAATGGCGCGGTGAAGGTCATCACCCGGTCGGCGCCTGTCCTCGAAGGCGGTTTGGCCGTCGCGCCCCAGACGTTCGGATCCTTTGACGGCGACCTGATTGCTCCCGATGAATTGAGCGGAAAGATCTACGCGATCGCCCCCGACGGTAAGGTCGCCCTGATCGCGCGGCCAGCCCTCCCCACGGGTGGAGACATCGGCGTCGAAAGCCTGGCTTTCGTCCCTGAGGGATTTGTGAGTCGGGGAGGGGCGGCCTATTACCCGGATCGGCTCACGCCGGGTAACGCTCACCCTGGCACCGACCACCTGCTCCGTCTGACATCCGACAGCCTTGGCGCGGCCGGCGTGCAGGAGGGAGACATGCTCGTGGCGACAGAGGGAGGCGCATCCCTGATCGCCATTCGCTGTGGGTCGAGTTGCAGCATCGTCCCGGTCGTCAGCACTGCGACCAAAGCCCATGGCGAAGGACATCTCACGTTCACGGTCAATGCGCCTCCACCGAGCCCGACACCGGCACCGCCGGTCGTCAAACAGTCCCCCGTCCCGGCGGCGGTGGTCGATTTCGTGGGCCAGTGGGGAATCGCAGGCGTTGTGATGATCCTGCTGCTCGGCGTCGTTGCCGCCCTCGCGGTGCAAGCATTCCGACATCGCGCGAAGTGACCGTCTAGCTCCCGCTCCGTCGATGGATCGCGCGCTGCTTCTCGCCGGTAGAGGGTTGCGAGCGTTTGGGTTTGGATTCGCAGCAGTGCTGGTCGGAGTCCACCTGGAGCTGAGGGGTCTTTCCGCAACTTCGATCGGTCTGACGCTGGGCTTTGGCCTCGCGGCGGCGTCCCTGTCCGGCCTTGCGACCACCTACCTCGCGGCGCGCGTCGGACGCCGCATCGCCCTTTCCCTCTGCGGTCTGCTCATGGCGCTGACCGGTCTCGACCTGGCCGTCGCCACGCAGGGGGTGTGGCTCATCGCGTCCGGGCTCACAGGCATGCTCGGCGCCGCAAGCGTGGATCTTGGTCCCTTTGCCTCGGTCGAGCAGGCGGCGCTTGCTGAGTCGGTCTCGCCGCTTCGTCGCAACATCGCCTTCGCGCGCTACTCGCTGACCGCAGGGCTGTTCAACGCGGCCGGCGGGCTCGCGGCCGGGCTGGGGTCAGGCCTCAACGGCTCACGAGGCTTCTTCCTTCTCTATGCGGCGATCGGACTGGTCACCGCGGGGCTGCCTCTGTTCTTGACGAAGAGGGTCGAGTCCGAGCTGCACGAGCCGGCCTTCGGCGCCCTGCGCCGTCCTGAGGTCCGCCGTGTACTCGCGGGGCTGTCGGCGTTGTTCGCCCTCGATTCGTTCGCCGGTGGGTTTGTCACCAACGCGGTCATCAGCTACTGGCTGCATGTCCGCTTCGGCGCGGGGCCCGCTTTGCTGGGCCCGATCTTCGCGGGGGTCGCCTTGCTGCAGGCGGTGTCTTACGAGGTGTCGGGACGGTTGTCAGGGAGATTCGGGCTGATCAACACGATGGTCTTCACCCATCTGCCGAGCAACGTTCTTCTGCTTCTCGTCGCCTTCAGCCCGACTCTTGGCTGGGCGGTCGGCTTCCTCTTCGCGCGCTTCCTGCTTTCCCAGATGGACGTGCCCGCGCGTCAGGCATACGTCGTCTCGATCGTGCCTCCGGCGGACCGGGCGGCCGCCGTCGCGGTCACCGGTGCAGCGCGGGGCGTCGCCCAGGCTTTTGGCCCCCCAATCGCCGGCATCGCGATCGGCGCTGCGGCGTTTGCGGTGCCCTTTTACGCCGGCGGTGGGCTGAAGATCATCTACGACGTGGCGTTGTACGCGGCGTTCCGCAGCCGCCGCGCCGGCCACGAGTCCTAACGTTCATGCAGTGCAGGAGGACTTGAGTGGGCTCGACGCTGTCGAGCTCGAGCGTCGGGTGGCGGAGCTTCGCGAACGCATGCGCCCTCTGGAGCACGAGCTGGCGGGACTACGCGGACAGCGCGACGTTTTTCTCACCGAGCTTCGGCGCCGCCGGCGCCTGGCCGAGCGGACCAGCCGGGCAGACCTCAAGGCTTCGATGAAAGAGGGTCAGTTCCCCACCGTCGCGGAACTGGTCGCCGGCAGCGAGGCGGGCTCTCTGGAGGATTTCGTCTACAACCTCAAGACCGGGGGCCAGGTCCGCCTGGGGTTTCCGGGCTCGCGGTCGCAGAGCCTGACCTTCACGGACGGCGTGAAGCTGGAAAGCGCGTCCGACCTCGGCCACGCCGCCAGGCTCTACGGGGCCGGCTGGGAGCTGGGGAGCCCAGGAAGACCGGGCGTCCGGGTCCACTTTCCCGGAACGCGCCAAGAACGCTTGGTTGGGGCGGACGAAGTTTATGCTCGCCCCAGCGACCCTCGGGCTCAGGGTGAGGACGTTGAGCAATTGCGGCCGTGATCGCAGTCAAGGCGTCGTGCTCTACCCCTGACGAGGTTTTTCGATCTTTCTCAGCGGCGCGGCCGGCCTTGCCGCCTACGTGGTGACCCTGTACCTGCTGCGCGAATCTAACCCGAGGACGCCCGGCGCGCTCCGGAGTGCCCGCGCGAATTCGCCGCGGGAGCGCCGCGTAACCCTCCCTCCTTGCCCTCCGTTGGGGGGAATTGGAAAGCGTAGAATCCCTGCGCTCCCCAAGCATGGCTCGACACGTACCTGAGCGGATCAAGACGAAGGGGGGACATAGTCCTCGAGCGCGGATTCACGCCGCGTGGTCTCCGATCGGGCAGAAGATGCGCCGGACCACGTTGCTCCGCGGGCTGGGAGCCGTCGTCGCGGTCATGCTCGTGATCGGGGTCGCGGCCGATGCGTACGCCCAGTCCTTCTTTGACGGCCTGCCCTCGATCCAGGGCCTCGATTCCGCCGCGTTCGCGGGTGACACGATCATCTACGACAGCACCGGGAAGGTCGTGCTGGCGGACGTCGGCAACCATGGGGACCACCGCCTCGCGGTAAAGCTGAAGGACGTCGCGCCTGTGGCGATCCAGGCCACGGTCGCGATCGAGGACAAGGGCTTCTACACGAACCCCGGCTTCGACCTCGTCGGCATCGTCCGCGCGGCGTTCGACAACATCCGCGCCGGCCATATCGTGGGCGGCGGCAGCACCATCACGCAACAGCTCGCCAAGCAGCAGTTCCTGACGCCCGAGCAATCGGTCAGCCGCAAGATCAAGGAGCTGGCCCTTGCGTACGAGCTGAGCCAGACCTACAGCAAAGACCAGATCATGGAGCTCTATCTCAACAAGAGCTTCTACGGGTCGCAGTCTTACGGAATCGAAGCCGCGGCCGAAAGCTATTTCCACATCCCCGCCTCCAAGCTCGACCTTGCGCAGGCCTCCGTGCTCGCGGGACTACCGCAGGCGCCGACAGAGTGGAACCCGGTCCTGCACCCCGATTCGGCCAAGCTGCGCCAGACCGAGGTCCTGCAGGCGATGGTGCGCTCGAACTTCATCTCGCAAGAGGACATGGACAAGGCGCTCGCCGAAAAGCTGGTCTATCAGGCACCGGTCAACAGCTTCCTCGCGCCGCACTTCGTCGACTACGTGCTGGCGGAGCTGCGGCAGCTTGGCTTCCAACCCGGGATCCAGCAGCTGAACGTGACGACGACCCTCAACTGGAAGATGCAGCAGATCGGCCAGTCGGTGGTCAGCAGCAACCTGAGCAAGAACCTGTGGCGCGACCCCAAGGGAGTCCTGTCGTCAGGCCTGGTCGCGGTTCAGCCGACTACCGGCGACATCCTGGTCATGGTCGGCTCGCCGAGCTACAACTCGAAGGGCGGCCAGATCAACTACACGACGATCCCGCGCAACATGGGCTCGTCGATGAAGCCGTACACGTACGGCGCGGTCATCAACGCACGGGCCGCGACCGTGGACACCCCCGTCTACGACGGTCCGAGCCCGCTGGTCTACAAGGACGCGTACAGCACGACCAAGTTCTACAACTACGACGGGCGCTCCCACGGCGTGCTGCCGCTGAAGAAGGCGATGGGCAACTCGCTGAACATCGCGGCGGTTAAGGTCGAGCTGTCGATCGGCGTCCCGGCGGTGCTGTCGTGGATGCGCAACCTTGGCGTCATCCCGCGCTACATCAGCCCCGACGGGTCGTACAACGCGACGGCGCCGGGCGATCAGTACGGGCCCTCGTTGACGCTCGGCGGCTACCCCATCACGCTGCTCGAGCACGTCGAGGGCATCGCGACATACGCCGATATGGGCGTGTACCACACGCCGCAGGCCATCTTGAAGGTGACCGACTCACGCGGCGCAGTGCTCTACCAGGACCACCCCAACCAGCGCGCGCGGCTTGCGGTCGACCCGGCGGTGGCCTTCATCATGGCCCAGATCATGGCCGACGACCAGAACCGCTGCATGATCTTCGGCTGCAACAGCGCGCTGCATTGGAAAGACCGCACTGTCGCGGCCAAGACGGGCACCACGGACAACTTCAAGGACGCGGCAACCATCGCATTCACACCAGATCTCGCGACTGGCCTCTGGGTCGGTGACATCCTGGACAACCGCCACTTCATGAAGTACGGCTCGGACGGAGTGTTCGTCGCCTCCCCCGGCGTCCACACCTTCGTCTCGAGTGCGCTGGCCGGCATCCCGGGCAACCGCTGGTACACCGCGCCACCTGGAGTGGTGGCCGGTCCGAACAACAGCTGGTACCTGCTCGACGCACGCAGCATCGCCAGGCTGCCGGGTGACAATCCGCCGAGCCCGACTCCCAGCACGCCGACTTACGTCGTACCCCCGGACTCAGGAGACGGACCGATCGTCGCGAGCCCGGTCCCGACACCCTGTCCGTCGCCGCCGGCGCCCTGCGTCTGATCTGAGCTCAGCGCGTCCGTAGACTTTCGGCCTGATGGCCGCGGAGTTATCGGTGGTGACTGAGCGCCTGCCCAAGAGCCAGGTGGGGATGAACATCGAGGTCCCGGCCGAGGTCGTCGACGCCACGTATGACCGCGTCCTGAACAGATTGGCTTCTCGCGCGAAGATCGAAGGCTTTCGGCCTGGGCGTGCGCCGCGCGCGCTGGTTGAGGCGAGGCTTGGTCCCGCCGTGCTGCGTGAGGAAGTGGTCGAGACGATGGTGCCTGATGTGATCCGGCAGGCGCTCGACAAAGAATCCATCGATCCGATCGACAACCCTGACGTCGAGGTCCTGGAGCTCGAACGCGGAAAACCCGCGAAGCTGAAGGCGACGATCAGCGTGATGCCGGCGGTCGACCTGGGCGACATGGACAAGATCAAGGTCGAGCCGCCCGACCACTCGCACGAGGTCACAGACGAGATGCTCGAGCGCCGCCTCGACGATCTTCGCGAGCCGTTGGCGGAGATCACGCCGGTGGAGCGCGAGGTGCGCCAGGGCGACATCGCGGTGATCGACATCGAGGTCGAGGTCGACGGCACGGTCGTCGAGTCGGAGAGCCGCAAGTCAACCGAGGCAGAGGTGAAGGAAGGTGTGCTGCTGCCGGAGCTGGTTGCCGTCCTGCCGGGCACGTTTCTCGATGAGACGCGCGAGGCGAAGGTCACCTTCCCGGACAGCTACAGCAACCCTGACCTCGCAGGCAAGGACGCCGCGATTCGCGTCACCGTCCGCGGTGTGAAGGAAAAGCTCCTGCCCCCGCTGGACGACGCGCTGGCGAAGAGCCTCACCAACGGCAAGCAGGAGACAGCCGAGGCCTACCGCCAGGCGGTTCGCGAGGAACTGGAAGAGTCGGCGCACGCGGTGGTGAAGATGGAGCGCGAGGAAGCCGTGGTGAAGGCCCTGGTCGACGCCTCGTCCGTCGACGTGCCCGACTCACTCGTCGACCGCGAGCTGACAAGCCAGCTCGAGTCGCTCGAGCGCACTCTCAACCGCCAGGGACTGAAGCTGGACCGTTACCTGCAGTATCTCGACCGGTCGATGGAGCAGTGGATGGCCGATCAGCGGCCCGAGGCCGAGGCCCGCCTCAAGGTCGACCTAGTTCTCGCCGAGTTCGCCAAGAGGGAAGGTCTCGAGCCGTCGGATGAGGATGTCATCAAGTTCCTGGAGGAGCAGGCGGAGCAGGACCAGGAGCTCAAAACGCAGCTCAAAGAGCTCAAGAAGAGCACGTCGGCCCGGCGTTACTTCGCGTCGCGCCTGAGGCGCCGGAGGGTCCTCGACCGTTTGCTACAGATCGCAGGTGCTTGACTGAACCGGGGCGACCCGTGTCTAGAATGACGTGATGCCCCAAGGAGACCCCATGAACCAGATCCAGCATCCATCCAGCTACCTCGTCCCAATGGTCGTCGAGAACACCGGCCGTGGTGAGCGGGCGTTCGACATCTACTCGCGACTCCTCAAAGAGCGCATCGTCTTCATTGGCACGCCGATCGACGACCAGGTTGCGAACCTCGTCGTCGCGCAGCTGCTTTTCTTGCAGTCCGAAGATCCCGACAAAGAGATCGCGCTGTACATCAACAGCCCGGGCGGGCAGGTCACGGCGGGACTCGCGATCTACGACACGATGCAGTACATCCGCCCGCCGGTCTCGACGATCTGCATCGGCATGGCCTACTCGATGGCCGCTGTTCTGCTTGCCGGCGGCGCGCATGGCCAGCGTTACGCGCTGCCGCACGCCAACATCCTCATCCACCAGCCATGGGGTGGGATGCAGGGTCAGGCCACCGACATACAGATCCACGCCAAAGAGATCCTGCGCACGCGCGAGCAGCTGAACCAGATCCTGGCGAACCACACGCATCAGAAGATCGAGAAGGTGACGCTCGACACCGAGCGCGATTACTTCCTGACGGCCGAGGCTGCCAAGGAATACGGGCTGATCGACGACATCATCCTCACACCGGCCAAGCCGGTCGACAAAGCGAAGAAGGAAACCCAGGACGAGGAGAAGGTCAAGGAGAAGGTCGCCGCAGGATGATCTTCCGACGCAGAACCAAGCGCGACGAGGTCCAAAGGCATCGACCCAAGTGCTCGTTCTGCGAGAAGACCCAGGGTGAGCGTGGCATTCGTTTGATCGCGGGCCCAGGGGTATTTATCTGCAGCGAGTGCATAAGCCTTGCCAACGAGATTCTCTGGGGCCATAATCCCCCGGCGCCGGCCTCGCCCTAAAACAATGACTAGGAACCAGTGAACGAACGAGAAGACCGCCGACGTTATACCCGCTGCAGCTTCTGCGGCAAGGGCCAGGACCAGGTGCGCAAACTGGTGGCCGGTCCCGGCGTGTTCATCTGCGACCAGTGCATCGACCTTTGCCAGGAGGTCCTCGAGGACGACAACCGGTCCGCCGGCACGAAAAAGCAGAAGACAGGTTTCATCCCCAACCCGAAGACGATCTGCGCCGCGCTCGACCAGTACGTGATCGGGCAAGAGCGCGCCAAGAAGGTGCTCTCCGTCCAGGTCTACAACCACTACAAGCGGATCAGCGCGTCCAAGTCGGTGGGCGATGTCGAGCTCACAAAGTCGAACGTGCTGCTCGTCGGGCCGACCGGATGCGGCAAGACCTATCTCGCGCAGACGCTGGCGAAGATCCTCGACGTTCCATTCGCGATCGCGGACGCGACAAGCCTCACCGAGGCCGGTTATGTGGGCGAGGATGTGGAGAACATCCTGCTCCGCCTCATCCAGGCCGCGGACTTCGACATCAGCCGCGCCGAACGGGGAATCATCTACATCGACGAGATCGACAAGATCGCGCGCAAGTCAGACAACCCTTCCATCACCCGCGACGTGAGTGGCGAGGGCGTGCAGCAGGCATTGCTAAAGATCCTCGAAGGGACGGTCGCCAACGTTCCGCCGCAGGGCGGGCGCAAGCATCCGCACCAGGACTTCATTCAGATCAACACGACCAACATCCTGTTCATCTGCGGCGGCGCGTTCGACGGGCTCGAGAAAGTCGTCGAGCAGCGCATCGGCCGCCGGGCCATCGGTTTCGGTGCGCCGCACACGCGGAACGAGCGTAAGGCTATGTCAGAGACCCTCAAGCACCTTCAGCCGCAGGACCTGCTGAAGTACGGCTTCATCCCTGAGTTCATCGGTCGCCTGCCGATCATCGTGACATTGCACCACCTGGATCAGCAGGACATCGTGCGCATCCTCACCGAGCCGAAGAACGCGCTCGTCAAGCAGTACCAGAAGTTCTTCTCGCTGGACAACGTCGAGCTCGTCTTCCAGAAGGGGTCGCTCGATGCCATCGCCGAGCTGGCGCTGCTGCGCGGAACGGGTGCTCGTGCGTTGAAGTCGATCATCGAAGAGGCGTTGCTTAACTCCATGTTCGAGATTCCTTCGCGGCCGGAGATCAAGCGCTGCATCATCTCGGAGCGCTCGATCCGCGACGCACTCGAGCCGGAGTTTGAGGTGGCCGAGGAGACCGAAGGCCCGGCCCGGGCGGTGGGAGAGAGCGCCTAGCCCGCCATCCGGTCTCGACCGCCCAGCTTTCGGCCCGTTGCATGAGGCGGACGATCACCTCGGTCTTGGCGTCGGCGTAAGCGATTCGATCGTCGCGCCAGCGGCGGGCTGCCTCGAGCTTCGCAGCAAGGTATGCGTCGCGAGCAGATTCGTCGGTCCTCAGGTAGTCGCGGAAAAGTAGGTGCCTCCGCTCCCAGTTGGTTCCGGCCACGCAAACATGAACCTGTACGTCGCGGGGGAGGCCGGAAAACGGACGGAAATAGCGGTGAAGGTCATCTCGGCTCCGGAACTGGATGCCGAGGCTTTCGATCGCCGGGACGTATGAGCCCTCGAGATCCAGGTCCAGGACGCTGACCAGGACGTCGATCACAGGCTTCGCTGGCAGGTCTGGGACAGCGGTCGACCCGACATGCTGAATGCGCATGGCTGCCTCACCGAGCGCGCCGGCAAGGCGGCCACGCCAACTCTGAAATCGTGCCGGCCATGCAGGATCGTAGGCGACGATCTCGACCGGATCTTCGGCACGCTCGGTCCCGGCTGGTACTTGATAGCCTGGCCACATCACGGGAAGTGCGCGGTCGCGTAGGGCTGCTCGCTCGGCAAGCGGCAGCTCGTGAGCCGCCAGGCCACGGGCCTCAGCGGCGATCCGGTAGAGGTCGATCAACGTCACGTTCGAGCCTTCTCGCTGCCGCCGCTCGCTCCAGATTTCAAACGGACCACGCTTTCTTGCCATCGCTTGGCCGAGGGTACGCGGAGGCGGGCCTGGCCGGCACCGACGCCTATCCTTCAGCGGTGGACCTGCGGGGAAAGACCGTCCTTCTCAGCGGCGCGTCGACCGGCCTTGGGCCGCACATCGCCCGCCGATTGCACCAAGCGGGCGCGAAGTTCGTACTGTCCGCTCGCAATCGGGATGCGCTGGAAAAGCTCGCGGCCGAGCTCGGCGGGGCGGATGTAGTCGCCGCTGACCTTTCGAAGCCGGGCGAGCCCGAAAGGTTGGCCGCCGAAGCTGGAGCCGTCGACGTGCTTGTGTCCAACGCCGGAATCCCCGCCACCGGACGCCTCGCCAGCTTCAAGATCGAGGAGATAGATCGTGCCATCGCGGTCAATCTGCGGGCGGGAATCGTGCTGGCCGCAAAGTTGCTGCCGGGAATGCTCGAACGCAAGTCCGGCCACATGGTCTTCATGGCATCCATCGCCGGCAAGCTGCCGGCGGGCGGCGAATCCATGTACAACGCGACCAAGTTCGGCATTCGCGGGTTTGGTCTGGCGCTTCGCGAAGAGCTTTGGGGAACGGGCGTCGGCGTGTCCGTGATCAGCCCGACTTTTGTGAGCGAAGCCGGGATGTGGGCTGTGACCGGGCTCAAGCCTCACCCGATCGCCGGTGAGGTGTCGCCCGCCCAGGTGGCCGACGCCGTCTGGCGTGCGATCACCAGGAACCGGCGAGAGATCGACGTCGTGCCGATCCAGCTCAGGACCGTACTCAAGCTGCAGGCTCTAACGCCCGGCGTCTTCGCGACCACGGCGCGGTGGATGGGCGCGACTCGTTCCAACGAGGCTCTCGACAGGCGCCAGCGGGACAAACGTTAGAATTTCCAACACGATGAGCTCGGTCGAGAACGTATCCGTATCCTCGCCGGCTCAGTCGCCCTAACAGCGACCTTCCCGCCGGCGACACCGAGCCACCCAGCAGGATGAAACACGCCCCCATGCCAGAAACAGACTCAGAGATGCCGAAAGCGTTTGACCCTCAGGCCATCGAGGCCGGCTGGTACGCGCGCTGGGAGTCGGACGGTCTCTTCATCGCCGACGCGCAGAGCTCCAAGCCCAAGTACTGCATATGCCTGCCCCCGCCGAACATAACCGGCGAGCTGCACATGGGCCACGCCCTCAACCACACGCTCCAAGACATCTGCGCGCGCTACCGCCGGATGGCAGGGAGCGAGGTGCTCTTTCTGCCCGGCACCGATCACGCCGCGATCGCCACGCAAAACGTGATCGAGCGCCAGCTCGCGGCTGAAGGGATGACCAAGGAACAGTTGGGCCGCGACGCTTTCACGGCACGGGTCGATGAGTGGTATCGCGACGTCGGCGAGACCATCGTCAGCCAGGACCGCATCCTGGGCATCTCCCTTGACTGGACGCGGCTGCGGTTCACGATGGACCCGGCGTACGTGCGCGCCGTGATGACCGCCTTTGTCGAGTTCTTCGGTCGGGGTTGGATCTATCGCGCACCGCGCATCGTCAACTGGTGCCCGCACGACCAATCCGCGATCTCGGACCTCGAGGTCGAATGGCAGCAGCATCAGGACACGCTGTACTTCATCAAGTACCCCGTGGAGGGCGGCGGCGAGGTGACCATCGCGACCGTCCGGCCCGAAACGATGCTGGCCGACACCGGCGTGGCTGTGAACCCGGAGGACGAGCGCTACAAGCATCTGATCGGAAAGACGGCCGTCCTACCGCTGGTCGGCCGAAAGCTGCCCATCGTCGCTGACGACGCCGTCGAGAAAAACTTCGGCACCGGCGCGCTGAAGGTCACCCCGGGCCATGACCCGATGGATTACGAGATCGGGCAAAGGCACGGGCTCGAGATCGTCAACGGCATGCATCTGGACGGGAGCATGCAGGTGCCGGGCCTGCCCTACGACGGGCTGCCGGCGCTCGAGGCGCGCAAGCGGATCGTGGCCGACCTCAACAAGCAGGGTTTGCTGGTCAAGGAGGAGCCGTACACGCATGAGGTGGGGCACTGCGACCGCTGCAAGTCGATCATCGAACCGCTGATCAGCGAGCAGTGGTGGCTGCGCATGGAGGAGATGCGGGACAAGGCGCTCGCCGCATCCGATGCGGGCAAGGTGCGCTGGCATCCCGAACGATACGAGCGGACCTACCTCGACTGGCTGCGCGGTCTGCGCGACTGGAATATCGGACGGCAGCTGTGGCTCGGCCACCGCGTCCCGGTCTACTACTGCGCCAACGGACACACCACCGTCGCGGTCGACCGACCCGACCAATGCGATGAATGCGGTGACGGTGATCTCGCGCAGGACACCGACGTGCTCGACACCTGGTTCTCGTCAGCGCTGTGGCCGTTCGCGACTCTCGGGTGGCCCGAGGAGACCGATGACCTGAAGGCCTTCTACCCGAACAACCTCAACGTCACCGCCCGGGAGATCATCAACCTCTGGGTCAGCCGGATGATCATGACCGGCCTCGAGTTCATGGGCGAGGTGCCGTTCTCCGATGTCGCCATCACCTGCCAGGTTCAGGCTGCTGACGGGCGGCGGATGTCGAAATCCCTCGGCACAGGCGTCGACCCGCGCGATCTCATCCAGAAGTACGGCACCGACGCACTGCGCGCATGGGCTGCGTCGGTGGCGATGTCGAGCCAGGACGTGCGTTTTGATGAGAGCCGCGTTGAGGGCTACAGGCGCTTCTGCAACAAGCTGTGGAACGCCACCCGGCTCGTCCTGAGCTCTCCTGGCACCAGATCGGCGCAGGCTCCGGGAATGCTCGAAGCGCGTGAGCACCTCGAAGACCGCTGGATACTTTCACGTCTATCCGTCGCGGCCCAAGAGATCAGCGCCGGCATCGAGAACTTCACGTTCCAGGACTCGATCAACGCGGCGTACGGATTCGCGTGGAACGAGTTCTGCGATTGGTACCTGGAATCTGTCAAGGACAGACTGCGCGACGGCGACCCGGTGGCGCAGGACGTGGCCTACTTCTGCCTCGACACCCTGTTCCGACTGCTCCATCCCTTCATGCCGTTCGTGACCGAGGAGCTGTGGTCACGCCTGCCCGGGGATCGTGAGTACCTGATGCGCGCGCATTGGCCCGAGCTGCGCGATCGATTCGTCGATCCGGGGGCGGAGGCCGAGTTCGAAAGGATGATGTGGATCGTCGAGGAGGCGCGCGGCCACCGGCAAGCTGCGGGCGCGCCTGCGCGCGGGGGGCAGCTGCAGCTCGACAGCTCCATCAATCGCACCATCGCGCGTCTTGCCGCGAAGCTTGCCCACGCAGACCTCGTCGACGACCTCGATCGAGGGACGCCACTCGCCGTCGCCGCCGGGCGCGTCAACTTTCCCGCGGGATCGGGCGACGCGCGCCGGCAGAAAGAGAGGAAGCAGCTGGAAGCCGATCTGGCGAAGATCGAAGCCAGGCTCGACAACCCGGACTTTCAGGAGAAGGCGCCGCCCGAGGTCGTCAAGAACCTCGACGAGCGCGCCGAGGCCATCAGGGACGCTATCGACCGCCTGAAGGATGAGGACAGCTAACCAGGCGTAGCGCCGGCGAGCCTCCTTGCATCTTCGCGGCGTCGTCGTCTCCTTGGCTCCGACCGTCGATGCCGCGAATCTGCTGCGGATCTCGGCGTCGCTACGCTAGCGGCGATCATGCCGTCAGCCGCTGTTCTCGCGCCCGTCGCCCTACCGCTGGTGGCCGCCGGGGTGATCGCAGTATTCCGCCTCGCGGGCATGAGCCTGGGACGCGTGGCTGCGGCAATCGGAGCCTGGGGCGCCGTCGCCGCCTTGCTCGCGGTGTGGATCCCGGTGCGCTCGTCGCTCGAGCTCACGCTAGGCGCGCTTGGCTACGGTTCGTCGTTCGACCTGCGCATCGACGCGGTCACGTTTGCATTCGGCTTGATGATCGCGACGCCGACGGCGGTGCTCCTCACACTTCAGCCCCGCACGTGGCAGGAGATGAGCATCTCACTGGTCGGCCTTGCATCCGCCCTCGCGGCGATCGAGGGTGGCAGCGTCGTGCTCACGGCGCTCGCCGGCGCCACCGCGGGGACGGTGGCGATCGTCCTGCTCGAAACCGAGGATCCCCGCGCGCCGCGGCCGAGTTGGGCGACGGTGCTTGCGGGCTGGCTTGCGCTGAGCTGGGTCGGCGTGATGCTCCAGGTGGGAGGCGGCACCGCCGTGTACTCCGCGGTCCCGGTTGCCACCGTGACAGCTCCGCTGTTTGCTGTCCTCGCTGTGGCCGCGCTCCTCGCCTCCAATCTCTTTCCGTGGCGGACCTGGCCGGCGGACCTGTGGTCGCGACCCTCCCTGCGGGCCGCCGGGATCACGGTCGCGATCCTGTACCCGCTGGGCTTCTATCTGCTCGTTCGGGCTTACGAGCTCGGCGACGGCCGGTACCCGCACCCCTTGTTCCATGCCGGCCTCGCAATCCTGGGAGTGACCGCCGCATTCGCTGCCGCCGCGCGCGCTCAGGCGGCTGCAACACGCCGCAAGTTCCTCGGCGAGGTCATCCCGTTCTTCGGTGGCTTCGCGCTGGCCTCGATCGCGATCGGCACCGCGCTAGGACTGGTGGCCGGCCTTGTGCTGCTGGCGACGGCCGCGGCCATGGTCGCGTGTCTCGCCCTGCTGCCGGACCGCGCCGGTTTGGCAGCGATGGTAAGCATCGCGGCGGCGGTCGGCCTCCCGCCAGGCCTCGCTTTCGGTGCACGTGTGATCGGCATCGAGGCGACCTTCGAAGCCGGCGACCTCCTGGGCCTGATCGGCGTCGCGGCTGCGGCCGCCTGGGCCCTCCTGATGGTCGGAGGCGCTCGGGCGATCGGCCTGCCGGGCGGACGCGGCCATCCCGCGACCGAGACCTTCGCCGGCGTCTCGATGGCGATCGCAGTGCTGACTCTGCTCGCCGGGCCGGCGATCGCCGCCGTCCAGACCGGTTTCGCGAACCCCGTCGCAACAGAGGTGATGTCGACCAGCGCGCTCGGCGGCGGGCTCACAACTGTGGAAACGGTTTCGAGCGTGCTGCCGGCCGTGACGCTTTTCGCGCCGCTGCTCATTCTGGGAGTCCTCGTCTACGCGGTCGCGGGCACCTCTGCCATCCGCACGCAGTCGCGCGCGGCGCTCTTCAAGCTGCCGGAGGGCGGGATATGGCAGCGCGCGCGTGAAACTGTGCGCGCGCTTACGGTGCCCGAGCAGTACCGCAGCATCTTGAATATTCGCGAGCTCGAAATCGCGGCAGTCGGGGGCCAGCCTCTTCTGTGGCTGGCCGCGCTGGCCGCGCTTACGTTCGCGGTCACGCGTTGATCGAAGGCTTCGCGGGGTTCGTAGCGTGGCTCGGCGCGTCCGTGGTCGTCCTCTCTGACGGTCGGCGCGGATTGGCCCTCGGAGCCGCTCTGTCCACGCTGGCGCTGGCTGCGATCGTGTTCTCCGGTGCCGGGCCCGTCGCCGGCATTGCCCTGGGGGTGGGCGGGCTTACCGCCGCCGCGCGACGCCTGACGGTGGGGGTTGCCGGATGGGGGATCATGCCGCCTGGCTCGACGCCGCGATTCATCTTGTGCGTCGGCGGTGGGCTGCTCGCTTTGTGGATCGCCCTCGGGGTGACAAGCGGCCACAGCTCGGCGTTGCGCTTTGCTGTGATTACGGTGGCCGGCCTTGCGGGGGCGAGGGTGCTCTCCAGCGGTGAGTCATCCGTCTTGCTCACCTCGGTCGCCCTGCTCGCCCTCGCCACGGCCGCGGCCTCGGGACTGACCGAGGAAGCGCTCGCGATCTGGCCCTACGTCGGGGCGGCTGCGATCGCGGCCGGTGTCGGATGGCTACCACAGAGCGCACCGCGTGCTGCCTGAAGCGGCGGAGCTTCTCGTCCTCGCAGCCGCGGCCCTTCTGTTTGCGCTCGGCTTCGCTCCGGCTGCCGCGTCTCGCCGCAACCTGCTCGTGCAGGGGGGCACCGGGATGGTCGCAACCGCGGCCATCGCGGTTGTGCCCACGTTTGACCTCGCGCTCCTGACGATCGTCGGCCTGGGCGTCATGCAGGCGGGGATTCCGGGCAAGCGGACTCTTGCCGTCCGCCTGCGCGCCCCCGTGCTGGCGGTCGCCGTCCTGGCGTTTGCACTGGTCTTCCTGCGGGTCGAAGGGCCAGCCGTGCTCGAGCGATTCGCGGCGGTGGGACTCGTCGCGGGCCTGGCCGCTGCTGTCGGTTTGTTTCCGTACATCCATCCTTTCGCGGCGGACGAGCCGGTCGCCGCGTCGCCAATCGTCTGGATCGCCTTCGTCGGCCCGGTGCTCGCGGCCGTTGTCTTGAGTCGAGCCGAAGGTCTCCTCTCGGTCGATGCCGGCCAGGCGCTGGCGGCGATGCTGATCGGTCTTGGCGTGATCAACATGGCGTGGGGCTCGATCGCGTCCTGGTTGACTGACGACACGGCTGCGGCGTGGCGCTACTCCTTTCTCGCTGACTGGGGCCTCGTGCTCTGCGGTTTCGGCCTCACCCTGAGCGACGGGCGTCGCGCGGCGCTGCTCGTGCTGTTTGGCATCGTTGTGGGCCGGCTGCCCCTCTACCTGGTATCGCGCGAGCCACGCGCCGAGCGGGTGACCAGTGAAGGCCCGATCAACCTCGTCGTCGCGGCTGCGCTGGCCGGGTCGGCGCCCTTTGTCGGATTCGCGGCAAGGGTGCTTCTTCTGCGGGGCGCGACCCAGCTCTTCTGGCCCCTTGCCTTGGTTCTCGCGCTTGGCATGCTGCTGTGGCTGCCCGGGTCACTGCGGCTTGGCCGGAGCCTGGGACGCCCGCGCGGCCGGCAGGCATTCGGCGTGGCGCTGGCGGTCGCCGTCAACGTCGCGGCGGGTCTTTACCCTCTGCCGCTGCTGGCGGCCGCGAAGCTTTGATCCAGCTCCTGCTGTCGATCGCGACCCACTCGGTCGCTCTTCTCGTCTATCCGGGGCTGCTCGTCATGGTCAGCTTCGGCGCGCTGGTCGAGCTTGCGTGGATGCGAGCGAGCAGGAAGGATTGGCAATGGCCTGATCTGCCGCGGCGCCGTGTGACACCGGTGCTGGCCACGATCGCGCTGTGCTCGGTCCTCGCGTCGGTTCAGCTGGCCGCGCCATTCAACCCGGTTGCGGGCGCGGAGCGAAGCGTCGTCCTCGCGGCGGTCGGTCTTGCGTTCACGGCGTGGGCCGACCTCGCCCTGACGGTTGAGTTTGTGGCCGCGCCCGGACTGCTACTCATCGCCCAGTTCTGCTGGCTGCTGGCGGTTCTCGGTCCGGCAGTGGAGCCGGAGAGCCTTCGCCCTCAGGTCCTGGGCAACGTGTTGGTGCCTGGCCTTCTGCCGGTCAAGGTCGCCTGTGGGTTCCTCTATCTACTGGCGCTGCCGGCCCTGATGCGCTTGTGGCCGCTCTCGCCTCCGGCCGACCGGCGCGAAAAACCCAGGCTTGACGCCGCAAGGATCTTGACCTGGCTTCCGTACTGCGGACTGTTCACAACCCTGTTCGTGCCGCCGCCGGCCGACGATGCGCTCGGCTTCGTGCGCTTCTTCGGGATCACGTTTCTGGTCGCCGCAGTCGCGATCGGTCTCGGCGTGTTCATGCGCCGGCGCGGGGAGGCCGGTGTGCGCGGGTTGTATGCGCGGGCGGTGACGCCGTTCGCCGGCCTGGTGATCGCGATCGTGGTGGCGACCTCAGTGCTGATGCGGTAGTTATTGGAGACTGGCCCCTCCCTTGCCCTCCCCGTAAACGGGGAGGGGTCTGGAGTCGTGGTTGTCGCCCTGAGACTAGTTGCTTTCCCCATGGACGGGGAGGGGTCTGGAGTCATGGGTGTCGCCGTGAGACGAGTTGCTTTTTCCCATAGCGCCCCTCCCTTGCCCTCCCCGTAAACGGGGAGGGGTCTGGAGAAGTTCGTTCCGAGAGGCTTGGTACAATCTCTCGCCGTGCCCAAGCCAGATAGTTCGCTGTCGGCTGTCATCGTCAGCGGCGGCAAGCAGTACCGCGTGGCGCCCGGCGACCAGATTCTGGTCGACCGCCTCGCCGCGGAGCCGGGCTCCTCAGTCAAGCTCGGACGAGTCCTGCTGTTCAACGACGGCAACGAGATCAAGGTGGGCAGTCCGGCGATCGACGGCCTCGACGTGGACGCCAAGGTCATCGCGCATCGGCGCGGACCTCGCGTGGAGAGTATTCGCTACAAGTCGAAAAAGCGCGTGCGCGTGCATCACGGCGGCCGCGCACACCTGACCGCGCTCGAGATCATCGGCATCGGCGGCGTCGGCCTCCCGACAGAAGAGAAGGAAGACACCGCCAGGGCGGTCAAACCGAAGGGGCGCGCAAAGGCCGCGGCGCGCAAGAGGGTTGCGACCAAGGCGGAGGTCGTGGCAGCGGAACGGGTTGTTGAGGAGAAGGTAGAGGCGCCGCCCAAGAAGCCGACACGGCGGACGGCCAAGAAGGAGACCAAGTAGGTGGCACACAAGAAGGGCGGCGGGTCGTCGCGCAACGGGCGCGACTCGAATCCGCAGATGCTGGGCGTGAAGATCTATGGTGGCCAGCTGGTCAACGCGGGCACGATCCTGGTCCGCCAGCGAGGCACGAAGATCAGCGCCGGGACCGGCGTCGGACTCGGCCGCGACGACACGCTGTTTGCGATGGTCGCGGGCCAGGTGAAGTACGAGCGAGTCGGCAAAGACCGCCGTCGCGTCACGATTCAGCAGACCGAGCACAACGACGCCGGGCGCGCGCAGGGCGCACCTAACGACAAGACCTGACGGCCGGCATTTCGTCGATTCCGCTCGCATCGTCGTGCGCGGCGGTCACGGTGGGCGAGGTTCTGCTTCGTTCCGCCGCGAGCCGTTTGTGCCTCGAGGCGGTCCTGACGGCGGTGACGGCGGGCGTGGCGGCTCGGTAATCCTCCACGCGACCAACGACGTTACCGATCTGTCGCTGTTCAAGCGCCGCTCTCGCTGGAACGCCGAGGCAGGCGTTGCGGGGGCCGGCGCTCGCAAGACGGGACGCAACGGAGCCGATGTCACCCTGAAGGTCCCGGTGGGAACGATCGCCGTGGGCGCTGACGGCGGGGTGCTGGCGGACCTGGACGCACCCGGCGCCAAGACGGTGATCGCACGGGGCGGTGCCGGCGGCCGCGGCAACGTTCACTTCAAGAGCTCCACGCGGCGCGCGCCGGATTACGCGGAGCAAGGGCTGAAAGGCGACGAGCTGGAGATCACGCTCGACCTCAAGCTGATCGCCGACGTAGGGCTCGTCGGACCGCCGAACGCAGGCAAATCCTCGCTCCTGCGTGCTTTGACCGCTGCGCGCCCCAAAGTCGCCGACTATCCCTTCACGACGCTCGATCCGGAGCTTGGAGTCGCCGAGGTCGATGGCATTCGCTTCGTGCTCGCCGATATCCCGGGTCTGATCGAAGGCGCTGCGCAGGGCGCAGGCCTCGGCCAGCGATTCCTGCGCCATGTCGAGCGGACGAAGGCGTTGATCTACGTGCTGGACGGTTCGGCGTCGGAGCCATGGCGCGACCTGGAAACGGTGCGCGCCGAGATCGCGCAATTCTCGCCGGAGCTCATTCAGCGGCCGCACCTCCTTGCCGTCAACAAGGTTGACCTCGAAGCAACGCGCAAGCTGCGCGCGCGAACGCGACGAGCCGGGGTTCATTTCGTGTCGGCTCTGACCGGTGAGGGGTTGACGGGACTGGCGAGCGAGATCGCGAAGCTTGTCGCCTCGGCGCCGGCGCCGACGGTCGTGATCACGCCGAAGGTGACGAAGCTTCCAGTCCGGGTTCTCGCAAGCAGCGAGGTCCTCGTCGAGCGCAAGCCATCCGGATACGTCGTCCGGGGGGAGCGAGTCGAGCATCTCATCGAGCGAACCAATCTGGACTCTGAGAGCGGCCTCGCGCGATTTCAATCGCAGCTCGACCGGCTTGGGGTTAACGCCGCCCTCGAGGCGGCCGGCGTCAAGCCCGGCGACACGGTGCGCATCGCCGGCGTCGAGTTCGAGTATCAGCCGTGAGAGTCGGTGTGCTCGGGGGCACTTTTGACCCCATCCATCGCGGCCATCTCGCTGCCGCTCAGGCGGCCCTGGATTGCGCTGGGCTGGATCGCGTGCTGCTCGTTCCCACCGGGCGGCCGCCGCACCGTCGAGGCGCTGTCGCGAGTGCGGATCAACGACTGGAGATGTGCCGTCTCGCCGTTAACGGCGACCCGCGCTTCGCGGTCTCAGACGTCGAGATCCGTCGCGAGGGTTTGTCGTATACGGCAGACACTCTGCAGCAGCTGAAGCACGAGCATCCGAGCAACGAGCTCTATCTGGTGCTGGGGTGGGATGCAGCGCGTCTGTTTACGACCTGGCATCAACCAGACGTGGTGCTGCGCTTGGCGTCCGTCATCGTCGTGACACGTCCCGGAAACGCCATACCCGATGCCCCTGCGTTGAACGACGCCGGCCTGGATCCCGCGAGCACCGTCCTGTGCGCGCGGCCGACCCCAGACATCTCGGGAAGCGCATTGCGGCGAGCCATCGCGGGCGGCGAGCCGGTCGGCGATAGGCTTCCTGAGGCGGTGGAGCGGTATATCGCCAAGAACCACCTCTATATGGATAATCGGTAGATTGGCCGCTGACGCGAAAAGGCGACTCACGCCCCTTCAACTCGCGCGTTTGCTGCGGTCCGCCGCGGCCGAGAAGAAGGCGTGGGACCCGGTCGTGATCGACGTCCGCGATCAGACCTCGGTGGCCGATTACTTCGTCATCTGCGAAGGCGAAACCGACCGCCAGGTGCGCGCCATCGCCGACGGGATGGTGCAAGCGGCAAAGGAGCGCGACCGCCGGCCGCTCGCGGTGGACGGCTACAGCGATGCGGGATGGATCTTGCTCGACTTCGATTCCGTGCTCGCGCACGTCTTCCTGCCTGGCGAGCGCTCGTATTACGACCTGGAGAGCTTGTGGGCGCCGGCGGCGAAGCGGAGGAAGAGAGCAGCTAGCGCCTAGTTGGTTACCAAGGTCGCCTTGGCGGCCGGGTTTATCCCGGCCGCGACTTTATACCGGAAAGAGAGCAGCCCCGTCGGCGAAGCCGACCGGTCCTCCTTGGGGCCCCCTACGGGGACACCTCTGGGTTCCCTCTTATATGAGTTGTGAGTAACGATCGTAGATTTCGCGCAGCTCTGCCGGTGGCTCGACCCGGTGCTTCTTCATCACGTCGAAGAGACTCAGGATGTGCCGTACACCGGCTAGCGTGACCCCCTTCTCTCGCGTGAGATTCTGGATGACCTGCACCTTGCTGATATCGCGCTGCGAGTAGCGGCGCCGGTTGGTCGTCGTGCGATGCGGCTCGATGAGACGCGCGTCCTCGTAGAGCATCAGCGTGCGTGGATGAGTCTCCAGGATCTCGGCCGCGACGCTGATCGTGTAGAGCGGCTTGTCCATGTCGCTGAACGATTGATGCTGCATCCGCGGGCTTCGGGGGCTCAAGACTTTCACCGCAGAGAGTTCAACACCTGGATGATGGCCGGCCCGAGAAGGACGACCCACAGCACGGGGAAGATGCAGCCCACCATCGGAAAAACCATGCGTGAGGAGGCTTGTGCCGCGCGCTCCTGCGCGCCCTGGCGCTGGCGGCGGCGCATCTCTGTCGCCTGGACTCGAAGTAGCCTGGCGATCGGGACACCCATCTGGTCCGACTGCACGATCGACTCGACGAGGTGGTGGAGGTCGGGCACACCGGCGGTGTCGGCCATGTGCTCGAGCGCGGCCATCCGCGGCCGGCCGAGCCGGATCTCGCGAAGGACCTTGCCGATCTCATCCCCGAGAGCGTTGTGGAAGCGCTCGGTGATGCTGAGCAACCCCTCGTCGAGACTCATGCCTGACTCAACCACCAGAGTGAGCAGGTCGGTCGCCTCGGCGAGAGAGCGCTGGATCTGCCGGCGTCGCTGTCCGATGCGCTGCTCCAGCCACAGCATCGGCGCCATGTAGCCGATGGCCGCGAAGAGGGCTCCCGCCAGCGGGGCCGCCAGGTAGTCCTGGACCCCGAGCGGAACGAGCAGGCCGAGGGCCAGCCCGCCCAGGGCCAGGAGCGCGGCAAGGCTGTAACGCACCGCCTGGAATCCGGCGGGCGTCAGGCCGCCTGGGTTGCCGGCCTGGCTCAGCTTCTGCCGCAGCTGACCCGCCGTGCGCGCCGGAAGCTTGGCGACCGGTCGCAGCCAAGACTCGAGCTGCTTGACGAACGTCGGTCGAGGACCGCCGGTGACCACGTGGCCGTTGGCCGCCGCGGCGCGGAACTGGTCGATCGCGATGAAGTAGGCGACCACGATCGCTCCGCAGATCAGGCCGGCGGCAACAGCGATCTGGAGCACCTAAGCCTCGAGCGCAGTCATGCGCTGGATGATCAGGTTGCCCAGCAGGATCATGAAGCCCGCGAAGCCGAGCATCGCGTAGCCGACCCACGTGCTCGTCATCGGCGCGTAGTAACCAGGCACGAAGACGTAAAGGCCCAGCGCAAGCAGGATCGGCAGGCCTGTGATGATGCTCGCGGACGCGCGCGACTGCGCGGTGAGCACGCTCATGTCGCGCTTCGTCTGCAGCCGGTCACGCAGCGTGTCGGAGATGTTGTCCAGGACCTCGGCGAGGTTTCCCCCGACTCGGATGTGAAGCAGGATCGCCGTCACGATGAACTCGAGGTCGGGGCTGTTGATGCGCAGCAGGAGGGCACTCAACGCATCCTCGACCGAGGTGCCAAGCGTGATCTCAGTGGTCACCCGCTCGAACTCTGTCGAAACCGGCGGTTGCGACTTCGCCGCAACTGTTTCCAGTGCGCGATCGATGGCGTAGCCGGTCTTCAACGAGTTGGACAGCAGCTGCAGCATGCTCGCGAGCTGCTCGTTGAACTGTTGCTGCCGCCGTCGCTGCAGGTACGCGACCACGAGCGGTGGGATGACGAAGCCGACCGCGCCGAGGATGACCGGGCCAAGGGTGAAGCCGAAGCGGAACAGGCCGATCAAGGCGCCCAACGCGACAGCACCGATGCGGATCAGGAGGTACTCCGGCGCGGTGACGTTCAGGCCCGCGCGCGCGAGGTCCTCGGTCAGGGTCGGCTTGCCGGCCACCCTTCGACGCTGGCTTAGGTTTTCGGCCGCGGGCTTGAGGAGGCG
>VBEG01000105.1 GCA_005882115.1 Chloroflexota bacterium
TAACAAAGCAAGCTGTCGGCAGGAGGGTGAAGACAGCGAGGCCGGCAAAGCCGTGGATTAAGCCGTGCGTCGTGTGGACTTCGGGAGCACCGACTGGATAGCCCAGGCCGGGATCGGTTGTGAAAATGCCTGCGACCCACATCGTCACGCCGAAGAGTCCTAACAGCAAAGGCGCGCCAACCGATCCGCGCGTTCCCGCGATCGCCATACGAACTCCGATCGCGAACGCGATGACCAGCGCGCCGCAGACGAGGAAGTTGACAACCTGCACCCACCCGCCAGGGCCGGTCCCGAGCTGGCTCACGTACATGCGCCAAGGGTTATAGCCGGGGCGGGTTGCGCCTTCGATTAGGAAGACCGCGATAAATAGCAACGGCCCAACGACGCCGGCGTAGAGCAGCTTTTTCATAACGGTCAACTTATTAGGCGGTGCGGAGCCCCGATGCGTCGAGTCGGATAAAGTTGGCCACAATCTGACCGCGTCACCCCACCATATTCTCGATATGGGGTCAGGCCCGGGGTGGCCACTGGAGAGATCGTGAACCTCGAAAAATTTGCGCGCCAGCCACTGCTCTTCGGCCCGTCGCCCATACATCCCCTCGAGCGCTTGACCAAGTTTCTGGACGGAGCTGAGGTTTGGGCTAAGCGAGAGGACTGCAACAGCGGCCTGGCTTACGGCGGCAACAAGACCAGGAAGCTCGAGTATCTGGTTGCCGACGCGCTGGCGCAGGGTTGCGACACCTTGGTCTCCATCGGTGGGGTTCAGTCGAATCACACTCGCCAGGTCGCCGCCGTTGCGGCTCGATTGGGAATGAAATGTGTACTGGTCCAAGAGAGCTGGGTCAATTGGCCCGATTCGGTGTACGACAAGGTCGGCAACATCCTCCTCAGCCGGATCCTGGGAGCCGACGTGAGGCTCGTGAAAGAAGGGTTCGGTATTGGCTTCAAGGCGAGCTGGGAGGAGGCACTCCGCGAGGTCAAGGCCGCGGGTGGTAAGCCGTATCCCATTCCTGCAGGAGCGTCCGACCATCGGCTTGGTGGACTTGGCTTCGCTCAGTGGGCCCAGGAGGTAGAGCAGCAGGAACATCAAATCGGATTGTTCTTCGACACGATCATCGTGTGCTCTGTCACGGGCAGCACCCAGGCAGGGATGATCGCGGGCTTCGCTGCTCAGGACCGTCCGCGACGAGTAATCGGTATCGATGGCTCAGCGAAGCCTGCCGAGACACGCGATCAAGTGAACCGAATCGCGCGTCAGACGGCCGAGCTGATCGATATCGGACGAGACCTGCGAGACGACGAGATCATCCTCGATGACCGATACCACGCGGGGACCTACGGACTGGCCGATGAGAAGACAGTGGCGGCGATCAAGCTCGGTGCGCGCTTGGAGGGGATGATCACCGACCCCGTCTACGAAGGTAAGTCGCTGGCAGGGATGATCGACATGATCGCGAACAAAGAGATCGAGCGTGGCTCGAAGGTCCTGTACGCCCACCTCGGCGGCCAGCCGGCGCTCAATGCCTACAGCGCTCTCTTTGCCTGAATCACACTTCCGCCCGCCCGTGACCTGCGACCAGTCGCGGGTTCGACGCGATATGGATCAGCGGTCGGCAGCCGGCAACGGGCGAGCTGCCCGCGTGGCTGCGGCGAGATCGACCGTACGACGATCCCACCACGCTTGCAGCAGGACACGCAGAGCGAGGTCCCAGGTTGCATCTTCCAGACTGGCGCCGATGTTGATGGTCCCAATGAGGTTGTCGACGAACCACTCGTCATCGGCCTCCCCGCCCGGCGATGAGTACTCCCGTCGGGCCCCGTTTCGGAACCCGCGCGGATCGGTCTGTCGATACCCCTCGCGCAGGAACCGCAGGAGCCCATCGACCCGGCCATACAGGTCGACGTGCTGATCGAAGATCTCCGTATACGTCTCGGACGCTGTCAGGGCGACCGCCCAGCGTCCGAGGCTATGGTGGCCGTCGGCCAGCCTCTCGGCCAGTCGGCCGGCCAGGTTCTCTCGAAGCTGCGCATTCATTAGGGCGGCTTCAATTTCGCACCTCACCTTGGGACCCGTGACATCCGACACCAGCGCCGCTCGCACCCGGTCTGGCGACATCTCGGACGCCCCCTGCAAGTCAAGCACTTCGGCCAGGGCCCTCCAGGTGGTGCTAGCCGCCTCGCCAAGTTCCATGAGTGAGGTCTGTGCGAGGACTCGCCAGCGCCGCTCAGCGCGGCGACTTAGAACGACCTCAATCACGGTCACCGAGAGGACGACTACCACGAGGGCGAAGACCATCGCGGTAAGCATCGGGTGGCTCAGCCAGAACCCCGCGATCAAGAGGTCGGAGCCGGATACGGCAAGCAGGAGCAGGATCGCCAGGATCGCCGCGGTTCGCCGCCCGGGCCGGAGTCTGGACATCGACGCGAGTGTAAGAGCGGCATCGCCTGACCTGCCTACGCGATCGCCCTAGACGCCGCGGGTCATCCACCCGGTCCTTTCGCGCGCTGAAGCTCGGCGGTCTGCGCGCGTGCTGCATCGACAAGCTCCGCGTTGGTGTCGGCCCCGCCCAGCAAGCCCCCACTAGCCTCCGATCGCCTCGGAAGGAGCACCCAGCTCCTCGCCGAAACTGAGGGATCTCCGGCCGCAGCCGCAGACTCGAGCAGCGTCCCAGCCGAAGGGTATCTCGGGCGAAATTGCCCGATCGCTGCCGTTCACGCCCGTCGAACGACTTCGGCTCGGGCTGAGATCCATAGGGTGTGCGGCTGGTCGCGCTCGCCATGCAACTCGAGCATGCCGTGGAACAAGTCCTCCACCGTGCCGCCATTGTTCGCGAGGGTGGTGAAGTCACGCAGGTACCACTGGCTGGCCGCGAGATTCTCTGGCAGGTCCGCTGCCCCCACGCTCTTGTGACCGGCGACGACGCTCTTCGCGTTCAACTCGGCGACTACGTCGATGCTCCCGATCCAGGCCTCGCGCTTCGCCTCATCGGCCTCGTACATCATCATGTGCACGTTGTTGTAGACCACATCACCGCAGACAACCGCGTCGGCCGACGGCACGTGGAAGATCGTCGAACCCTCAACGTCACCCTGGCCAACGTGGATCAGGTTGACGACCTGACCGTCCACCAGGATTTCGTCAATGTTCAGCACCTCGGGCACCACGGGCGTCTCGGGGAGTTCGCCCGGGAAGCGCGACGTCCAATACTTGCTCCTCTTGTTGAACTCCACCTCCCAAGCAGCGCGAGCTACAACCTCCGGAGCCGCGTACCCGCGAGCCTCGGGGAAGTGCTGGAGAAGGCGCGCCAGGCCGAGCCAGTGGTCCGAGTGCCCATGGGTGATGTAGACACCCGTGATCTTCTTGCCGAAGCGCTTCGCCCAGGCGGCGATCTGGTCCGCGTTCTCGAAGGTCAGTAGGGCGTCGATGAGGATCCCTTCGGTCGGCCCAGAGATCAGCGTGCTGCTGGACGGCGCCCAGGTCGCAACTTCACCCTCGCCGAGCTGATCGGGACAGGTGTACGGGCGCATCGGGGCGACGTACACGTCAATCGAAAGCGGACTGGTGCCCATGTCTCAGTCTCCTTTTCTGGTGGCTTCGGGCATCCGCTCGGCGCTATGCGATCGCGCTAGGCGCCGCGGGTCATCCACCCGGCCCTTTCGCGCCCTGAAGCTCGGCGATCTGCGCACGCGCCGCGTCGACAAGCTCCGCGTTGGTGTTGGCGTGCCCAGCAAGCCCCCATCCGCCTTCGCTCGCCTCGGTTAGGAGGACCCAGGTCCTCGCCGTAAGTGAGGGATCGCCGGCGGCAGCCGCGACCAGGTCGGTGAACTGGCGGACCACGGCAAGCTGCTTTTCTCGGTTGAGCGCGCCTGCATTGGTCAGTACCTGCACCCTGACGTAGTTGCCGTCTCCCTCGACGTTAGAGAGCGCGCCATCGGGTAGGTCGTGGATGAATGCCGCAGTGTTCTTGCGGAACATCGGGATATCCGGGACCTGCTCGATCTTCATCAGCGTGAAGGCCAGGTCGCGGGCGAGGGCTTTTGGATTCGCGAACGTACCACCCGTGGCATAGACGTCGATCATCGGCATGGGTTCTTCTCCTATTGCTTGACGGCAGCCACGTTCGCAGCTGCCTCGATCAACCGCACCACCTCGGCCGGATACGACGCCATCGGCAGGTGACTGGAGGGCACCTCGATCGTGTTCGCCCCCATCCGTTTGGCGAACATGCGCTCAACATCGGGCGGGATCGCCTCGTCGTTGGTCGCGACGAGATACCACGAGGGATGCGACTTCCAGGCGGGCACCCCCATCACGTCCTCAAAGGTGCTCATCGACAATCCTTGCTGAACCGCCCACATCACCTTCGCGCGGCTCCTCTCGACATCGGAGGCGAAGTGGGTTATGAAGTCCTCCTCGGGCAGCCAGGCGAAAGCCTGCTCATCGACGATCAGATGGGCCAGCGCCGGCGTCGGAGGGCCTCCGCTGAGCAGTCCGCCGAGCGATTCACCCTTGTCGAGACCGAAGGCGGCGATGTATACGAGCGCCACAACGTTCGGCGCATCGGTGCCCAGGGCGGTCATGATCTGCCCGCCGTAGGAGTGGCCGGCGACGACTGTCGGACCTGTCTGACGCCGGAGGACCTGGCGCAGGCGGGCGACGTCGGCAGCAAGCGAAGTCTCGGGAAACTGCGGCGCCGTGACGGTAAACCCTGATGCCTGCAACGATCGGATCACATCGCTCCAGCTCGAACCATCCGCCCACGCGCCGTGGACCAGTACAACGTTCGGTTTGTCACTCATGCAGAGATCGTGCGCGTGGAGCCGGCTGCTTCGCATGAGTCAACTGACTCGTTTCCTAATCGCGCACCCGGTCCGCAAACGCGTCCCGCAAATGGGCGCGCGCGGTGATCTCCAGCTTCGGAAATATTCGGTAGAGGTGGCCACCGATGGTTCGCGGTGACAGGAAGAGGCGTTCGGCGATCTGACGGTTCGACAAACCTTCGGCCGCGAGTTGAGCGATCTGGAGCTCCTGCGCGGTCAGGCGATCGCGGAGATCGGGCGCACGCCGCCCAACCTTCTCTCCGGTTGCGCGCAGTTCCTGTCGCGCTCGCCCGCTCCAGGCGCGGGCGCCCAGCGCATCGAAGAGCGCCACGCTCTCCCTCAGCGGCGACCGTGATTCGGCGCTGCGCCGTCGCCGTCGCAACCAGCGCCCGAGCGAAAACAATGTCCTGGCTCGAAGGAACGGATAGCCTGCCAAGTCCTGAGCGAGCGCCGCGGTGAACAAAGGCTCCGCCTGATCGTCCGCGGCCAGGAATGGCCTCGCGCATGCAAGATTGAGGCGGAGGATCGGCGGCTCTGAATGCAGGGAGATTGCTTCGAGGTCCGGGATCACGTCGGCGAGCCGGCTGATCTGTCCGCTGCCGGCGGCGGCTTCGACGAGATCCAGCAAAGCCGGCCAGCGCATGAAGCGGTGGAACACCGAGTCCGTCTCGTCGAAAACGGGCCACAGGTGTTGGAACGCGTCCTCGTGCCTCCCATCGCCGATTGCTGCGGCGCCCCGGGCAAGGTGCGCGGTCGCGAGCAGTGGTCCACCCTTCATGGCAAGCAACGCCCGCTCCGGTTCAGCAAGAACTGATTCGATGTCCGGCTCGGTTCCTCGCAACGCCGTTGCCAGAGCGCCAACCAGCTCTGCGGTGAGCCCGTACTGAGGCTGTCGCGTGTCCCCCGCAAGGCCGGCTGCCTCGTGTGCCGCCGCGGCGGTCGCCGGCCACTCGCCGGCATGGATTGCGGCCCACGCGTAATGCACCAGAGCCTGCGTCAGAGGGACCAACCTCACCTGCTCACGGAGGCCGTCGATCGCGGAAGCCAGAAACCGCACTCCTGTGGCGAAATCGCCAGCCTTCTCGGCGGCGATCCCCACATACATGGCTGCGATTGGGTCAGTCATCTCGTGCAGTCGCATCCGCGAGACTCGTTTCAGGATCGTCGGCCCTGTCTCTTCGGGATGGGCAAGACCGACGACGGCCAGCACGCGCGGATCATCGTCCGCCATCCCCATGGCCAGGGCGGCTTCGACGAGATACGCCCGGGTCCTCGTCTTCGTGCGCGTCCACCAGCACCGATGTGCGATCGGCACCAACGAACGCAACGCCATGTCAGCGTCGCCGCCGTCGCGCAACTGTTCGGCGATCGTGACGAAGGTCCTGGCGGCGCCGGACTCGAACCAGACGCTGCCACTGAGGATTTGTCGGAACCAGGCAAGCCGCGCTATGTCGCGCGTGCTGAGTTTGAACGACTTCGCCTCATCAACAAGCCGGCGAGCGCTTTCGACGAGACCGAGCTCGTACGCAGTCTCCGCGGCGGCCACAAGACGCGCTCCCTTGTTTCGCGAGTCAGCCGTCAAGGCGGCCGCGCGCTCGAGCGCCGTGCCCGCAACCGTGACCGCGCCACGAGCGGCGGCCAGGCGGGCGTGCTGTTCGAGCGCGGAGGCGATGCTCTCGTCAGGCCTGTTGGCTGCCATGGCGCGGTGCCAGACCTGACGCTCCGGATCAGCGACGACCTCGGCGAGAGCTCTGTACATCTCAAGAACTTGCTGCGCGGAGGCCGCCTGACGGACGGCCGAACGGATCAGAGGGTGGCGGAAGCGCACCCTGTCGTCGGCGATGTCGACCAGGTCCCCATCAATAGCGGGCTGGAGGGATTCAAGGCCGGCTCCACTGGAACGCGCGATCTCGTTCGGCGACGCTCGGCTGTCTAGCGCCGCCGCGAGGAGCCCGGCGCGAGTGTTCGGGCTAAGGTCGCGCAGCCTGCTTGCGAAGGCACGCTCGAGCCGACTCGTCAAGGTCGTGGACGGCGGCGAAAGCTGCTCGCCCGATCGCCCCATGCTGCGCGCCAGCTCAACGAGCGCCAGGGGGTTGCCGGACGATTCTGCGAGAACCCTCGCGCGCAAGACCGGATGCAGCTCTGGCGCCGTGCGATCGAGCAAGCGTGCGGCCGCCGATGCGCTCAAGCGCTCGAGATCGAGGGTTGCTAGGCGAGCATCGTCGAGCGATGTCGACTGCCCGCTCCTTAATGCCGCCACGAGTGCGATGTGCTCGGCTTCCAGCCGGCGGCCAATGAAAGCAATGACGCTGAGGGTAGAACCGTCCAGCCAATGCGCGTCGTCGACGATCAGAACCACCGGTACGGAGTCAGCCGATTCGCAGATGAGCTGGAAGGCCGCGACCGCAACTCGGAACGAATCAGGCTTGAGGTCGACCCCCAGGCCGAGTGCCGCCTCGAGGGTTTGCCGCTGTGACTCGGGTAACTGTGCCAGCGCGCCGATGACTGGACGCAGGAGTTGGTTCAGGCCC
>VBEG01000060.1 GCA_005882115.1 Chloroflexota bacterium
CCAGCAGGACTCGGCGAGTCGCCAGGTGAACATAGATGAGGACGTAGAGGCGCTTGAAAGAAGATCGTGTCCAGGCTGAAGAAGTCAGCCGCTACGACTGTCTCGGCATGAGCGGCCAAGAACTGCTTCCAGGAGAGCTGTGATCGGCGGCCGGCAGGTGGGATGCCGGCCCCCAGCAGCACCGACCTGATCGTGGTCGCCGCCACCAGGTGCCCCAGCTTCAACATCTCGCCTCGGATGCGGAAGTAGCCCCAGCCCGGATTCTCACGCGCCATGCGCAGGATGACCAAGCGGGACTGCTCGGAGATCGGCGGCCGGCCGCGGCGGGGTCGACCGCGATAAGCCGCCCACTTTCGGCGCACCAATGCACGGTGCCAGCCGAGAACCGTCTCCGGCCTGACCAGCAATCCCGCCCAGGCCAATCTAGGGAGGCGCTCACGCAAGGCGGCCATGATCATCCGATCGCCGGGACTCCAATGCACCCGCTTGACCTGTCGCTCCAGAACCTGCACCTGGCGGCGCAGGGCCAGCACCTCGCCCTGAAGCTTGGCTCGGTCAGCCCGGCTGGTCGCGACCACATCGAGCACGAAGCGCACCAGCGAATAAAGGAGAGAAGCCACCACCCCGGCGCAAAATCCTATCCCGCAGCACTCACCGCTCGCTCAAGGGCTGCCGAAGACTACGACGTATTTATTGAACCCACACCTCCATGGACATCAAAATCCACACAACCACTCTCCCGCACGACGACCCCAACGCACTCCCTCGGCTTCTGGCGCGACGCCCTCGGGTTCGAGGTCCGCAACGACGTCGGGGAAGGCAAGATGCGCTGGATCAGAGTCGGTCCCCCCGGCCAGCCCGACACATCCATGCCCCCCGCCGCCGGTCGCCGATCCCGGCGTTACGGACGACGAACGCCGCACCGGCACCGAGATGATGGCCAAAGGAACACATGGTTGGATCCTTTTGGCTACAGAGGACCTCGACGGTACCTTCGAGCGGGTTCATGCCAGCGGCGCCGAGGTCGCCCAGGAGCCAATGGCCCAGGACTATGGGGTTCGCGACTGCGCGTTCAGGGATCCCGCGCGCAACCTGGTCCGCATCCAGGAGCGGCGGTGAACGGTCCGCGCGCTGTCTGATCGGTCGTCGAGGGCACCCGTCTCAGTCCGCCGCTGGGACGCAAGGACCTCACGCATTTCGCAGGATTGCGTTTGAGCTGGAAAACTGATCAAGCCGATCAGGAATCGAGAAGCCCGGCCACGGGGCCGGTCAGTAGCATGACGCCCGTCTAATGGGACGTTCCACACACTGGAGGACCTGTCATGAGCGACAAGAAGAAGTCGGCCCGGAGCACCGGCGCGAGGGGGTCCAATTTACTCTCGGACGAAGAACGGGCCGCCATGAAGGAGACCCTCAAAGAGCGAAGGCGCGCGCGCTCGGGTGAGGCGGACGGGGAAAGCGACGTACTCGCGAAGATCGCCGAGATGTCAGAACCAGATCGCGGCATGGCCAAGCGGCTCCATGCCGTGATCAAAGCCAGCGCGCCGACGCTCTCTCCGAAAACCTGGTACGGGATGCCTGCATATGCCAAGGACGGCAAGGTTGTCTGCTTCTTCCAGAGCGGGCAGAAGTTCAAGTCGAGATACGCGACGTTCGGTTTCCAAGACGCTGCAAACCTCGACGACGGTGACATCTGGCCAACCTCCTTTGCCCTGAAGAGGCTCAGCGCCGCCGTCGAGGAAAAGATCGGCAGGCTTGCCAAGAGAGCGGCGAGCTGAAGAGCAAGCGCACGGTCCAGGCGCGGGCATGCCGATGGCCGTCGCCTTGCTTGGATTTTCGAAGAGATGCGACGCACTGTCCCGGGGCCGTGCGCGTGCTGATTTTATCGGCCGTGCGATAGCCGCGACCGAGTTCAATTGACGTTCGAAATCCACTTGGACGGGGCTGCCGCCACCTAGTTCCAAGAAAATCTGTGACCTCCATGTGACCCCCGCGCGCTAGACGGGGCAGGCGAAGACCTCGATTTGAATACGATTTTTGGTCGGGGGCCCGGGATTTGAACCCGGGGCCTCACGGTCCCGAACCGTGTCGCTGGCGTGTCCTCGAGTATCCCGTCGGGTCCGCAGATGTCCGCCTGAACTCAAATTGCCGTGCCATGGTGTCCCTCCGTGTCCTCCTAGATCCGCCTGGTGCCAGGAATCTGTGCCCCGGCTGTGCCCCGGCGAGTGCATCAAAAGGCGGGAACCGGCGACCACCTCGCACTAGGAAATGGCATTACAGGGGCAAGCGTTGACACAGTTCAGTGCGTTGACCTTGTGGACCCCAGGTGTCGGCATAAGCACCGCTCCGGCGAGTTCGAGGGAACGCCCTACCACGTCCCCGACGTCGCAGGCGACCGCCAGGAGATCGCGCTCGCGGCCGTCCGGCGATTCGTTGAGCAGCACGGTTGCTTGCCGACGCAGGATTCGTGGCCTGTTGCCCGGATGACTCCGTACGAGAGGACGGTCCACAAGATGTTCGACAGCTTCAGGGCCGCGGTCGAGGCCGCCGGAGCACTGGACCTGATCTCGGGGCGACCGGATTAGCAGGAGTAGGCCGGCGGGATTCGACCCGACATTCGCTATCCGTCCGCTGCGCCCTTCGGCTGAACTGAAATCTGCAATCGACGGGTCGAGACCAACCCACCCCGCCGGAACCGAAGCTACTGGTGGAGTGCAGTCCGTCTGCCAGAATGGGCGCCATATGACACCCGGCTGCTAAGGCACGCGCTGACGCTGAGGTCCGTTGACCTGGTCATCGCGTGCCGATCCGGTACACGGCACGCTCCAACGTCTAGTCGAAAGGAGTCTGCCTGCCGTGTCGTCAGTCGAGGAAGTTCATATCCCGGCCAATAGTCCGCGAAAGCTTCTCCGGTTCCGCTTCGTCGCGCTCTCTTGTCCTGCTAAGGGCGCTCTCTGGGTGTCACCGCGCACCCTGACAACGAGGAACGCGTCGTGAAACCAGCGGCCCTGCGGCGCGCGGTCGATGCTGCCATGTCAATCGCAGCCAGCCTTGGTCTAGCGGTCGAGAACGCGGTCGTCCTCCGCGATTCGACCAAGCTGGCTCTGCGCCTGGTTCCCTGTGACGTCCTTGCGAGGGTCGCTCATGCGGGTGGACTCAATCTCTTGGAGCTCGGCCTCGCTCAACGCCTAGCCGACGCCGGCAGCCCTGTCGTTGCTCCCGAGCCCCGAGTTGAGCTGCGGGTCTATAGCAGGGGCGGCTTCTTGGTCAGCTTCTGGAGTTACTACGAGTCCGGCACCCTTTGGAGCCACTATGAGTCCGGCCCGTCCCCAGGTGGCCCGACGGCCCGGTACGCACAAGCCCTGGAACGACTCCACGCCGGGATGCGAACGCTCACGGACGCGCCGCCGCACTTCATGGAGTGGGTTCCTGGAGCTCAGGAACTCCTTGGGCGCCGGGATAAGACGCCGATGCTCACCGCCTCAGATCGGGAGCTGATCGGCAACACTCTCGCGAGCCTGACACGATCTATTCGGGACCGAGGCGCTCATGAGCAGGTCCTGCACGGCGAACCGCATCCGGACAACGTGCTCGACACGGAGAACGGTCTTCTCTTCATAGATTGGGACACCCTCTGCCGAGGACCCGTCGAGTACGACCTCGCCTACGTGCCCGCAGAGGTCGCTGCGCTCTATCCAGACGTGAACCAGGAGTTGGTCCATGAGTGCCGGGGGTTCGTCCTTGCGAGGGTCGCACTGATCCGCTGCGAGCCGGACGACCAGCTCCCGAACCGCGAGCAGGAGTTGGAATCGAATCTCAGAGCCCTGCGCCAAGGACCGCCGTGGCCGACCCTTGACGCGCTGAACCGGATCGCTCCGCCGACCGACCCATTCAGGTCTGCAGACGCGAGAGGTGGCCTGACCCATGGTTGATCCTGAAATCCCCCCTCGAGCTCGACCAGCGCCAGGCCGCGGATGATCACCTTCTCGAGATTGCACGCCGGCGGGCACCGGGTCTGGTCGCCGGCTCTGATAACCCACCGCCTCAGCCCAGCGGTGATGTGCGGCTTCCCGGCGGTCGCCTTCCAGGCCACCGAGAGCGATGTGCCGGTCTACATCCTGGCGCCGCGGTCGCTTGGGTCGGAGGCCCTGAGGCGGAATGTCGAGTCGGTCGCGCAGCAGGGAGCCAATCTGCGTGTTTTCCACGAACCCTCCGAGATTCACTGCGATGCGCAGATGCCGCCGCTCGTGCTCAACTGGGGCGGTTCCGAGGCGCTACCGGCGGACCTCGTCGCGCTCAACCGCCCTGACGCCGAGCCCATCGCCTCCGACCAGGTCGAGTCAACCCTGCTCCTGGAAGCCGGCGTCGACGTAAAGACGGTGAGCGAGCGCCTGGGGCACGATTCCGTTCAGACCACCCTCGAGCTGTACGGCCACGTCACCCAGACGATGCGGTCCAATGCGGCGTCACGAATCGGATCGCTGCTTAATACCGCTCGTACTCCGGTCGCCGCGGTAACCGCCGAGAAATAAAGCGGAACGGCTGCTGAGCGCGCGCAAGGCGCGACCACCGGCACTAAATTTGCCGGGTCTCAGCGAGATTCCAGCGAATCTGTGCCCCGGCTGTGCCCCGTCGACTCCAGACAACACCGGAAATCGCTTGATGTTAAATACGAAATTGGTCGGGGGCCCGGGATTTGAACCCGGGGCCTCACGGTCCCGAACCACACGGCAATCCGTCCAGCGATCACGTTTGTTAGCGATTTCAGTTCCAAATTTCTGACCGTGGACCCTACGCGTCCAGATATGCGCTCTTTTTTCGATGGATTACTACAGAGAGTGCTACACGTGCCGATCGAGGCGCCGCGGGAATTCGCATCGGCGATCCGAGACGCGCTGAGGTCGGCTTGACACCGCGGCCCGCACAGGCCACGATGCTTTCGGGGAAGCCGCGCGCACGGGCTCGCCCGTGCCTTGTAACGAGGAGGTGCGATCGATGCCCCGCCTACGTCTTCTCGTCCCGCTCACCGTGCCGGTGGCGCTCGTGCTTGGAGCGAGCCCGGTTCTGGCGTACACGGCGGTCTCGCCGGTGCTGGTCAGTGATGCCAGTCCGTGGGCAGCGTGCCTGGACGGCCAGTCTCCCGGCGACGGCTCAACGAACTACGCGGGTGCCGAGGTGGAGCCGTTCGTGGCCGTGGACCCGACCGACTCCAGCCACATCATCGGCGTGTTTCAGCAGGACCGATGGAACGACGGCGGCGCCCACGGCCTGAGGGCAGCCAGCTCCTTCGATGGCGGCCAGACGTGGCCCACGAAGAGCTTTGCCCACTTCTCCACCTGCTCCGGCAGCACAAACACGGACTACGTCCGCGCTTCGGACCCGTGGGTGACCTTCGACACCGACGGCAACGCCTACCAGATCTCGCTTTCCTTCAGCGCAACGCAGGTGATCTCGGCGGTCCTGGTCTCGAAGCTGCCCAAGGGCGGAACCATGTGGTCTAACCCCACGACCCTAATCCGAGACGTGGTCGGTTTCCATTTCAACGACAAGGAATCGATCACCGGGGATCCGGCCCGACCGGGCTACGTGTACGCGGTCTGGGACCGAGGCACGTTCCCGAGCGACAGCCGCAACTTCCGCTCGTTCTTCGGTTCGCACGCCTTTCGCGGGCAGCCAATGTTCTCGCGCACGACCGACGGCGGTCAGACATGGTCGCCGGCGGTGGGCATGGCCAACCAGAACATCTTCACGATCGGCAACCAGATCGCCGTCCTGCCGGACGGCACCCTGGTGGACATCTTCCAGAACTTCCAGGGCTCCGGCGTCCAGCCGTCACCCAACCACGCCACCGAGGCTGTGATGGTGTCGCGTGACGCCGGGCTCACGTGGTCGCAGCCGATCGACATCTCGAACTGGACGCCTGAGCTCACCGTCGACCCCGACACTGGGAGCCCGATCCGGACCGGCAACGGCCTACCCGACCTCGCGGTAGACCCCAGGAACGGAACAATTTACGCAACGTGGGAGGATGGCGGCTTCTCGCCCGACCATCACGCCGACGTCGCGTTGTCGAAGTCGACGGACGGCGGGCACAAGTGGTCGACGCCGGTCAAGGTGAACAGCTCGCCGGCCGGGGTCCAGGCCTTCACCCCGCAGGTGGCGGTCGCGTCCGACGGCACGGTGGCTATCACCTACTACGACTTCCGCAACAACACCACCGACCAGACCACCCTGCCCACCGACCTGTGGTTCATCAGCTCCGCCAACGGTGGCGGAAGCTGGACCGAGAAGCATGTGGACGGTCCGTTCGACATCGATACCGCGCCCAACTCGCGCGGCCCGTTCCTCGGCGATTACGAGGGTCTGGCCGTGACGGGGGCGACCCTGCAGGACTTCCTCGCCTTTTACGTCCGGAGCTACAACACCCCGGCAGATCCCCTCAACCGCAGCGACGTTTTCTCGGTGCGGATCAACCACTAGTTTCCAGCAAGGGCGGGCGGGGATGCGTGCCCTGCCCGCCTTTAAGTGGGAGCCGTTTTGACACGCTACGCGACTATCTCGGGGCGCGGCCTGGACTGGGACTCGATCCCCTTGCGCCTGTTCCAGAAGGCGAAGCGGCTCGGGCCCTGGAACCCCCAGGCGCTCGACTTCTCGCGGGACGGCGCGGAATAGGCCGGCTTCCACAACGTCGAGAGGGACTTCTTGCTCCGCACGCTGGCCCTGTTCCAAGCCAGAGAGGAGGGCGTCACGGTCGACCTGCTGCCGCTGATCTGGCGGTCGCGGCCGAGGGCCGGATCGAGGAGAAGATTGTTGATTTGGTCGGGGGCCCGGCGTGTATGACTGACGGTGTTCACCTACACCGAGGGCCTGGTCAACTGCGTCGGCGCTCATAGGGAGTCTGACCCCCCAAGGGCGCCGTGGGGTCGAGCGAAATTGTAGAAGCGCTCCCATTCGTGGAGCTTGGTGTTGAAGAGTTTGGCGTCATCGATAACCTCGCCGGCCAGGAGCCGATAGAACTCTTCGTCGTCGATGCGATGCGACCTCTCGACTTTGCCGTTGAGCCGCGGCGTCGATGGTCGGATATAGACGTGTTGAATGCCTTTGTCCAGCACGTGCCAGTGGAAGCCAGCCTGGAACTCGGATCCGTTTTCGGTCTAGACCTTCATGACGTTGAAAGGCAGCTGCTCGAGGACGTAGTCGACGAACTTGATCGCGGTCTTCTGATCCAGGCGGTCGTAGATCCGCAGGACCCGCAGGCGAGTGCAGTCATCGATGGCGGTGTACTGGTAGTGCTTTTTGCGGACTCCCTTGATGGGCTCGATGAACTTGACGTCGATCTGAACCGAATGGCCAGGCTTTTGCTTCTCGTAGCGCTTCCAGCGTTCACCGTGGCGCTTGTATCGCTGTGACGCCGGCAGGCGGTTGAGGTTAGCTCGCTTGAGGATCCGCCAGATCCCAGAAGGGCTCACCGAGACGTCGTGATACCGCTTGAGATACATGGCGATCTTGGCCGGGCCAAAGTGGTAATGCTGCCTCAGGTGGATGATCTTGCCCACCACCTCGGCCTTGGTCGCGTGCGGGCAAACCAGCAGCCGACGCGACCTTTCGCGAAGTCCTTCCGGCCCGAGCTGCTGATATCTACGCAGCCAGAAGTAATACGTGTGCCGAGAGATTCCGAACTACCGGCACGTCATGGCGACATTGCCATTAACCTCCTCGACGTGTTGGATGATGGCAAGTCGCCGAGCTGCTCCCTTGGATAGTTCTCGTTCCGTCAACTGGGCTTCCTCCTCCGGTGGATTTGGAGGCCCCAGTGTCAGTGATCTCCGTCAGTTTCAGAGGGTCGGGGGCCCGGGATTTGAACCCGGGGCCTAACGGTCCCGAATCACACGACAGTTCGTCCAACAACGCCGTTTCTAACGGTTTCAGTTCGAAATTTCTACATTCGGACTAGCCCGCGTCCAGCAGTGAGCCGTTTTTCTAGCGGATTACTACATGCAATTACTACATGACCAAGCCGCGTGGGAGTCCTATAGTCGTCCGTCGGTCGCGGTTTCTGCCTCGTGGCCGTTGGTCGATCTCCGAGATCTACTGCGCGCCAGCTGCGGAAACCATCGTTGCCATCAAGTCGACAGCTTCGGCGCTGTCGAGTCCGTTCTCTCGGACCAACGAGCTCCAAGCCCCGAACCCAACCGCGAGTCCGACCGCGGCGCCGACGCGGGCGCGCCGCCGGCCTCGCTGTCGCCGTCCCCGCATCAGCGTGGCGTGCATTGCCGAGAGTTGGCGTTGCAAGCCCTCGACAGGAGGTTTTAAAGCGGGCACGAGTGGCGCGTCCCTGAAAACGTTGTCAAGCATCCTCTGATTGCGTTGATACCAGTGGTAAAGCTCTGCGAGAGCGCGCCGGAGACGCTGGGATGGATCCTCGATCTCGACCCAAGCCTCCGGACTCGGCGTCGGGTTGAGCGATAACCAGTGCATCGAGCAAGCGCGAAACAAGGCATCCTCGTCTGGAAAGTGGCGGTAGACAGTGCCGCGCTGGATCCCCGCCTCCTCGGCGACTGCCGTCACCGTGGTCCGCGATGGGCCGACGGTACCGTGAAGCTTCATCGCCGCCTCGGTGATTCGTAGCCGGGTCTGAGCCTCGAGCTCGGCGCGACGGAGTTGGCGGTACCGACGCCGCGTCCTTGCGGCGTCTGATCCGGTGCCGGCGTCGGCGCTGTTTGTGACCCCCCCTCCTTCCTGGCTAATTTCACCGGCCAGCACTGTTCGATCGATATTGACACACAGCATAGCAGTGTGTATATTCGCCGCACGACAATGTCTTACGAATATGGAGGTGCTCCGATGACGGCAGCGAGCCAGACACTTCAGCGCTCCGACGCGGCCCGGGGCCCGTGGGCCCGGGTGTTCCGAATCTTCTTCGCGCTCGTGCCAAACCCGGCCGTGCGTGCGATGAGGAAGGCAGTCCAGATCGGCCCGATCGAGGAACTGGTCATCGTCGGTCGGAGGAGCGGCCACGACCGTCGCGTTCTGATCGTGCTCGCACAAGTTGGCAAGCTCTGGTATGTCGGCCACCCGAACGGTGACACTGCGAATTGGGTGCTAAATCTGATCGCCGCGGGCCGGGCAAGAGTGATCACCCGCGCCGGCGCGACCGCCGTCTGTGCCGTCCTGCTAGGGCCCGGCGAGGAACGGAACATCGCGATTCAACAGCACACGAGTCAGCAGAAGGCGCTGCCGACCCGGCTGCTCTATCGAGCGGCCCGGACGTACATCGCGTCGGCCGGAGCGTTCTTCCGCCTCGAGCCTGAGACGGAGAAATGAGCTCGCGCCTGTCACCGTCAGCGCGCTCGCAGCTCACGGGCTGCAGCTGTTCGGAGGAAACGTGATGGCAGCAATCCAGAGAACCCGCATGTCTTCGTTGGTCATCGGCATCGGTCGTCTCTGGTTGCTCATATTCGTGCCGTTTGCGGTCCTAACGCTCACGTTCCTCTCCGGGAAGGTGGTGCCTTACACGGCTCTGTGGGGCCATGCGGCGTTCCATCTCATCTATTTGCCGATCCTGGCCGTCGGGTGGTGGGCGCTCTGGCGTTTCGTCCGTGAGCCCTCGAACGTCGCCCTGCGCGTGATCGTGGCTTTGATGCTGCTCTGCCAGACCTCCGCTCTCTTCGGTCACGCGGGCGAGCTGGTGTCGGTGGTGCAGCGGGGCTTCTTCAGCGCACCCTACTCGCTCTTTTCCGAGAACCCTCACATGTTCTTCGCGAACTTCGCGGTAGCCGGGATCTTGGCGAGCGAGCTGCTGCTCATCGTGCTGACAGTCACTGCTGTCGTCCAGCGACTCCTCCGCCGTTCGCCGAGTGTCACGGGTGGGCAAGCTTACGAGTAGAGGGGTGCTCGATGAACGCAACGTCCCAGACGCTTCACTACTTCGACGCGACCCGGGGTTCGCGCACTGCCAAGGTCTCCACTCGCGCTCGATGAGGTCGACTGACACGCACCCCGTGAAAAGGGGCAAAGAAGGTCAGAGAAGGTGTCTCAGATGCTTGCTGGTTTCCGTGTTGGCGGTGACTGCGTGCAGCAGCAGCGGTCCCCAGCCGGCAGGACCCAGGTCTATGGCGCCCAGTGTTGACCTGTGCGCAGACACGCTCGCGCCAGTGCCTGCAGGGCCCACCAACGGGAAACTCGTCGGGACCATCAACCAGGGCCGGATTCTCATTGCGATCGAAGCCGTCCCGCCGGCGGCGGCGGCCGAGGAGGGCACGATCGGCCTTGCGTATATCGATGCCGGCGGCATCCACGTGGTCCCGATGCCGCGCGACGGGACGCTCGCTCACCCCGCGTGGGCCCCCGACGGCACGATCGTGTTCGACAGCGAGCGGGCGGGTGGTCGCCACTTTTTCCGTATCGCCACGGATGGCAGCGGCCTCACCCAGATCACGAAGGAGGCGGGTAGCGGCGAACAGGACGTGTCGTTCTCATCCGACGGCGGCCGGATCGCCTACGAGCACTACAGCTGCGTCGAAGAGCGCGATTTCGGCATCCAGGTCGCTAAGGCCGACGGGAGCAATCCCGTCGCTCTGAACGAGCCGTTTCCGCTGCACAGCGTCGCTGGTGAAAGTGACGCGGCCTTCTCGCCAGACGGCAGGAGCGTGGCGTTCGTGCGGTCCGTGGACGACAGCCATGGGGCGGTCTGGGTCGTTCCCGCCGCGGGTGGCAAGGCCAGGCGGCTTACGAGCGACGACTTTGGGGCCGCCTACCCCCGCTGGTCGCCGGACGGAAAGCAGATCCTCTTCGCGGGCGTCGAGGATCGCGCGTTGTGGGTGGTCCCGGCGGCCGGCGGCGAGCCGCGCCGCGTTTTCAAGCACGACGCTGCGACCTGGGAGCTCGAGGGCGACTATTCCCCTGATGGATCGCAGATCGTCTTCAAGGTCTACACGCCCGGGTGGGACCACAACGAGCTCCGGATCGCCGCGGCGGACGGCACTCACGAACGAACGGTCTGGGTCGGCAAGCAGTCGACGGCTGAGACTCCGCACTGGGGTCCATAGGACGATCCCCGGCTTCGTTCCCGGAGCCGTGATGCCGCGTCAGCGGCCAGCGGCATCCGGGCCCGAGACTATTCTCTCTCTGCGTAATTATTCGCGCCGCGCGGAGCTGCGCAACAACGGGGGTTGGCTCGACCCGGCGACTGAGCAGTGCTTCTGGAAACTGTGATCCGGCTGTGATCCGGCAACAGCCGTGACACCAGGATCGTATTCGGATTTTGGTCGGGGGCCCGGGATTTGAACCCGGGGCCTCACGGTCCCGAACCCTGCGTACGTCGTGTCCTCGTGTGTCCCGCCGGTTCCTCGAGTGTCCTTCTGTACTCAATTTCGAGGGCGGTCGTGTCCCTGTGTGTCCTTCCGTGTCCTCCTGGTTCCGCGAATGCGTGACACATCTGTGACACGGTTCGGAGCGACTGGGTCGCTGTCAATCACACTACTCTCAAGCCGGAAGGGCGATACGGCCCTACCGTACCGCCCTCACAGCTTTATGCGATCTTGGTGCCCGGAACCTTACCCGGCCCCTTCAAGCCACCTGCAGGGCGACGCCCTTGGCAAGCGCGATCAACTCATCCACGGACCACTGGTCATAGGCATGGGTCCCGTACTTCACCGCTTTGATCCGTCCGGACGGCGCGATCAGAAAGTCGCCCGGGAGGCCGAATGGGCCTCCCGAAAGCCGCAAGCCAAAATGGCCATGAGCAATCCCGCGCATGGCGGCGCCCAGGGACTTGCGGCTAATGAACCCAAGCGACGATTCCACGCCAAATTCTTTGTAGAGGGCCTTCTTCGGATCGCCAACCAGCACGAATGGAACATCCTTCTGGTACGACCGGATCGACTTAGCGGAGGAGTGAAAGACGATCACCTCTTTGATGCCCGCCGCTTCGATCTCGCGAGCGCGCCCGCGCATCTCGGCAATGTGCGTGTTGCAGATAGGGCAGTCCACGAACCGCCGGAGTTGCAGATGCACGACACGGTTAGGGTCGGGGAACTTGATCGACTCGCCGGTGACCGATACCAGAGTTGTGGCCGGAACAGTATCGCCTGGTTTGAATTTCATGTTCGTTCACTCCTTGTTTTGTTACGCCGCGATCTCGCGGATCGTCTCGGTCACCGCCTGCAGGACCTGGCCGAGTTCGGTCCTGGTGGTGTAGTCGGCGTGCACATCGATCCATCGGATGACGCCGTCCGCGTCGGCGATGACGACAGTGGGCATGGGCAGTCCGGTGGTTCCGTCAGCGTTGACCTGGGTCAGGTCCAGGCCCAGCTGTAACTGGGCGGCGCGGGTGCCGTCGCTAGGCGCGGTCAGGATGCCGAGCTGCCCGGCGATCTGGTTGCCCGGATCGGACAGGACGGTGAAGGTCAGCTTCTTCGACTCCTTCGTGGACAGGGATCCGTCTGGCGCCTGCGGGCTGATGGCGACCAGGCCGATGCCCCGCTCGGCCAGCGCGGGAACCAGCTGCGCCTGGTAGGTGCGGAGGGCGATGTTGCAGTAGGGGCACCAGGCGCCGCGGTAGAACACGATGACGGCGGGCTTGCCGCCCAGGTTCTGGGCGAGCGTGGTCGGCTGGCCGCCGACGTCGAGCAGTTTCCCGTCCGGCAGCTGGCTGCCGGGCTCTGCCACGCCGGACGGGTTGCCGGCTGCGGCCAGGTCGCGCTGCTCGGTGACGAACGCCTCGGCGATGTCGGGGGGCAACTGGCCGGCCGAGGTCCGGTGATGGTTGGCTACCTGCTCGGCGATCGTAGATTTAGTGTTCACGACATGCTTCCTCCCAGGACTGATGAGTTATTCAGGCGCCGAGCCGGAGCTAGCACCTAGCCGTATAGACACCAGATCACCAGCGAATTAGCTGGCCGTCCAACCGCCTAAATTTGGTCCCGGTCGGTGTCAATACTGTTGTGGGCGTGTCCGCAACGAGATGGGGGCGTAGGGCAGAGGATGGTGGCGTGCCGGGGGACCAACTCAGCCGTGCGCGCTCGGGAGACGACGTGGCCTTCGAGGAGCTGGTCCGTCCCTACCATCGGGAGCTACAGGCGCACTGCTACCGGATCCTGGGATCCGCCGTCGACGCGGAAGATGCCTTCCAGGAGTCGCTTACCGCTGCGTGGAAGGGACTGGCGGGATTCGAGGGGCGAGCCTCCTTCCGCACATGGCTTTACAGAATCGCCACCGGCCGCTGCTTGAATATGGTGCGCGCAAGCAGGCGGTCACCAGTGAGTGCGACGCTGATGGATGTGGGGCCGCCAGAGCCCAGTCGATTGGGTGAGGTTCTCTGGCTAGAGCCGTATCCCGATGCCATGCTGGCAGAGGTCGCTGATCCGACGGCGGGACCGGAGGCGCGATACGAGCAACGGGAAACTATTTCGCTGGCTTTCATCGCCGCGCTGCAACTGCTGCCACCGCGCCAGCGTGCTGCCCTGATCTTGACTGACGTCTTGGACTTCTCCGCGCGCGAGGTCGCCAACATGCTCGACACAACGGAGCACGCGATCTACGGTGCGGTCAAACGAGCGCGCGCCACGCTCGCTCGCCAGCTGCCGAAAGCTGAGCCGCCGCCACTGCCCAACTCACTAGACGAAAAGAAGGTCCTTGACCGACTGGTTCGTGCCTGGGAGGAATGCGACACGAACGCGTTAGTGGCGCTCCTGACTGACGACGTGTGGTTGCGGATGCCACCGAATCCTCTCGAATACCAAGGTAAGGAGACGGCCAAACGGTGGTTTGCGACGAGTGCATTCCGCGAGGGCCTACGCTTCCGGCTCGTCCCTACTCGTGCGAACGGTCAACCCGCATTCGGCCTCTATGTCTTCAGCCCTCTAAGTCGGATCGCCCACGCGTTCGGCCTGATCGTGGTCACCTTAGCTGGCGGTCGGGTCAGCGCAATCACGGCATTTGAGAGCGGCGTGATGGCACGATTCGGCCTGCCGCGATCGTACGCACGAGACTGATTCTTGGCGTACTGCTCGCTTGGCAGCCACCAAAGAGTGTGCTAGCCCCGGTAAGTCATCCGTGCAGGCACGGTCCTGGTCTGTGCGTCGGCAGCACACCGGCGTGGACTGCGCCTTTGATTTTCGAATCCAGGTGCCTCACGGTCCTAGGGCCGTGCGCGTGCTGATATATCGGCTTTGCGATAGCCGTGAGAGAGTTCAATTGACGGTTCGAAATCCACCTGGACGGGGCTGCCGCCACCTAGTTCCAAGAAAATCTGTGACCTCCCTGTGACCCCCGCTTGCCAGACGGAGCAGGCGAAGTCCTCGATTTGCATACGATTTTTAGTCGGGGGCCCGGGATTTGAACCCGGGGCCTCACGGTCCCGAACCCTGCGTATGTCGTGTCCTCCCGTGTCCCGCTGGTTCCTCCAGTGCCCTCCCGTACTCAATTTCACGCGCCTTCGTGTCCTCCTGTGTCCTTCTGGTTCCGCGAATGGGTGACACTTCTGTGACACGGTTGAACACCAGCGTGCTACAGAACCGAGCGCCAACACGAGTCATCGCCGTGGTCAGGTCGCACGAGGTTCGCGACGACCGGTCGGCGAGCTAGGACTGTTCGCAGCCGCTTCGGCTCAGGAGCGGTCTTTATTGCCAGCTTCGACTAATCGCACCATCTCGGCGATCCGCGCAGCCCGGACTTCGGGGCGACGCTTGGTGGCGTCGATCCAGCGCAGCCAGCCCTTTCGGTAAAAGGTAGCGAGCCCGTCGAAGGCAGCCTGCGCCTTGGCGTTTGCCGCCAGTGCATCAGCGATGTCGGTGGCTAATTGGCCCGCCTGCGGGCCCTCCGGCCAAACAACTACTGCGACTGACTGGCCGTCCTCCAGCCGGCAACCGCTCCTCGAGCGTGGTCCCAGCGCGATGTGCCAAGCACCTGCTCGATGGACCAACGAGGTACGGAATCCGACTCCATCGATTGTCCCGGCGACGTGATAACGATCACGCCCACCCCATGCTTCGCCGGGGTCAAGGGGAAAGCGAATGGTCACGCCACCTGAGGCGGCGCGGGATGCGCTCTCTCGAAAACTTCGAGCTCTGGGGTCCAGCGTCACCGCTAATGCAGCCTACTCAAGATCCCAGAATCGTGGGAGTGCGAAAGGTTCGGAAAGCTGGAGGGACGACGAACAGCGAGCGACTGATCGACGACGCCGAGCGCAGGGCCCGGCTGGCCCGGCGGCACGCGCTCGCGCCGCAGCACCGGCTGGAGGACGCGCTCGCGGCGACGAAGGCCATGACGGTGCTGCACGCGACCGAACCGGCCACGCCATACCTGTCGCTGTTCGCTCGCATCGACTCCTTCACCCGGTCGGACATTGACGATGCCTTGTTCGAGCAGAGGTCCCTGGTCAAACAGCTCGCGATGCGGCGCACTGTGTTCGTGTTCCCACGCGATCTGCTGCCCGCCGCAATCAGCAGCCCATCCGCCCGGATCGCCAGACAGGAGCATGGCCGCCTGGTCAAGGACCTGGAACGCAACCAGGTCGCCCACGACGGCGCGACCTGGCTGACGGCCGCGCGCAGGGCGGTGCTTGATCGGCTGGTCGACGGGGCGGAGCTGAGCGCCGCACAGCTGCGCGAAGAGGTGGCTGAGCTGGCCGGCCGGGTTTCCATGTACGAGCACAAGCCCTACGGCCAGGTGCTCCACGTCGCGCCGCGGGTGGTGACGTGGCTGGGAGCACTCGGCGACGTGGTGCGCGGACACAACGGCAGCCACTGGCGGGTCAATCGAAACATGTGGACGCGGATGGACCACTGGCTGGGTGAGCATGTTGCCCGCGTCGACATACAGCTGGGATACGCACAACTGGTAGAGGGATACCTGCGTGCCTTCGGCCCCGTCACGGAGCGGGACCTGGTGTGGTGGTTCGGCGCGACCAAGGTCGTTGTACGGCAGGCGCTTGCGGACCTGAACGCGGTGCAGGTGCGGCTGGAACGGGACCAGACCGGCTGGGTGCTGCCCGACGATCTCGACCCCGAACCGCCCGTCGAGCCCTGGGCGGCGCTGCTGCCGGCGCTCGACCCCACCGCGCTGGGTTGGAAGGAGCGCGAATTCTTCCTCGATCCGGACTTCTATCCCGCGATCTTCGACTGGTCCGGCAACTGCGGCACCACCGCCTGGTGGAACGGGAAGATAGTCGGCGCCTACATACAGGACGACGCCGGACGAGTCGAGCTGATCGTCCCCCAGGATCCCAGGCGTGCGGGCCGGGCCGCGCTCAACGCGGAAGCCAAGCGCCTGGAAGACTGGCTCGACGGGGAGAGGGTCACGGCGGCGTACAAGTCACCGCTTGTCACGTGGAACCGATCAGGCCCAACTGGCTGAAATTTAGTGGGGGAATCCGGCGATTCCCCCCAAGACTGCTACTCGCGCTCCTTGACGAGCCCCACCACGTGGCCTTCAGGATCGGCGAAGAGAGCGAACGTGACCCCGCCAGGCACCTGAACCGGTGGCTGAATGGTCTTGCCACCGAGGCGTTCGACCTTGTCCAGTGCCGCCTGGGCGTTGTCAACACCTACGTAGAACGTGACGTGCCCAGGACCCTGTGGCGCTTTGCCGATCCCGCCGTCGATGCCACTCCCCTGCTCCTTCTGATGCACCATGCTGTATTCCAGCGGGCTGTCATCCGCAGGGCCGAGCTGCCAACCGAACGCTTCCGAGTAGAACTTTCGCAGCGCGCTCGCGTCGCGCCCCAAAACCTCGAAGTGGACAACCGGATTCCGCACTTTGTTCTTCATCGCGCCAGCATGCGCTGCGATATATGACAACTTCTGTCATCATCGCCAGAATAGTTTCCGCGGATGCGTGCAGACCGCCTTCTTTCGATCCTTCTCCTGCTCCAGGCTCATGGCCGGATGAGCGCCGCCGAACTCGCGCGCCGGGTCGAGGTGTCGAGACGCACCGTCTTCCGCGACCTCGAGGCGCTGAGCGGTGCCGGTATCCCCGTAGTCAGCGATCGCGGACCGAATGGCGGAGCCTATTTGCTTGGCGGGTACCGGACCGACCTGACTGGTCTTACCGAGTCCGAGCTCGAGGCCCTTCTGGCGTTCGGCGGCCAGGGTCCGGCCGCCGACCTGGGACTCGGACCCCAGCTCGAACAGGCGTCACGAAAGGTGGCGGCGGCGGCTCGCCGGGACAGCGCAGGGCGCCTCCGGGAGCGAGTCCTGATCGACAGCGAACGCTGGTACCAGACGGCGCCTGTGCCGCCGCATCTCGCCAGGGTCCAGGACGCGCTGTGGTTGGACCGGCGCATACGGCTGCGGTACCGCCGATCACTGGATCGCGTGGTCGAACGCATCGTCGAACCTTACGGACTGGTATGCAAAGCCGGCACCTGGTACCTGCTCGCCGGCGTCGATGGCGCGCCGCGCGTCTATCGCGTCTCGCGAATCGAGGATGCGGAGATTTCCGATGAGACGTTCCAGCGGCCCGCCGGCTTCGACCTTCGCGCGCTGTGGGCGTCCCAGGTGGGACGCTTCAAAGCTTCGGGTCCGGGCCACCTCCTCGTGAAGGTGCGCGTCGACGCCGAGGCTTCCGGACCGTTCGCGCGCCTTGTCGGGGACCAGATCGTGGAGCGACCTGGTAACGGCGTCGTCGTCCTCGACTTTCCCGCGGACCAGGCGGCGGTCAGCCTTCTCGCGCCCTTTGGCCGGTCGGTGGAGGTGCTCGAGCCGGATGCTCTCCGGCGGCGCCTCGGCGAAATCGGCCGCCAACTGTCGAGCCTCTACGCCGTTCCGATGAGTTCGAAGCCCGCCGGTCGTCTTAAAAGGGGTACAGAGACAAAGGGCTCCCGGCCAACATTCACAAAGCGCTGAAGGTTCCGCCCCTATCGCATCAGCCGGCATCATTCCTTCAGTGCCGGCGTCGAAGCCACAGCTAACTGATCAGGCCGAACAGGCTCCAGTAGCTGAGGAAACCCGGGAACAGCAGAGCCGCACCGATAATGACCGCGAAATAGGTTCTTGCCAAGACAGTCCCGGTTTTCGCCCGCCACGCCAGGATTCCGACGGCTGCCAGCATCACCGCGAGTGCAGCTGTCACCAAAGGAATCGCAAAAAGGACCACAAGCGAGGAGGGCGCGCCGAAGTCAAGCTGGGTACCATTCAGGCCCGCGTACGGCAGAAGCTCCAACGGAACGCCCACCAGAAAGCCCAAGTTGAGTAACCCAACCAAGGCCCCGAGTCCACTGACCGTTTTGACCCATCTGTGCTGTGTGATCTCGCGCCGCCTCCGCCGCCGCAACCCGGAGACCAGCCACACCATCGGCACCGACATGAACAGGACCACAAACACGAGGGTCCCCGCGGCGTAAGCCGCGAGTGTTCTGTACCAGGGCACCTTGCGGTAGCCGTCATCGTGGGGCCCGTAAGCCTGGATCACCTGACCGCTCGCGTCGGTCCGAAACGCAATGCGCTGGTTGGGATCGTCGAGGTTCTGGAAGACGAGGGGCTCGACCTCCGCCCATTGACCCGGCGCCCAAGAGAGGGACAGCGTCTGATCTCCGCGCGCAGTTATCGTGCCCTGGTCGAAGAGTTCCTTCAGTGCCTCGATACGACCCTGATATCGGTAGTCGCTGTACACGCCGGCAAAGCGCCCGGGATCGCTGTCGCCGATTGGCTTCGATGTGGCGGCTTGAGCAGGGTAGAAGCGGTCCATGAACGCGCACAGCAGCGCATACCGGAGCTTCGGCTCGTCACTGTTGGTGTCTACAAAGAACCCCGCATGGCGGTCTGGTAGCAGGACCAGAAGGTTGCTGAAACCGTGGCCAAGCCCACCATGGACCAGGACCCGCTCCCCGATTTCAGGCCATTCGTATAGCCCATAGGCGACACCTGGGCCGCCCGGCTGCAATGCGAAATGTCTGGCCTCCATAAGTTGCACGGTCTCCGGGCGCAGGATCGGCAGGCTGTCCCCAGCGCCTCCCAACATGCCGATCAGGAATCGCCCCATGTCTGCTCCGGTAGTCACGAGCGAGACAGCGGGGGCGACATAGAAGTAACCCACGGGCGCCGGCCGATACGAACCGCTTACAAACTGGTAACCCACGGCAAGGTCTGACTGTCCTTCCAGCGGCGGATCGAAGGCGCTTCGGCTCATGCCAAGCGGCTCCAGGATCTTGTCTTGCATGTACTGCGCGAACGGCAGTCCCGAAACCTCTTCCACGGTCAGCCCGGCGAGGGAAATGCCGTGGTCCGCGTAGCTGAAGACGGTCCCGGGCGCGGCGACACGAGAAGGCATTCGCTGCTGGAGGTAGCCACGCAGGTCGGCGGCTGCAATCCGATCGCTGGTCATCGTGCCGAGGGCGCGGTCGCCGATGCCGCTGGTCTGGGTGAGGAGCTCCGCAAGCGTGATCGGCGGCTCGTTTCCACCGGGCAGAGTGAACCCGTGTAGATAGGACGTCACCGGCGCGTCGAGCGCGACCTGGCCACCTTCCTCCAGCTGCATGACCGCGGTCGCGGTGAAAGTCTTGGATACCGACTTCGCCCGGAATCTGGTGTTTGGTGTGAAGGAGCTTTGGAGTCCCAGGTCGGCAAATCCATATCCCTTCTCGAAAACGACCGCGCCTTCCTTCACGACGACGACACTTGCACCGGGAGCATGAAAGCGCCCCAGGTTGCTGGACATGAAGCCGTCCATGAATGCCGTCAACTCTCGGGGTTCTAGCGCGGCCGGATTCAATCTCGGCGACGCGCTCGTGGTCGCTGCCATGCCCCCTGTGTTCAGCACCAGACCCACAGCAATGAGCCCAACCAGAGAGCACGCGATCACGAGCGCCAGGCGTGTTTTCACGTCGCCTCTGGCATGACCTATTTCTCGCGCTGACTTCGCGTTCGTGCGGCTGTCGCCACGAGAGTAGTCATGAAGACCGCATAGGCAAGTCCTGCCAACAACGGCAAGACGTTGACGACCCCGCCCGCATCGGCGGCCCAGGTGCGCACCAGGAACCACAGCGCAAGCAGCGCCCAAACGCTCGAATGACCCCAACGCAAGACCGCGCGACCGATCCCACCTGACGCAATCCTGGACGGCCACAACACCGCGAAGAGAACCGCGAGGCCGACGCAGGCTCCTCCCCACGCCAGGCCTGGTATCCCCAGGAACGAGGTGTTCACGTCTGGTCCCCCGCATTGTGCGCCGCGCCCAGCCTTCCAGCTCGCCAGGGTTCGAGGTTCTGACGCCTTTCACCACCGCGGTTCGTCCGAGCGCAGAATCGTCACGCAATGCGCCCAGGACGCTGGCTCTGGCTGGCGGCGGCGGTGGCTCTGTTCCTCCCGCAGGCGTGCGGCGATACGGACTCCGATCCGGGTAGCGCCAGGTGTGAGGCACCCAACCCGGTCCTCGGCGACGTCCAGGTCCTGAGCGATCACAGCGAGATCGCGGTGCGATTCACGTGCGTCGGTGCCCGTCTAAGCGGCACGGCTTATCTGCCATCGGGCTCAGGCGCGCATCCGGCGGTTGTTTGGGTCTCCGGAGATGGACCGCACAAGCGGCTCGCTTTCGGGTCGCTGGTTGCGGCTTTTGTGGGTGCCGGCGTGGCATTCCTGTCCTACGACAAGCGCGGCGTTGGTGAATCAGAGGGTGTCTGTTGCCCGGGCGACTATGGCCACTTCAACTTGCTGGCGGCGGACGCCGTCGGGGCTGTCAACGCCATGCGAAAAATGCCGGGCATCGATCCGCATAGCGTCGGCTTGCTGGGCGCAAGCCAGGCGGGCTGGATCGTACCCCTGGCCGCGGCGCGCTCGCGGAGCGTCGCCTTCACCGCGCTCGCCGATGCACCCGCGGTCAGCCAGGGCGAAGAGCTCCTTTACAGCCTGCTGACCGGAGAGGAGGGAGGCGGCGGTGGAGTGCTCTCAAAACAAGCCATCTCGTACCGACTCAAGCGCACCGGCCCGTCTGGTTTCGACCCCCGGCCGTCGCTTGCACAGATGTCAGTTCCGGGAATCTGGGCTTACGGCGGCGCCGATAAGTCAATTCCCTTTGATGAGTGCGCGGAGATAATCCGCAGCCTGAAAGCGACGGGAAAGGACTTCACGGTGGTCGTCTTTCCAGGCGCCGGACACGGACTCCTGGACGATCGGCCGTCGGACCCTCAAGCACTTCCCACGCTTGTTCAGTGGGTGGTGCAGAGAGCCGGCGGATGAGAAAGGTCATCTATATCGCCGGCGGTTCGGTGCTGTACGCCGCTGTCAACCTAATGACCGAGCACGTGAGCTTTGCCGGAGTCCAGGTGGTGCGGCCAGGTATCGTCGTCCCCCTCCTCTGTGGCGTTTTCTTCGGGCCGGTCGTCGGCTTCCTTGTCGGCTTTCTGGGCAGTACAGGGTCCGACCTGCCGACGTTCGGCTTCTACTGGAACTGGTCACTCGGCAATGGATTGGTGGGGCTGGTAGCCGGCTCGACGCCTTTCACCACCGCGGTTCGTCCGAGCGCAGAATCCGATGACTGACATCTTCATCGCCAACCTGACCCCCGATACCGCCATCAGCGCCGAGTGGATCCCGTTGGCATCCTGGAATCTGGTCTGGGGCCTCCCTCTGCTCGTGATCGTACTTTCAATCTGGGCGCTGGCACGTCGACGAGTCGCAGGCTGAGGTCGAACCGCCCGTTGATCAGCGTCGCACAGGGTTCATGTTTCAACCACGTGCCTCACGCTCCTGTCCGTTGCGTCGGAGCTTGATGCCTCTGAGGCATGGAGCGCGGCCGCGCCAGTTCAGATCGAACGACGACGTTAACTATTTTGCGGCCCACTTTGTGGGGTTCTCGGCGAATCTGTGACACGACTGTGACACACCAGTTCTGGACGATCGTCGAAGTCACTGATTTTGAATACAAATTTGGTCGGGGGCCCGGGATTTGAACCCGGGGCCTCACGGTCCCGAATCACACGACAGTTCATCCAGACACGTCGGTTTCTGCGTTTTTCAGTTCGATTCTTGAAGTCGACGCGCCCGGAGCGTCCAGATTTGCACGAGTCTTCAGCCGGATTACTACATGAAGTACTACAGGGTGCAGGTCGTCCAGACGGGTTCCAGCGTGATCAAGCCCTGCGATCGCCCTGGGATCGGCCGGCGCCAGCAACGCGAATGCCACGCCCATGGGAGCGCTCGCCTTTCCCCGCAGCTGCCTTGAGCAGCTGGGTGATCCGTTGATGGGAGAGCCCCAGGACGCGACCGGCATCACGCACCGTCAAGTGAGCGGTTTGAACGAGATCGGCTGCAACCTCGGCGCTGGCGATTGCCGCCTCACGCGGTAGGACCTCGGCCTCGCCCCTAACCTTGCGACCTCGTCCCACCTTCCCCTGAAGTTCGCGCGGCAGCACGGGTTCGATCCTGACGTCGAAGGAATCCGAAGGGACATCCAAGAAGACGGCGATCGCGTCACGTACCATGGCCTCAGCCTTCTCGAGCCGCCGTGCCTGCGTGTGGACGCCCCTCAACTCAGTAACACTGATCGCCCACCAGTCACCGCTGCGCTGACACCGAGCGGCGTAGGTCTTACGCTTCGTCGCTTCCACCACCCGCGGCCCAACTCAGCCTCCAGGATTGGTGGCGGGGGTGCCGTAAGCCATGCAGAGGATTCCGGTCAGAGGCTCACGCGACACTGGCCGGCACCCAGAAATGAACGGTGTCGATGAGGATCTGGAGATTCTCGACGGTCGTGTCGGGCAGGACGCCATGTCCCAGGTTGAAGATGTGGCCGTGGCGGCCGCTCGCGCGGTGCAGCACGTCGCGCGCCCGCTCGCGAACCAGGTCTGGAGGCCCCAGCAGCACAGCCGGGTCGAGATTGCCCTGGACGCCCAGCCTGTGACCGACGAGGCACCATCCCTCGTCGAGCGGCAGGCGCCAGTCGAGAGACACTATGTCCGGCCCGGAATCCGCTATCGCCTCGAGCAAACCCGGGGTATTAGTGCCGAAGTGGATGCGCGGCACGCCGAGCGGCTCGAGTGCCCTGAAGATTGCGCGTGTATGGCGCACGACGCGCGACTCATAGTCTTCGCGCGCAAGCGCGCCCACCCACGAGTCGAACAGCTGGATCGCCTGGGCGCCAGCCGCAACCTGAGCCTTGAGGTATCCGCTGGCCGATCTGGGCGAGCCGGTCCACTGGCTCGACCAAATCCGAGTCGTGCACCCGCAGCACTAGGCCGATCACCCGGACTGCCGCGAACCTCCTTTTGGGCTTGTGGGTCTCGACCAGGAATCGGGCCGCCTTTAGTTGGCGGCCCGATTCCCTTTGTTTATCGCAAAGCCCTTAGGTGTGCATGGGTGTGACGGTCAGTTGGAACGTGACCCCCGGCGCTGAGAAGCCGAGGATATCAGCCGTAGAGAAGTGGCCTTTGACGGCCGGCGCGATTGGCATGGGGACATCGTTGACGACGGTAACGCCCCTTCCCTGTCCGGTCAGGACGTCTACCTCATGGGTGATGATGATCCATGGGCCTGAGCCGGGGAAGATGTCCGTAACTATGTAGTTGCCGCTCGCGTGCGCGTGGCCGGCTCCAGCGAGGCCTGGTCCGGCGGGGGTGGACATATGGGCGCAGAAGGTGATTTCACCATCAAACGTGCCGTTCTGATTGAAGACTGCCCAAGCCCAGAAGCCGCCGAGAGGCTGCGGGCACAGCGACGGGTTGTTGCAGTTCATTGACGCCGTGACTTGATACAACTGGACGTTGCCACCGCTGTTGCCATAGTCGGCCGCGGCCGGAACCGCCCCGCCGAGCGCGAGAGCGGCGACCAAGGCGCCAATGAGGCCGACCATCCGAACCTGTCTTATTAAGGCCATATCGCCTCCTCCCTTCTGAGTAGACACGCCGTCTCCTATTCGATGCCCCACCCAGGGCACCGGGTGGGCGCAAAAGCTACTGCGAGACTATGCGAGTCTGGCAGTTATGTCCATGGGACCTTTGCCCTGCGCCCGCCCTAGCCCTCGGTCAGCCGTTCAACCTCAGTATTCGGAATCATTCACGTGTAGCCGGGCGGCAACGCTTCAATATTTCCGGCGTCGATCATCTTCTCAAGCTCAGCCCGACGCACACCTAGTCTCTGGACTGCCTCACCTAGAGACAGCACGCGCAGCAAGCCCGTCCGACAACAGCGTGCTGAAGGTCCCAAGCCTGTCAAGCGCCGGTGTCCGGTTCGAAAATCACGTCGAAGGCTCGAACGGACGGACGAGAAGCGGTCAGCCGGCGTGCGATCTAAGGAGATATATGCCCTCAGTCTCTACTCGGGGCACCAAGCCGCGTTTCTGCGAATCGACGTTTTTGCGAAAGAGAAGCGCGGCGCTAGATGCAGAGCCAAAGCAGCGCTCCTTATCGATCTAAACTTGAGGACACATCTCGTCGCCAAGTTCGGTGGGGGTTGGCTTACCCAAATTGCTGAAGCCGAGACGCTCCGTGAAGCACGTGCAGTCGTGCGCCGCTACCGAACGGCCAACCGGGCGGGGTTGGCTCAGTGCAATGAGCCGGAGATCGAGACCTTCGGCTAGGAGGCGATTCTTTGGCTCCGACCTCGTCGCCAGTCACTGCATTGAGTCGACCGGGACTGTAAGTCTCCAATGGACGCTAGCCGACCCTCTTCGGATGCCGAAATTGAGCCCACGGCTGGGCAGAATTCCGAGGGTGTGTTACATGCGTGCTACACCAATACAGCGGCGTTGTCACGTAAGTAACGTTCGCGGAGTCAAGTTCCAGTTCAGAAACTGGTCGGGGGCCCGGGATTTGAACCCGGGGCCTCACGGTCCCGAACCGTGTCGGTGCCGTGTCCTCCGGTGTCCGACAGACTCCCGCGGCGTCCCCGCGAATACGAAATCGACCAGGCTGGTGTCCTCTGGTGACCCCCTAGAGCCGTCCGGTGCCGGGAATGCGTGATACGGCTGTGATCCGGCGAAGCCTCCGATTTTCGGGCAACGCCGAGCCACGATGGTGGCGCGCGATGTGCGCTTGACCACGCGACTTGGCGCCTCCACAGGATCAGAACTCTCCCCAGACGCCGGCTTTCCGATAGCCCGCGACCATGGCAATGGCGATCAGAAACTGGACGACTCCGATCACACCCTGCAGCGCCTCGTACCAGGTAGGGCCGCTGGCCGGCATCATCCCGGCGAGCTGCAATGCGGAGGCTGG
>VBEG01000146.1 GCA_005882115.1 Chloroflexota bacterium
GGCATACCGCAGAGCACGCTCGCTGTTCGTCGAGGAGCTAGGGCTCGAACCAGGACCGGCGCTCCGTGAGCTCGAGGCTGCGATCCTTCGGCAGGATCCTGCGCTCGAGCTGCAGCCGAGATTACGCGCCGGGCCACGCTCCGACGCGGCGCCATCATCGTGGCTTCCGCGCGAACGCCGGACCGTCACGGTCCTCGCCGTCGATCTGGTCCCGGCGGCGGAGCCGGCGGTGGATCCGGAGGCCGTCGGCCGCGTCGGGGCGCGCGCAGCGCGGGTCGCCGCCGACGTGCTCGAGCGTCACGGCGCGCGCGTGGAGCGATTGTTCGGCGACATGTTGATGGCATTCTTCGGGTTCCCGCTCGCGCACGAAGACGACGCGTTGCGAGCGGTCCGCGCGGCTTTTGAGGCGCGCACGGCAGTCCATGCTTTGGACGACGATCCGTCGCGCGTGGCGGGCGTCACGAACCGCGTGCGCGCCGGCATCGACAGCGGCGAGATCGTCGTCGACGACGGAGAGGTGATCGTTGGCGCGGCAGCGGCGCGCCTGCTTCGGGGAACGGTGATTCTCAAACCGGTCGAACGCCTCGCGATCAACGGAGCGCAGGCAACGGGGTGGCGCGTCCTCGAAGTCGTCGCCGGAGCTCCCGCCCTCCCGCGTGCGCTCGGGGCACCGATGGTCGGCCGCCAGGACGAGCTCATGCGAATGCGTTCCGCGTTTCGGCGCGCGGTCCGTTCAGGCGCGGTCGTGCGAATGACGGTCTTGGGGGAAGCGGGAATCGGCAAATCCCGTCTGGCAAGAGAACTCGTGGCCTCGATCGGCGCGGATGCGAACGCGATCACACAGCGATGTCCGGCATACGGCGAAGAAACGTTCTTTCCGCTGCGCGAAGCGGTCGTGGAAGCGGCAGGCTTGCGCGGGTGGCGGGCCCTTCATGACCTGCTCGGCAGGGACGATCACGGACGGCGGGCCCTCAGCGAGATCGCCGAGGCGATGGAGCGACGAGCAGAACCGGTGAGCGCGGTTGCTCTGTTTTCGGCGATGCGTCGTCTGTTCGAGGCTCTTGCCTACGAACGCCCGCTCATCGTCGTCTTCGAAGATCTGCATTGGGCCGAACCGACGTTTCTCGATCTCATCGATCATCTTGCGCGCGATGCAACGGGACGAATCTTTCTGTTGTGCCTCGCACGCCCCGACTTGATCGAGCGCCGGCCCCAGTGGGAACGGCAGGACAGTTTGCAGGTCGGTCCGCTGTCCTCTAGGGATCTCGAGAGCCTGATCGCCGAGAGGGCGGGGTCCATCGCGCCGGATCCGCTCCGCCGAATCGTCGAGATCTCGCAGGGAAACCCGCTATTCGCGGAGCAGTTGCTTGCCGCCCTCGACGACGACCTCACCGAGGCCGTGCCGGGCTCCCTCCGTGGATTGCTGACGATGCGGCTCGACCGTCTCGGACCCGGCGAACGCGACGTGCTGCGCTGTGCATCGATCGCCGCTCTGGACGTGGAGCAGGACGCGGTGCGTGCGCTTCTTCCCGACGACGCGCGTCCGTTCGTCGAGCGCCACCTCGATGCCCTGGAGCGCAAGCGCTTGATCGAGCGCGCCGGCACGAACAGATTCCGGTTCCGTCACGCTCTGATCCAGCTCGCTGCGTATCAGAGCATGACCCGCGAAGATCGTGCTCGTCTGCACGAACGGTTTGCAGAATGGCTCGAGCGCGAGTCGCCCGATCGGCCGCCAGAGCTCGCCCAAATCCTCGGTTACCACCTCGAGCAGGCCGACACGCATCGGCGCGCAACCGGCACGACTTCCTAGATCCATTTGTTCGGCAGTGCTCGTGCCACACACGCCTTACATTCCTTGCACGATCCGTTGCGAGCGAGCTGCGGCCTGCGAGTCGGCGGTCGCGCGGAGCAGTGCCGGAGAGCTTTGCGCCTTTCGTAACCGTGGATGGGCAGTGTCTGGGCGCCTTACAAACGGTTGCCGGAGCGCCCTCCACGCCACAGGCTGGGCGAGTGCCCGTGGTTCCGCTTGAAGGCTCGGCTGAACCCCTCTTCGGAGTCGTACCCGACGCGCCCTGCGATCTCGACAACGCTGACATCCGTCGTCGCCAGCAGTTCTTCGGCGAGGTGGGAACGCGAAACCGCGGCCCCGGCGGCGAGCTCGGCTACGGCCCACTTCTTTTCGGGTGCGGCGTGGAGCAGGGCCATCGCCGGCGCGAGCACCGGATCTCGCAGCGCAGCGACCCAGCCGCGCTCGACCGCAGGGGCCGTCGCGAGATGAAGCCGAAGCACCTCTATGAGCAACAGCTCGGGCAGTCTCGTCGACAGGTACTCGGATCGCGCCCCGGATGATTCCTCGAGTGCGTAGGCGATGCTGGCTTCGACCCAGCGCCCGGCAGGGCCCGGAGACGGTCGCACGACGAAAGCAGCCGGGAGGGCGCGCAGACCCGGATCGAACAATGGATCGTCGGAGTAAAGGTAGCCGCACACGACATCGGTGCGGCTACCACCCTGCCCATGGCGAATGACCGGCA
>VBEG01000061.1 GCA_005882115.1 Chloroflexota bacterium
CAGATGGAAGCGATCAAGAAGCAGCTCAACGAGGGGCAGACCGATGTGGTCTCGACCTATCGCGAAAGGATCGCAGCGGCCGGCATGCCGGAGGGCGTGCTCACCGAGGTCAACCGCGAGCTCGACCGCCTGGAGCGGACAAGCGAGCAGAACCCCGAGTACGGCTGGATCCGCACGTACCTCGACTGGATGCTCGACATCCCGTGGAACGTGCGCTCCGAGGACAACTACGACCTGAAGAAGGCGCGCGAGATCCTCGACCAGGACCACACCGGCCTGTCGGACGTGAAGGACCGCATCATCGAGTTCCTGGCCGTGCGCAAGCTTCGGCAGGAGCGCGGGCTCGAAGTCCTCAGCGGCCGCGGTTCGGGCGCCATCATCACGCTCGTCGGACCTCCCGGAGTGGGCAAGACCTCGTTGGGCGAATCCGTCGCGCGCTCCCTGGGCCGCAAGTTCACCCGCGTGTCGCTGGGCGGAATCCGCGACGAGGCCGATATCCGCGGCCACCGCAGGACGTACGTCGGCGCACTGCCCGGGCGGATCGTCCGCGCGTTGAAAGACGCCGGCACGAAGAACCCCGTGATCATGCTCGACGAGATCGACAAGGTCGGCAGCGACTGGCGCGGCGACCCATCCTCGGCTCTGCTCGAGGTGCTGGACCCTGCGCAGAACCACACGTTCCGCGACCACTACCTCGAGGTCGACCTCGACCTCTCCGAGGTGCTGTTCATCCCGACGGCAAACGTGTCGGAGACGATCCCCGCGCCGTTGCTCGACCGCATGGAGCTGATCCGCCTCGACGGCTACACCGAAGAGGAGAAGGTCGCGATTGCTCGCGACCACCTGCTCAAGCGCCAGGTCAGGCAAGCCGGCCTGCTGCCGGAGGAGGTCACCGTCGACGACGCCGCGATCATGAAGGTGATCACCGAGCACACCCGGGAAGCGGGCGTCCGCAACCTGGAGCGCGAGCTCGGCAAGATCACGCGCAAGATCGCAACCAAGGTGGCCACGGACCAGATGACCCCGCCCGTGGCGATCACGCCCGACCGGGTGCGCGAGTTCCTCGGCAAGGCGAAGTTCGACAACGAAGTGGCCGCGCGCACCGCGGTGCCAGGCGTGGCGACCGGGCTCGCCGTCACCGGGATCGGAGGCGATGTCCTCTTCGTCGAGGCCACCGCAACCGACAGCAACGGCCACGGCAGCACGCTGACCCTGACCGGCCAGCTGGGCGACGTGATGAAGGAGTCGGCGCAGATCGCCCTCTCCTACGTCAGGTCCCATGTGGACGAGCTGAAGGTCGACCACGACAGCATCAACAAGTCGTTCCACATCCACGTGCCCGAGGGCGCCGTGCCCAAGGACGGCCCGTCGGCCGGCGTGACGATGACGACAGCGATCGTGAGCCTTCTTACCGGCCGCCCGGTGCGCAACACCGTCGGCATGACCGGTGAGGTGACGCTTCAGGGTTTGGTGCTGCCGATCGGCGGTGTCAAGCAGAAAGTGCTCGCCGCTCACCGGATGGGCTTGACCGAGGTCATCCTCCCCCAGCGCAACGAGAAGGACCTCGACGATGTGCCGCAGAGCGTGCGCGAGGCGATGACGTTCCACCTCGCGAGCCGAGTCGAGGAAGTACTGAAGTACGCGCTGGAGCCCGCCTCCACGAGCAAGTCCAAGACCGCGGCGGCCTAAGGGCCGACAGCCCTATTCCGCACGGGACGGCCATCTCGTGCGGAATCACTGTCCGGATTTCGCATCGGAAGGGCCGTAGCGTGCCGAATTAACAGGCAGGGTTTGCGCCGGACAGCCCTAGCGCGATGCTCAGCAGGTGGGTCGCACTCCAAGAGTTCCGCCCGAACTAAAGCTTGGTCCGTTTTCCCTCGAGGAAGCACGCGCTGCCGGAATCTCGTTGAGCGCGCTGCGAGGGAAATCATGGCATCGCATCGGCGCGCGACTCTATCGATGGAAAGGAGCGTCCGGGGAGACCTGGGCGCTGATCGACGCCTTCCGCCGAACCTTACCTGCCTCGGCAGTGTTTGTTGGGCGAACCGCGGCTTGGATGCATCGCCTCGATGTGCAACCGGCCAACCCGGTTCAAGTGGCTGTGGCAGACCTTGAGTCCCGTGAGGGGCTTGAGGTCCGGCAGTCCGATGTGGGTGGCGAAACCGAGGAGATCAGAGGCGTAAGGGTCAGCACTCTTAAACGGACACTGCTGGACTTGTGCGCATGGTTACCTGCTGTCGAGGCTTTGGTGGTGCTCGATATGGCGATCCTCGCACGGGGACTGAACAGATGCGCAAATACGCCGATTCGGTGAATGGTCGGGCGGGCGCGTCGCGGTTGAGGCAGCTGGCTCAGGTTGCGGCGCCGGCGGAATCTCCGATGGAAACTCGACGGCGCTGGCTCTTGATCAAAGCCGGGCTCCCGTTGCCCGAGGTGCAGGTGGACCTGTACGACGACGCCGGCCAGTTTGTCGGGCGCGCAGATCTCTACTATCCGGCAGCACATCTCGTGATCGAGTTCGACGGCGGGGAACCGCCGCGACTGGGTCGTCAGCGACGACCGCAGGCAGAACTCTCTTGTCAGCGCCGGTTATCGTGTTCTCCGGTTCACCGTCGCGGACGTATACGGCCGCCCCGAAGCCATCGTCGGACAGGTTCGGGCGGGGTTATTCTCGCGCCGCCCTGCTGTAGCGATCAAGCCAAAGTCCCCACGCGGTCTCTAGCGCTCGGGTCGGTAAGGCGCCATCGCTTCCAGGTTGCCGACGTATTCCGGCAAACGCCGCTGGCCGAGCATCTGACGGATGGCCAGGATCTCACCGAGGTGGAACCAGTAGTGGAAGGTCAGCCGGCGGATCGCGTCAGCGACCGTCTGGCCCGACGCTTTGCCGTCCCGCGGCAGGTCGCGCATCAGGTCTTTCGTCTTCAGCGAGTCGAGGTACGGTTCCCCCTCTTTGGTGAGCGTGTTCCACGCAGCGCGCATCGTTTTGAGCGAGGGCGTACTCATGGGCGCGCCCGAGGCGAACTCCGTGTTCAGGTGGGGAAAGAGGACCACTTGGTGCGGCCGCTGAAAGAAAGAGCGCTGCTCGTGCCATGCGAGGTGGCCCACGATCCAGCCGATCGAGTTCATCTGCCCGAGGTGCCGCTTGGCGTCCTCCTCGCTGACCCCACGCAGCCCGCGCAGCCACTCAGAACGGGTGAAACGCAGCTGATCGACGATCGGGTGCGCCATAGGCGCTATTTTGGCCGCCAGAGGACAATGCTCGCGCGATGAGCGATCAGATCCTGCGCCTCGCGCGCCTTGGCGTATGGGCGCTCCCGATCTACGCTGCCACCCTGTTCGCCGGCACGATCACGCATCAGCCCCCGCCGCAGACGCAGCTCGCCGACTGGTCTCGCTACGTGACCACCAACGAGTTCCTGATCGGCCACATCGTCTTCAGCATCTTCGGCTCGATCTTCGGCGCCATCGGTGCCGTGGCGCTGGGCACCCTGCTCATCGAACGCGGCTCTGTGAAGCTCGGACTGGCCGGCCTGCTCAGCGGTCTCAGCGCCAATGTCATCGGGACCTCGATCTTCGGCATCGCCGCCTTCGCCCAACCGGCGATTGGAAGGCTCTACCTCTCCGGCCAGACGCAGACCGCGCGCGACGTTTACTACGACGCGGCCCAGGGGACGCCAATGGTCGTCGTCGCCCTCGTCTTCATCGTCCTGCTGGTGGCAAGCTTCATCGTCTTCGGCGTCGCGTTCGCTCGCCTGGAGCTGATGCCGCGTTGGGCCGGAATCGGTTACGCGGTCTCCGGCCCGCTGTTCGCGGTCATCGGGTTTGCACTCGACAACTGGATCCAGAGCGTGGCGGCGATTCTAATGACCGCGAGCGCCGTCTGGATGGTCATTGCCCTGCGGCGTTTCGAATACCGACGCACCTCGCAAGGTTGAATTGAGCATGCCCAGGTCACCCCAGGCGGTTCTCGAGCGCGCGACGACGATCGCCGTGGTCGGCGCCTCCCGCGATCCGATCAAAGCCGGCGGCTCGGTTCCCGAAGGCCTCCAGCGCCGGGGCTTTCGCATCATCCCCATCAACCCATTCGCGGACATGCTCTTTGGCGAGCGCGTCTATCGCTCGCTGCTCGACGTGCCCGAGAAGATCGATATCGTCGACGTTTTCCGGCCCGCCGCCGACGCACCCGAGATCGCGCGACAGGCAGCGTCTATCGGCGCCAGGGCGTTGTGGCTTCAGCTCGACATCAAGTCCGACGAGGCGCGACACATCGCTGAGGACGCGGGAATGGACTACGTGGAAGATGAGTGCACCGCCGTGATCGCCTCGCTCTATCGAATCCGAAAGAGCGCGGCCTGACCCGCTAACCTCGTGGCCGTGGCACGGCGAAGGCTGCGGCCCAAGCGAGACCGCACCATCGAGTCGGAGCTCAAGTTTCGGGTCGCCGGCCCTCGTGACCACGCGACCCTGCGGACGATGCTTCGCAAACGCGAAGCCCAGCTGGTTGGACGCTACAAGGAAGAGAACTTCAGGTTCAGCGGACCCGGAAAATCCACGCGCAACACGACACTCAGGCTCAGGGTGCTCAACGGCGGACCTCGCGGCGTGCTGACCGCGAAAGGCCCGGCCACGTTCGTGGGTGGTGTGAAGATCCGCGAGGAGACCGAGGTCGAACTCGCCGACGTGCACGCCACGCTGGATCTCCTCCAGCAGCTCGGCTTCCGGGTCGGCTGGACGTATCCGAAGACGCGGTCGATGTGGATGCTCGACGGCGTCGCGGTCACTCTTGACGTCCTCGAATTCGGATGGTTCGTCGAGCTCGAAGGACCGACGACCGTGCTACCCGAGATGGCGCGTAGTCTCGGCCTCGACCCGAACAAAGCGCTCCGAGACAGCTACTCGGTGATGGCGAAAAAGCATCAGCAGCAGAAGCAACCCACGAAAGCGAAACCGACGCCGGTGGTTACTCCGCCCGCGGCGGCGGAGGCGCAGGCTTAGCGCCGTCGGTCTTGGCCGGCCCCACCCACACCGTCTGGATATTGGTGAACTCCTTGATCCCATATTCCGACAGCTCGCGCCCGTAGCCCGATCGCTTGACGCCGCCGAACGGCAGGCGCGCGTCGGACGCGACCATGCCGTTGATGAAGACCAGCCCCGCCTCGACCTTCTCGGCGAGCTTCTTCCCGCGCTCGACGTCTGACGTCCAGATGTTGGAGCCGAGCCCGAAGTCGGTGTCGTTGGCGACCCGGAGGGCGTCGTCGGCGTCCTTGACGCGGATCACCGCGGCGACCGGGCCGAAAGTCTCCTCGTCGTACGCGGGCATCCCCGGCCTGACGTTCGCGAGCACCGTCGGCTCGTAGTAATAGCCATCGCCATGGATCCGGTTGCCGCCCACGAGCGGGCGAGCGCCGAGCCTGATGGATTCGCGGACCTGTCGCTCGAGCTCGTCGACGAGGTCAGCTCGCGCCAGCGGCCCGACCTGGTTCTGGCGATCCATCGGGTTGCCGACCTTGAGCGCGGCGACGGCGCCTGCGAACCGCGCCTCGAACTGATCGGCGACCGACTCTTCGACGATGAATCGCTTGGCCGCGATGCAGCTCTGTCCGTTGTTCTGGTTGCGTGCCCTGCACGCCACCGTCGCCGCCATGTCGAGGTCTGCGTCGGCGAGAACGACGAACGGGTCCGAGCCGCCGAGCTCGAGCACGGTCTTCTTGAGGGCTTTGCCCGCCGCCTCGGCGACCGTCATCCCGGCCTTCTCGGAACCGGTTAGAGTCACACCGGCGACGCGATGGTCGGCGATGAGTCCCTCCACCCTTGCTGACCCGATCAACAGCGTCTGGAAGACACCCTCCGGCACGCCGGCCTCGCGGAAGACCTCCTCGATCGCGATCGCCGCCTGCGGCACGTTGGACGAGTGCTTGAGCAGCATCACGTTGCCCGCGCTGAGAGCCGGGAGCCCGGCGCGAAACGCCTGCCAGAACGGGAAGTTCCACGGCATCACAGCGAGGATCACGCCGAGAGGTTGGAAGCGGACGTAGCTCTCAGTCGCTGTGCTTTCGACGGGCTCGTCGGCCAGCAGCCGCTCCGCGTTCTCAGCGATCCAGCCGGCCGTCCACGCGCACTTTTCGACCTCGGCCTCGGCCTCGACGATCGGCTTACCCATCTCCGAAGTCAGCAGCGCCGCGTACCGCGCTTTGTCCGCGCGAAGGACTCCCGCCACCGAGCGCATGAGAACGGCCCGCATCCCGACGCCGGCCTCCCTCCAACCATGCCGCGCGGCCCAGCCGCGCTCCAGAGCGGCTTCGACCGCGGATTCGTCCGCCTCGGGGAACATGGCCAGCTCCCGACCTGTTGCCGGATCGATGGATTTCAGCACCCGCTCGAATCATGCCACGATTTGATCTGTGGCCCGAGCACCCGTGAAGAGGCGCGCAGCAGGCGCGTCCGTCAGGCCGGCAGGCAGCCCTTCCGTGGCCCCGGCCACGCCGACCGACGGGCTGAGGCGGGTCGCCATGGAGGCGGTCACACCGGAGATCGACGGCGGACGGTTCCCGGCCAAACGGGTCGTCGGCGAGACCGTGGTCGTCGAGGGGGATATCTTCACCGACGGCCAGGACGCCCTGGCCGCCGTCCTGCGCTATCGGCACGAGGCCGCGACGCGATGGATCGAGACGCCGATGGCTCCCCTGGTCAACGACCGCTGGCGCGGTGAGTTCCCGGTCACCGAGCTCGGTCGCTACGTCTTCACGATCGAGGCCTGGGTGGACCACTTCGAGACCTGGAGCCGCCAGCTCGCCAAGCGCCTGGCGGCGGGTCAGGATGTACGCCTCGAGCTCGAGGTCGGCGCTCGCATGATCGAGGAGACGGCGGCACGCGCGGACGGGACGACCGCCGACTCGGCGCGACTGCGGGAGCTCGCCAAGTCGCTGCGCATTCCAAACCCCCACCCGGCGGCTTCGCCGCCGACCTCCCCGGCGAGCGGGGAGGTGAACGGGGAGCTGACCACGCTTATGCGGCGCTACGCCGACCGCGCCCAGGCGACGACCTACGCGCGCGAGGTCGAGGTGTTCGTGGAACCTCAGAAAGCGCGCTTCAGCACCTGGTATGAGCTGTTCCCGCGCTCCACGGGCCCCGCAGGAAAGCACGGCACATTCAAGGATGTCGAGCGCCTGCTGCCGGAGATCGGGCGGATGGGCTTCGACGTCCTCTACCTGCCCCCCATCCACCCCATCGGCCGCACCCATCGCAAGGGCGCCAACAACAAGTCCGCACAGCCCGGCGAGCCGGGAAGCCCGTGGGCGATCGGATCCGAGGAGGGCGGCCACAAGGCGGTGAACCCAGAGCTCGGCACCCTCGCCGACTTCCGCCGCCTGGTCAAGACCGCCGCGGGCGAGGGCATCGACGTGGCGCTCGACATCGCGTTTCAGTGCTCACCCGATCACCCCTACACGCGCGAGCATCCCGAGTGGTTCAAGCACCGGCCCGACGGCTCGATCCAGTACGCGGAAAACCCGCCGAAGAAGTACGAGGACATCTACCCGTTCGACTTCGAGACCGAGCACTGGCGAGGGCTCTGGCAGGAGCTTCTGTCGATCGTCCTCTACTGGGCCGAGCAAGGGGTCAGCGTGTTCAGGGTCGACAACCCGCACACCAAACCCTTCGCGTTCTGGGAGTGGCTGATCGCCGAGCTGCGGCGTGCGCACCCCGAGGCGATCCTGCTTTCCGAGGCGTTCACGCGACCGAAGGTCATGTACCGGCTCGCCAAGGTGGGGTTCAGCCAGTCGTACACGTACTTCGCGTGGCGCAACACCGCGTACGAGCTGTACCAGTACTTCACCGAACTGTCCCAGCCGCCAATCCGCGACTTCTTCCGGCCGAACCTCTGGCCCAACACCCCCGACATCCTCACCGAGTACCTGCAGACCGGCGGCCGGCCCGCGTTCCAGGCCCGGCTGATCCTGGCTGCCACGCTCGGCGCGAGCTACGGAATCTACGGCCCGCCCTTCGAAGCGCTGGAGGGCCGTCCGCGCGAACATGGCTCCGAGGAGTACGTGGATTCGGAGAAGTACCAGCTGCGAAACTGGAAGCGCGACCCGAGCATGAGTGAGCTCGTGGGGATCGTCAACCACATCCGGCGCGAGAATCCGGCGCTCCAGAGCGACCGCGGCCTGCGATTTCACTTCACCGAGAACGAGCAGCTCCTGGCCTACTCGAAGAGCACGCCCGACAATGCGAATGTGATCCTGACCGTCGTCAACGTGGACCCCCACCACGTGCAGCGCGGGATGGTCAACCTTCCGCTCGAGGAGCTCGGGATCGAGATTGACCGGTCCTATCAGGCGCATGAGCTCATCAGTGGAGCCCGCTACCTGTGGAACGGACCGCGCAACTTCGTCGAGGTCAATCCGCAGTCGATGCCGGGCCAGATCTTTCGTTTCCGCCGTCGCGTGCGCAGCGAGCACGATTTCGAGTACTTCTTGTGATCACCACGCCCCAGCGCGCCAAGCGCAGGATCGAGACGTCGCAGCTCGAGGAGGATCCGCTCTGGTACAAGGACGCGCTCATCTACGAGCTCCACGTGCGGGCGTTCTACGACAGCGACGCCGACGGCGGCGGTGACTTTCGCGGCCTGGTCGAGAAGCTGCCCTACCTGCAGGAGCTCGGCATCAACGCGCTCTGGCTGCTGCCGTTCTATCCCTCGCCTCTACGCGACGACGGCTACGACATAGCCGATTACACCAACGTGAATCCGATGTACGGCACGCTGGGCGATGCCAACCAGTTGGTAAGAGAAGCGCACCGGCGCGGCATCCGGGTGATCAACGAGCTCGTGTGCAACCACACCTCGGACCAGCACCCCTGGTTTCAGCGCGCGCGGAGGGCGAAGCCGGGAACCGCCGCACGTGACTTCTACGTGTGGAGCGAGACCAACCAGAAGTACCAGGACGTGCGGATCATCTTCAAGGACTTCGAGACGTCCAACTGGACCTGGGACCACGTCGCGAACGCCTACTACTGGCACCGTTTCTACTCGAGCCAGCCCGACCTCAACTTCGACAACCCCAAGGTCAAGGAGGCGATCTTCAAAGCCCTCGACTTCTGGATGGACATCGGGGTCGACGGCGTCAGGCTCGACGCCGTGCCCTACCTGTTCGAGCGCGAGGGCACCAACGGCGAAAACCTGCCCGAGACGCATCAGTTCCTGCGCGAGCTGCGCCGCCATGTCGACAGCAACTACCGGAACCGCATGCTGCTTGCCGAGGCCAACCAGTGGCCCGAAGATTCGGTCGCCTATTTTGGACAGGGCGACGAGTGCCACATGTCGTTCCACTTCCCGCTAATGCCACGGCTCTTCATGGCGATCCGCATGGAGGACAGGTTCCCGATCGTCGACATCCTGGCCCAGACCCCCGCCATTCCCGACACCTCGCAGTGGGCGCTCTTCCTGCGCAACCACGACGAGCTCACGCTCGAGATGGTCACCGACGAGGAGCGCGACTATATGTATCGCGCTTACACGCAGGACCGCCTCGCCCGCCTGAACCTCGGCATCCGGCGCAGGCTCGCACCCCTGCTCGGCAACGACCGCCGGCGCATCGAGCTGATGAACGGGCTCCTTTTCTCGCTGCCCGGCACCCCGGTCCTCTATTACGGGGACGAGATCGGCATGGGGGACAACATCTTTCTGGGCGACCGCAACGGCGTGCGCACTCCGATGCAATGGAGCGCCGACCGGAACGCCGGCTTCTCTCGCGCCAACCGCCAGCGCCTGTACCTGCCGGTCATCACCGACCCTGAGTACCACTACGAGACCGTCAACGTCGAGGCCCAGCAGGGCAACCCGCACTCGATCTTCTCGTGGACGAAACGGCTGATCGCGCTGCGCAAGCGCCACCGCGCGTTCGGACGCGGCACACTCGAGCTGCTGCGGCCGGAAAACAGAAAGGTGCTTGCGTACGTCCGCAGCTACGAGTCAGAGCAGATCCTCTGCGTCGCCAACCTGTCGCGCTTCCTGCAGGCGCTCGAGCTGGACCTGACCAAGTGGAAGGGCCTCGTTCCCGTAGAGCTCTTCAGCAGCAACGAGATGCCGGTGATCGGCGACAACCCGTACTTCCTGACCCTCGGCCCGCACGCCTTCTACTGGTTTGCCATGCAGCCGCGCGCGGCGGCGAGCATACAGAGCGACGGCGCCCAGGCGGCCGCCGTGCTGCCCGAGGTGCGTCTTGCCGGCGGTTGGGAGTCGGCCCTGGCCGGAGGCGCGAAGGAGCGGTTCGAGAGCGTGCTCGTCCGCTACATCCCGCAGCGGCGCTGGTTCGCGGGCAAGGCCCGGCGCGTGAAGACCGCGACGATCAGCGACGTCATCACCGTGCCCGGAGCGGAGAACTACGCGTACCTGACCTCGGTCGTGATCGGCTACGCGGACGGCGACCCCGACACCTACATGCTGCCCATCGCTTACGCCAATCCCGCCGAGGCGTCTCACATCATCGAGCGCTGGCCACATGCGGCGATCGCGTGGGCCCGCAACCCAGGTGAGGAAGCGCGCGGATTGCTCTACGACGCCCTTGGACCGGCCAACTTCGCCGAGGCGATGCTCGGATCGATCGCGCGCCACAAGCGTGCCGCCGGCGGCGCGGGGACACTGGTTGGCTCGACAACACGCGCGTTTGCGCGCCTGCGCGGGCCCGAGACGGTGCGCCTCGAGGCGCAGCTCTCGATCGCCGAGCAGAGCAACAACTCGGTGATCTTCGGCGAGCGCCTGATGCTGAAGGTCTTCCGCCGGCTTGAAGAGGGGGTGAACCCGGAGCTCGAGGTCGGGCGTTTCCTGACCGAAAAGACCAACTTCAGCCAGATCGCGCCGCTTGCAGGCACGCTCGAGTACCGCCGCCCGACGGGCGAACCGGTCAGCATCGCGATCCTCCAGGGCTACGTGCCGAACCAGGGCGACGCCTGGCAGCACACGCTGAACACGGTCGCGCACTACTTCAACGCGCCCGAGCTGGTGGGCATGCAGCCGCCCACGTTGCCCCGAAGCCTGCTCGAGGCAAGCCGGCTGGAGCCCTCCGAGCTGGCCGTGAAAGCGATCGGCGGCTACCTGGACTCGGCGCGTCTGCTCGGCCGCCGCACCGCCGAGCTGCACGCCGCGCTGTCCTCGGACCCGACCGATCCGGGGTTCGCGCCCGAGCGGATCTCGCCCCTCGACCAGCGCTCGATCTACCAGTCGATCAGCGGTCTGTCAATGCGGGCTATCGACCTCCTCCGGACGCAGGTGAACAAGCTGCCGGCCGACGCGAAAGAGGAAGCGCGGAAGGTGCTGGAGCTCGACTCCCGGATTGCCTACTTGCTGAAAGCCTTCCTGGCCCGCCGCCTGAACACGACTCGCATCCGCGTGCACGGCGACTATCACCTCGGCCAGGTGCTCTACACCGGGCACGATTTCGTGATCATCGATTTCGAGGGCGAGCCGACCAGGTCCCTGTACGAGAGGCGGCTCAAGCGCCTGGCCATGCGCGACGTGGCCGGGATGCTCCGGTCGTTTTCCTACGCAAGCCAGGCGGCGCTTCGCTCGCAAGAGATCGCCCCGGAGAGATTGCCCGAGCTGCATGCATGGGCGCGCTTCTGGGTCGATTCGGTGTCCGCCGTATTCTTGAGGAGCTACCTGACGACCGCGGGCAACGCGTCGTGGGTATCGCAGAACCAGGACGACCTCGAGCTCCAGCTCAACACCATGCTTTTGGAGAAGGCCCTGTACGAGCTTCGCTACGAGCTGAACCTGAGACCTGACTGGGTGCGCATCCCTCTGCGGGGCATCCTCGATCTTGTGACGCCTCCATGAGCATCGCGGCGCGTTCCTTGATCAGCCCCTTCGACCTTCATCTATTCAATGAAGGCACGCACAGCCACCTGTTCGACAAGCTGGGCGCGCACCCCGCGCACGACCCGGAGGGGACGTACTTTGCGGTCTGGGCCCCCAACGCGGACGCGGTCAGTGTCATCGGTGACTTCAACGGTTGGGACAAGAACGCCAACGGCCTGTACCCACGCGAGCAGTCGGGGATCTGGGAGGGTTTCATCCCGACTGTGCGCCACGGCGCCCTCTACAAGTACTACGTGCACTCGAAGGTCACGCGCAATGGAGTCGACAAAGCCGATCCATTTGCGACGTACTCCGAGGCGCCCCCGCGCCAGGCTTCCGTCGTCTGGGACCTCGACTACGACTGGGGTGACCAGGGATGGATGGAAAACCGCCGCGCCGCGAACCACACCAGCGCGCCGTGGTCGGTCTACGAGATGCACCTCGGCTCGTGGATGCGGGTGCCCGAGGAAGGCAACCGCTGGTTCAGCTACCGCGAGCTCGCGCCGCGGCTGGCGGATTACGTGAGCCGGATGGGCTTCACGCATGTCGAGTTCATGCCGGTCATGGAGCATCCGCTCTACGAGTCGTGGGGCTACCAGGTCACCGGCTACTTCGCCCCGACGAGCCGCTACGGCACGCCCCAAGACTTCATGTTCCTGGTCGACTACCTGCACCAGAACGGCATCGGCGTCATCCTCGACTGGGTCCCCTCGCACTTCCCCGCCGACGAGTTCGGCCTGCAGAACTTCGACGGCACGCATCTCTTCGAGCACGCCGACCCCCGCCTCGGGGTGCACCCGGATTGGGGCAGCTCGATCTTCAACTACGGTCGGAACGAGGTTCGCGGATTCCTGGTGAGCAGCGCATTGTGCTGGCTCGACCGTTACCACGCTGACGGCCTGCGCGTCGACGCAGTCGCCTCGATGCTCTACCTCGACTACTCACGCAAGCAGGGCGAATGGATCCCCAACAAGTTCGGAGGCCGGGAGAACCTGGAGGCCGTCGACTTCCTGCGCAGGTTCAACATCGAGGTCTACAAGGAGCAGCCCGACACGCAGACCGTCGCAGAGGAGTCGACTGCCTGGCCCCTCGTCTCGCGACCGACCTACGTCGGCGGCCTCGGCTTCGGCATGAAGTGGGACATGGGCTGGATGCACGACACGCTCTACTACTTCGAGCGGGAGCCGGTGCACCGCAGGTTCCACCACTCCAACCTGACGTTTCGCATGCTCTACGCGTTCGGCGAGAACTTCATGCTGCCCTTGTCGCACGACGAGGTCGTGCACGGCAAGGGTTCGCTGCTCGCGAAGATGCCTGGCGACGAGTGGCAGAAGTTCGCCAACCTGCGTGTCCTGTACGGCTGGATGTACGCGCAGCCGGGCAAGAAGCTCGTCTTCATGGGCGGCGAGTTCGGGCAGTGGAAGGAGTGGGACGTCGAGCAGAGCCTCGACTGGCACCTCCTGGACTATCCGATGCACGGCGGCTTGCGGCTGTGGGTCGGCGACCTGAACCGCATCCTCCGCGATGAGAAGGCGCTGCATGAGATGGACTTCGACCCCCGCGGTTTCCAGTGGATCGACGTCACTGATGCCGACCACAGCGTGGTCAGCCTCATCCGCCGCGGCAAGATGCCGGAGGACATCGTGGTTGCGGTCTTCAACTTCACCCCGGTGCCGCGGCACAACTACCAGATCGGAATCCCAGGCGCGGGCTGGTGGGCCGAGGTGCTGAACAGCGACGCTCCGCTTTACGGCGGAAGCGGGATGGGCAACATGGGCGGCGTTGAGGCGGTGCCCGTCAGCATGCACGGCCACTCGCACAGCGTCACCCTGACCCTCCCACCGCTGGGGGCGCTGTTCCTGAAACCAGCTCGAGGAGAACCTCCAGAAGCGCCCTAGCCATCGGCGGTCAGGGCTGCGGCGACGGCATCCCCGCGCTGAACTTGTTGGTCGCTCCGGTCTCGGCGTGGATCACGTGCATCACCGCGTTGATCAGGGCCAGGTGCGAGAAGGCCTGCGGAAAGTTGCCGAGGTGCCGGCCGCTGCGAGGATCGATCTCTTCCGCGTACAGCTGCAGTGGGCTCGCGTAAGACAGCAGCTTCTCGCACAGCTCCCGCGCACGGTCGAGCTCGCCGATCTCGCACAGCGCTGACACCAGCCAGAACGAGCAGATCGTGAACGTGCCCTCCTCGCCGTGCAGGCCGTCGTCGGTCTCCTCGGGGCGGTAGCGAAGCACCATCCCGTCGACCGTCAGCTCTTCGGCGATCGCGAGCACGGTCGCCCGCACACGCGGATCATCCGGCGGCAGGAAGCGGACCAGCGGGATCAGGAGCACGGACGCGTCCAGTGCCTTCGACCCGTAGCGCTGGACGAAGACGCCGCGGTCGTCGACCCCCTGCTCGCAGACGTCGGACTTGATCTCGTCCGCGACCGCCTGCCAGCTCTTGGCGAGCTCGAGATCGCCGTGCATCTCGGCCAATCGCGCGCCGCGATCCAGCGCCACCCAGCACATCAGCTTGGACGAGGTGAAATGCTGCGGCTCACCACGCACCTCCCATATCCCACGGTCGGGCGTCTTCCAGTTTTCAATCGCGCACTCCACGGCGCGCTTCAGGATCGGCCACACGACCTCCGGCAGGTAGTCGCGCGACTTGGTGTGCAGGTACACCGAGTCGAGCACCGCGCCCCACACGTCGTGCTGCTGCTGGTTGTACGCGCCGTTGCCGATCCGGACCGGCTGCGAAGCCTCGTATCCGCTGAGGTAATCGAGAGTCTTCTCAGTTAACTCGTGCTCGCCGCCGATGCCGTACATGATCTGGAGGTCTTTCTTGCCGGCCGCGACGTCCGCGATGAAATAGAAGAAGTCGTTCGCCTCGCGGGCAAAGCCGAGCGTGTAAAGGCCCCACAGCATGAAGGTGCCGTCGCGGATCCACGTGTAGCGGTAGTCCCAGTTGCGCTCGCCGCCGATGGTCTCCGGCAGCGATGTGGTCGGCGCCGCAAGAAGCGCGCCGGTCGGGCTGTACGTGAGGCCCTTGAGCGTCAGCGCGCTGCGCTGGAGGTAGCTCTGCCACGGGTGTTCGGGGAAGTCGCCCCGGTTGATCCACTCGCGCCAGAAGTCCGCGGTGCGCTCGACGCGCTCGAACGCTTCCTCGACTGTGGCCGGCGCCGGGTGCTCGTCCCAGTACTCCTTGCCCGTCGAGTGGCGCGAGCGCGTCCACACCATGGCCACGTAGGCCTTCTCACCCTGGCGGAGGATCTTGGTCGCGTGGGCTCCAGGCCCTTCGAAACCGATCCGCAGGTCGGTGACCAGCTTGATCGGCACCTCGTCGGTGCCTCCGCTCGCGATGGCCTCGTTGTAGCTCTGCCCGGAGTACTCCCACCTGGCGGCCTTCTCGCCGTAGTCGAAGACCGGCTGGCAGTCAACGCTGATCTCGACGTTGCCGACCACGCAGCGCGCGGTGCGGAGGAGGATGTGCTCGGCCTCGTAGTCGGATGGCGGACGGCGGTAGGTACCTGACCGCCGCTGGCTGTGATACCAGGGCCCGATGCACATCGCGTCGCGCACGATCAGCCAGCCGTTTCGGGTGCGCCAGGTGGTCTCGAGGACAAGCGTGCCTGGGAGGTAGCGGCGCCCAGCGGGAACCTGGACGCCGGTCGGCCCAAAGCGGAAGCTACCCGCCGCCCGGTCGAGCATGGCCGCGAAGACGCTTGGGCTGTCCGGCCTCGGGAGGCACATCCATTCCACCCGCCCGCTTGGCGCGACCAAACAATTGACCTCGCAGTCGGAGAGGAAGGCATACCCGGCAATGGGCGGAAACGAGCTGGAGACCCGTGGTTCGGCGACCTGCGGGCCGATCTCGGTGACAGTCGTCTGGCCGTCACCGTTCTGCGACGGTGCGATCGCTTGACCCAAGTCAGCCTGGCGGGCTTTTCTGGCCACTTTCGTCCTTACCGAGAGGATATGACGATGGCCCGCCGTATGCGGTCGAAAACCTGCTCCGGCGTGCCCGTGCCGTTGATCCGCTCGAGCGCCACCCCCTGCCGGGCGTAGTGATCGAGCACGGCTTCGGTCAGCTTGTGGTACTCGTGCATGCGCTCGGTGATCGCCTTCCGGGTATCGTCGGCGCGGCCCTCGACTTTGGCGCGATGCAGCAGCCGCTCGATCAGATCCCCTTCGGGAACCTCGAGTGCGATGACCAGATCCACCCGGTGACCCTCCTCGGCGAGCATGGCGTCCAGGGCCTGGGCCTGGCGCACCGTGCGCGGGAAGCCGTCGAGCAGGACGCCTGCTCCGGCCTCCGCCTCCGGCAGACGCCCCCGGACGATGTCCACGATCAGCTTGTCCGGCACGAGGTCGCCCGCGGCCATGATCCGGCCGGCCTCCTTGCCGATCGGCGTACCCCTTGCGACCTCGGCCCGCAGGATCTCGCCGGTCGACAGGTGTTTCAGGTTGAACTCGGCCTCGATGCGGGCCGCCTGGGTGCCCTTCCCGCTGCCGGGCGGGCCGAAGATGATCCCGATCAATCGTGCAGCTGTATCTTGCGGCGGCGGCCCCACCATGTCCGAGCGTTTTCCGCGAGCAGGGCATGGATCGCCGGGTCTGGACCGGCGGGCTCACCTTCCTGGCTCAGGGCGAGCCAGCGCCTCGTGATCTCGACGTAGAGGTCGGCCTCGGTCCAGCCCGGCAGCTGCTCCAGGACGTTGTGCTTGCGGATGGCGTCAGCGATTGGTCGGTAGACGTGGTCGTACCAGCTCGCCGCCCCTTCCTGCAGGGGCACCTCGCGGTGCTGCTCGAGGCTGAGGAAGTAGCGATGGCCCGCGATGTGCTGGAGGATCTCGTCGTACCGTCCCAGGCGGCTGCACTCGAGGCGCGCCTCGGGCCGCGTGCGGTGGAGCTGCGTCACGTCGAGAAAAGCGGCGTACTCGGCGGCGCGGAGAAGGGAGGCTGCATCCGTCCCTTTCCCGAGCGGCGCGCGAGTCTTGACCTCGATCACGCGCGCGTTGAGGGTTGGCCGGCCCAGGTTGCGGGCGACCGAGACTCGGTGATGGCCATCGATCACGTAATAGCGATCGTCGACCTTGTACACGTCGATGGGCGGCAGCTCATCGCCCTCGACCATCGCCTGGTAGATGCGGGCCCAGCGATCGCGCATCCTGCGGTTGACGGGAAGGAACATCGCGTCGAAATCCCCCGTCTTGGCATCGGGCGCGACCGAGCCGGCGATCTTGTCGACCGGGATCTCGTGCACCCCGCCGAAGGCGCGGCCCTCCAATCCCGCTGCACGCAGCACCGGCTCGATCGACCGCAGTCGACCCGCGCGTCCGGTCAGGACCGAGCGCACGTTGCGCCAGAACGCGCGGGCGCGCGCGGAGTCGAAATCCTCGATGGCGCGGAAGCGCTCTAGGCCCAAAAGGGGAGGAGCCTAGCGGGGATTCGAACTAGAGAAGGGCCTGCTCGCTTTCGCCGTCGAAGAAGTGCAACCCTCGTGTGTCGAGGCCGAGGCGGACACGGTCACCAGGCGCCACCGCCATGCGGGGATCCACACGCGCGGTGAGCTGGTCGCCGCCGACCGAGCCGTAAAGGTACTGGTCGGAGCCAAGGCGCTCCACCACGTCGACCTTCATGTCGAGAGTCGTCCCGCCGTCCGTGGTGCGGTCCGTGACCGCTTCGGGACGGAATCCAAGAGTGCCCTTGGAACCAGCAGGTAGCGCCTTCGGCAGCTTGACCTCGAAGCCCGAGGCTTTGGCCGAGCCGTTGGTCACGTTGGCCGGGATGAAGTTCATGGTCGGCGTGCCGATGAAGCCGGCGACGAAGAGGTTGGCCGGGTGGTCATAGATCTCACCCGGGGTGCCCACCTGCTGCAGGATGCCCGCGTTCATGATCGCGATCCGGTCGCCCATCGTCATGGCTTCGACCTGGTCGTGGGTGACGTAGATGAACGTCGTCTGGAGGTCGCGGTGCAGCTTCTGCAGCTCGACGCGCGTCTGGCCACGCAGCTTGGCGTCCAGGTTCGACAAAGGCTCATCGAGCAGGAACACCTTAGGGCTGCGCACGATGGCCCGACCCAAGGCGACGCGCTGGCGCTGGCCGCCCGACAGGGCTCGAGGCTTGCGCTTGAGGAAGTTGTCGAGTCCGAGAATGCGCGACGCGTTGCGCACCCGCTTGTCGATCTCCGACTTCTTCATGTGCGCCATCTGAAGCGGAAAAGCCATGTTGTCGTACACGCTCATATGCGGGTACAGGGCGTACGACTGGAAGACCATGGCGATGTCGCGGTCCTTGGCGGCGACATTGTTGACGACGCGGTCGCCGATGAGGATCTTGCCTTCGGTGATCGCCTCCAACCCGGCGAGCATCCGGAGCGCGGTCGATTTGCCGCAGCCGGAAGGACCGACAAGGACCATGAACTCCTTGTCCTTGATGTCGACGTTGAAGTCCTTGACGACGGTGACATCGGCCGTGTAGCGCTTGACGACGTGGTCATAAGTTACTGATGCCATCTCTCTATCCCTTCACAGAACCGGCAAGAATGCCGCGGACGAAGTAACGCTGGAGGCTGAGGAACACGATCAGCGGCACGATCATCGAGAAGAAAGCCGCGGCCGTCAACAGGTTGGAACCGGCGCCCAGCGAAGTCGTCAGGTTCGCAAGGTTCACCGTCATCGGCGCCACCTCGGCCGAGCTCCCGACGTAGATCAGGGCCACCAGCAGGTCGTTCCACACCCACAGGAACTGGAAGATCACCAGCGAGGCGATCGCCGGCACTGAAAGGGGCATCACCAGCCGGAAGAAGACCGTCAGGGTGCCCGCGCCGTCGATCTCCGCCGACTCGAAGAGGTCGCTGGGAAGCGCCCTGAAGAAGTTGGCCAGCAGATAGATCGAGAACGGCAGCCCGTAGCCGGCGTGGGCAAGCCACAGCGGCACCCAGGGCAGGCCGGGGATTCCTGTTGCCTCCAGGTTATCGGTCGTCCAGTGGAGGTTCTGGACGTAGAAGTGGAGGACCGGGATAAAGGTCAGCTGAAGCGGTACGGCAAGCAGACCGACCAGCGCAAGAAAGATGTAGTTGCGGCCCGGAAAGTTCATCCATGCGAATGCGTAGGCGGCGAACGCGCCAATCGTCACCGGGAGGACCGTGGCTGGGATCGCGATCATGAAACTGTTGAAGAAGGCCTGGCCAAGGTTGCTCTGCTCGAGCATCGCCGTGTAGTTGTCGATCGTGAACTGGGTCGGATTCGAGAACGCGCTCCACCAACCCGTGACGCGGACAGACGGTCCGCGATCCAGCGGGGCGAGAAGGTTGTCGGCACGGGCCGCGCGGCGGCCGCGACGGTCATCGGCGCGCCTCCACGGCGCGGAACTGTCTCAGGTTGAAGATCAACACCGGAACCACCGCGATGAGCAAGATGATAGCCACAGCGCTTGCGCCTCCTGAGTTGCCCGCAGTGTACAGCTGGTTGTACATGCGGTAGGCGAGTACATCGGTGCCATAGTTGCCGGCCGTCATCACGTACACGACGTCGAAGGCCTTGAGCGCAAAGATCACAAGCGTGGTACCCACGACGACGATCGTCGGCATCATCAGCGGAAAGATCACGCGCCGGAATATGGTCAGCTCCCCGGCGCCATCAACGCGCGCGGCTTCCAACAGGTCGGCGGGGATGCCTTTCAGCGCCGCTGAGAGGATGACCAACGCAAAGCCCGTGATGCCCCACGTCGCGGCGCCGATCAACGCCAGGTTGTTCAGAATGTTGAACGTCGGCGTGGGCCATTGGTCTTGGAGCCAGGACACAGGGTCGTGATGCAGGACGAACGTGACCAGGGCGTTCATCGTGCCCAGCTGCGATTCACCTGGGGACTGGTACTGGTACATGAAGTTCCAGATCACGCCCAGGGCTACCGATGAGATCGCCATCGGCATAAAGATCAGCGACTTCACGATGTTCTCGTACAGGACGCGGTCAAACAGAACGGCGAGGATTAGGCCAAACGCAAGTGTGAACAGCGTGTAAAAGATCAGCCAGAAAAAGACGTTGTTGCGGATGGCGACCCAAGCACCGCCGGTTGGGAAATTCGCGAACTGTGACTCGTAGTTCCCGAGCCCGATGAAGTTACCGTTGTTGTTCTCGAAGCTCTGGAACACCGTGCCGATCGCCGGCAACAGAAGATATGCCGCAACCAGGAAAAGGGCAGGCCCGACCCAGAACCAGGGCCGGACCTGCGGTCGACGTTTGTCGGACAAGCGGCGTACGAGGAACTCGCTGCCGACGATGTAGGCCCCGATCAGCGCCGGTACGCCGAGGATGACCACCACGAGCGTCGGTAGGTCGGTCAGCAGTACGCCGAAGTCCACGCTTTCTTCTCCTACACCTCAGGACGATTTATAGGCGGTGGCCTGAACCTGATCCAGGGTCGCCAGGATGCTGTCGAGCTTGCCCTGGTTGGTGACGAAGTCGAGGCAAGCCTTCCATGCGGCCGATCGCATATCGGCCGGCATCAAGTCGGTCGCGTCGTACTTGCCGATCTTGGTGTCGACCAGGATCTGGGCGCTCTCCTTGGAGATCGGGTCCGGGTATGAGTCGAGCGGTGTCTGCTTGTTCGGCGAGATCTTGCCGCCCTTCTTCACCCAGATAACCTGCGCGTTGGCCGTGGTCAGATAGTTGAGCAGCTTGCGGGTCTGAGGCGAGTCGTGGAACATCGACCATGCATCACCCGAGACGACGTGGGCGCCCGCATAGGAAGCGGTGATATCGGGAAGCGGGAAGAAGTTGAAATCGGTCACAGGCTGGAGGTTCGGATTCGCCTCCTGGAAGAACGTCGTGATGAACGACGCCTGGTTGTGCAAGTAGCACTTCGGCGGGTTAGTGAACAAGGGGTTGCCTCCCGTCTTGAAGCTCGTATTGGTGATCCCCTTGCTGCCGCCAAACACGTTGCTGTCGTCGCCCGGCCCAAGGACCTTGCCCCAGGTCGTGAACGCTGCCTTGATCTCAGGCGAGGACCACTTCTGGGTGCCCGCGACCCACTTGTCGTAGACGTCGGGACCGGACTGGCTGAGCACGATCTCCTTGAGCCAGTCGCTTCCTGGCCATCCATCGTCCGCACCACCACTCTTCAGGGCGACGCACCACGGGGTGGTGCCCGTGCCCTTGATCTGGCTTTGCAGCGTCACCATGTCGTCAAACGTCTTGGGCACGGTGTAGCTCTTGGCCTGGAATGCCTTGACGTTGTACCAGATGAGTCCCTTTAGCGAGACCCACGAGTAAACCTGGTACAGCTTGCCGTTGATGGTGCCCAGGTCGATCCAGCTCTGCGAGTAGTTCTGCTTCAGCTGGCTCATATCGATCTTGTCATCGAGCGCGATGACCTTGCCCTGCTGCGCGAACTGGGTCAGCAGCTGTGGGTTGGGAGCGGCCGCAAGGTCAGGCGGATTGCCAGCCGCAACACGCGTTCTCAGGACCGCGGAAAGGTCCCGGGTCGACTCGTACTGGACCTTGATGCCAGTCGAGTCTTCGAATGGTTTCAGCACTGACAAGAAATTGGCCTGCTCAGTGCTGGCCCATTCCGCTATGACCTTCACCGAGCCTGCGTTTTGCGTCGAGCCTCCCGCGCAGCCGACGGTCACGAAGAGTGCCATCAACGGCACAATCAGGCTGCGCCTATACCACTTAGCGCGCATGGTTTTTCCCCCAATCCGATACGAGGTGGACGGCGTGTGTCTGCCTTAGTGACAATTCTATTTACCTCCCCTGAATGCTGCCGGAAGCTAGGTCTGGCGGCTGACCACCTCCTTGGCTTTGGAGGTCGAGCCGCGAACGACGAGGCTCGTCGCCAGCGGCTGCGGCGACTCGACCTTACGGCCGTTCATGCGGTCGATCAGCAACCGTGCGGCGAGGCGACCTTTCTCGACGATCGGCTGGTGGACCGTGGTCAGCGGCGGGTATGTCCAGGCCGCCATGGGCAGGTCGTCGAACCCGACGACCGAGAGATCGGCAGGTACCCGGAGCCCAGATGCACGCGCCGCGGACATGACCCCGATCGCGGCCATGTCGCTCATCGCGAGCACCGCTGTGGGACGGCGAACGCCCTCTCGGAGCTGGTGAAACGCGCGGGCACCTGCCTCGACGGAGATGCCCGCCGTGACGCACTCCGGTGCGGGCGCCCCGGCGCCCGCGATCGCTGCCTCGTAGCCCGCCATCCGCCGTGCCGCGGTCGGTGTCGTCTCGAGCTGCGAGCGTGTGGGCGGCAGCACGATGATCGCCAGCTGCGTGTGGCCGAGCTCGAGCAGGTGCCTGGCCGCCTCCTCCGCCCCACCCCTGTCATCGACGTTGACCACGGGATGCTCGGGCGACGGATCCGAGTCGACGAGCACCGTGGGGATGCCGTTGCGGTCCAGCAATCTGAGGGCCTTGTCGTCGGGGCTGAGGCCGAGGCTGATGAAGCCGTCGACGGACGCCTGCCTGATCGCGCTCTCCAGTGATCCGTCCAGCGGCGGCACCAACAGCAAAGTCAGGTCGTGCTCCTCGCACTGTTCGCCAAGGCCCTGCATCAGCTCGCTCAGGAAAGGGTTCGCGAAGACCGTGGACAGCCGCTGCGGGATCAAGACGCCCATGGTTCCGCTGCGCCGCATCGAAAGGGCGCGTGCGGCCGGGTGCGGCGCGTAGCCGAGGTCGCGGGCGACGCGCAGCACGCGTTCGAGGGTCGCCTGGCCCAGGTTTTCGGGGTTGTTGAACGCGAACGACACGGCCGTCTTCGAGACGCCCGCCGCGATCGCGACGTCAGCGATTGTGACCCGGGAAACCGGCGTTCCTGTCATGGGCTCGCCCCCCAGCGATTAAACCGCTTTACTAAAGCGGTTTAGAGGCGATCCTATGTCGTACCAGGCGATCTGTCAAGCAGCGAGTTGGGGCGGCGTTTGGTCGCTTGTGTGAGCGGGCGAAGCAGCGCTGGGTCCACCTTCGGCACGCGCTCTGCCGTCAGCAGCCCGTTCTGTTCTTGCTCCACGTCGGAAAGCTGCGTGTAGCAAAAACCCACCACCGGCCCGGCGCCCATCAGCGCATCGATGAGCGCGCCATACGCCCCGACGAATGCGTTCTCGTCCGAGACCTCGAGCCAGCCCCATCCGCCCGATCCCGCAACGCGCAGACCCCCAAACTCGCTGACGATCACGGGCTCGCCGCGGTAGCCGTAGCCGGGGCCGTAGACGACGTGGCCGCTGGCGCTGCCGTCAAGGGCGGCATCGAGGTCGCGGTAGCGCCGCGCGAGCTGGGCCGGCTGCGTGTAGTCGTGAACCGTGCACATGTCGCTCAGCGTGTGCTCCCAGCCATCGTTGGAGATCACCGGTCGCGTGCCATCGAGGGCGTGCGTCCGGTGGTACAGGTCGTCCAGGAACCGAGCACGGACAGAGGGATCGATGTGGTCGAGGCCGAAGCTCTCGTTGGCGACCACCCAGGCCACGATCGACGGATGGTCGCGGTCGCGTCTCACCAGCTCGCTCCATTCGGCCGCCAGGCGGCGCTCGGCCTCCAGTGAATGCTCATGAAAGCTCGGCATCTCGGACCACACGAGGAACCCGAGCCGGTCCGCCCAGTAGAGCCAGCGTGGATCTTCCGCCTTCTGGTGCTTGCGAGCCCCGTTGAACCCAAAGGCCTTGGCGAGCTCGACGTCGCGTCGCAGGTCTTCATCGCGCGCCGCGGTCATCCCGCCGCCTGGGAAATAGCCCTGGTCGAGGACGAGGCGCTGGACGTAGGGCTGTCCGTTCAGCAGGAACTGCCCGTCCCTCGTCTCGATCTTGCGCATTCCGAAATAGCTCTCGACGCGGTCTGCCTCCACGCCGTCCAGGCCCAGCAATCGGATCTCGAGGTCGTAGAGGACAGGCGAATCGGGCGACCACGGGGCGACCGCATCCAGCTGCATACGACCGTCGCCGGGCCGCCCGGACCAGGTTCCGACGACTTCCCCATCCAGCCTCGCGACCAGCTCGATGCCGCCTTCCCCGCCAACCCCGAAGAGGACAGCACCTTCGGAAAAGTCCGGGCTGACCCGGATGCCCGTGATGTGGCGGTCGGGCAGCGGCTCGAGCCACACCGGCTGCCAGATTCCTGTCGTGGGTGTGTAGAAGATTCCCTCCGGCCCGGGGCCCCAGTACTGCTTGCCGCGCGGAATGGTTTTGTCGGTGAGCGGGTCCTCCGCGCGGACGACCAGCTGGTTGTCGCGCGCGCGCGACATCTCTGTGATGTCGGCGGTGAATGGGACATGACCGCCCTCATGACGCGCGACCTCGACGTCGTTGACCCAGATGGTCGCGCGGTAGTCGACCGCCCCGAAGTGGAGCACCAGGCGGTCGGCCGCCGGTGCGTCGAACCGGCGCCGGTACCAGACGACATCGCGGGGGAGCTCATGCAGCCCGGACAGCTCGGACTCTGGGCAGAAAGGAACCACGATCTGGCGGTCGAAGCTCGGCCTGGTACCGGTGCCAAACTCCCATTCGCCGTTCAAAGTCATCCACCGGGACCGGCGAAAGTTGGGCCGAGGATATTCGGCTCGAATCATCGCGTAAGGGAGATGAAACGGCGTTGCAAGGCGACATCATTGTCGGCCGTGACGGCGCTGCGACTGATGCAAGTTGGCCTCGGAGGTCACGGCCGCAACTGGGCCAGGCGCATCGTCCCAGACGTCGACGAGGTCGAGCTTGTCGCGTACGTCGACTCCGATCCGTACACGCTGGACATCGCCCGCGAAGAGCTGCGCGCGCCCGCCGGCATGTACTTCGAATCGATCAGGGAGGCGATCACGGCCACCCGGCCGGAAGCGGTCCTCAACACCACCGCGCTGGCGGGTCATGCGCCCGTGACGCGCGCGGCCCTCGACGCCGGACTGCACGTCCTGGTCGAGAAGCCGTTCGCGGCGACCCTCGGCGCTGCGCACCAGCTGGTCGACGTCGCCGCCAAAGCCGGCCTCGTCCTGATGGTCAGCCAGAACTACCGCTACTTCCCCGCACCGAGGGCCATCGCCGAATTCGTCCGGGCGGCGCCCCTGGGCAAGCTGCACGAGGTCTCGATCGACTTCCGCCGTTACTCGATGGCCGGGCCGTCGGGACGCGGCCGTCACCACCTCGAGGAGCAGCCTCTGTTGGTCGACATGTCGATCCACCACTTCGACCTCCTTCGCCTGATCCTCGGCTCCGAGCCGGAGCGCATCTACTGCGAAGCGTGGAATCCGAGCTGGACGGACTTCAGCGGCCCGTCTGTCACGGTCGCCTCGATCCTGTTTCCGGGCGTCGTGGTCAGCTACCGCGCCAGCTGGGTCACCGCCGGACATCTGACTCCATGGGCCGGCGAGTGGCACCTCGAGTTCGAGCGCGGCGAGGTCGTCTGGGCGAGCCGCGACGATGACATGAACGAGGACCGCGTGATGATCCGTCCGCGCGGCGGCAGGTCGCGAACCGCGACGCTGCGCCCGATGGCGAGGACAGGTCCGGCTGGGACTCTGACCGAGTTTGCGCATGCGGTGCAGTCGGGCTGCGAGCCGGAGACCTCAGGCCGTGACAACCTGGGCACGGTCGCGTTCGTCGCGGCCGCGGTCGAGTCCGCGTCTGTCCACGAGCCTGTATCGATCTACCGGACCGGCGAAGCGCTTCCCATCTGATGCTGGCTCGTCGCCAGCTTCGCGTCACGATCTGGAACGAGTACGTCCATGAGCGGCGCGAGCCTTCTGTCCAGGCGATCTATCCGGACGGAATGCACGCGCCGATCGCCGAAGGCATCCGCCGCGAGCTGGGCGACGCCGTCACCGTGCGCATCGCGACGCTCGAGGAGCCAGAGCATGGTTTGACCGAGGCCGCCCTCGCCGAGACCGACGTCCTGACCTGGTGGGGTCACGCCGCGCACGACCAGGTTGCGGACGAAGTCGTGGAGCGCGTGCACGCTCGCGTGCTGGACGGCATGGGCATCGTCGTTCTGCATTCGGGGCATTACTCGAAGATCTTCAAGCGCCTCATGGGTACGTCCTGCTCGCTGCGCTGGCGCTCCGAGGAGGGCGGCGAGCGCGAGGTCATCTGGACCGTCAATCCCGCCCACCCGATCGCGGCCGGCGTCCCGCAGCCGATCGTCGTCGCGCACGACGAGATGTACGGCGAGTACTTCGACATCCCGCCTCCCGATGAGCTCGTCTTCATCAGCTCTTATGAAGGCGGCGAAGTTTTTCGCAGCGGGTGTTGCTTTTACCGCGGCGCCGGCCGCCTCGCGTACTTCAGCCCCGGCGACCAGGAGTTTCCGGTTTATCACCAGCCCGAGATCCAGCGCGTCATCGCCAACTGCGTCGCGTGGTGCGGCGGCGCGAGCCAGCCGAACGACGGTCCATCCGCACGAGAGGGCAACTCGAAGCGAAACTGGTACCTGTGAGGTCGTTCGCCGAAATCGGGGCGGCTGTGGTGGGGACCGGGTTTATCGGCGCCGTCCACGTCGAAGCGTTGCGCCGTCTGGGCGTGCAGGTGCATGGCGTGGTCGGATCCACGCGCGAGCGGGCCGCCGCGAGGGCGGTGGAGATTGGCCTGCCCCAGGCCTATGGCAGCTTCCAGGCGATGCTCGACGACCCGCGCGTCGATGTCGTGCACGTCACCTCGCCCAATCATTTGCACCACGAGCACTCGAGGGCCGCCCTTCGCGCCGGCAAGCATGTCGTGTGCGAGAAGCCGCTCGCCATGACGCCGGCCGAGTCAGCCGACCTGCTCCAGATCGCCGAGCACAGTGGGCTGGTGCACGCGACCAACTTCAACCTGCGCTTCTACCCGGTCGTCCAGCACGTGCATGGCATGGTCCGCGAGGGCGCGCTGGGCGAGGTGCGACTGGTGTCCGGCCATTACCTGCAGGACTGGCTGCTGCTCGACACCGACTGGAACTGGCGGCTCGAGCCCGAACTGGGCGGCGTCCTCCGCGCCGTGTCCGATATCGGTTCGCACTGGATGGACCTGACCACGTTCCTGACGGGCAAGCGGATCGTCGCCGTGATGGCGGACCTCGCGACGTTCATCAAGAAGCGACGGCAGCCGTCGGGCCCCATGGAGACGTTCGCCACCGGCCGCGGAGTGAAGACCGTGGAGCGCGATATCTCGACCGAGGACTGCGCGACGATCCTGCTTCGCTACGAGGACGGCACGCGCGGCGCCGTGACGGTCTCTCAGATCAGCGCCGGCCGCAAGAACTCGCTGCTGTTCGAGGTCGACGGCTCGACCTCCGCCGTAGGCTGGAACTCGGAACGGCCCGACGAGCTCTGGATCGGGCATCGCGGGCGCCCCAACGAGCTCCTGCTGCGCGACCCCGCGATCCTCAACGAAGAGGGGCGTCGCGCCGCGAGCCTTCCCGGTGGCCACGCCGAGGGATTCGCCGACACCTTTCGCGCGCTGTACGCCGCGGTGTATCGAGCCGTAAGCGCAGGCAAGCCGTCGGAGGGCTACCCCACCTTTGCCGACGGCCACGACGAGATGCTCGTCTGCGACGCGGTGGCACGCAGCCATCGCGAGCAGAGGTGGGTCGAGGTCGAGCGCGCCGTGAGGTCGGCGGCCAGGTGAAGCTCGGACTGCTGACCGCCGCGTTTCCGGATCTCACCCTCGAAGAGATCGCGATCTGGGCGCACGACAACGGCTTCGAGGCGCTCGAGATCGCCTGCTGGCCGTCGAGCGGGAGCGAGCATCGCCGCTACGCGGGCGTCGCCCACGTCGATGTCCACGATTTCAACGCGAAAGAGGTGCGGAAGCTCCTGGGTCGTTACGACCTGGAGATCTCATCGCTCGCGTACTACCCGAACAACCTCGACCCCGACGCGGACGCCAGGCAGGCCGCCAACGATCACCTTCGTCGCGTAGTCGAGGCGGCCCAGCTGCTCGGGGTGGAGACGGTCGGCACCTTCGTCGGTCGCGATCAGCGGCGCTCGGTCGCCGAGAACCTCGAAGACTTCAAGCGTGTATGGCCGCCTCTCGTGCGGCATGCGCGCGAGCATGGTGTCCGGATCGCGATCGAGAACTGCCCGATGATCTTCTCGGCTGACGAGTGGCCCGGCGGGCGCAATCTCGCGTACTCCCCCGCGCTCTGGCGCCAGATGTTCGAGATCATCCCCGACGAGAACTTCGGCCTCAACTTCGACCCCTCTCACCTCGTATGGCAGTTCATCGATTACACGCGTGCGGTCCGCGAGTTCGCGCCGCGCATCTTTCACGTCCACGCCAAGGACATGGAGATCGACCGCGACGGGCTCTACGACGAAGGCGTGATGTCCCTCGGCCTCGGTTGGCAGGTGCCACGCCTTCCGGGCCTGGGTGAGGTTCGCTGGGATCGCTTCATCAGCGCCCTGTACGCGATCGGCTACGACTGGGTCGTATCGATCGAGCACGAGGACCGCAACTTCGAAGGCGAGCTGGAGCTCGTGCAGCGCGGCTTCCTCCTCGCCCGCAACACGCTCCGGCCTCTCGTCGTCTAGCCGCGGCGCTACTGCGCCGCGGTACGTCGTGCCGCGACGAAGAACGTGATCGACATACCGATCGCGACCACGGCCAGCACCGCCGGCGCCCAGCTCACTCCGGCCTGCGCGATCACGATCCCGATCGCACCCGGGCCGGCGATGCCGCCGATCGACGCCGCGGGAAAAAGCCACGACGTCGCCCGCGAATCGCCAGGGCGCAGCTTTGCCAGCCAAACGATGCCGGTCGGAAAGATGGGGGCGAGCGCGAGACCCGTCACTAGGTAGGCCCACGGCGCCAGGATGCCGGCGGTCGCGGCGAGCAGCCCGACCGCGGCCATGCCCGCACCGGTGAGCACGATCGTGCCCTCGGGGACAGAACGTGGAACAAGCGTGATGAGCAGGCGGCCTGTGACCAGGGCCAGCCAGAAGCCTGATGTCACGGTCGCGGCCTGGGTCGAACGAAGGCCGACCGACTCGAGGTGTGAGGTCATCCAGCCTCCGGTGCCGTTCTCGATCGCGACGTAGAGCACGAAAGCGAGGATGAAAATCCACACAAGGCTACCCGGGCGCACGCGCGAGCCGGCGGAGACCGGAAGGCGGCCCGTGATGCCAATCGCGGCTGGAATCAACGCGAGCCACACCGCGGCGAAGACCAGGTAGAGCGGCGAAAAGTGCTCGCCGGCGAACGTGGCGACGAGGATTGGGCCGCCGACCGCACCGGCCGAATACGCGCCGTTCAACGCGTTGAGAAGCGCCGTTCGCCGCCTGCTCTCGCTGTAAGCGACGAGCTGGTTCAACCCAAGGACGAGGGCGCCGAAGCCGAGGCCGACGATGAAGACTCCAAGCAGGAATGCCGGCCAGACGAAAGCGATCGCGATGATCACCAGCCCAAAGCCCACGGTGGCCGTGGCGATCATCACGGTGACGCGGCCGGGAAGCCTTTCGAACGAACGCATCGCGATGAAGACCCCAGGCAGGGAGCCGGCGAAATGCACACTGATCGTCGCGCCCGCAACGGGGAGGCTCACGCCGAACCGGCGGATGAGGTGCTCGAGGAGCGGGCCGTAGCCGGCGACGATCATCCCCATCAGCAAGAACGTCGTCGCGATGCCGGCGATCGACGCCCGGGAAAGGACGACTCGAGTGGTTGGGACCTCAGTGATCGGATGCAATGCGGCCGGCCGATTGTCGGCGAAAGGAGGACTTAGACTCCGCCAGATGACTGACTCCCCGCGGTTTCCTGACAGCTTTCTCTTCGGCGCTGCGATCTCCGCCTACCAGACGGAGGGCGGCAACGTGAACACCGATTGGTGGTGGTGGGAGCACATCGAGTCCACACCATGCCAGGAGCCGTCCGGCGACGCATGCGATTTCTACCACCGCTACGCCGACGACGTTGCGATGCTCGCGAGCTCCGGGCTCAACTGCTTCCGCTTCGGCATCGAGTGGGCGCGCATCGAGCCGGCTGAGGGCGAGTTCTCCCGTGCGGAGCTAGCCCACTACCGCCGCATGCTCGACACCTGCGACGAGCATGGAGTGGCCCCGATCGTCACCTTCCACCACTTCACGGTCCCGAGATGGCTGCACGAGCAGGGAGGGATCGCCTCGGAGAAGTTCCCTGCCCTGTTCGAGCGCTACTGCGATCGCGCGGCGCAGGCGCTCGGCGACCGGATCGCCTACGCCTGCACGATCAACGAGCCGCAAGGCTTAGGTTCGAGCGGATGGCTGCTCGGGGTCAACCCGCCCGGGCACACCGACGACCGCGATGGCGCCCAGCGCGCGGTTGACAACCTGCTCGAGGCGCACCGGCGCGGCGCCGCCGCGATCCGCTCCCACGCGGGCGTTCCGGCCGGCGTGACACTCGCCATCCCCGACATCCAGTACGAGGATGGCGCCCAGCCGGGTTCGAGCTCGCTCGAGCTGGAATCCCGCATCAACGACTGGTTCTTGCAGCTGGCGAGTCAGGATGACTTCATCGGGGTTCAGACTTACACGCGATTCCGATACGGGCCGGAAGGTGCGCGCAGCCCCGGCCACGACTGGAGCGACACCACGCGCGAGCTGGCGGAAACCGACCAGACAACGCAGATGGGCTATGAGTACTACCCGCGGGCGCTGGGCGGCGCGATCCGCCGCGCTCAGCGCGCCTGCCCCGGCGTACCCATCCTGGTCACCGAGAACGGGATCGCCACCGGCAACGACGACAAGCGGATCGCGTACATCGACTCCGCGATGCGAGAGGTCCTCGCATGCCTTGCCGAAGGGATCGACGTCCGCTCCTACATCTACTGGTCGCTGCTGGACAACTTTGAGTGGGCGCTGGGCTACGCGCCGAAGTTCGGCCTGGTGGCCGTGGACCGGCAGACATTCGCGCGGCACCCGAGGCCAAGCCTGGCGTGGCTGGGCCAGGTCGCACGAGCCAAACTCCTCCCCACTCGTGGGGAGGTGGAACTCTCCCCCGTTCATGGGGAAGTACCCGGCGTAGCCGGGGGCCGGGGCAGCGCCGGTGGGGCATCCGTGTGATGATCGCCCTGCATTGATCCGCCCGCCGGTCGAAGCCAACTCCGGTCTGGCCGCGGTCCTCCGCGGTGTGATCGCCGACTTCCAGCACGCCTCGGGGGCGGAGATCGTGTCCGTCTTCCTTTATGACGAGTCGACCCACACCTACTACGCCCCGTTCGCGACCGGCCAGCCACAGGAGAGCCTGCTCGACTCGCTGACCGACATGCGCGAGCAGCTGGCCCGATACCTGAACGACGAGAGGCAGGGCAAGGCGCCTGACGAGCTGGGGGTCCACCAGTACGGCTCGACGGTCTGGCTGACCGTCACCCGGCAGCGGCTCGTGGCCCGAGACGCGCCGGCGGAGATCGATTCGACGTTCATCCGCCGTTACCAGGTGCAGTCGACGATCGGGCTGCCCCTGCTTGCCGGCGAGAGGTTCCTCGGCCTGGTCTACCTGAACTACCGAAGCAAGGAGCGCGCGCCGGACGACAACAAGCTGCGCGAGCTCGAGCGCCGGGCCGGGACCGCGGCGGCGCTCATCCAGAGCGCGCTCGAGGGCGCCGAGCGCACGGCGCTCGAGGGCTTGTCGCGCCTTACGTCGCTCCTCACGACGCCGGTCGGCGACGCCCGCACCGACGCCAAGGAGCTGCGTCGACTGCTGTCGATTGCGCTCGCCGACCTGCTGATGGCGAGCAACCTCGACGGCGCTGCGATCTACCAGTTCGGCCACCAGCGCTCGCACCTCGAGCTGGTCACCGCGCACCTCCGGGTGGCTGCACCGGCGCGCGTCGAGCGGGGCGACCCATCGACCGCGTGGGAGGCAGCCCTCAGCAAGACAGTCGGCGAGACCACGGCCGAATCCGACCTACATCCCGTCGCCACGTACGCGCTCGGCCAGCCCGACGAGCCTCACGGCTACCTGATCGTCGTGAGCCGCGACAGTCTTGCCACCGTCAGGCGCGCGCATGCCACCGACGAGATGCTCAAGGCGGGAGCCCAGCTGATCGGAAGCGCGCTCGCGTCACAGCGCTTGATCGCCGAGCTGGAGAACAGCAACAGGCTGCTCAGCGCGCTGGGCGACATGACGGCCGCGATGCTGAAGCCTGGCGCGAGCCGCCACGAGGTCATCGACGCGGTGGTCGGCCACCTCACCGATTCCGAAGTCCCGGAGTTCGACTTCAACTTCGCCACCGTCTATCTGCTCGACCAACGGGAGGACGACGCCACCGTGGTGCGCATGGCGGCCGGCGCCGCCACCGCGGCGTCGATCGAGGGAACAGCACCCCACGCCGGCAAGAAAGTCCCGCGATGGGCTCTGGAGGAGGACCGCCTGCTCGCCGAGAGCGACGTCCTCGTCTACGTAGCGCGCACCTGGCAGACCGTCATCGTCGGGCCGCTGCCCGCGGGCGATCACGGGGACGTGATCTCGGGCGGCGTGCCCGTGCAGTCGACCTGGACTGAGGTGCCGGTCGTCTACACGAACGGCATGGTGCTGGGCAACGTGCTCGCGTCCCTGATCGGCGAGAAAGAGCGCGCCCGAGGCGAGGAGCCGGCGCCATTCACGCTCGCGGGCGAGGTCTTCGATCGAGGCGGGCACAAGGACCTCATCCGCGTCTTCGTGCCATTCGGGAGCGACGCCACGGGGCGGGCGACGGGCGTGCTCGAGGTCGGTTATCACCGTTCGGACCAGCGCCGCCCGGACTGGGGCCAGGTCGAAGCACTCCGCGCGGCCGCCGGACAGCTCGCGGTCGCCGTCGAGACGGCGCGCCTGTATGAAGATGCGCAGCGCCACGCCGAGCAGCTCGAGCTCGTCGCCGACGTCAGCAAGGCGATCGCCAGCTCGATCGACCTCGAGCAAACGCTGACGCTCGTCGCCCAGAACCTGGCCCGTCTGGTCGACGCCTCGCTGTGCCAGATCGCGCTCTATGAAGAGGACCACGAAGGCTGGTACGGCGCCGCAGCCTCGGACCTCCAGGACCTCTGGCACCGGGAGCATGCGGAACGGTCGGAAACGACATTCCTGTTCGATGTGCTGGACCGCGAGCAGCCGATCGTGGTCGACGACACGTCCACCAGCTCGCAGGTCGATCCCAACTACGTGCGCACGTTTGGCGTGAAGTCGCTGATGGCGCTCCCCCTCATCGCCGACGAGCAGGCGATCGGCGCGGCGATCCTGGCGGAACGCACCCGCCATCGCCGCTTCACGCCTGAAGAGGTGCAGCGCGCGCAGGCGCTGGCGGTGCAGGCGGCTGTGGCGATCAAGAACGCGCGGTTGCACGCGCTGGCCGAAGAGGAGCGACACCTGCAGAAGGACTTCGTCCTGATCGGCTTCGGCCAGTGGGGCCAGAAGGCGTACCAGCACCTGCTCACGCTCAAGCAGTTCTTCAACTTCCGCACACACGTGGTCGAGCAGGACTCGCCCGGATCGCGCGACCGCCTCGGCGTGAAAGAGGAGGAGGTGCGCACCCACGGCGACACGTTCTACTGGGACAGCCACGGCTCCCCCGCGCGCGACCAGCTGGAGCGCGAGCTGGAGTCGAGCTCGTACGTGATCACTTACATCGCCACGCCGGCGGCCACTCACCTGCCGACGCTGGCGCGCTACTACGACCTGAGCGACGTGGTCCTGATCGAGAAGCCACTCGGCGCACCGCCGGACGACTACCGCAAGTTTCTGGACACGGCGCCAGGAGGCGTCGAGATCGTGGCCGCCGACCATTACTACTTCAAGCTCGAGGTTCGGCTGCTCGCGATGCTGCTCACCGAGGAGCGCACGCTGCGGAACTTCCTCGACAGCGTCGAGGAGATACGGATCGAGATCCTCGAGGAACAGCCGCTGACCGGCGCCGCGGCGGACATCGGCGTCATCGCCGACCTGATCCCCCACGCCTTCGCGATCATCTCGCTGCTGACGCCGATCGACCGGATCAAGCTCGACGCGACAGCTCCCCTCCTCATCGGCCGCCACGAAGGCCTGGCTGGGCAACGCGAGAGCTACGCGCGCATGAACGCCACCTTCGAATATCACGGCCGGTCGGTGCGGCTTGTCGCCGACGTCGGCAAGGGTGCGGAGAACGCGAAATGGATCAAGCTCAGCGGCGAGAAGCGCGCGGCCGGACGCAGCCCCAGCTACAAGTTCGACTTCGGCAAGGGGGAGGCCATCGACGGCACGCAGGCGACCGTGCGCGCCGCCGTGCGGAGGATCCGCGAGCCTGGAGTGCCCGACAACGCGCACCTCAACATGCTTCGTCACGTCATCGAGAAGCGCCACCCCGCGGTCGGCATCCTGTCGATCCGCGAGGCGATTCGCGCCAACCAGCGGGTGCGCGAGCTCGAGGCGATGGCTTCTGAGCTGCTGGCGCGCAAGGAGTGGACGGACTACCCGCTGGGCAGCCGGCCGGTGTTCGAATCCGCCGGGGTGCGCGTCAGCTGAGCGGCTGCTCGCTGTACCGCGACTGCTCGATCGCGCGCTCGTAGATGCTCTCGTAGCCGTCCGCCATCCTGGCCGGACCGAATCGCTTGGCCGCCACCTCGGCGCAGCGCGCGAGGTCGATCTCCTTCAAGCGCTCGTATGCGGCCACCATCTCGTCGGCGTCCCGGGCCAGGAAGCCCGTGACTCCAGGTTCCACGATCTCCGGCGCGGCGCCACGCGGAGACGCGATCACAGGTGTGCCGCTCACCATCGCCTCCACCATCGCCATGCCGAACGGCTCCTCCCACTGGATCGGAAACAGCAACGCTTTGGCATGAGCCAGCAGCTTGGCCTTCTCCTGGCCTTGCACGTTCTCGCGCCACGTGACCTGGCGGTTGAGATTCGGCTTGATCTTCTCCTCGAAGTAGCGCTGTGCCGTTGCGTCGACCTTGCCGGCGAGCACGAGCGGCACGTTCAGGCGCTTGGCCACCTCGATCGCGACATGCTGGCCTTTGTCCGGGTTGATGCGCGCCAGTGAGACGAGGTAGTTCTCTTTTTCTTCTGGTTTGGTGACCGGTGAGTACTCCGCGGGATCGATGGCGTTGTGCACGACACCGCGCCACTCGACACCAGCGACCATCGCCTGTTGGGCGCGGCTGATCGCAACGAGATGCACCTGCCGAGCAACCGTCCGCAAGAAGTCGCCCTCGGATTCCCTTAGCGCGCCATGCAGGGTCGCGACGACGGGTGCCTGCAGTCGTGCCTGCGCGGCGACCAGGATGCCCGTCAGGCCGGAGTTGTCGTGGATGATGTCGAACGCGCGCCTGCGGACAGTCTCGTACGCCCGGTAGAGGAACAGGTTTTGACGCGGCAGCTCATCGAGCGTGCCCAGCTGCGACGTCCAGCTCTCCGGCGCGAGAGCGAGCGATTCGAACGGTCCCCGTGATCCTTGCCCACCGAGGATCGTGACCTGGTGGCCGCGATTCGCCAGCTCGCGCCCGAGGTTGTAGGCCATGAGCTCGATCCCGCCGTAACCGCTGGGAGGAACTGGGTACCAGGGGCTGACGATGATGGCGATCCGGCGACGCTCCACATGGATATAGAACACCCGAGTCGCGGCGAGCCGCAGGAACGCAATGGACGGACGAAGTTATCAGTCCGGTCAGCCCCTC
>VBEG01000147.1 GCA_005882115.1 Chloroflexota bacterium
CTTGATTCGTCTCGACCAGCGACGGCCCCAGATCGACGTTGAGGAACCGGTCGGCGCGCTCATAGTCGGAGATCAATGGCGACGGTGTGGCCTGCACCGCCGCAGCGTTGGTGGCCGGCCGGAGCATCGGGTAGACCACGAAGCCGCCGATGACGATGACCGCGATCATCAGCAAACCGGACAAGTAGATCCAGGTGCGCGAGGCCGGTGGTTGCGGTGTGGCCCATGCGGCGGGCGCGGGCGTGGGTTCATACGCCACCACCGCGGCTGCGGAGGGCGCGGCAGCCTGAGGCGGAGCCGCGGCGAGCCATGATGGCGGGGTCTCAACGGCTACCGCGGGAGCCGGAGCGGCGGCGGGCATCGGCTGCCATGCCTGCCCGTCCCACCAGTAATGCCCATCAGGCGAGATCAGAGGGCTCCCGGGCTGCGGGCTTGACATCGCCCGTGGATTCTGCGGGATCGAGGCCTCGATTGATGCTCGATTAACCGTCGAAATCCCAGGGTAAACGGTGGAAATTAACAGGCCGTTTGCTCGTAATAGCGAACAGAATTTCGTATAATTATTGCATGCTCCAGACGGAGTTTGAAACGGCTCCGGAAGGGGCGGCGACAGCGCTCGAGCTGGTCGCGTTGCGCCGCCAGATCGACGCGCTCGAACTGAGGTTCTCGCAGCTTGCGGCGTCGTTCGATGCGTCGCGGTACTGGGACTACGACTGCTCGAACAGCGCGATGGATTGGATTCGCTTCAACTGCCGCATGACTTCCACCGCGGCGGCCGACCGCATCTCCGTCGGCCGGCATCTACCGAAGCTCGTTGAGTCTGCCGAGGCGATGGGGACGGGTGATATCGGCTTCGCCCACGTCACCGTGATAGCTCGCACGGCCAACACGGTCAAGTCATTCGACGAGACCGCGCTGCTGCCGCTGGCCAAAGAAAATTCGCCGGGCATGTTCCACTACAAGTGCCTGCACTACCGGCACTCCCTCGACGCGAAGGCCTACACCGACGACCAGGAGCGCCTCGCCGAAGAACGCAGCCTTCGCCTCAGCACTGCCGAGGACGGCTGCCTGCTCATCAGTGGAGTGCTCGACCCCGTAGGTGGGGCTGTGGTTCGCGCCGCATTGGAGCCGCTGGCTCAGCCTTCGGGCGCCCATGACGACCGGAACCGGGAGCAGCGCATGGCGGACGCGTTGGTCGAGCAGGTTACGGATGGGAAGCCGGCCAACATCCAGGTCACGGCCACCATCGAGACCTTGAAGGGTCTGGCCGGAGCGGCGGGGGGAGAGATGGAGTTCTCGCTTCCCATATGCGCCACCTCAATCCAGCGGATGGCTTGCGAATGCAGCGTCACCCGCGTCCTCCTGAGCCAGGAGTCGGTGACCATCGATGTCGGTCGTTCCAAGCGCGTGATCTCCAGCGGACTGAGTCGGGCGCTAAAGGCTCGCGACGGTCACTGCCGTTGGCCAGGTTGCGAGCGGTCAGCCTCGATGTGCGATGGACATCACCTGGTCCACTGGATAAATGGCGGGCCGACCGACCTCGACAACCTGGTCCTGCTCTGTCGCCGGCACCATCGGATGGTGCACGAGGGCGGTTGGCAGCTGATCAAAACCGAACATCAGAAGATCGTCACCATCGCGCCGACGATGCTCTAAGGAACCTCTCAGCGACCTCGCAGGGCCGGCCCAGCCCCACCGCGGATCGTCCATTCTCGTGGAGCGGGCAGCACTCGCGGTGGTCAGGGACCCGAAAGTCGAGATAGTGGTTCCCGTCTACAACGAGGAGCGCGACCTGGAGCGCAGCGTGCGGCGTCTGCGGGCGTACCTCGACGCTCGCTTCCCGTTCCACGCTCTTGTGACCATCGCCGACAACGCCAGCACGGACGGAACGCAGGAGATCGGCGAAGCCCTCGCCTCCGAGATCCCGGGCGTCCACTACATGCGCATCAACGACAAGGGCCGCGGCCGCGCTCTCGCGGCGGCATGGCTCATCAGCACCGCGGACGTGGTCGCGTACATGGACGTCGACCTCTCGACCGACCTCGACGCGCTTCTCCCGCTGGTCGCTCCGCTGATCAGCCGGCACAGCGACCTCGCGATCGGGAGCCGGCTCTCGACCGGAGCGCGCGTTCGCCGCGGATGGAAGCGCGAGCTTATCTCGCGCTGCTACAACGCCCTTTTACGGATTGCCCTCGGCGCCGGCTTCACTGATGCGCAATGCGGGTTCAAAGCAATCCGCGCCGAGACCGCGCGGCGCCTCATCCCGCAGGTCGAGAACCGCTCGTGGTTCTTCGACACCGAGCTGCTTGTCCTCGCCCAGCGCGCGGGACTCCGCATAGCGGAGGTGCCCGTGGACTGGAATGACGACCCCGACTCGCGGGTCCGCCTCGTCGCGACGGCGCTCGAGGACCTACGCGGAGTCTGGAGGCTGATGGTCACGCGGCCGACACGCTTCGCGCGGTTTGCCGCCGTCGGCATCACGAGCACGGTCGCCTACGTCTTTATCTATCTGGCTCTACGCGACGTGCTCCCCGCATGGACCGCCAACGTGACGGCCCTGATCATCACGGCGGTGGCCAACACTGCCGCCAACCGCCGGTTTACCTTCGGCATACACGGGCGTGACGGACTGGCCGGCGACTACGCGGCGGGTCTGGGGGCTTTCCTGCTCGCGCTCCTCCTGACCACCGCCACCAGCGAACTCCTGCGTTACGTCGCCCCCCAAGCCACGCCCATGGTCGAGGTCGTCGTCCTCACCGCGGCGAATCTCGTCGCCACGCTTTGCCGGTATCGCCTTTTCCGTGGATGGATGGATTCACGGCTACAGGTAATGACGGCGGATGGCGCCTAGGTTGTTGAAGATCCGCACGCCGAAGGCGACGATCGCCGCGATCGACAGATCAACGCCCAGCTTGTCGCCGAAATAGGT
>VBEG01000018.1 GCA_005882115.1 Chloroflexota bacterium
CGTGCATCCCATGTGATAGAGGAGCGCGAGGTAATAGACGTCCGACACGTCGGCGTCGGTCCAGCCGGCGAGGCGAGCGAGCTCGACCGCGAGCAGTGCATCTCGCAGCGCACTCTCCGCCGGCACGTCGTGCGACAGGTCGGTGGCGAGAGAGACCGCCGCGAGGAGCTCGGCCAGACGCAGGCTGTGGTCAGACCTCGGCTTGTCGGCTACTGACTGACCGCCTCCAGCGGTGCCGATAATCCGCACATTATCGAGCGCCGCGAGGCGGGCCGGCTTCGACGGCGCACGAGGCCACGGCGTCCTCCTCTCGGACAAACCCCGAACACAGCAAGTCGATCTGGGAGATCCCATCCGGCCGCACGTTGACGAACGCGACTTGCTCGACGATCTCGTGCGGCTTGCCCTCTCGGCTCATGCGGAAGCGCCAACTGAGCCGCTCTCGAGGCCCGACCTGTTCCCGGTGTGTTTCGAGGACCTCGAAGGCAGTCGCGCGCGAGAACCAACCCTCGAAAGCGCCGGGCGATCTCCTCGCGCCCAGTGCGCACCTCGGGTCCTGGGGGCAAGAGCAGTCGCGCTTGCGCTTGAGGCGCCAGGCACTCCGCGAACAGTCCGAAGTCGCGCGTCGAGAGAGCGGAAAGGAAGGAGTCTGGTGCGGATTGGTAGTTCATGCCCCGAAGCTAATCGCCCAGCGTCCGGCCCAACATCAACCATTCAGTCGATTTTTCGCACGTCCGGCCGTGTCACGTCTTGTGCAGCCAGCGCGATGAGGCCCGGGGCGATGACTACGAGGCTGTATGTCACCGGGCTCAACTCGCTCACATCGAGTCCGGGAAGGCCGTCCCACTTAGCTCCTCGCACGCGGCCAAGAGAGCCTCTTGGACGGTTTCATCGTGGGCGGCCGGATGCGATTGGCGCCGGCGCTTGTGGTACCAATAGCCGCCGGTCGTCCTCGCCGCGGGGTCGTCGCTGACCGCCAGCCAGGCTTGTGTCTCCGAGCCCTCGTCAAGATTGTCCGGCGCTCCGCGTCCACCCATCTTGGTCGGCACCCAACCTGGGTCCACCGCATTCGAAAGCGCCGAAGGCCACCGGCGGGCGATGGCGAAGGCCAGCGCGGCATCGAACAGCTTGGAGTCAGAGTAGGCCTGCATGCCGCTCCAGCGCCGCCTCTTCCACTGAAGGTCATCGAAGTCGGGGTTTCCGCCCTGGTGCATGCCGGAGCTGAGATAGACAAGTCGCCTCGGCGGTTTGATGAGCGCAGTGAGCAGGTACGGGGCGAGCACGTTGATGGCGAAGATGTGCTCCAGGCCGTCCGCTGTTTCGATCCGGCGCTCGCGGTCGCCGACCCCGACGTTGTGGATCACGGCGTCGAATGGACCCAGGCGATTGGCTTGCTCGGCGACAGCTCGTGTTTCGGCGATGCTGGCCACGTCGCCGATGACGACGGCCGCTGCCGTGGGCGCCGCCGCTTGCGCATCTTTGGCGCGGTTCTCGTTGCGGGCGTGCAGCGCCACCTCGTGACCCGCGGCCAGCAGGCGCTTGCCGGCCGCGAGTCCCAGGCCGTCCGATGATCCCGTGATGAGAACCTTGCTGATGACCATCGATTAAACGACGGCCCGTGAGTCAGGCGGCGACGCGCGGTCTCATGGGTCTGATGTCGGCTACGCCTCGAGGAAGGCGAGGGTGGCCGCGGCGAACAGCGGCGAGTTGACGATGTTGTAGTGGGTCAAGCCCGGAAGGATGGCCAGCGCGTGACCGCCCTTGGGCCGGTTCTCGCTCATCCAGCCGCCATCGCGGAGGCCGCCATCGAGCAACTTGAAGACTTCGACGTAGTGGCTTGGCGGGGCCATATCAGCGTCAGCGGCCATCACGAGCGTCGGCATCTGGAGACCGCGGACGTCCTCGGTGAAGTCGAAGTCCTTGGCCATCGCTTCGCCGATCTTGGTCAGCAGCTTCGGGAAGTCCTCAGGTCGCGGTGCGACCCGCTGGTAGAGCTGATACATCGGCGTTTCTTTCATGAACTCGGCGGCCGCTGCGTTGACCTGCCCCTGCTGTACCCGCATCTCCGCATAGATTGCGTCGGGCCGTAGGTTCGCGGAGACCATGACGAGCCGCCTGACCTTGGCCGGGTACTTGGCCGCAGTTTGCAGCGCCACCCCACCGCCGAGCGAGTAGCCGACCACGTCCGGCGCGGCCAGGCCGAGATGGTCGATGAGCGCCGCGATGTCGCCGGCCATCAGCCGGACGTCGAGCGGTCGATCGATGTCAGCGGTACGGCCGTGTCCTTGCAGGTCGACGACGACGACCTCGTGGCGCTCCGCGATGGTTGGTAGGACAGGGCCGAACATCTCGCCCGAGCCGAGGCCGCCGTGGAGCAGGACGAGCGGCCGCCCGCTCCCGTGAGTCTCGTAGTAGAGGTTGATGCCATTGACCTCGGCGTACTGGCCGGTGCCCTTTGCGTGTGTGGTGGTATCGCTGGTCACGGTCGTGCTCCTTGAGTGAACTAGAAGTCGGGTGTCGACGATAGAGACTCCGCGGGCGTTCGGAATTCATCGGTTCGCGGGAAGGCCACTACGAGACACCTGGCTGGCGGGGCTTTTGATCGGGATTTGGCCTTGGGCTACATTCGTGTTCGAGTTGTCGATCTGATGCTATATCGGCCCCTCGGCAGGACAGGGCGTCAAGTCAGCGAGATCGGCTTCGGCGCGTGGGCGATCGGAGCGGACTGGGGACAGGTCGACGACGAGCAGAGCTTGCGGGCGCTTCATGCCGCGGCCGACGCCGGTGTGACCTTCTTCGACACGGCGGATGTTTACGGCGATGGACGCAGCGAGCGGCTTATCGCCGGTTTCCGTAAAGAGCGCACGGAACCGATCGTCGTTGCCACCAAGATCGGCCGGCGAGCGCCGCTGGACCTCAAGGCGTACACACGCGAGAACTTTGGCGCTTGGATCGACCGATCTCGAGAGAACCTAAACATGGATCGGCTCGACCTCGTCCAGCTCCACTCTCTCCCGACCGACAGCTACTACCGACCAGAAATCTTTGACGCCATGGACAGCTTCATCACGGATGGTCGGATCGCGAGTTACGGCGTGAGCGTCGAACGTGTCGAGGAGGGCCTCAAAGCGATCGAGTATCCGAACGTCGCCACGGTCCAGATCATCTACAACATCTTCCGGCAGCGGCCCGCCGAGCGGTTTCTAAGCGCGGCGCGCGAGCGCAATGTCGGGGTGATCGCTCGCGTGCCGCTTGCGTCGGGGCTGCTTACCGGAAAGTTCAATCGCGACACGCAATTCGCGGCCACCGACCACCGCAACTTCAATCGCCACGGTGAGAGCTTTGACGTCGGGGAAACCTTCGCCGGAGTCGATTACGAAACCGCGCTAGTGGCGGTCGAGGAGTTGCGGTCATTGATGCCACATGAGACGACCATGGCCCAAATGGCCTTGCGCTGGATCCTGATGAACGACGGCATTAGCACGGTCATACCTGGGGCCAAAACTCCGGAGCAGGCGAGCGCCAATGCGGCCGCTTCCGATCTCCCTGAGCTGCCCGCGTCGACGATGGACCGGATTGCAGAGCTCTATCGGGAGCGCATCGCGCCGCTTGTACACCAGCGCTGGTAGTCACGTTCGCGGCGCCTTGCGGCCACCGATGAGTTGGAGGGCATCGGGCCGTCATAAGGGTTATCAACCGGAAGGAGTCGGAGATGCAAGAGCAGAACCTGGACATCTACGGACACGAGCCGATTCCGTGGTCGCGGGCATTGAAGCAGCTTGAGGAGCAAGCCCGCGAGGAAGGGCCCGGGCGCACCTGCTGGCTGGCCACAACGGATCCCGATGGGAGGCCGCACCTGGCTGCGGTGGGCGCGATCTGGGTCGATGACAATTTCTATTTCGTGAGCGGGCCTCGACTGCGGAAGAGCCGGAACCTTGTCGCCAACCCGAGCTGCGCGGTGTCGGTCTCGTTGGATGACATCGACGTCGTGGTCGAGGGCACTGCGCGCAAGGTGACCGATGAGGCAGTCCTGGAGCGCGTGGCGAACCTTTACGCGTCGCTAGGTTGGCCGGCGCGAGCGAGCGCTGGAGCCATCACGGCGGAGTACAGTGCGCCAAGTGCAGGTCGCGGGCCGTGGGATCTCTACGCCGTCACGCCGACCGCGGCGGTGGGTGTCGCGACCAAGGAACCGCATGGCGCGACGCGCTGGCGTTTCGAGAGTCCCCGCTAGCGTTGTAACCAGATGGCACAGCTGAGAGCGACAAAAGGCCGCGTAGAGACCTACACAGCTGCACCCAGAAGGCTCGAGGTCGCAGGCGCTTTTGTAGTCGGTTGGACGCAATAACTGAGGAGCGGTATGACCAGCAGCGAGCTATTGATTGAAGCCTTCGATCGAATTCCCGCCCAGGTGCACGATGTCGTTGAAGGGCTAACTCCGGCCCAACTGACATTTCGTCTCGACCGCGAAGCAAACTCGATCGCATGGTTGGTGTGGCATATGAGCCGGATCGCCGACGATCACATTGCTGAGGTCGCACACAAGCCGCAAGTGTGGACCTCATCCGGTTGGGCAACTCGGTGGCGCCTGCCGTTCGCCCCCGCGGACACAGGCTACGGACATACCGCCAAACAAGTGGCAGCCGTAACTGGTGATGCCGAATTGTTGCTCGGCTACTTCGGCGCTGTGAACGAAATGACAACTCGTTTTGTGCGAACGCTGACGGATTCTGCCCTCGACCGCATTGTTGATAAGAACTGGGACCCGCCTGTAACTCTTGGTGTCCGCCTTGTGAGCGTTGCCGGCCACAACTTTGAGCAGGTTGCACAGGCCGCTTTCATCCGCGGGGTCCTCGAACGCAACGCGCATCACTGATGCCTCTCAGAGTTGCGTCGCGAATGCCGCCCAACAGCCAAGGGATGAGGCTCGGGTTACCGGCAGCTGGCCCCCTGATGGCGTAGCGTTGGACCGTGAGCCGGGAAGTCGAGGACTTGAACCGGCGCGTACTGCGCGCGCGCGACGCCATGGACCGCGCCTACGCCGAGCCGCTCGACGTCCGCGCCGTGGCCTCGGTGGCCCATCTCTCCCGCGCGCACTTCATCCGTTGCTTCCGCGCCGTTTTCGGGGAGACGCCGCACCGTTACCTGCAGCGACGACGGGTGGAGCGCTCGATGTTCCTGCTGCGCGAGACCGACCGCAGCGTCACCGACATCTGCTTCGACGTCGGCTTCACCAGCTCGGGGACCTTCAGCCGCACGTTCCGGGAGATCGTCGGAGAGACGCCATCGGACTACCGCGTGGAGCATGAGCCGATGTTGCCGCCCACCTGCCTCCAGATGGCGGCCATGCGGCCGGTGGTGGCGGCGGGGGTGGCGATGCGATCGAGCACTTTTGGAATAGCCGCCGCGGCGGCGGCTCCATAGCATGGGGGTCGTCCCGATCAAATCTCGCAGAGGAGAAGACAAGCGAATGATCACCAAGCTAAACGCCACTTCCATCATGGTCCTCGACAAGGACGAGGCCCTCGACTTCTACGTCAACAAGGTAGGGCTGGAGAAAGGCCAGGACATCAAGCAAGGTTCCTACCGCTGGCTGACGGTGCGCGTCCCCGACGACCCCGGCACCGAAATCTCCCTGGAAGAGCCCGGCCCGCCGGTGCACGACGAAGCCACCGCCGCGCAGCTCCGCGAGCTGATCACCAAGGGTGCCCTGGGAGGCCTCGTCTTCCAGTCGGACGACGTCCGGGGTCTCTACGAGACCCTCAAGGCTCGAGGTGTCACCGACTTCACCCAGAAGCCCGCCGACCGCTTCTACGGCACCGACATGGGCATCCGCGACCCCTTCGGCAACGCCATCCGGATCCTCCAGCCGAAAAAGGTCGCCCACGCGGCGAAGGCGTAGGAGCTGGCACCATGGCCGGGACGAAACCTGCAATGAAGGGCACGCAGAAGTCCGCCAAGAGCACCAGCGCAAGCCGACGGGCGGTCACGGGATTCACGGACGAGGAAAAGGCCGCCATGAGGGAGCGCTTCCAAGAGCTGCAGTCGGGGGCGCGCCCCCGCCCGCGCGCGGACAAGGCGGACGGGGAAAGCGCCGTGCTCGAGAAGATCGCCGCCATGAAGGCACCAGATCGCGCCATGGCCGAGCGGCTCCATGCGATCGTCAAAGCCAGCGCGCCGGCCCTTTCGCCGAAACTCTGGTACGGGATGCCCGCGTATGCCAAGGACGGCAAGGTCGTCTGTTTCTTCCAAAGCGCGCAGAAGTTCAGCACGAGGTACGCGACGTTCGGCTTCAACGACTCTGCGAACCTCGACGACGGAGGCCTCTGGCCGGTCGCCTTCGCCGACGTTTGGGTTCGGATTTTTGTCGGGGGAACGGGCACTATTTGAACTCTCGAATTGAAACCGGCAGCGGCGTCCTCGATCTAATTAGGACCCATTGCGACCGGCTTGAACAGGCCGCTGCCGGCGTTTAGCGCGCCGGCGGTTCTTGGCGGGATCAGGGTGGTCCCGCCCGTCCCCACCCGTTCCGGGCTAGGACGCGTCTCCTAAGAAACTCTTCTACTCCATTCGGCGTTCGGTTGGGCCGAGCATCGCGTCGCGTGGTGATCCGAACCAGGTAGTCAGCGCAGCGCGCAATCCGTCATCTGTGCCGTCACCGACCCAGGCGACGTATCCATCGGGTCTGATCAGCGCGGCAGCGGGCGCAGCTACGTGGCCCAGCACGGGAAGCTCCCAATCACCGGCGTAGGTGGCGTCGATCGCCATCACTCGCTGTGCCCACGGAGAGATGTCGAGGCTGCCGGGCTTACCGAGGTTGAGCAGGATCGGCCGGGCTTCGTGCAACAGAGTGAATATCCGCAGCGGGCCGTTGGCGGTGACCAGGTCGAGATCGGGCATGCGGCGCCCGAGCAGCGGGTGTCCCTCGCCGAGGTCGTAATGAATGTCCAGGCCGGACATCATCCCGGCGACCCGCTTGCGAGGCTCGTCCATGCTCAGCAGCTCGGACATGGTGTCGCGAAGTGCCTCGGTACGTTCGTCCGAGCGGAGGAGCGCTGTTTGCGCCATGGTGTTGCGCAGCGCGCGGGCTGCGACCGGGTGGCGCTCGGCGTGGTAGGTATCCAGCAGGCTCTCCGGCGACGTCTCCTTGACCACCTGGGCCAGCTTCCATCCCAAATTCACCGCATCCTGCACACCGATCTGGAGGCCCTGTCCACCCACCGGGAAATGCACGTGTGCGGCGTCGCCGGCCAGCAGCACCCGTCTGTCCCGGTAGGACGCCGCCTGCCGAGTCATATTGGTGAACCTGGAGATCGAGGTGGGACTGTGGACCCCGTAATCGGTCCCGTATACGGCGATGAGCGCATCGCTGAGATCGCGCAGGGTGGGCTCGCCGGTGTGTCCCAGATGCTGTTCGGTCACCAGGACCCCCACCGGTCCATCCTCCAACCGGGAGAAGGCATGGACGCCAATGGCGTCGCGGCGGGTGCCCCATTCCGGCTCGTCGGTCAGCTCGACCTGGGCGATCAGGGAGCTCGTTGTGGGATCCCATCCGGCAAACTCGATGCCGGCTGCTTTACGGATCAGACTGCGTCCTCCGTCGCATCCGACCAGATATGCGGCACGCAGCGAGTGGCCGTCGGACAGCTCGACGTCGACGCCGGTGTCGTCCTGCGCGAAACCGGTCACCTCACGTCCGCGGTAGATCGGCACCGCCAGCTCGTCGACCCAGCCGGCCAGGATGCGCTCGATGTGGTTCTGCCGCAGCCCGAGCCCGTAGTTGTGGCGGGTGGGAAAGTCGCTGATGTCCAGACGGATCCAGGCGAACCCCGCGACCTGCGCCACCTGCCCCTGCGACAGGAACCGATCAGCGATTCCCCGCTGATCGAAAACCTCGATGGTGCGTGAGTGCAGCCCGCCCGAGCGCGAGCCGACCAGGTCCTCGCTGGCGCGGCGCTCGACAATGGCAACGTCGACGCCCGCCAACGCCAACTCGCCCGCCAACATCAGCCCCGTCGGGCCGCCTCCGGCTACCACCACGGCATGTTCGGCCATACGCCACCCCCATTTCCGTAGGTTCTCGTTTCGGCTGGAGATTCTGCAGCACGACCCGGGTCTTGCCGCAAGCGCTAGGCGCGCAATACACTGAGAACGGCAAGGAGTGGGTACTCTCCTTCCCCTTGTCCGCTGCGGACATCGGCAGGACGGACCTGCTCCTCGCCCACCAGGCTATGCACCATTCGACCTTCTCAAGCTTTCTCCTGCCGCTTCCAGCACAGCCATCGCAAGTAATGAACACTCACGGCCGCTAGAGACAATCCGGCCATTGTCACCAACCAAACCCTCGCCTGAAACGCCGAAGCCGCCGGGCAGCGAAGGGGGCCTCACGGTCCCGAATCAGACGCGACCCCGTCCAAACCAGGCGTTTCTAAACCTGTTCAATTCCTTGTTCTAACGCTGCCGATAGACACGTCCAGACTTGAGCTTCTTTTCTGCCCGATTACTACATGAAGTACCACCCGCCGAGCCGAGGCAACTGGAGATCGATCGGTATCCGCCGCCCAACATCCGATCGCTGAACTTCGTCGTGATCGGCCTCCTCGGCGAAGGCGTCGCCTTGTCGACGCGCATCGATCCGCGAGCAAAGGGTCTCGGCGAACACCATCGCTCGCGAGATGGCCGATCTGCCGCAATCGCTGTTGGAAGACGTGCCGGTCGCACCATCAGGGCCTGCCTCGCGTACTTCTTGAAGAGCCGGGCGTCGCCTCCACGACCGCCTCTCGTGGCCCGGCTGTGACCTTTCCCAGCGGTTTGCGAAATACACTTGCGGAGCCCAAATCAAGGGAGGGGACGGATGGCCATCACCGGCGACGGGCACGGTCCGGACTTCGCGGACGTTTACCGCGAGCAGCTTCTGCCGGTCTGGCGGTACGTTCGCTCCCGCGTTCAGGACAGGCACGAGGCAGAGGACCTCACGAGCGAAGTCTTTGCTCGGGCCTGGCGATCCTGGGGAAGCTTTGATGCTGGCCGCGGTGCGGTGGCGCCTTGGCTCTTTAGGATCGCGCAGCGAACCGTCGTCGACCGGAATCGGCGCAATAGCCGTCATGGTGTCCCCGAACCAATCGACGTGGACCTCATCGAAACCGCGACCTCCGATCCATCTGAGCTTCCCGAAACAGTCCTCCTGGCCAAAGAGGTCCTGATCGAGGTCAACCAGGCGCTGTCAGACCTATCGGAGCGAGAGCGGGATGGCATCGCGCTTCGGTTTGGGGCGGGTTTGAAGATCGCGGACGTCGGCAGGGTGCTCGGGATTTCGACCGCCGCAACCAAGATGATGCTGGCGCGGTCCCTGACCAAGCTGGCGTCCAGCCTGGCGCTGCGCGACGGTAGGCGGCTGGCGGACGAGAGTCCGCTTGCCCTTGACGAGCTGGTCGACCAGGCTCTGACCCGCGGCCGGTCCGCGATGCCGATCCCCGAGCTGGCTGACCTCGTCCTGCAGCTGGCCGTCCTTCATCGCCCGAGCATGCCCCCCGACCTGCCCAAGAACGTCCAGGTGTGCGTCGACTGCGTAACAACCACGGCCAGTCGTATCCGCGCTCGCTGGCGCGTGTCGAAGGCGGACCGAACCTCAGGCGACCATCGCTTCGGAATCCTCTCGGCGGCCCTCGCCTGGGCGCCGCTGTCGCCGATCTGCCTCGCGTGCACGATTCCAGTCCTGATCGCTCCGTTGGTGGCGCTCGGTATGAGCCTGGACATCGCCTACTCGCTCCATGCGCTTTCGCTCTTCACCGCGCCGCTGGTCGCGCTGGTGATCTGGCGCCATTTCCAACGACACCGCTTGCAACTTGCATTGGTGGTTGGAGGCGCCGGCGCAGCCTTGCTGATGGCGCACCTGGTGGGCCACCTCCTGGTGCCGGATGGCGTCCCTGGGTGGTCGGTGGTGGCAGACCGGCTGGGAACCGCGCTCGTGCTCGGGGGCGCCGTAATCGACGCGATCGCGCTGAACGGGTGGGTCGTAACCCAGCGCCAACGACTTGCCATCGCTGCGGCCAACTTTCGTTTAGCGCCGGCCTGACCGCCGGCGATCACCACGCGCTCCATCGCTAGATGGAGATGAGGAGGATCACCCATGCACATTCGACGTGTTTTCGCGTGCCTCACCATGGCGACGGCCCTTGTGCTCGGCGCCGCTTTGACGGCATCTGCTTCAGGCGGTGCCGCGTATCAGATCGCCTTCTCGAACAACTGCAACAACCCGTCGGTCGCGGCGTGCGCGCCGCCTCCGGCCAGCTTTGGCCTGGGCGGAGATTGGGGTTCGGTGCGCCTCAACGCCGACGGGATGGGGACAGCTCAATTCGCGACAGCGAACCATCGGACACCCGGTATCCCCACCGGCGCAACGCACTTCTCGCTCGTCGTCAGCTGGTACGGGACGTCGACGCCGCCATACCCTTCGGTGGCTCCTGACCCGAACGGAAGCTACCTCGTTATCACCGTGGTCAACATTCCCAGCCTCGGATCGCTTGTGACACCGGCGACCCCTGGCCATTACAAGTTCCAAGGCGCGCAATTCGGGATGCCAGGCGTGAACTACATGGTGCAGATCAACTCGATTTGAGCTCTCAATCGAGCGGGCCGCCCGGAACGGCCCGCTCAACTCTTCGTAGCTCGATGAAGAGGCTTTCCCGTTGCGAATCTGCTACACGGACGACGCAATCAAGTGAGCGGCCGTTTTGTGATAGTGGCTTGGGACGGGGGTGGCAACGTTCCGCCAGCGCTTGCCATAGGCCGCCGGCTTACCCAGGCTGGTCACCAGGTACGTGTTCTCGGGTCGCCATCCCTGCGCAGAAGTATCGAAGCGAATGGTTTGAACTTTCGGGGATTTCGGCATGCGCCCGATTGGGGTTCTCATCGCGGCCGCAGGTTCGACGCCTCCTACCTGCTGGAGCTGCAATGCAGCCCCGGAGCGGGCCAGGACCTCGAATCAGAATTAAGCCGCGAACCGGCTGACGCGGTGGTGGTGGACTTCATGCTGTGGGGAGCGCTCGCCAGCGCAGAACGGTCTGGGATCGCCACGGCGGCTTACGTCCACACCCTTTATCAAGTGAATCGCGAAGGCGGCGCTGGAGCCATATGGGACGAGCGGGACCTCGCCGCAGTCAATCAGACGCGGCGGGCGATGGGACTTGTCCCCATCGTCACCGGTGGACAGCTTTGGGACGGAGTCGACCTGCTACTCGTGCTGGTCCCGGAGGCGTTTGACCGATCGTCAAACGACCTACCCGATAACGTCCACTACGTCGGACCCGTCCATGACCCGTTGGTAGTGGTGAGTTTCAGCACCACCTACATGGCCCAGGAGAGGGTCCTGCACAGGGTCCTCACCGCGCTTGCCGGGCTGCCAGTCCGTGGACTGATTACAACGGGACCGTCGATGGATCCAACGATCCTTGTGCCCCCGACAAATACGGTGGTGCGCACCAAAGTCGATCATCGGATGGTGTTGCCCCATGCTGCCGTGGTCGTCACGCACGCCGGTATGGGCACCGTAATGGCTGCGCTGACCAACGGGGTGCCGCTTCTCTGCATGCCCATGGGCCGCGATCAAGACGCCAACAGTGCACAGGTGGAGGCATGTGGCGCAGGGCGCACAATCTCCAGCGACTCCACTGCAGAAGAAGTTCAGATCGAGCTTCGCGAGATGCTGGCATCGCGCAGATACATAGGCGGAGCGCAGCGGATGGCCGATATCATCAAAGCCGGGGCCGATGGGTCGACCGTGGTGCCGCTGCTCGAACGTCTTCTTACTCAGGCGGTGGCGAAGTAAGGGGCGTTGATCCCGGATCTTCGTGCAATGCGTCGCTCGGGTTGAGGCGGCGCAGCAAAGCCGGACGCCAGAGCGAAAGGCTGGGCCCAGTGACTGAGGCGAAGTCGACTGCGGTGAATGACGATTGCGAATTCAGAAGTTGGTCGGGGGCCCGGGATTTGAACCGGGCCTCACGGTCCCGAACCGACTTGATGTCGTGTCCTCGAGTGTCCCCGCAGGTCCTCCAGTGTCCTCCCGAACTCGCCACCCGCTTCCTTCGTGTCCTCGCGTGTCCTACTGGATCCTCCCGGTGCCGGGAATTCTGTGACCCGTCTGTGACATGGCGACGGTGAGGATCAGACCGAAGAAGTGCTACCAGACGCCGGTCAGACGGTCAGGGTTTCGACTACCTGCACTTTGGCGATACAACAGCGATAGGTCACATCGCGAGCTTGATGCCGCGGTTGAGGAGCCAGACGTTCGCGGGCCACGAAGTGACGAACCCGACGATCATCCCGATTTGCATCAGGAACCAGTACGCGGCTGAATTCACCATCAGCGGATGCGGCGCTGGAAAGA
>VBEG01000019.1 GCA_005882115.1 Chloroflexota bacterium
TTCAGGGGCAACACCGCCGAGCGCCCTATTCGAGGCATTGCGTGAGCGGGGCAGGCGATGGATGGTGGCCGAAGGTCAGGCCGAGCCGTGGGAGACGACGACGTTGCCCCCAAATCCAGCTGGAAAGACGATGTTTACCTGCGGTCCGCATCATCTGATTGAGAACTACAACGCCGCGATCAGTTGGTCGAGTCGGGAGACCCCCCTGTACGCCTACTTCTTTTGGGGAGCCGAATACTGGATCTTGAGGGCTCGATCTGGCGACCCAAGTTATCTCGGTGCTTTTCAGCGACTACTCAATGGCTCGTGACCGTTCAACTTGGGTTGTAGATAATCAAGGTGCCGCCTGACAAGCACAGCTGAAGTACCGCTGCGGGCCAGACCGTACGGACCGCCATCCTCGCTTCTGTCCTACAAAGCTATGTAGTACTTCCTGTTGTGAGCCGCGGGAAAAACGGATCATTTCTAGACGCGGGGCCGGCCCTGGTGCAGAGGTTTCCGGTTCAAAACAGTCGAAAACGCCATGGCTGGACTAATTAGCGTGTGATTCGGGACCGTGAGGCCCCGGGTTCAAATCCCGGGCCCCCGACCAATTTCTGAACTCAGAATCAGCGAATCCGATGGTTCTCAGGCGGTCGCCGGGTCACAGGGAGGTCACAGATTTTCTTGGAACTTCGTGGCGGCAGCCCCGTCCAAGTGGATTGCGGACCGTCGATTGAATTCGCTCACGGCTCTCACACAGCCGATATATCAGCACGCGCACGGCACTAGGACCGTGAGGCACCCCGGTTCAGAATTCCAAGGTCGGAGCGGGTGTCTCTAACCGCAGCAACGCGACACGAGGTCGAGCAAACGTCTCTCAACCACCTACGTTTGTGTTGGCTCTACCCGTAGGCCCGACGCCAGTTGCATCAGAAGCGGTCGCGCTCGCCTGATCTGTGCTTATCCGTCCGGGTGTGACGTCTTCAACGACCCCATCAAGGGCGAGGTCGATGAAACCCGTCAAAACGTCTCCGGTGAGTGGCCCTCCGGGTAAGAGCACCCGCAGATAGATGGGTGCGAGGATCAATTCGACCAGCAGGTCAGCGTCCGTCTCGGGACGCAGAACTCCTCGGCGAATCCACCTCTCAATTAGGTACCCGCCGACGTCGCGCCGTTCTCGCCAGAAGCGCTCCACCGTCTCAATAATTTCAGGGGACTGATCGACCGCAGCCACCAGGCTCTTCAACATTGCTTTTCCATGGTTTGAGGTCAGCTTGGCTCGCACCCCCTCGCAAAACTCTTTCAGGTCCCCACGAAGAGTCCCTGTGTCCGGGACCGGTTCGTTCCGGTCGCTGCGGCTGTCCAGAGCGTCGGCGACCAGTTCGTCACGCGTCGGCCAGCGCCGGTAGACAGTGGTCTTGGCGACCCCTGAGCGCTGAGCTACAGCCTCGATGCTGAGGCCGCCGTAGCCTTTTTCCCCCAGCTCGGCAAAGGCAGCATCCAGGACCGCCTGACGGACGCGCGCGCTCCTACCGCCGGGTCTCCTCTTCGAATCGTTCGCCCCCCGTGGACTCACGGTCATATCTTATCGCAACACGAGTTGCATTTACGGCCGACTTCATGTAGGGTCTCATTAACGCAACTCACGTAGCTGTAAGGAAGGTAGTCATGCACAACAGCATCTCGGCCAAGAGCTCGATCCCCAGTAATGAGACAGGCGCCCCAGCACGGCCGATCAGTAAGGGCCGTGTCGGTCTGATGGTCGCCGGCTCCATGTTCTCGGGATTAGTTGTCTCACTCGCGCTCGTTTTGGGGCCGTTCGAAGGAGCTCAGGAGCACGTGATCATGGGAACAGCGCTGCTCGGCTGGGCTCTCGGCTGGGCGTTGCTCGCGGTTCTCTCGATCCGTTGGTCCGATCAACCCCAGCGGTGGGCAGTCGTGCCGGCGGCGCTTATGGCCCTCGCTGGCGCCAGCCTCCTGATTTTTAGACCTGACGCCAGTGCGTTCAATGCGCTTGGGTGGATCTGGCCGCCGGCCCTGATCGCTCTCGCTATCTGGATGACGATGCAGGCACGCGCGCACCTGCGCAGCGTCACGCGCCGGTTGCTGCTTTACCCGCTGTTCGCCGCGCTCGTTATTGCCGGGGTCGGAGGCAGCTACGAGACGATTCAAGAACAGGTCGACCGGAGCGCCACCGCGATGCCTGGCCACCTGGTCGACGTCGGCGGACATCGCCTGTATGTGCACTGCACGGGCTCGGGCAGCCCGACCGTCGTGCTGGTGTCCGGTCTGGCGGAAACCTCCGTCTATTGGGATGGCTGGATCGCGCCGGCGGTCGCGCAGAACACCACAGTCTGCAGCTACGACCGTGCGGGCCAGGGCTGGAGCGATCCCCCGGCGAGTCCGCAGGACGGTGTCGCGGTTGCCAGCGACCTCAACACGTTGCTGGATCGCGCACAAATCGCAGGCCCGTACGTCCTGGTCGGTCACTCGACAGGCGGGGCTTACATCAGAGTCTTCGCTGCCCGCTACCCGGACCAGGTCGCCGGCATGGTCTTCCTCGACTCGCAGCCAAACGAAGCCTTCACCGGATTGCCTGACTTTCCGTCCCAATACAACATCATCAGCAGAGCGTCTGCACTTTTCCCCTCACTGGCGCGGCTAGGTGTGTTTCGACTGGTCAATCAGTTTGCTGCGGACCCTCTGCCGGTCCCAACCCTTGACGAAGAACGTGCCGTGGTCTCGTCGGCGAGCCTCAACCGCATTCAGCGCGACGAGTTTGCCGAACTGCCAAACACCCTCAAAGAGGCGGCCGAGCTCGCAACCCTCGGTGATCGGCCGCTCATCGTCGTCACAGCTGCCAAAGGGGCTCAGGCCGGGTGGCTCCCGCTGCAGGACGAGATGACCGGCCTTTCGTCCAATAGCGTTCACCGGATTCTGCCTGATACCGATCATCCAGGTCTCATCCACGATCGGGCCGGCGCTGCGCAAGCAAGCCAAGCAATCCTTGACGTCGTCGCCTCGGTGCGTTCTGGGACGCCGCTGACGAAATCTTGAGCGGCCTTGGGCGGCTCACCTCACTCATCCGCACTGCTCGGTCTCCCTTGAGTGAGATCCGGGCCGAGGCCAGCTCACTCTGGTTCAGCGATTACAGCGGGCGATACTGCGGTTGACTCTCGGTACACAGGACTGTCACTGACCCATCATGCCTCGCATCATGGCGGGCATTCCATCGCGTACGAATCCAGTCACCTCTTGGGCATGCTCGCGGATCGCGCTTGCAATCCGCGGATCGCTCGAGGTCTCTTTCACAACCACGCCCTTGGCAGTTAGCGTCAGCTCTCGTCGGTAACTGGTCGAATTACTGAAGAGAGTCGGGAGACTAGAGCTCATGCACGTGACCTCGGCATGTTGGTTGAGATGCGTGTACATGCTCGAAACGTGAACCTGGAGCAGCGCGATCAAGTCGGGGGCATCGGATTCAGTCGTGGTGCGCACTCCACCATCAATCGTCTCGACAGTTCGTTTTAGCTCGGTGTGGCGGTCAAAGAGTTTCATGTAGCTGCTCATGTCGGCCTGGGTCGCGCCGCCCATCATTCCTGACCCCATCATCCCGCCGCCGCCGAGGGACTTAAGGGCGTCTCGAAGCAGGTAGCCGCCCGCAACGCCCAGCCCTAGCAAGCCAGCGCCCGCGGCCATAAGGCCGATCGCGGCGCGCCGCGTGATGCCTGTCATAGACGTTTCGCTACCTCCGATTCAGAGATGGCCGGCTCTGCCCCACCCATGCGCTTGCGATCGGGTGCCGCGCCGAGTTTCCAAGACCGATAGAGAGCTGTCACGACGGCCAGCGCGAGCAGCCCTAACGCCATCGCCTGGATGGCTATCGGAAGACTCCCGAGCCAAACCGACACATTACCGGCGAGGCCGGTCGCCCAACGGTTCCAGACCTCTAACCAGCCGGGGAGGTAGGTGCTCTGGCCGGTGTAGGCGATGAGCAAAGCAAGGACACCGATCGTGAGAAACATGACCGCGGCAACAGCGTCGGTCCATGGCAATGACCAGCCCCGAAGCCGGATGCGCCGGGTTCGCAATGCGAAGCCAGGTGAACCGGGGTGCACCCTATCCCAAACCAGCACCGCGATCAGGAGCGGAAAGACCATGCCGAAGACGTAGGCGAGGCCAAGCCCGAGGGCGCCGGTCACAGACGAGGCGAGGGCAGATAGGGCGACGACTCCAGCGAGAACTGGCGCGCAGCAGGAGCTGGCAACTCCCGCTGTCAGGCCGAGGGCGAATATGCCGCCCGGCGTCGATCCGGAAACGCGAAGCCGCAACATCGGGAACGGCAACGACCACGGCCGGCCTGAGAACACCTGGAGCGTCAGCAGGACCAGGAACAAGCCGACGACGAAGAAGATGAGGCGGTGCTGCGCGGCGAACAGCTGCCCGAGAAGGCCGACACCGAGCACGATGGGCAGCATCACCGAAGCAATGCCGGCCGCGAAGATCGCCGCCATCGCCGGCAGCCGCAGTCGTCCGCGCTCGAGGGCGGCGCCGACGAACGTGGGCAGCAGCGATACAACACAGCAAGGTGCGAACAGGGCGAGCACGCCCCCGAGGAAGGCGGCAACTAGCGAGCTCGAGTAGACGAGTGCGTTCACGAGACTCTGGCCAGCCGGCTCCGAACCCCGCCTTCAGAGATCCGGCCGTAGCCGAGCAGTTGATCGCCGACATAGAGCGCGGGCGGAAACGGGACCCCGTCACGGCGAACAACGTCAGCGTCCGGGCTTTCCCAGGCGAGCTCTTGGACCTCAACCTTGAGTTCAGCTGCCAAGCGATGGGCGACGCTCCGCGCATGTTCGCAAAGATGGCAGTCGACCGCGGTGACCAGGGTAATGTGTGATGTCATCGAGGGATCAAGCCCTGACAGCTGCCACGACCTGGTCGACGGGGACATGCATGGAATCCGGAGCCAACTGCTTCCAAGTCACTCGCCCAAAGGCGTCGACAACAAAGATCGAATGGCCGTCCACCGCCCCCATGTCCATGCCGCTTCGAAGGCGGAACACTCCGAAGCCTGAGCCAAGCACGTGATTTCGATCCTCAAGGATTGGAAATCCGAGGTGGAGCTGAGCCGCCAGAGAGGCCGACGTGGCGGCCGGGTCGGTGCTCACGCCCACCACTTGACCGCCGGCAGCCTTGATTGCATCCAACTGTCCCTGCAGCTCCACGAGCTGCTGTTGACAGGCGCCTCAAGCGCCTCCTTCATAGAAGTAGACGACCAACTTGGAGCCGCGGAAATCGGTCAGCGACACCGTGCGCCCATCGCTGGACGGAACTGCGTCGGTGGGCACGGGCGACCCCACTGCCAGGCCGCCGCTAGCGCCACCACCACCTCCGGACCCTGCATGCCCGAATTGGGTGACGGCGACAAACGCTGCAACGAGAACCACGACGCCGCCAGCAATCGCGTACGGCCACCACTTGCCTGAGGTGGAGCGGACGGGGGATCGCTTGGGCTTCGACTTCGTCCAACCAGGCGAAGGGCCGCCGCGTTTCTCGCTCATCGTGCCAGTCTACTAGCCGCTCGTAGTATCAGATTGGAGGCCAGTGAGCGGTCGCATACCAGGCCAAGACCGGTGAGATCAATGGAAGCCATCGATCGCTGACGAGCAAGACTCCCATCACAACCAATAGAGCGCCCGATACCGGCTGGAGGAACGCTGTGATGCGGCCGGCGGATTGCAACCACAGGCGGACCCGCGCCACCGAAACACCCAACGCAAGGAACGGCACGCCAAGGCCGAGGCTGTAGGCGGTGAGCAGCAGCACGCCGTGGCTCAAGCTCGCCGTCGTCCCGGCGAGGGTCAACACCGCACCCAACACAGGTCCGATGCAGGGGGTCCAGGTAACTGCAAAAGCCGCTCCCAGAAGCTGTGCTGTCCAGAGGCTGCCTCCGGCCAGCCGCTTGCTCCAGTCACCACCGCGACTGAGAAAACCGATACGTCCTTCCAGAAGAAGGACGGCCCCCATGACCGCTATGAAGACCCCGGCTACACGCGCCAGCGGCAAGCGGTTGTAGAGGAGCAAGGCACCAAGCTCCGAAGCTGTCGCACCCAGCGAAATAAATACCGCCGTGAAGCCAAGGACGAAAAGCGCAGCTGCGGCTATTGTCCGGTTCCGGTGAGCGGGCGCCTCGCCGCCGAGTCCCGCCAGGTAGGCGAGGTAACCGGGCAGCAGGGGCAGGCAACATGGCGACGTGATGGAGATCAGTCCGGCGACGAACGCGATGGCAATGCCCGGTTCGCCCAC
>VBEG01000032.1:0-23839 GCA_005882115.1 Chloroflexota bacterium
GGACGCGGTCGCCCCCGCGGGCAGCCCGCTCGCGCTCAGGGTCATCGTCTGCGCGTTCCCGCTGGTCACGGTGGTGCTCACGGTCGAGGTCACGCTCTGGCCCTGAACCACAGTCACGCTGCTCGGACTGGCGCTGATCGAGAAGTCGTCAGGCACCGGGGTCATGACAGCGGCGGATGTGCTGAGAGCAGAGACGTTGCCCCAAGCATCGCGCGCTCGAACCGCGTAAGTGTGGATCTCACCGGCATGCACCGTGTTGTCGGTGTACCCCGGCGAGCTGACGTGGGCGAGGACCAAGCTATCGCGAATCACGTCGTAGCTGGCGACCACAGTGTTGTCCGTGGACGCATCCCAGGTGAGCTGGACCGAGAAGGATGACGTCGCGGTGCCGTTGAGATTGCCCGGCACGCTGGGGGGCGTGGTGTCGCCACCGGGACCGAGCCGGCTGGTGCCGAAGGCGGCGTCGTCAAAGAAGACGTCCCAGGTGCCAATCGCCGTGTCGCCGATCTGCAGGGTGCCCATGGGCGCGGCGCCAAGGTTCGCCCCGCTCAACGTCAGGTCCGAAACCGCCGCACCGTCGAGCCACACCTCGACGACACCATTGCTGATGGACAGGTGGAGCTCGAGCACATGCCAGGCGCCCTGCGAAGGGGTCACAGCACTTGTAGTCGACGTGCCGGACGCGTCCTTGAACTGGAGCTTTCCACCGCTGGTGAGAGCGATGAATCCTCCGTTTGTGCCCACCGACGTATCGCGGAGCCGCAGGAGCGTCACCTGGGAATTCGGGCCGTTGACTTTGAAGGCGACCCTCGCGTAGGCGTCGAGGAAGGTCGAGGGCAGAGTCTCCTTGGCGTTTGCCGAGGTGTTGGTCGTTGCTCCCTCGGCTGCGAAGCCGCCCGAATGGAAGTTGTTCGATTCCACGGCAAGGCCCGCGGAGGTGGTCCATGCCGATAGGTCGGCAGTCTCGAAGCCGTCCGCAAAGATCGGCGCCGCCGCCGCGGGCGTGGTCACCGAGACCGGAGCGCTGAGGGCAGAAACGTTCCCTGAGGCGTCCCGCGCCCGGACCGCGTACGTGTGTGTGCTCCCCGCCAGGACCGTATTGTCCGTGTAGCCGGGCGAGCTGACCTGGACCAGCAGGGAGCCGTCGCGTATCAGGTCGTAGCCGCTCACCCCGACGTTGTCGGTGGAGGCGTCCCAGGTCAGTTGGGCCGAGAAGGCCGAGTTGGCCGTGGCGGACAGGTTGGCGGGTACGCTCGGTGGAGTGGTATCGCCGCCGGGGCCGAGCCGGCTGGTGGCGAAGGCGGCGTCGTCGAGGACCACGTCCCAGGTGCCGCTGGTCGTGTTATCACCCACCTGGAGCACCCCCATGGCGGCGGTCCCGAGGTTGGTGCTGCTGAAGGTGAGGTCGGGCACCGCCACGCCGTCAAGCCAGACCTCGACAACACCCGTGGTGATGTTCAGGTGCAGCTCGAGCGCGTGCCAGCCCGGCCCGGGGGCGACAGCGCTGGTCGTGCCGCCGAGCAGCGCGTCGCTCCGGAACCCGAGCTTTCCTTGGGGCGTCATGTATAGATATGCGCCGTTGCCGGTGGGCGTGTCGCGGAGCCGGAGCAGGGTCACCTGGGAAGCCTGGCTCTTGACCTCGAAAGCGACCCGGGCGTACGCGTCCATGTAGGTCGAGGGCAGGGTCTTCCTGGCGAAGGTCGAGCCGGCCGCGGTGCTGCCCTCCGCGGCGAAGCCACCCGAGTGGACGTCGCCTGACTCTAGGCTCAGGTTTGAGTTGCTGGTCCAACCCGACAAATCCCCCGTCTCGAAGCCGTCCGCGAAGAGCGGTGAAGCGGCTGCCGGCTGCGTCACCGAGACCCCCGCGCTCTGTGCTGAAGCGTTGCCTGATGCGTCGCGCGCCCGCACGGCGTACGAATGAGTCGACCCGGCTGTCGTCGCGGTGTCCGCATATGTCACAACAGGTCCGAGCGACGCGATCAGGGTCCCATCCCGGAACACGTCGTATCCGGCCACTCCGACGTCATCGGTCGAAGCGTTCCACGTCAGGTCGGCTTCGAAGGGTCCTGCCGCCGTTACGGCCAGGCCTGTGGGCACCGTGGGCGGGACGATGTCGGCGGCAGGACCCAGTCGGGCTGTACCGAAGGCCGCGTCGTCGAACAGGACGTCATACGTTCGTCCTGACTGCACCTCGCCGATCTGCATCAACGCTACCGGCGAACTGCCGGTGTTCAGCCCAGTCCCGGAGAGGTCCGCGACGTAGGTGTTGTCGAGCCAGATCTCGACCACGCCTCCAGTGGCGTCGGGCTTGAGATGAAGCTCCAGCGCGTGCCATCCGGGTGACGGCGAGACGCCGCTCAGGATGTTCAGCCCAGTCGCGTCGTTGTGGAAGCCAAGCAGCCCGGTGGTGTCGACGTAAACGTATCCGATGGAATTGCCGCTAGCGTCGCGGAATCGAAGGATGTTGACCTGGCTCGGCTGAGCCGCGATGTCAAATGCCACACGTGCATATGCATCCGTGTATGTGGACGGCAAAGTCTTCTTGGCGAAGGTGTTGCCGACCGTGGTGTTTCCTTCCGCCGCGTTGGTCCCGCTGTTCACGTTGGCCGACTCGATCACCAACCCGGCGCTCGAGTTCCAGGCGCTGAAATTGCCAGACTCGAAGCCGTCTGAGAAAACCGGTGATGGCGGTGGCGCAGACGTCACTGAAACTACCGGTGTCAGCCCTGAGACGTTGCCCGCAATGTCGCGCGCCCTGACTGCGTACTGGTGCGTCGATGAACCAAGCACCGAGTCGGTGTAGCTCGTCACCGCGCCCAGGGCCTGGTAGAGCTCGCCGTCGCGGTAGAGGTCGTAGCCGGTGACCCCGAGGTTGTCTGACGCGGCCGACCAGGTCAGCGCCACAGTGAAGGGACTCGTCGCCGTGGCGGCGAGGTTCGCGGGTGTCGTCGGGGGTGTGGTGTCCACGGTCCATGACGTTGTCGCTGGGGTCGGATCGGCTGACCTGTTGACGGTCGCCGCCACGTTGAAGGTGTGTGCGGCTTGGGTCAGGCCGGAGTACGTGATCGGGCTGGTGCACGACGTCTTGGGGTTGGCGTCGAGCTGGCACATGAACGTCGCCGGCGTCCCGCTGGCGTGGAAGGTGAAGGTCGCCGACGTGCTCGTCGTCCCCGGCGGCGGCGAGGAGTCGATGTAGGTGTCGGTGGGGACTTTGAACGTATAGGTCTGCACGTCAAAGGTGTTCCCGGTCGAGTCGGTCGGCGCCACGGTGATCGAGGTCCCGGACACAGTCACCTTGAGGAAGTGGAAGACCTGGCTGTCGGAAGTCGGCGCGGGCGCCGAACCGCACGCGCTGCCGTTGAGCTTGGTCGGTGACCAGCCAATGGCGTACGCATCGAAGGTGCTGCACGTGCCCATCGGCTCGAGGGTCGCGCCGCCGCCGCCCGTGACGTAGGTGATAGGCATCCCGCCCCCGCTTGCGCGGTTGCGCTCGTAGATGTGGGCGTGACCGTTGAAGACGAGTTGCACGCCGTGCTGGCCGAGCAGGCCTTCGAGGTTCGCCGGGCCGTCGAGGTATGTGTCCGACGGCTGGGTTGGGTTGTCGGAGTAGAACGGGTAGTGAGAGACGGCGAACTTCAGCTGCGTGGAGTGCGTGGCGAGGTCGTTGAGGAGCCAGATGTATTCAGGCGTCCCCGGCGCGAAGTGGGCCAGGGCGTCATTCGCGTAGGGCGACGCGGTGCCGCCGTTCGTGTCGCCCCAGGCGGAGTCGAGCATGTAGAAGCGCACATTGCCGGCCGAGAACGCATACCACTCGCTGCCATAGTTCGATGAGAACGTCCCGTTGATGCAGCAGTAGACATCGTTCTGGTAGCGACCACCGGAAGACGAGACTGCTGTGGCCTGGGTCCACGTCGTTATGTCAGTGTGCTTCACTCCGCTTACGCCGTGGTTGCCCACGGCCGCGAACAGTGGGATGGAGCCGCTTGGCAAGGTCCAGAACTGCGAGCCGAAGATGGCGCTCGTGTCGGCTCCGGACTGCTGCAGATCGCCATAGTTGATCTGGCTGCCGTTGGGGTAGCCGTTGTCGCCGACTGAGACCGCGAAGCGCGCTCCGCTTGCGGCGATCTGGGCCATCAGGTTCGCCTGGCCTGCGTTCTGGCCGCTGGCGTCGACCTGCCCCCAGTCGCCAAAGACGACGAATGAGTAGGACTCGGTCGAGCCGAACTGCACCTGGGTTGTGAACGCGGGCGACGCGTTGGCGCCCAGTAGATCGGTGGTGCCGAGATAAACGCGATAGCAGTACGTCCCGGTGGCGGGCAGTGTGATATCGCCCTTCCACTGATATTCGAACACTGTGCCGACGGAGATCGTGATGCGGCTCGCGGAAGCGACAGTCGACGGTGAGCAGCTGCCTCCAGTGCCCACGGCGCCATACACCACGCTCGCGGTCGTGGCCGACTGGTCGGTGGCGAAGTTGACCGCCACGTGAAGATCGACGAGGTCGGTCAGGTACGGCGCGCGGGTCAGGTGCGCGTTGTAGGAGGCCGTCGGTCTCGCCCACACCGGCGAGGACTGCAGAGAAACGTTGCCGGCCCCGTCGCGTGCGTCGACAGCATACGAATATGTGACGCCCGTCGCGACTGTACTGTCGGCGTACACGGTGACCGCGCCGACCGAAGCCAGCAGCGACCCGCCTCGGTATATGTCATAGCCGGTCACGCCGACGTCGTCGGTGCTCGGATCCCAGCTCAGGGTGACCGACGTGGCCGATGCTGAGGCGTTGAGTCCTGTCGGTGTGCTTGGTGGTGCGACATCGATGGTCCAGCTGGCCACCGCCGGTGTCGGGTCATTTACACCGTTCGCGGTGGCGAAAACCGAGAATGAATGAGCCCCGGCGATCAATCCGTTATAGGTCCTGGGACTGTTGCAGCCGCCGGCCTTCGCGGCGTCGAGCTTGCACGTGAAAGTCGCACCCGAGGCGGTCGAGTGGAAGACGAACGTGGCGGTGGTGGACGTCGTCAGGGGCGTCGGCCCGCTGTCAATAAGCGTGTCGGGAACCGGAGGCGTCGTCACGACTACGCTGTTGCTGACAGCCGAAACGTTGCCGGCGCCGTCCTGAGCCTGGACTGTATATGTATACGTGCTGGCCGGCGCCACTGTTGAATCGGTGTACGAGTTCACCGCGCCGGCAGTGGCCAGGAGGGAGCCATCACGGTTGATCAAGTTCATCGTGACCCCGACGTTGTCGGTTGCCGCGTGCCAGGTCAAGGCTATTGAAGTCGTCGACCGCGCGGTGCCCGCGAGGTTAGTCGGAGCCGACGGCGGCGTCAGGTCGATCGTCCAGGTCGCGCTCGCCGGACTTGGATCGGCGACTCCGCCCGAGCTCGAGTCGACCATGAAGGTATGAGAACCGGCGGCCAGGCCCGAAAACGCGGTGGGGCTCGCGCACGTGACGAACGGGCTTCCGTCCAGTCTGCATGTGAACGTCGCCCCGGAGAAGGTCGAGTGGAACGTGAACGAGGCTGTCGTTGCGCTCGTAGGGGACGCCGGCCCGCTGTCGATGATGGTTTCCGGGGTCGGTTTGGCCACAGCCACGCCCGGGGTTGCGAGCAGCAAAGCAACGGCGAGTGGGATCACCTGGAGTGGTCTCAAAGCCATCAGATGGCGCGTTCGACGGAGCCGGAACAAGACATCCGGAATGGTCGGGTCGGGTCCCCATTCGTTCAATGGTTCATCGAGGCAAGGCATGGGCGTTTGTCCTCCGTCCGATGGATCGCTCGCACGAGTTCGCCTGCGGGTCCGGAACTCTCCACGTCCAGGCTCGACAGAGCCGGGACAACCGGCCCACACGCGCAGGCGCTAATCCCATTGCCGGCATGCCGCCAGGCGCCGATTCGAGGAGCGTCGGATGTTGCGCGCGATCGCTCCCCACATCGAAGAGCACTTCCACACGGGCGACAGCGTCGTCGGCGAGATCGCGGTCGACCCGCTGGGAATTTCTCGCCGGCAGGCGCTACACGTGCTTGCGGTCGGTCTGGCGGCGCTGGCACGTTGCCCGGGGGCGGGAAATCCCATTGCCTGGGCCGGTGGCGAGTCCTAGAACTTACCCATCGGAATGGTCACGTCGCCGGCTTTGCAACCCGCGCGCGCGGTCGAGCCGCCCCGGAGGCCAGATGCCGCGGATGCGCTGGGATTCCTGGCGGGTCGGCACTACACCTGCTACTGCGGGCAGTCCCTCGTGGGCACGATGCTCTGCCCTTCGTGCGCCGAGGAGATGGTGAAATGTCTCGTCATCCGCCGGCGCGGAGTTCCTGGCATACAATTTGCAAAAATTGGCTAGAACTGACCATTGACTTGGATTATCAAAGTCATTTGTATTGTTGACACTCGTATCGGGTTAAGGTTTGGAAAGGGGCGACGTCTGACCGTTAGGGAATTTCCAAGCCTACCCAACCGCCACAAGAGGGAGCATTCGGATGATCGTTCCGGCAGAACAGGGTGAAACCGCCAACACAATCCGGCCGCGTCGCCGTCCGATTCGATCAGGAGCGCGGGGGGACATTGACCTTTCCAGGGAGCTCCACGACCACATCAGCCAGACCCTGAACCTCCTCCTCCTGGAGATGGAGATCTTCAAGGCAGACCAGGTGGGCCGGGAAGGCGTTCTCCGCGAGCTCGACCGCATGCAGACAAGCATCCGTGGCGTGCTGGCGAACGTGCGCGGCATTCTTCACGACATTCGGAAGGACACCGCGACCGCGGAAGACCTGCGGCCGTCGTTGCAGGGTTTGGCCACGCGCCTGGCGACCTCGTGTGGAGCCGTGGTCAGCGTCTCCATCGCCCAGGACTGGCCCAATGATCTTCACCCGGCCGCGGTCGTGGACTTGATCCGGATCCTGGAAGAAGCGGCCCACAACTCAGCCATCCATGGAGCGCCGACGACGATCTGGATCGAGTTGAGCGTCAAGGAACAAGCTCTGACCGCCAGCGTGCGTGACGACGGCCGGGGAATGGTTGGCGGTTTGACCAGCCCTGGATTGGGAATCCGCGGGATGCATGAGCGCGCCAGGCTTCTGGGTGGGACGCTCAGAATCACCAGCGAGCTTGGCAAGGGCACGCAAACGATCGTCGAGATTCCTCGGCCGGAGCCCGTCCCCGCGACGCTGCCATTCCCGGTCGCACAGGCGGAGACCGCCTGACGACCTGACCCATGCTCTGTGCACCAGGCCCATTGCCTGGGCTTGCGCTTCGGCGTTAGAAACTTCTCTGTGCGCGTCAGCGGGCTTGCGAGGGAACGTTATGAGAGCGGACAGAGATCGATTGGTCGCGGCCTGGTCTCGATGTTGCCGCGGCCGGCGGCGATACAGGCTTTTCGTCACGGCGGCGACCCACAGCTCGGGGCCGGCGAATCCTGTGCTTCGAGATAGCGCAGTCTTGGCCCGTCCATCGGGTCGATCGGCCGGATATCGCGTCTTGCCGGGACTCCATCTCGCGGCCAATTCGCTGAAGGCAAGCCTTAACGAGCTCGGCAGCGGAGCGCCTTTCCGATCCATTGACGCACGCCGGCTCTGCGCGACCTCGCTATGCGCGGGCCGGCTGATCGGATACCTCGAAGCGCTCGAAGCCACGGATCGACGCCTCGCTCAAACCGTGGCCGGCGAGCTGACGGACGTGCTCGTGTCGATAGAGACGGTTCGGCGTCAGTTCGAGCGCGAGTCCGGCTGAGCGCCGACTAAGGCCGCCGGACCAAGACCTTCCGGTCGGCACAAGGGTCGGCTTGCGGGACGAACGCCCAGTCGATACCTAGAACACTCATGGACGCGCCCTGTGTGAGATCCGACCATGACCAGCAATGGCGGTGCACGCAACGATCCTCGCCGGTGGAGCCGGCACACGTCTCTGGCCTCGATCGCGTCGGGGACAGCCCAAGCACCTGCTTGCATTGCAGAAAGGCAGCGCTCCCTTGCTTCGGCAAACCTACGAGCGCATCAGGTCTCTGGTCGACGAAGTTCATGTCGTCACCGAGCGGAGTCAGGTGGACAGCATTTGCGAGGTGCTCCCCGAGCTGACGCCGGATCACATCATCATCGAGCCTGTCGCGCGCGGAACTGCGAGCGCGCTCGGACTCGCCGCGATGACGCTCGCCCAGCGCGATGCCGGCGCGGTCATGCTCTCTATCCCCGCCGACCACATAGTGGGTGACGGCCGCCGATTCGGGCAAACGATCCGGCGCGTGGTCAAGCTCGCGTCCCAGTCGTCTCAGCTGGTTACCGTCGGCCTCACGCCGTACTATCCGGCGACCGGTTTCGGGTACATACGCACTGACGGTCAGGTTCGGTTCGGCCGAACGACGGGGCTCAAGGTTGTGGAGTTCATCGAGAAGCCTGCCTTCGAGAGAGCCTCACGGTTCGTAGGCAGCGGAGGCTACTACTGGAATCTCGCGATCTTCGGCTGGCGTGTGGAAACGCTGCTGGATGAGCTACGCCAGCACGCGCCAATCCACCACGACGTACTGCGGCAGGTTGCGACCGCGCGCCTGGCCGGCGACGAGGCAAGCGTGGCGACGCTATACAGCGATCTTCCAAAAGACGCCATCGACTACGCCGTCATGGAGAAGACAGATCGTCTGCTGCTGATCCCCGCCCGGTTTCATTGGATCGACGTCGGATCCTGGTCCGAGCTGCATTCGATCTTGCCCAAGGACGTTGCCGGCAACGTGGCGGCCGGCGCGCACGTCCTGATCGACTCGGAGTCCAGTCTGTTCGATGTGCCGGGGAAATTCGTAGCCGCGATCGGCGTCAAAGACCTGGTGGTCGTGGAATCGGGCAATGCCTTGCTCATCTGTCTGAAGTCGCGAGCCCAAGAGGTCAAGGGCTTGGTCGAGCATCTTCGACTCGGCGAGTTCGCCGAATACGCTTGATCACACGCAAGGAGAGGATCGATTTGATTACGGCGGAAGAGGTCCGAGTCGAGAAGCCGTGGGGTTACGAGCTGCGCTGGGCGATCACCGACAAGTATCTCGGCAAGGTGCTGCACATCAACCGCGGCGAGGCGCTTTCACTCCAGTATCACAACCGCAAAGACGAGTCGATCCTGGTGTTGACCGGGACGATGGTCTTGGATCTGGAAGACGATGCCGGAGTCCTCGGACATCATCGTCTCGGGCCCGGGGATTCGCGACGAATCTATCCAGGCCGCCGTCACCGGATGACCGCGACAGCCGACTGCGATGTGCTGGAGGTGTCGACGCCTGATCTCGATGACGTGGTTCGGCTCGAGGACCGTTATGGCAGGTGCTGAGCTCGATTAAGTCCTGATTAAGCGAAGGGTCAATTTGATCTAACGCCGTAGGGACAGGCGCCCATTGACCGGGCGGCCATGCGACCTGTGCAATCGCACTTACGAAATCGCGCACTGTGCGCGCGGCGGCGCCGATGACTTTCGGTGTGGCCGAGAACGATCCGAATTGGCCCGCGTGTTCGACACAAGGAGCACAGCTTGATGGCAGCGACAGTTGAGGCGGCGCGAGCTACGGCTCCGCGTGTCACGTCACGGACACGCCGGCCAGGTCGGACTCAGCCGGTCCGGATCTCCGTGGTCATCCCGACGCGGAACGAGGCCGGCAACGTGGAAGAGCTCGAGCGCCAGCTCGACTCCGCCTTGGGCGGCGTGGACTACGAAGTGGTGGTCGTTGACGACAGCAATGACGATGTGACCAGGCCGGCCCTCCGGGCCGCAGCCGTCCGCAATCCGCGTTGGCGTGTGATCGAAAGGGGTCAACGTGACCAGACCGGCCTGGCCAGCGCTGTCGTCGCAGGCATCGATGCGGCGCGCGGGATGGCCGTATGCGTGATGGACGGCGATCTGCAGCATCCACCGGCGATCGTGCCGCAGCTTCTCGCCACCATCTCGGCAGGCGCTGACCTCGCGGTCGCTTCTCGCTACATGCGCGGCGGTAGTCGGGCGGGCCTCGACGGCACGCTCCGCAACCTTGTCAGTCGATCGTGCACGTGGCTGGCGCAGGGCGTCTTTCCCGAGGCCCGCCGCACGAGCGACCCGTTGAGCGGGTTCTTCTGCTGTCGCCGCGCCGCTATCAAAGGCCTGGAGCTAAAGCCAAGGGGTTTCAAGATTCTCCTCGAGCTCCTGGTCTGCGCGCCTCGCCTTCGCGTGGCCAACGTGCCGTTTGTTTTCGCGGCGCGTCACGCGGGGGAGAGCAAGGCCAGCACCCGGCAGGGAATCCTGTTCCTGGGCCATCTGGCTTCGCTGTTTGTCTACGTCCCGGGCGGCGCGGGGCCGTTGAAGTTCGCGATGGTCACTCTCGCGGGATTGGCCGTGTTCGCGAGCCTGCTGTACGGGCTCGTCCATGCAGGCGTCCACCCGCTGCTTGCGTGGCTTACCGGCACCGCGGCCAGCGCCGCATGCACCCTGGCGCTGCTGCAGCTGGCGCCCTTCCGAGAGCTCGGGCGCCATGGCGAGCCCGATGGCAAACGCCTCTACTACGCGGCGGCCAGCGTGTCGGCCGTGACGTCGTTTGCCGTTTTCGCGATCCTGCTCGTCCCGGGCAAGCACCACCTATTCCTGGGTGCTGCCGTGGGACAGGCGTGCGGGTTGCTCCTGACCTTGACGGTGAACCAGCCTCCGGTGTGGAGACGGCTGGCCCGGATGCTCCGCCTCGTGCCGAGGCTGGACATCGATGCACTCGCGCGGAGGCTGGGCGCGCAGGAGGGCTTCTGGATCACTGACCACGGCGATCTGTCCGATCCACGGCTCAACCTCATTGGCGGCGTCGTCACTCGGGAGATGGTCGCCACCGCGTCGCGTCATCAGCAGCCGGCCCTTTTCGTCGAGCGCAAGTCGGCGCGGCCGCAAGCTCGCCTCAACATCGAGACGTCGAGCGCCATTGTCGTCCCTAGCGTCGACGAGTCGGGCGAGGTCTCGGCGGTAGCCGTTTTCGTTCGCACCAGTCGCAGTCCGTTCGAGTCTCGCCACCTGGACGAGGCGATCAAGTGGATGGCATCACACGGCCGGCTGTCCCCGGTCATCGCCGAGTCGCAGGTGGTCGCATGAAAAAGATCCTCACGCCGCAAAGGCTTGGTGCGGCGGCGAAGAAGCTCATCTCGGGGTCGCAGTTCGCGACCGTGGGGGCGCTCGGCCTGGTCGTCAACCAGGTTGTGCTCTGGCTGCTGGTCGATGTGCTGCACACGGGCCACCTGCTTCTCTCGGCTGCGATGGCGACCCAGGCTTCGACCACCTTCAATTTCATCGGCACCGAGTCGTGGGTGTTCGGGTCGCGCCGGGCCGGCGGAGCGGTGGGCATTATCAAACGTTTCGTTGTCTACGACGCGGTCAACTCCACCGCACTCTTGATCCGTCTGCCGGTCTTGCAGGTGATGACCGCCGGCCTTCACATGAACTACCTGGTCGCCAACCTCCTCACGCTGGTCGCGCTCACGCTGCTTCGCTTCTTGATCGCTGACTCGCTGATCTGGCGCGGCCCCACTCTTCCCCGGAGGGCTTAACGATGTTTGGCTTTTCGTCCACGAAAACCAGTTCTTACCGCCATTGCTACGACATCGACGGCATGGTCCGCATTAAGAGCAGCGTCCGCCTTCCGGAGCTGGAGTTCTTTAGGTCGTCAAGCGTCGGCGACGCTGACATCGTCATCCGCACGCGGCCCGTGGGCGGATGGGCGCCACGCATGAACATCGCGATCACAAACGGGTCGACCAGGCTCGAGTACCGGGAACACCTCGGTCCCCTGTTTGCGAACTTCTCGGTCGACATGGAGGATCCAGTGGTCGTGACCGCGGGTCCGCTGCTGGCCCTCTCACCACACGTGCTCTACACGAACGTGATCGAGCCGCTCCTCCGCTTCATCCTGGCGAGCAAAGGCAGGATGCTGCTGCATGCAGCCTGCATCTCGATCGGCGGGCGGGCCATCATGCTGTCGGCCAAGACCGACACAGGCAAGACCAGCACCATCCTCACGATGCTCCGCGCCGATGGAGGCGTCTTCTACTCCGACGATATGGTCATCATCGATGAGGACGGCATGGCGAGCCGTTATCCGAAACCGCTGACGATCAGCGCGCACACCCTGCGCGCGGTCCCGCAAAACCGGCTCAAGCGGACTCAGCGCTTGAGCCTCACCTGGCAGAGCCGCCTCCATTCTCGGGAGGGGCGTTCTGTCGGCAAGAAGCTGGGCGCCGCTAATCTTCCGATCATGAGCATGAACGCAGTCGTCCAGGCCATCATCCCGCCGCCGAAGTACAAAGTCACGGACCTGGTGACATGCGTCGTGGGCACGCGGGTGCGCATGGAGAGCCTCTACGTGATCGAACGTGGGACGCCATCGCTGACCGAAGCCATCTCCCACGGAACCGCGGTGGATGAGCTGCTGGAGAACACTGAGGACGCGTACGGCTTCCCCCCGTACAGCTCGCTCGCTCCGCACCTCGTCATCGCGGGCAACGGACCTGAGCGTCTTCGGAAGCTGGAGCGACACATCCTCTCGTCGGCGCTCTCGAAAGTGAGCGTGCAGCGAATCCGAGTCCCGGACTACAGCTGGCCAGAGCTCATCAATGCGGCGCCGGCTACCGTGGTAGTCGCCGTGCCGGAGGAGGACGAGCCGGTCCCAGTCATCTCCGGCGATTGGGTGGGGGTGGCCAGCCAGGCCTCCTGACCAACGGATAGTCCGGACCAACCGAGCTGACTTCCGAGGCAAACCTCGGACAGTCCGGACTATCCGGGCTTAGCCGACCCCCGGCTCCACGGGCTAGATTGACCCGGTGGTGACCACACCGGCGTCCGGCGCCGCCGATCTGCACATACACACGACGTTCAGCGACGGAGCGCCGTCACCCGCGACGGTCGTCGCCCGCGCGATCGACCTGGGGCTCTCCGTCATCGCCGTCACCGATCACGACAGCATCGACGGGGCGATCGAGGCAGCCTTGCAAGCCGGTGTGACTCGCTGTGAGGTTGTCATCGGCGAGGAGGTGTCGACACGGCAAGGCCATGTGCTCGGTCTCTTTCTCACGCGCACGGTCGCGGCGGGTCTCGATGTCGAGGAGACGATCGATGAGATTCACGCCCAGGGCGGGCTCGCCATCCCGGCTCATCCATTTCTGCGCCTGGGAGGCGCTCGCGGTGTTGGGTTGCGAGGCGTCGGCCTTCCATGGGACGCGATCGAAACAGAAAATGGATCACCCGGCGCGTGGCTGGCCAACCGTCAGGCGCAACGTGAATCAGGTGTCTGGGCTCGCGCTCAAACAGGAGGTTCCGACGCACATATTCTTGCCGCGGTGGGTAGCGTCGTTACCGTCTTCCCCGGGCGCAGCGCCCTCGACTTGCGCGCTGCGATCAAGTCGGGCACAACGCGTGCCGAGCGCCGAAACCGGTCACCCCTGATCGGCGCGAGGACCTTGACGCGCAGCCTGCGCCGGCGACTGAACGGCGAGGCCGACCGCGAGCTCGCCAGACGCCGGTCACGGACCGCCGGGGAGGAGGTCTAAGGTGCCGGCCTTAGACCTCTACGATCCCCTTGCGGACCGCGTACAGGACCGCCTGCGAGCGGTCGAAGATGTTCAGCTTTTCGTAGATGTGGCTGATGTGATTCCGCACCGTCTTGTCGGAAATCTTCAGCCTGAAGGCCACCTGCTTGTTGGCGACTCCCGTTGCGAGCAGTCGCAAGATCTCCACCTCTCGTTGAGTCAGACCGTCGTACATGGCCTTGGTTGGCGGCCCGCCTGAAATCATGCTCAACACCCGATCCGCGATTGCCTCTGACAAGACCCTCGCGCCGGCGACAACGGCAAGGATGCTTGTTACGATCGCCTCGAGCGGAGAATCCTTCACCACGTAGCCACTGGCGCCCGCGTTCAAGGCGTGCACGACCTGGCTTTCGGCGCCGAAGCCCGACAGCATCAGGACTCGCACGTTCGGATGCGCCGTTGTGATCCGTTGCGCCGCCTCGAGTCCGTCCATGTTGGGCATCCTGACGTCCATCAGGACGAGATCCGGGCGCAGGATGGCGCTCAGCTTGACTGCCTCAGCTCCGCCGTCTGTATCGCCGACGATCTGGATCCGCGGGTCGTTTTCCAACAACTTCACAAGACCCGATCGAAAGAGGTGCTGGTCGTCGACCACCAGGACCCGCGGCGCCGGCCGCGGCATCGATTGGTTGCCGACCGGTCGATCGGCAACGGATGTTTCGTTCTTGGTGGTCGTCAAAGCCTCAGGTCCCCGACTCAATCTGTCCTCCCTCTAGTCGGAGCGTTGTCCCGGCATTCGTGATACCGGTCACGACAAACGATCGACCTGAGCAAGTGAAACCGCCGGCGGATGCCCTTGTCAATGGGCAGGACTGACCATCTTCAACGGGACGGTGCTTTTCGTTTGCTCAAATTTCTCGCGGCCTGACACGACCTCGGGACAAACGCCCATCCCGTCTGCCGACCTGTCCGATTGTTCGCCCCTCGACGAAGCCTTGAAATTTGCTAGTCCACATGAACCAATCCGCAGAAAACCCATCGCCGGTGCCGCGTGGGCGCCGGGGGACAGCCGCGCGCAGGCCATCAACACGGCCGCGCCTCCACACCGACGCCTTTGCTCTGGAGTCGACCCCCGAACCCCGAATGAGAGCAAAGCCACCCCGCGACGCGGGCCCTGCCGGAGGTGTGGCCGCCATCCCGGCTCCCCCGGTCGAGCTCGACACCGTCGCAACCGGTCGCGCCATCCGCCGTGGTCGCGGCAATCGGGTCGCTGCTTTCGTCTCTTCCCGCTGGGTCGCGACTTCGGCCGCACTCATCCTGATCACGGCCACCGCCGCCTTGGTCCGGTTCGCGGGTTTGTCGCAGATCGGCTTCAACTCGGATGAAGCGGTCTATTCGGGCCAGGCGGCCTCCATCGCCGGCTTCCAACCATACGGACAGCTTTTCGGCGTGTTCAGGGCACATCCGCTCATGGTCCAGTTCATCGTCGCGCTCGGCTATGCGCTGTCGGGGCATGTAAGCGATTGGTTGCCGCGAGCGGTCACTGCGAGCTTTGGGGTCGGCCTCGCATTGATCTGCTGGGGCATCGGCATGGTGCTTCGCGGCCGTTTCCTGGGCTTTGCGATGGGCATGATCGCCGCCCTCTGCCCTTACGCGGTCCTGGTGTCTCGACAGATGCTGCTCGACGGCCCCATGACGACCTTTGTCGCCGCGACGATGCTGATGCTCGCTCTCTGGCTGCGGACGCATCGCGTGGTGTGGTTTTACGCGGCCGCCGCCATGGCCGCGCTTGCGGTCCTCGCGAAAGAGATGGGAATGCTCACGGTGCCGGCTGTCATTCTGTTCGTGCTCTTCTCTCGCGATCTGCCGCTTCGGTGGAAGCGCGACTTGCCGATCGCAGGGGCGGTCTTTTTGATCGCGATCTCGCCTTACCCGCTGTCTTTGGTGCTTGGCGGCGGTGCCCACACGACCAACCAGTTCGTGGTGTGGCAATTCTTCCGCCAGCCGAACCACACCCCCGACTTCTACCTGCTGAATGTCTTGCCGAGCCTCGGCTACGTGACCGTCGCCCTGGCGGCGGTCGGGCTGGCCTCACTCAGATGGCGCTGGCAGACATTCGACGCATTGGCGATCTCGCTCGTGCTTTGCAATGTCGCCTTTTTCCAGATCTGGCCCACCAAAGGCTACGAGTACATGCTTCCCATCGTGCCGGCGGTCGTCTACCTCGCAGGCCGCGGCGCGATGGCCCTGGGCGAGCTCGGACCCTCGATCGCCCGCCCTCTTCGCCTCGAGAGGGTGAAGTGGCGATGGGCGGCGGCGGCGGCTCTTTCGCTCGCGCTCATCTCGATGGCCCCGCCCGCGGTCGGCGTGGCCGCGAGCCCGCGCCAGGCGGCCAGCGCCGCGATTGCGACGGATTCAGACATCACGGTGCCGGGCACCACCGCGCGAACATTCCTCGCCGGCACCGGCGGTCTACAGGCCAGCCGCCCGTCCGGTGAGTGGGTGCGCTCCCACACCCTCCCGAGTGCGCGCTTTCTGACGATCGGTCCTTCCTTTGCGAACGTGATCCAGTTCTACGGACAGCGGAAGGCACTGGCCCTGAGCGTCAGCTCCAATCCGCTGCACCGCAACCCGCAATACGAGCCGGTGCTGAATCCGGACGCTGCCATCCGCAGCGGCTCGATTCAGTACCTCGTTTACGACTCGTACTCCGCTTCCCGCAGTCCTTTCTTCGCCAAGCGAATGATGTCCTACGTCAACAAGTTCAGAGGCGTGGCCGTCTTCTCGTTCCGCGAAGACGGACCGAACCAACCGGCGGACGTCGTGATCTACGAGGTGCACCCATGAAGCGGCCGCTTAAGCTCGCACTCGGCATCCTTGGCGCGGCGCTCCTGTCGGGAGCTTGGATCCCCGCCCTCGCCGCCCCGACCGCCCCGAACGCTGCCTCGACGAAGATCAAGCACGTCTTCGTGATCGTCGAAGAGGGCCACAGCTTCGACAACTACTTCGGAACCTTTCCGGGCGCCGATGGAATCGTTCCAGGGAAAGTCCAGGTCCCTGTCGACCCCAGGGCTGCGGCCGGCCAGTCGCTTGGCTTGCATGTCATCGGAGCCGAAGGGGCGACCTCCATCGCCGCCGACTTGGGAGCCGCCCGTGCCGCGTTCAACGGCGGCCGGATGAACGGTTTCGCCGCTGCCCAGAACGCCAACGGCAAGGGCGCGGTCGCCGGCCTTGGCTATTACAGCCCCGAGCAGGTCGACTCCTACTGGCAGCTGGCGAAGAACTACACACTGATGGACCAGTTCTTTTCTTCGGCGATGGGCGGAAGCATTGACAACCACCTCTACCTGGTCGCTGGGCAGGCGGTGCCGGCCGCTCAGCTCAAGAGCGCAGGCGGCTACAAGATCCCGACGATTTTCGATCGTCTGGACGGGGCCGGGTTGAGCTGGCGCGCTTACATCCGTCACTACGACTCGACCCTCAACTACCACAGGGTTGGCAGCTACGCGAGCTTCATACCGCAGGTGGTTCGCGTGCCGATGCTCAACATGCCCGCGATCGTGGACGATCCGAGCCGCTTCTCGAACCTCACCGACCAGTCAAACCTGTTCCGGGATCTGCGTTCGGACGCAACCACACCTGCGGTCTCGTACATCTATCCGAGCGGTGACTCGGAACGGGCGCCAGATCCGATCAGCCTGGGCCAGCAGCGCGTGACGTCGATCGTCACCGCGATCCAGCGCAGCCCTGCGTGGTCGAGCTCGGCCATCCTCGTCACCTGGTCGGACTGGGGTGGCTACTACGACCACGTTCGCCCGCCGCAGGTCGATTCGCACGGCTATGGATTCCGGGTGCCGATGCTGGTGATCTCGCCGTTCGCCCGCCCGGGTTTCGTCGATCACACGACCTCAGATTTCTCGTCGATCCTCAAGTTCATCGAGGCGACCTACGGACTTGCGCCTCTGACGAGCCGCGACGCGAAGGCGACCGGCATGACGGAGGCGTTCGATTTCAGCCGGAAACCTGTAGGGCCGGTCGTGGTCGACACGCAGATGGCGAGTGTGACGAGGGGCATCCCGGTCCTCATCGTGGTCGTCTTCTATGGAGGGTCGGTAGCGCTGGCGGCAACTCTGGTTCTACTGGCGGCAGCCATCCGGCGCCGCAGATTCCCAGCGGGCCAGTCCAATGGTCACGGGCCAGGCCCCGGTGGGGGCGGACCTGGGCGCCCGTCCGGCGGTAGCCGGGTCGAGGTACGGGTCATCTCTGCCGCGCGGCGGCTGGGCGGGTCGCTGCCGGTGCTGGCTTTGAGGGCGCGACTTGCGGCGGCGGGCAGGTGGACGACAAGACGCCTGAGTCGAAGGTGGGCCTTCGCTTCTCTGGTGGCGACTGCGGTGGTGCTTTTGCCGGCCGTGGGAATCGCCGAGTCGGCGCCGCTGAACGTCGCGATCGCGCCTGGTCCGGCCATTTTCGCGGGAAACGCGAGCGATATCTCGGCGACCGTGACAACCGAGGGCAAGCCGATTCGCGGGGCCACTGTAGGATTCACCGCGGCTGATCCTGGGGGCAAGATCATCGCCAGCCACGGAAGCCACAGCGACGCGAACGGCGTTGCCCTCTTCCACTTCCCCGCGGTCAAGGTCGCGGGCGCGTATCACGTCCACGTCACGGTTTTGAACACACCTGCGCACGCCAACGCGGTCGTCAACGTCGTCCCGCTTCGCCCGACCACGCTCGCTTTGAGCGTTCCAACTTCGATCACCGTCGGGCGCGCTCTCGGGATCTCGATGGTCTTGCAAGGGCCGGACGGGCCGCTGGCCGACGCGACGATCCAGGTCCTCGTGGACGGTGTGCATGCCCATGATGTGAAGACTGGTCCCGGGGGATCGGCGACTTACAGTATTTCGTCCTTGGGACTTGGCAAACATGATCTGGGGGCGGTATACGCCGGCGACGTGAAGGCAGGATTTGCCGCGTCAGACGCTCATCGGGCGGTTACGGTGATACCTCTCGCCCACACCGAGATAATCCTGGGTCTGCCGAATCCGACTCCAACCGGCGTGCTGACTCACGTGACGGCAACACTGCGGGCGAACGGGGTGCGTCTGGCGCATGCGCAGGTGACCGCACTCGTCGATGGCGTCACGAAGCTCGCCGGGGCGACGAACGACGTCGGCCAGGTCACGTTTGACATGAGCCGGAACCTGGTGATCGGTTCGCACCGCATCCAGGTGTCATTCGCAGCCGACGTCCAGCTTGGTGCCGACTCGGCCACCGCGCAGGGCTCGTTCCAGGTGATCAAGCCGTGGTCGACATGGATTGCTCTCAGCCTGCCTTCCGATCAGCGGGTCGGGGCGGCGCTCTCGATCGTCGCCAGGGTCTACACGGGCTCGCGACCAGTTGCCGGCGCCCTTGTCCACATCCAGGTCGCCGGCCATCGCATCGCCATGCGCACCGACCGCAATGGAAGGGTTGTGTACCGGCTGTCGCGCCGGAGTGGAGTCGGCCGTTACTCGGTAACCGCCACCTATAAGGGCGCGCGTGACCAGGGCTATCTCGGGTCTACGGCCGCGGGAACGTTCAACCTGCTGCCGCCGCTGGCAACGAGCCTGACACTGCGCACTCCCGCACCGATCACCGCAGGTGACGCGGCGGTGCTGACGGGTAGGCTCACCAGCGCGGTCGGTCCGATCTCAGGAAGAATCGTGGCGCACCTTTTGCTCGACGGGCGAAAGCTGATGACCGTGCAGCTGCGAAGCGACGGCACCTTCAGCTTCAACTTCTCGCGCAGCTTGACCGCGGGAACGCATTCGATCGTCGCGATCTACCACGGCGACAAATCGCGCGGGATCATCGGATCGTCAGCTCGAGGCACCCTGGAGATACGGCCGCTCTTCCTCTCATTCCAGACGGTTCCCGGCGTTGCTGGGGTGGCGTTTGCAATCGATGGCCACTCTGCTGTAACCGGCGCCGACGGCAAGGCCAAAGTGCAGGTCAACAAGATCGGAAATCACGCGATGGCGGTAACTCCTCCGGCCGATACGCCGACCACGCGCATCAGCTTTGATCACTGGTTCGACGGCGAACAGCATGCGTCGCGACAGATCAGGATCTTCTCGAGCGCCACGTTTTACGCCACGTTCTCGGGCTCTTACCTGACAACGATTGCGCTCCACGACGCCGCTGGCGGGCCTATCGAAACTGGACGCATCGGCCCCATGACGATCTCCGCACCAGAAGGCCGCGATATGGTGCTGTCCCAGACGCAGAGAGCAGCCTGGCTGGATGTTCCGGCTCCCTCTCGCGCTCTGCTCCTTGGTCTGGCGCAGACTCCGAGATATGCGGTCCAGTCGGCGACCTATGACGGAGTCAGCGTCGCCAATCGCGGAGACAGCCCGTTCACGCCCGGTCCCGGCCGGATCTGGTCCATCAACCTGCGCATCTATTCCATGCAGCTGCAAGTGCGGCAGCCGTTGTTGGGAGGTGAAATCCGGGACATCGTCGTCACGTCACCCGGGGGCTTCCGCCAGACGCTGCAACCCGACGGCGGTGGTCGTCTTACGTTGACCGCGCTGCCGCGCGGTCTGTACACGGTGACAGCGGTCGGCGACGGCGTAGCTCCAACCCTGATCGTGCAGGTCACCCGCAACCAGGTGGTCCAGCTCTCCGCATTCACTCCGCTCGAGATTGCCGGCACCGTGTTGCTGCTCCTCGCGGCCATGGCTGGACTGATTGGCGCGGCGATCGTGGTCCAGAGGCGGCCGAGAGACCCGGCGACGCCGACGGACGATTCAGGAGCGCCGGGTTCGTCCACCACCTCACGGCCGGCCTGACGCTCTGAATGTGAAGCCGCGAGGAGTTTGGCTGGCGGCTGCCCTCATGTCGGTGATCACGGCCGGATGCGGAACTGGCCCGGCGGTTTCACAGCAGCCAACTCACCCCGGGTCCGGCACGCCGGCCGCGGTGCCTGGCGTCTCGCACACGCCCGCAACCGTCTACGTCCACTACTACCTGTGGTGGACGGTGCAGCACTGGAACGACAAGCTCGGACCGGCCTACCCCTACAGCACCGCACCGCTTCCGGGTTCCATTGACGCCCAGGGCTGCAACCCATCCGTTTCTTACTCCGGCGCGCAGATCGTGGATGTTCCGGCGGAAGGCCTCTACGACCAAACCCAGGGCGTGACGTTCGAGCGCCACGTTCAGCTTGCGAGCCAGGCCGGCATCAAAGGCTTCCTCGCCGACTGGCAAGGCACCGGCTCGACTACGCAAGGTCCGAATTCGAGCGGTTACAACTCCAGGTTCGACCTGATGGTGAAGACCGTCGACGCCTACAACTCCGCGCACGGCAGCAGCTTTAGCCTCGGCCTCGCGTATGCGTCTTTTGGGGACTATGCGCGACCCGCGTCCATGGTCATAGCCGACCTGCAGTACTTTGTCAGTCGTTACGGGTCTGATCCCGCCTTCCGCAACGGCTACAGCCCAAAGCCGATCGTCATGTGGCTCAACTCGCGCAAGTACTCGCCGCAGGCAATTCAGGCGATCTCTCAAGCAGTCGAGCCATACGTGTATCTGCTGGGCGACGAGACAGCAGCCTCGTGGCCCAACGACGGCCGTTACCTCGACGGGACCAGCTACTACTGGTCCACGCAGGACCCGTGGAACAACTCGCGCGCCGGGTCGGCGGTCAGCGAGCTTGCCAGCCTGGTCCACGCTGACGGTAAGCAGTGGTTCGCCCCTTTCATCGCCGGCTACAACAAGCAGCTGATGGGAGGAACGTGCGTCCAAAGAAGGGGCACCCAAACCCTGACCGAGCTGTGGCAGCTCAACAGCGCCACCCGACCCGACGGCTGGTTCGGCATCAGCTGGAACGAGTTCGTCGAGAACACTTACCTGGAACCGAGCAAGCGCTACGGATCCAAGTACCTCGATGCACTGTCCGCCTTGATCAAGAAAGGTTCTTAGCGAAGCATGCGCAACGGCTGGACCAAAGGCGTCGCTGTGCCCAGATGTGGGTCAAATGTCCCCTTGCGGTGAGCCAAACCAACGACAAAAACTATGGGGATTAGCAACACCGACGGGACAACTATGAAAAAGACGCAGCAACCGGCGCCGGGCGGCCCGGACGCGCAGTGGTCGGCGGACGGGCAGTGGTGGTGGGACGGCGACGTCTGGACGCAAATGTGGGAGCCCCCGCCAGGCCTCTCGTGGGATGGTCAGACATGGGTCCGTGCTGCGGACGCGCCCGTATTAGCATTGCACCCCGCAGAGCCGGAGTCGGAGCGGCAGGTCCACATCTCGACACGAGAGGATGGCCCTCCGCGGGGCCGTCCACCTCGACGTGCTCGTTCGCAAGCGGAAGACAGGCGGCAGGCAAGAACACCCCATAACCCGCCCGCCCCTTCTACCGCCCGATTTGCCCCTCCGAGGTTCGTTCCGGAGCAGCCAAGCACGGCGCAAAGGTCGGGTGCGGTGGTGGTTCTGGCGCCCCCACCACCTCCCGCCGCTCCCGTTTACCCGCAAGCGCCATCGAATCTGCGGCGAATCCCCAATCGCACGACATGGCTTGTCGCGGCCGCGATGGTTCTCGTCGTGGCGGGCATCTTCAGCGTGGTGTTGGCGATCTCGCTGGGGAGGCAATCAGGCGATCCAGGCTCTTCACAGGCATCCGGAATCGGGACGGTGCGGCTTACCCCGATCCAGATTGCCAAGGCGCTCGCGGGCCACCGGTTCACCAGGGACGTGGTGCCGCCCGAGCTCGCTGATGCTGCCCCCCTGCACGACGTTTTTGTAGCCGGCGCAGTTCCCGGCCTGATTGGCGAGTCGAGCACGACAACATCGGATCTCGGAGGCAACGTCACTTTCTACGTCTTCGCCGACCCGGTCTGGGCTGAAGCCTTCTTTGAGAACCCGCCGACCGCGTTTGGTTGTGGGGTATGCACGTCGATGGGGGATGCCACACCGGTTCAAGGCGTCGGCGACAAAGCGATGAGCTACGTCTTGTACCGCAATAAGGTCGGCGGCCAAAGGTGGATCGCAACGACCACGTACGTGTTGAGCGGTTCGGTGGTGGTCGATGGCCTGTACTTTCCGGTGAACGTAGCCAATTCATCGCCTTCCGCTACAGACCTGGCGGTCGCCACGGCCTACACGAAAGCTGCGCTCCAGCTGTTGAAGAAGATCTCGACCTGACCGCGTAATCGAGCGAGCCGAATGACGCTTTGCGATAAGCGGCGAGGGGGAGGAGAGGTGCCCGGGGTCAGACCGGGCACCTCGGTCACATGAAGCTGGCTAGCCGCGCAATGCGTCCAGATAGGTGCCCTGACCCGACGCCGATTGCCACTCAACGGCGTTCTCCACCGAGGTGCCTTCCAGCCACTCGTTGAAGGTCGTGATCAGCTGCCAGGGCTCATTCGAAGCCACCATTGCAGCCACGTTCTGCTGCCAGCGGGCGATATCGCGGGCCAGCCGGGGGCTGGCTTCGCTGTACTTGTAGAAGCCAGGCGAGATGGAATAGCTGTGGCCTGACTGGTGGTCGGCCGCGACCGCCGGTCCGTACTGGTGCCAGTTGTCGGGCTGGCTGGCGCACCCGGTGTAACCGCCGAACACCTGGAGGTTCAAGTAGAACCGGCCATCGTTGGCTGCGTTCCAGGTCGCGGTATCGGTACAGCTCGCCACAGCTCGGCTGTAGACGAACAGCACGGGCTTGCCGTTGACGTGCAGGAAGTTGGGATTGGTCGCGTAATGGCTCTGGATGTAGGCGAGGTCAGAGGCGATTTGTGCGGACCCGCCGGTGATGGCCGGTTCGTAGTAGAGGGTCCAACAGAACTGGGTTCCGTTGGCGGCCGCAAGCAGATCGGCGATTCGAATGTCGGTCCTCGAGCCCTGTCCCCACCAGCTGGCAATCCCGGCCTGGATTCGGCCGTACTGCATCGCGGCGATGTGCGAGCGCTCGATTGCGAGACCGCCGCTCGAGGAGTCGAGGCTGTAGAAGCCGGGACCCGGGTTGTAGTGGGTGGCAGGGTAGATTCCGTTTTCGGTCCAGTTCTCTGGATACCAGGGGTAGTAGAAGGCAGCGCGGATCGGCGGCACCAGGTAACAGGTTCCGCTCGGCGACGGACTGGGTGAGGGAGACGGACTCGGCGAAGGTGTTGGCGTAGGCGTCGGTGTAGGCGTTGGGGTAGGCGTAGGCGTCGGCGTAGACGTCGATGTGGGCGTTGGGGTAGGTGTCGGCGAAGGGCTGGGCAGAGGCTTAGGTCGAGCCGCCCGGAACAGGGTGACCCCGCCCGCCCAGTACATACCCTTGCCAAAGCTGGCGCTGAAGTGTTGGGCCGAAGTCGAGCTGAGGA
>VBEG01000032.1:23887-37909 GCA_005882115.1 Chloroflexota bacterium
GGCGTCATGGTCTGGGTCGAGCCGTGGCCGGCGGCCCAGCCGATCGCCAGATTGTTGGATACGGTGGGTGTGACCATGCCGGAGTCGGCGAGGGTGCTTTTGTCGGAAGCTCCGGCCAGGACGTCGACGACAGGGTTGCTGGTCGCCACGCCGCTGAACTCCTCGATTTGCACGGCCACGGTCGCCGCCACACGCAAGGTGAGCGTCACAGTGGTCGCCGACTTGGCGTTGGCTGCGTACCAGAGCTCGCCATCGGAATAATGGCCGTGCTGGAAAAAGCCTTGGCCTCGAACCCACGTATTGCCGGCTGAATCGGTGACCTGGTTGATCTGGTTGCTCTTCCCGTACACGCTTGCCTCGAGGGCGAGCAGATCACCAGCCGTGGTCGGAGCCGCAAAGCTGGCGCTCAGCGTGGTCGAGTTGACCGCCTCGTTGGCGCCCACCGCCTGAACCAGAGCCGGCCCGCCTCCGGGATACGGATCCGGCGTCGGTGTCGGGGTCGGTGGAGGTGTCGGCGTCGGCGTCGGTGTCGGCGTCGGCGTCGGGGTAGGCGTAGGCGTAGGCGTCGGCGTAGGCGTCGGTGTGGGCGTAGGCGTCGGTGTAGGTGTAGGTGTAGGCGTCGGGGTGGGCGACGGCGATGGGCTCGGCGGGAGTACTGACCAGGAGTCACCCCGGCGCCGGCGAAGACGGTGTAGATCTGGTTGCTGCCACCACCGTCCTCATCGAAGGTCAAGATCGCCAATGAGTTGTGGGTTTTGGCCCAGGCCACGTAGGGCTGCCAGTGCGCGGCCAGCCAGGCATCGCCGGTGCCGATCGAGCAGTCGTGCATATCGTTGCAGAGGTTGGGCACGACGAGCGCCACAGTCGGCAGCGTCGTGAAATCGCTCGGCCACGCGTTGTAGGTCTTGTTGTGGGCCGCATCTTGGCTCACGACCCAGTCGGCCCCCGGGTTGTGCTTGCGGGCGTAGTTGCCGCCGTTGGCGCTGCCGGTGCAGCCCAGGAAACCGTCGGAAGGCATGGATTCGCTGTAGGTGACGACGCTCCGCCCGGCGCTGATGAGCTGCTGACCCAGGGAGGGCGTGGTGAAGGTGTGGGGACAGCTGTCGTCGGTCACACCCTGGTTCGATCCACTCCAGAGCTCGTGGTAGTTGGGCTCGCTGGGATGGCCGATGGCATACGACTGGGTCATCAGTGCATTCTGTTGAGCTAGCGCGTTCTCATAAGGCGCGCTCGAGCTAGCGATGATCTCGGAGTACCCGTGGTTCTCCATGATTCCAATCACCACGTGATCGAAGGAAGTGGCCGCGTTGACGCGACTCACGGACGCAGACTGAGAGATGACTACCGCGGTAGCGCCAAAGACAAGCTGACTCAGAGCGAGTAGGGCAACGATTCGACGTTTCGCCTGTCGTGTCTGGGCAAACATCTCTGTTCACCTCCTTACGCGCCCGGCTAGTTTTTTGCGCGAAGCTGCGAACTGTGCAGGCAGCCTCGCGATACACCCCCGTATGCGGCCCAGTGCGCCGGACCTATTGGTGGTATGACGGCAGGTGCGCAGAATTTCTTGCTGACACAATCAGCACCGAGTTCGAAAAACGCACTATTTGACAGTGATTGTTGCGTTGCGCGGCTTGTTTGAAGGCGGCTGCGCAGTGCCGTCTGAAACGGATGTGCAATCGGATCACTTGCACCTCGGGACAAACGATCTAAGCCTCATCGCAGCGCGCGGCTCGGTATACGCACAATCAATCAGCGCTGCCCGGACCTTCGTTCAGCGTGCACCTGATAGGCTCCCCGCGATGAGCAGAACGATGTGAAGATCACAAACCACACCGCCAGGCTTGTTCAGCTGACCAGGTTTCCGATGGTGTTCCCAATGAACTGCTACCTGGTCATCGAGGACGACGGGCTCACGCTGGTCGACAGCACGATGTCCTCGCCCGCCGACGACCTCACCGCGATTGTGAAACAACTCGGAAAGGAGCTCCGCCGCGTCGCGCTCACGCACGCTCACGGTGACCATGTGGGCGGCGTTTCCGGCGTGCGCAAGCTCTTCCCAGATGTCGAGGTCTCGATCTCGCATCGCGACGCCCCCATCCTGGCCGGCGACAAGACCTTGGTCGCCGGCGAGCCGCAAACGGTCGTTAAGGGCTATTTCGTCAAAGTCGATTGGAAGCCCGATCGCTTGCTGAAGCCCGGCGATCGGGTTGGGTCGCTTGAGGTCGTCGCGTCACCTGGGCATACGCCTGGACACGTCGCCTTTCTCGACGAGCGCGACCGCAGCCTCATCGCTGGGGACGCGTTTCAAACCCGCGGCGGCATGGCCGTGTCGGGCGACCTGCGACCTCTGTTTCCCTTTCCCGCAATGGCCACCTGGAACAAACAGACTGCCCTGACTTCAGCAGCGGCGTTGAGTGCACTCAGCCCGTCGCTCCTCGTGGTCGGTCATGGCACCGCCGTGAGCGAGCCCGTGTCCGCCATGGACCGAGCGATCGAAGCAGCGCGACGAGCCTTCAACAGGTAATCGCTGACTCAGGACATGGCCGGGACTCTGGGCAGCTCCTCGATGGCGGCGTCGATTCGCGACTGCGCGAGCTCGACGTCTTCCAGCTTGCCGGCGAAGTACGCGTCATACGCCGACATGTCGAAGTGGCCGTGGCCTGAAAGCCCGAACAGGATGGTCCGTTTCTCACCTGCCTCTTTGGCAGCGGCCGCCTCCTGAGCGACCGCCCGCAGGGCGTGGGCTGCCTCTGGAGCAGGTAGGAAACCTTCGCAGCGAGCGAACCGAACGGCTTCGGCAAAGACTTCGTTCTGCTTGTAGGCGCGCGCCTCGATGACTTTGTGCTCGACCAGCGCGCACAGCGACGGCGCGTCACCGTGATACCGCAGTCCGCCGGCGTGAATTCGATCGGGGATGAAGCTGTGCCCGAGCGTGTACATCTTCACGACCGGGCCCATTCCGACCGCGTCGCCGAAGTCAAACGCGTAGACGCCGCGCGTCAGCGTGGGACACGCGGCGGGCTCGGCGGCGATGAACCGCGTCCGCGGAGCACGGCCCTTCAACGTGTCGCCAATGAACGGGTAGCTCAAGCCGGCGAAATTCGAACCACCGCCCACGCAACCGATCACGACGTCCGGGTACTCGCCCGCCATCTCCATCTGCTTCTTGGCTTCGAGGCCGATCACGGTCTGATGCAGAAGGACGTGGTTGACGACCGATCCGAGCGAGTACTTGGCGTCGTCGTGAGTGGCCGCGTCTTCGACCGCTTCCGAGATCGCGATGCCGAGGCTGCCGGGTGAATCCGGATCCTGAGCCAGGATCCCGCGGCCGGCGTTGGTGAGATTGGTGGGGGATGCGTGGACAGTGGCACCCCACGTCTCCATCATTGCCCGGCGATACGGTTTCTGCTCGTAGGAAACCTTGACCATGTAGACGGTCACTTCGAGGCCGAAAAGCGCGCCTGCAAACGCGAGCGCCGAGCCCCACTGGCCGGCCCCGGTCTCGGTGGTCAGCCGCTTCACTCCTTCCTTGGCGTTGTAGTACGCCTGCGGGACAGCGGTGTTCGGCTTGTGCGAACCCGCTGGCGACACGCCTTCGTACTTGAAGTAGATGTGCGCCGGTGTATCCAGCGCCTTCTCGAGGCGATCGGCGCGATACAGGGGGCTTGGCCTCCAGATCTTGTACAACTCCCGCACTTGGTCGGGGATCTCGATCCAAGGCTCGGCCGACACCTCCTGGGCGATGATGGCCTGCGGAAAGATCGGGGCCAGGTCGGCCGGCCCCATCGGCTGCAAGGTCTGTGGGTTCAGGTACGGGGCCGGCGGCGCCGGCATATCCGGCAGGATGTTGTACCAGCGCTCGGGAATGTCGTTCTCGTTGAGCAGGATCTTCTTGGTCACGGCTCCCAGCCTCCTGAATCCGTTGGAAGGCGCCTCTCTGAAAAGAGTATTCCTAGCGCGTCAATCCAGGCCGCCAGCGTTTGTGGCGGCCCTCTTTACCGGCCTCCCTGATCAGCTCCAGCCGCGGTCGCGGACCGTCGGTTCGTCCCATCGGCGGCTTCCGGCTCCCACGCTGGAACTGCACCGGCCACGCCACGGCGACGTCCTGGTCGGCGGCTGCATGCAGCGTCCAGGCAGGGTCGTACAGGTGTGCCCGCCCGAGGGCGCACAGATCCGCCCTGCCGGCCAGGATGATGCTGTTCACGTCGTCGTAGCCACTGATCGCTCCCACCGCGATGGTGGGAACCCCAGCTACGTTTCGGATCCGGTCCGCGAACGGGGTCTGGTAGCTGCGGCCGAAGCTCGGCTGCTCTTCGGCGACCGTTTGACCGGTGGACACGTCGATCGCGTCGACTCCGTGAGCCGCGAAGGCGCGCGCGACGATGACGGAGTCTTCGGCGCTCAACCCACCCTCGAACCAGTCCATGGCTGATACCCGCACCGTCATCGGTTTGTGGGCTGGCCACTCCGCTCGGATCGCATCGAACACCTCGAGGGGATAGCGAAGTCCGTTCTCCAGGCTGCCGCCGTACTCGTCGCGACGTAAGTTCGTCAACGGAGAGATGAAGCTGGCCAGAAGGTAGCCGTGCGCGCAGTGGAGCTCGAGAAGGTCAAAACCCGCACGCACCGCCATTCTCGTCGCGCCGACGAACTGGTCGCGCACGACGTCCATGTCGGCGCGCGTCATCTCGCGGGGGATCTGGCTGACAGGTAAGTAGGGAAGAGGCGAAGGCGCGATCAGATCCCAGTTGCCGGATCCCAACGGTTCGTCCATCCCTTCCCACATCAGCTTGGTCGAACCCTTGCGACCGGAATGGCCCAGCTGGATCCCGATCTTCGCCGACGTGTGCTCGTGGACAAAGTCGACCAGCCGCGTGAACGCGACCTCATGCTCTGCCCGGTACATGCCGGCGCAACCAGGCGTGATGCGCCCTTCACGTGAAACGCAAACCATCTCAGTCATCACCAGTGCAGCGCCCCCCAGCGCCTTGCTGCCCAGGTGCACGAGGTGAAAGTCGCCGATCAATCCGTCCTCAGCCACGTACATGTCCATCGGCGAGACGATCACGCGATTGGCGAGGTCGAGCTCGCGCAGCCGGATCGGAGCGAACATCGGTGGCACCGGCTCGCGGCCTCTGTTGAACCAGTGGTCGACTTCAGCCACGAACTCGGGATCGCGCGCCTTCAGATTCCAGTAGGTCACGCGCCGGCTTCGGGTCAGCAAGTTGAAGGCGAACTGGAGCGGCTCCTGGCGCGTGTACTGCGAGATGTTCTCGAACCACTCGAGGCTCGCCTGAGCGGCCCGCTGCGCGCTCTCGACCACCGGCCTTCGCTCGATCTCGTAGGCGATGAGCGCTGAATCGACATTGGTGTTTTCGTGCAGGCACGCAGCCAGCGCGAGCGCGTCCTCCATCGCCAGCTTGGTCCCCGAACCAATCGAGAAGTGAGCCGTGTGCGCGGCGTCCCCGATCAGGATCAGGTTGCCATCCCGCCAGCACCGAGTGCGCAGAGTGGCAAAGCGGATCCAGCGGCTGTTGTTGGCGAGCAAGGGCTTTCCGCGCAGCGCGTCCGCGAACACGTCGGCGCAGAATGCAATTCCCCGCTCGTCGCTCTCCCCTGGTTTCCACGCGCGCTCGGCGGAGTCGATCTGCCCGCTGCGAATCCAGCTTTCCTCGGCGAGCTCGACGATGAACGTGCTCATCGAGTTGCTGTAGGGATAGGCGTGGGCCTGCACCGTTCCGATGCTCGTTTCGGTGATGAAGAACTTGAACGCGTCGAAGACCAGAGGTGTGCCCAGCCACATATATCGCCCATGCCGGACATCGAGCTGCGGCTGGAATACATCGGCCCGAGCGTTACGGGTCGGGCTGTTGACGCCGTCGGCGCCCACCACCAGGTCAAATGAGTTGGCTAGCCGCACCAGTGGAGGCGCCGGCTCGCGATAGTGGATCGTCACGCCAAACTCCACGCACCTCTCGCGCAGGATCGCGAGCAGACGCTGCCGGCTGATCGCCGCGAACCCGTGCCCGCCCGATGTGAGGACGTGGCCGTGGTAGTGCACGTCGATGTCGTCCCACATTGCGAAGTCCTTCGTGAGCCGCTCGTAAAAGGCGGCGTCGGCATTCTCGATGCCGCCGAGCGTCTCGTCGGAAAAGACGACGCCGAACCCGAACGTGTCGTCGGCGGCGTTTCGTTCCCAGACCTCGACCTCGTCGTTGGGGTTCAGGAGCTTGACCAGCGTCGCCAGGTAGAGCCCCGCCGGCCCGCCACCGATGATCGCGATTTTGAGGCCCGGCTTCGAGGCCCTCAGCTCGTTGCTCGCAGCCGGAACCGCTGCAGCTTGCCAGTCGCCGTCCGCGGGAGCGCATCGGCAAACTCGATGGCCCGCGGGTACTTGTAAGGTGCGATCTGGCTCTTCACGAAATCCTGCAACGTCTTCGCCGGCTCGGGACCCAGGTCCGCGCCCGGCTGGAGCACGACCACCGCCTTGACGATCATGCCCCGCTCCGCGTCTGGCGCGCCGATCACGGCCGCCTCGGCGACCGCAGGGTGCCTAAGGAGCGCTTCTTCGACCTCGGGGCCGGCGATGTTGTAGCCGGCGGAGATGATCATGTCGTCCGCTCGGGCCTGGTAGTGAAAGTAGCCGTCGGCGTCGCGCACGTAGACGTCCCCCGTGACATTCCAACCGCCTTGGACATAGGTGGTCTGGCGGTCACCGCGCAGGTAGCGGCATCCAGTCGGTCCTTTCACCGCGAGCCGCCCCAGCTCGCCGTCGGGGACCGGCCTACCGTCCGGATCCTGCACCTGAGCCACATAGCCCGGCACCGCGCGGCCTGTGCTTCCTGCGCGGATGTCCTCGCCGGCCGCTGAGATGAAGATGTGCAGCATCTCGGTCGACCCGATGCCATCGATGACGCGCAAGCCGCATGCATCGTGAACCGCCTGCCACGTCGCCTTCGGGAGCGTCTCACCTGCCGACACGCAAGCGCGGAGTGATTTGAGGTTCGCCGCCCGGAGGTCTGGCACCATGGCGCGATAACCGGTCGGGGCCGTGGCGAGCACGGTTACGCCGTGTCGCTCGACCGCCTCAAGCAGGCGCGGCGGTGATGGCTGTTCGAGAAGATAGACCGCGGCGCCGGCCCTCATTGGAAAGACGACGCTCTGGCCCAGCCCGAATGTGAAGGCAAGCGGGGGGCTGGCGGCGAAGAGGTCATCCGGTGTCGGGCGCAAGACGTGGCGGGCGAAGGTGTCCGCGATGGCGAGCACGTCGCGATGAAAGTGCATGGTCGCCTTTGGCTTTCCTGTGGTTCCGGACGTGAACGCGAGCATGCACACGTCGTCGGCGGCGGTGGCGACGTTTTTGAACTTCGAGCGTTTGGAGGCCGCAACCTTGATCAGGTCGTCCTGCTCAGGGCCCCCATAGGTAAAGATCTGGAAACCGTCTGGGGCCGCGGCATCGAGCTCTTCGATGAAGCGGTGGTCGCAGATCGCCATCGTCACGTCTGCGATCTCCACCATCGTTTCCAGCTCGCCCTTCCGGAGCAACGGCATGGTCGTCACGGCCACTCCGCCGGCCTTGACCACGCCGAACCAGCTTGCCACCAACCAGGGGTTGTTCGGGCCGCGGAGGAGTACCCGGTTGCCAGGCACCAGGCCCATCTCTTCGATGAGCGCGTGGGCGACCTCGTTCGCCTTCGTGAGCAAGTCGTTGTACGTCCAGGTCTCACGGTCGGTGACGATGCACCGCTTCTCTCCGGTGCCGGCCTCGACGTGCCGGTCGAGAAGCTCGGTGGCGCAGTTCAGCGTGGAGGGGTAGGCGAGCTCGGGGAGGTCGAACAGAAACTCAGGCCACTGTGCTCGCGGAGGAAGGTTCTCTTTGGTGAAGGTGTCGACATGAGCCGATCGTGCGACGTGCGTCAATTTCCTCCGATGCGCCTCTGCGCGCGCCCGGCGAGCCCTGCCTCGACATACTACCTTCATGCAGTCGGCCGGCCGGCCCCGCAACGTCAATCCTCGAGAGCTTGGGCCGGCGAGGGGTTTCTCCCACGCGACCGTTGCGGGCGATACGGTCTGGCTGGGCGGTCAGATCGGTTCCGATGCGAGCGGCAGGATCGTCGAGCCGGGCGACCTCGTGCGCCAATACGCTCGCGCCATCGGCAACGTCGCCATCGGCTTGCGGGCGGCTGGCTGCATACCGGAGGACACAGTCAAGCTCACGTATTACGTCACCGACGTGGCCGTGTACCGGGAGAACCTGAGCGCAATCGGCATGGCGTATCGGGAAGTGTTCGGTCGCCACTACCCCGCTTCGACGCTGATCGAGGTGCGCTCCCTGTTCAACCCTGACGCGTTGGTCGAGATCGAAGCCGTCGCGGTTCGCCGACCTTGAAGCGCTGGGAGCACTTCGACTACGACGAGCACGACGGGATTGCGACTCTCACCTTTTCGAGACCGGATCGTCTTAACTCCCTGACGTTCGAGGTCTACGCGGACGTTCGCGACCTCACAGATTCACTTCGCCGGCGCCGCGACGTAAAGGTGCTGGTAATACGTGGGAGAGGCCGTGGATTTTGCTCGGGCGGCGACGTTGACGAGATCATCGGCGAGCTGCTCAAGCGCGGCACGCGGGAGGTCTTCGAGTTCGCCCACATGACCGGTGCCTGCGTGCGCAACCTGCGCGAGCTGCCGCAGCCGGTGATCGCCGCCGTTAACGGGGTTGCCGCTGGCGCGGGCGCCGTCCTGGCCGCTGCATCAGACATCCGTGTCCTGGCCGAATCAGCGAGTTTTCGATTTCTCTTCACCAGCGTTGGTTTGTCAGGTGGCGATATGGGCATCTGCTGGCTGTTGCCGCGGATCATCGGTCTGGGCCGGGCCACGGAGGCTCTCCTGCTCGGAGACAAGATCACTAGTCACGACGCTCTCGCTTGGGGGCTTGCGTCCAGGGTGGTTGCCGACGACCAGCTTGACGCTGCCGTCGCCGACTATGTCAGCCGCCTGAAGGATATGGCGCCTTGGGGGTTGGCGATGACGAAAGAGATGGTCAACCGGGCGGCGTCAACCGACTACTCCAGTGCGATCGAGATGGAGGCGTTCACCCAGACACTGCTGATGACGGCGGAGGACTTCCGTGAGTTCCACGCCGGCTTCACGGGCAAGCGCAAGCCAAAGTACCTCGGTCGCTGAACTGCCCGTACCAAGCGGATGCGGTCTCGGCCGAGAGCTCATCGGGCGCGTCTATGCGTCGCATCGGAACAATTGATTGGCTCTATCGGTGGAACGGGCCTAGTGTGTCGTTACTAAGACGATGGGCGAAGCGCAAGCAGTGCTGTACGGGTCGGACGAGTCGCTGGACTCGACCGCGATGGTCGACCTCCTGAACGAGCTGGGCGTCGATTTCGAGTACCGCTGCCTCAGCCACAGTCCGACGGCGATGCGTGAGTTCGAACAGCTCGATGGCGAGCAGGTTCCGCTGCTGCGCATGGGCAACAACGCGATCGTGCGCGGCTTCGATCGGATCAAGGTCCAGCAGCTGTTCGGCTGGGTCGGCTGCTAGGTCGCGTACCCGGTCATTTCGCGCCGTCCGTCTCCTAGCGAACGGGGCGACGCCCTGCCGATCGTCATCCTCGGGACCGGCATGTCTGGCGGCGTCGCCGCCAAGACCTTGCGGGAGGAGGGTTATTCCAGGCGTCTCGTCCTCCTAGGGAATGAGCCGGGCGTGCCGTTTGGGCGGCCGCCACTCTCCAAGACGTACCTGCGTGGGGAGGAGGACCTGTCGGGCTGGCTTGTCAAGCCCGCCCAGTGGTTCGAAAAGAACGATGTCGAGCTGGTCCGCGCCACCGCCGTGAGCCTCGACACCAGGGAGAGACGTATCGAATTAGACACCGGCGAGGTCATCCCGTACGGCAAACTCCTGATCGCGACAGGCGGACGGAACAGACGCCTCCTGATTCCTGGGGCTGACCTGCCGGGCGTCCATCAGCTGCGCACAGCCGGCGATTGTGATGCGATCAAAGCTGTTGCGCAGAAGGGCGGCCGGGCCTTGGTGGTCGGCATGGGTTTCATCGGATCGGAGGTCGCCGCTTCTTTGCGTCAGATGGGGCTGACCGTGACCGCGGTGCTTCCCGGCAATGCCCCGCTCGATTCCGTCCTGGGACCCGAGATGGGTGAGCTGTTCGCCGGCATCCATCGCGACGCCGGGGTCGAATTGATCGCACATGACGAGGTCGTACGCTTCGAGGGCACACAGCGGGTCGAGCATGCCGTCACCAAGCGCGGTCGACGGCTTGACTGTGACTTCGCGATCGTGGCGGTCGGCATCGAGCCGAACGTCGACATCCTCCAGGGCACCGACGTGCCCCTCGACAACGGTGTGCTGGTCGACGCCAGATGCAGCACCAATGTTCCAGACATATTCGCGGCGGGAGACGTGGCGAACCACCTGCATCCGCTCTTCGGCCGCGTCCGCGTCGAGCATTACAACAACGCGGAGAAACAAGGGGCGGCCGCCGCCAGGTCGATGCTCGGCGCGCTGGACGAGTACCGCTACCTCCATACGTTCTGGTCAGATCAGTACGAGCACAAGCTCGAGTACGTGGGCCACGTCCGCAAGTGGGACCAGTTCGTCGTCCGCGGCTCATCTGCGGAGCGCAGGCTGATCGGGTTCTATCTGCAGGCTGGAAGCTTGCGCGCCGCGGTCGGCCTGAATCGAGGCGGGGATCCCGAGCTTGATGAGGGCGGCGAGATGGCCAAAGCCGGCCGATTGATTGCCAGAGGCGCGCGGCCGGCGCCGGCCGCCCTCGCCGACGAAGACCAGGACCTCGGACTCCTGTAACTCACGATTGCAAGCCGGCCGTCGGGGCAAAAACTTAGTTGGCTCCAAGCGGTAGCCGTGGCCCATAATCTGCGAACACCGCGCATCCGTCGCGGGCATCGCTGGGAGTGTTTTGTGGGCGGAACCGTGGCAGCACGCCGGCTGGCCGCACTTGCGATCCCGGTCTGCGCAATGCTCTTTGCCCCCCTCACGGCCGGGGCTGCCCCATCCCAGGTTCCCTCCGCCTCCGGTCCCGGCAGCGCCATAGCGCCTGTGGGCAAGGTTCAGGCACGGCTGCTGACCCCTGGCCAACGCCACCAATCCTCGGGACACGAGTCACCTCCTTTCCGCACCAAGAATCCCGCGGCCCTTCGCGCCGCGAAGCTAAAGGCGGGCGGGGCGCCACCCGGAGGCACCGCCTCACCCAAGGCAGCCGCCCCCAACGCGGCGGCGCTGTTCAACGGGCTGAACAGTCCCGGCTTGTCCGCCGCCGACGAGGGATTCCAGCCGACACCCCCCGACTCCACGGGGGCGATCGGTCCCACCCGATACGTGGAGATGGTCAATCAGCTGGTCGGTGTGTATGACAGGGGCAATCTCACACTGGTGAGCTCGACCGACCTCGGGACCTTCACAGGTACGCCCTCCAGCCTGGCCACCAGTGATCCCCAAGTCCAGTGGGACGCCCAGGGGAACAGGTGGCTGTACGGAGCGGTCGCCTTCAATTCGAATCTGACGAACACCTATCTCTTGTTTGGTTGGTCGAAGACCGCGGATCCAACCGACCTCACAGGCGGCTGGTGCCGTTACGCGAGCCCTACCGGCGCCAACATTCCCGACTATCCGAAGCTCGGCCATGACGCGAACTTTGTGATCTTCGGAACCAACATCTACGACGGCAGCAACGCCTCTCTTCCTTTCGTCACGGCCAACATCACGGCCGTCCCCAAACCGGCCGCGGGTCAATCCAACTGCAGCGGATCCGTGGCGGTGACGAACTTCGCCGACGCAACCCATGTCCTGAACAATGCCGACGGCACGACCGCCTTCACGCCAGTCCCGGCGAACACGACGGACGCTACGGCGAACGGCTACATCGTCGCGGCACATGACGTCTCTGTCACCCCGCAGTCGAAGGTGATGGTCTGGCACATGACGCCTGGCCCCCTGTTGGTGGCCAACGGCGACATCTCGGTCGGAAGCAGCTACACCGTTCCTCCCAACGTGCCCCAGCCTGGCACGACCTATTTGATCGACAGCCTTGACGGGCGGCTCACGCAAGCCGTCGCAAACTTCGATCCGAGTGCAGGCACCGAGGCTGTTTGGACCCAGCACACGGTGGGAGGTTCGGGTCGCTCCATCGTTCGGTGGTACGAGCTCCTGCCCGGCTCGCTCACCATTCGCCAGCAGGGTCAGCTGGCCAGCGCGACGGACTTTTACTGGAACGCCGCCATCTCGCCTTCGTCAGCGGGCGACGACGCGATGATCTCCTTCAACCGCGGAAGCTCCTCGCTCTTGCCCGTGATCGGCGCGCAGACCCGAACTAAGTCGACGCCGCCGGGTCAGATGGACGCGGGGGAGGTCCTCCTGGGCTCGAGCAGCGCTGCTGATCAGGAGGTCCTGTTCCAGGGCAACTGCACGAACAGTCCCTGTCGTTGGGGCGACTACTCCGGGGCCACGCCCGACCCCATCAACCCCGGGGTCATTTGGGGCAGCAACCAGCTGAGCGGCCCAGCGTTCTTCGGCTTCGCTCAGTGGACCACCCAGAACTACGCCATCACGACGAACGGCATACCCCCCACAGCGCCGGCGCCTCCCACCGGCGTTAATGCAAGTGCCGTCGATATATCTCACATCACCATCAGCTGGACGGCCTCTGCCGGAGCCACCTCCTACAAGGTCCAGCGCTCACCCGACGGCAGCAGCGGTTGGGCCCAGGTGGGTACCAGCAGTGCCACCAGCTTCACCGACTCCGGGCTTACCCCTTCCACCACCTACTTCTATCGGGTCATTGCCGGCAACAGCATTGGCGACTCCGCGCCGTCGACGGTGGCCTCCGCGACCACCGGGACTGCCGTCGCCTACAGCCAGTCGCCCCAGGGCAACTGGACGGACGCCTACGGCGCCGACGGCTACGCCCTCCTGAACTGGAATGGCGGCACCGACCTGGTTTCCCTGCCCCAATCGAGCCTCGTCTTTGACCAGGGCGGTCGCTACCTCTGGAGCAGTGGGACCACGGCCGTCCAGGCGTTGCAGAGCCCCGACGCCTCCACGCGCCACGCTGCCTGTTTCTCGGACGGCAATCAGATCCGACTCCACCTCAGCTTCACGACCGCGTACAGCGGGACCATCCACGTCTATGCCCTGGACTGGGACAGCCTCGGCCGGCGGGAGACCATAACCGTCAACGACGGCTCCGCTCCCAAGACCGCGGACATCACAACCGACTTCTCGCAGGGCGCCTGGGTCAACGTCCCCATCAACGTTGCCGCCGGCGGCAACGTGACGGTGAGCGTGACTCGGACCGCCGGGATCAACGCCGTGGTCTCGGCAATCTTCCTGGGCGGAGCATCACCTGTGCCTGGGCCGCCGACCGGCCTGAGCGCCAGCGCGGTCAGCGCGTCTCAGATCGGTCTCAGCTGGACGGCCTCCAGCGGAGCCACCTCCTACAAGATCCAGCGTTCACCCGACGGCGGCACCGCCTGGACCCAGGTCGGCATCAGCGGCACCACCACCTTCACCGACTCCGGGCTCATCCCTTCGACTACTTACTTCTATCGGGTGCTGGCCAGCAACGGACCTGGCAACTCTGCCCCCTCCAACGTGGCTTCCGCCACCACCCTGGCCGGCCTCGCCTACAGCCAGTCGCCGCAGGGCAACTGGACGGGTTCCTATGGTGCCGACGGTTACGCCCTGCTGAACTGGAACGGCGGCAGTGACCTGGTTTCGCTGCCCCAATCGAGCCTGGTCCTCGACCAGGGCAGTCGCTACCTCTGGAGCAATGGGACCACCGCGGTCCAGGCTTTGCAAAGCCCGGACACCTCCACCCGCCATGCCGCCACTATCTACGACGCCAACCAGGTCCGACTCCACCTCAGCTTCTCGACCGCGTACAGCGGGACCATCCATATCTATGCCCTGGACTGGGACAGCCTCGGCCGGCGGGAGACGATAACCGTCAACGACGGGTCGGGTCCCCAGACCGCCAACAT
>VBEG01000062.1 GCA_005882115.1 Chloroflexota bacterium
CGGAGACGGACTGGCCGCGCATCGTCGCGCTCTACGACGCGGTCGCGGAGCTTGCGCCATCGCCGGTCGTCGAGCTGAATCGGGCGGTCGCGGTGGGGATGGCCTTCGGTCCCGCTGCCGGCCTCGACCTCGTAGACGCGCTCGTCGACGAGCCGTCGCTCAAGTCGTACCACCTACTGCCGGCCGTGCGTGGCGACCTCCTTAGGAAGCTCGGCCGAATGGAGGAGGCGGTTGCCGAGTTCCTGCGCGCCGCGTCGCTGACGGACAACGTGCCCGAGCGTGACCTCCTACAGAGGCGAGCCGTCGAGTGCGCCGCGGAACGGATGACGGACTAGAGCAAGGGGCCGGATCTCGGGAAACTCGCGCCGCTTCTTTACAGGTCGATGACACGATTCCCAGCGGATTCTCACAAATCCCACACGTGGCCCTCAGGTTCCGTGGTCAGCCTGACCGTCAGTGCGCAGGGACGTTCTCGGCATGGTCACCGGCTGGACCGGCTCGCGACGTTGGCCAACCGGCCTTTCGTCTGCGGCTCAACTCCTCGGCGAGGTCGCGGTCGGCGTGGTCGCGGGCCCTCCGGGCGTCCTCGCATATCGATCGGTGGTGGTAACAGCCGCGCATCAGGTGGAGACCACGCTGCGCCAGATCGATGGGAGCAGGTCATGAAGAAACTGGTGCGCGGAAACCTGACGCGGCGGAAGGTCCTCGTCACGCTTGTCGTGTTGACCACGGCCCTCGGGGGCACCATCGTGTACGCCCAGGCGGCGAAGCCCACGACCACGTACCGGACGGCCCAGGTCACGTACGGCACGATCACCCAGTCCATAGGCATGGCCGGCAACTTGCAGCCGGTCAGCGAGGCAGACCTCAACTTTGCCTCCTCCGGCACCGTCCAGTCGGTGTCGGTCCAGGTCGGCCAGACAGTCGCGGCGGGGACCACCCTGGCCGCCCTCGATCCGACGCTCCTGTCCGCCCAGGTGCTGCAGGCCGAGGCGTCGCTCGCGTCGGCTCAGGCCAAGCTCGCCCAGGACAAGGCCGGGGCGACCCCACAAACCCTGACCGCTGGGCAGAACGCCGTCGCGGCGGCTCAGGTCAACGCCAACAACGCGCAAACGAGCTTCAACGACACGCAAGCCATCAACGCGCAGTCGGTCGCTGTCGCGCAAGGGGTGGCCACAGCCGCACAGGCAGTGGTCAATGCGGATGAGGCGACCACGCCGCCAAGTCCCACCCTCGCTGCTGATCAGGCCGCGCTCGCCGCCGCCAACAACGCACTCGCCGCGGCCAAGGCCAAGGCGCAGCAGAGCAACGACCAGGCCGCCGCCTCGCTGGCGTCGGCGCGACAGCAGCTGTCCAGCGCCAAGAGCTCGCTTGCCGCGCTGCGGACGAGCACCCCCGCGTCGACGCTTCAGATGGACGAAGCCCAGATCCAGATCGCGCAGGCGAACCTGAGCACGACGCAGCACCAGCTCAACGGCGCCACCATCAAGTCTCCGATCGCGGGTGTCGTTTCCCAGGTCAACGTCTCGGCCGGCCAGGCGGTCAGCGGAGGCGGTTCTGGGACGGGCACCTCGTCGAGCTACGCAATCGTTGTCTACAGCCCTGGCTCGTATGAGGTGACAGGAACCGTCAGCGACGCCCAGGTGAACCTGGTCGCCGTCGGCCAGACGGTCCAGGTGACGCCGGCCGGTTCGACCCAGGCGCTGCAGGGCAAAGTCACAGCGATCTCCCCGGCTGCGACCATCACCTCTGGTGTCGCGACATTCGTCGTGACTGCGCAGCTGGCTGACAACAGCAACTCGATCAAGCCCGGGGTCTCCGCCACGGCGACCATTGTCACCAACCAGGTCGTCCACGTCCTCACCGTGCCGACGAGTGCCGTGCACACGACAGCCACAGGAAGCACCGTCCAGATCCTTGTCAACGGCAAGCCGCAGACGGTCGTGGTGACCACGGGCGCGTCCGATCCGACTCGCATCCAGATCTTGTCCGGGCTGCAGCTCAACCAGACCGTGGTCATCGCGGTCATCTCGAGCTCGGTCCCTAGCAGCAGCGCGGGGACCGCCCTCGGCGCCGGCGGCGGGGCACGGGGAGGAGGCGGAGGCGGCGCCACCCGCGGTGGTGGAACCGGCGGATGAGCGTCGGCGTGGCGCCGGAGCAAGAGCCGCTGATACGACTGGAATCGATCTCGAAGCTCTACGGATCAGGTGACGCGCAGGTGGCGGCGCTGCGCAATTTCTCTCTACGCGTCGCGCAGGGCGAGTTGCTCGCCGTGATGGGACCGTCGGGATCGGGCAAGTCGACGCTGATGAACATACTCGGCTGCCTTGACAGTCCGACTTCGGGCCGCTACTGGTTCGCGGGCGAGGACGTCAGCAGGCTCAGCGAGACCCAGCTCGCCCATGTGCGCAATCGTCGGATCGGGTTTGTCTTCCAGCAGTTCCAGCTGCTGCCCAAGCTGTCGGCCTGGCGCAACGTCGAGTTGCCGCTGCTGTACCGCAACGCGAGCGATCGAAGAAGCCTCGCCGTCCACGCACTGGAGACGGTCGGCCTTGGCAATCGCATCGAACACCGCCCGACGCAGCTTTCCGGCGGCCAGCAGCAACGGGTTGCGATCGCGCGCGCACTGGTCACCGACCCCGATCTGATCCTGGCCGACGAGCCGACGGGAAACCTCGATACCGCCGCGAGCCGGGAAGTGCTCGCGGTATTGCGAGACCTGAACCAGGGGGGCCGCACGGTAATTGTCATCACGCACGACCCCGAGGTCGCTCCCATCGCAAGGCGCACGGTTCATGTTCGCGATGGACAGCTCGTGCAGCAAAAGGCCGCATGAGCATCCTGCAAACGATCGAAACCGGCTTGCGCAGCCTGCTCGGTCACCGCTTGCGGTCTGTCCTGACGACTCTCGGGATTCTTTTCGGTGTCGCTGCGGTGATCGCCACCGTGGGCATCGGTCAGGCCTCTTCCGACAGCGTCACCGCGCGCATCACATCGCTCGGCACCAATCTGCTGACCGTGTCGCCTGGCAGCACGGTCTTCGGGGGAGTGTTCGGCGGCGGGGCAAGCGCGAACTCTCTGACCATGCGGGACGTGGCGGGACTATCAGACCGCCAAAACGCGCCGGATATCTCCGCGGTCGCCCCCGTCTCGCAGGGCCGGGTCTCGCTGGTCAGCACGTCCAGCAACTGGAGCACGACTCTTTCGGGCAGCACTCCAGACTGGCTGATCGCCAACGCTCGCTCGATGAGCAGCGGGACCTTCATCACCAGTGCCGACGTGAGCACCAGCGCCCAGGTGATCGTGCTCGGGGCCACCACCGCCTCCAACCTCGGGGCCGGGGTCGGTGATCTGATCACGGTCAAGCAGATCCCCTTCCAGGTCATCGGGATCCTTGCCTCAACCGGCAGCCAGGGCTTTGGAAACCAGGACGACCTGGCCGTCGTGCCGCTCACGACTGCCCAGGACGAGCTCATCGGAGGGGTCGGCACCGTGCAGAGAATCCTGCTCAGCGCGACGAGCTCGGCGAACCTTGGCACAGCCTATGCAGAGGCGAACCAGATCCTTCTCCAGACGCATGGCATCACCAACCCGAGTCAGGCCGACTTCTCGATCACGTCCCAAACGCAGGTGCTGAGCACCGCTCAGGCCGTGACCCAGACGCTGACCATCCTGCTCGCGAGCGTCGCCGCCATCTCGCTGCTGGTGGGTGGGATCGGGGTCATGAACATCATGCTGGTGTCGGTCACGGAGCGAACCAGCGAGATCGGGCTGCGCAAGGCGCTGGGCGCCACTCCGGGCGACCTCTTCCGCCAGTTCGTGATCGAGGCCGGCGCTCTGACCGCTGTCGGTGGCCTGCTCGGGGTCGCCACTGGATTGGCTGCCGGTTACATCGTGCCTCGAACGGCCAACATCGCGGTCACCATCACCCCCGCTCCGATCGCGATAGCGGTGGCGGTGGCGGTGGTTGTCGGACTCGTCTTCGGCGTCTACCCAGCGCTCAGAGCTGCTCGGCTCGCGCCCATCGAGGCGCTGCGCGCCCAGTAACTGCTCCAAGGAGGATCCATGAGCCGATTCAGCATCATCCTGTGCATTGGCGCGAGCTTAGTCCTCGCCGCCTGCGGCAACTCTGCGAGCGCCGGAAACACGGCATCACCTAGCCCCGGCATCGCCCGCGCGCCTCGTGGCGGCGCCTCCGGCCAGTTGGTGCAGATCAACGGCAACACGCTCATCCTCACCGGCGCCAACGGCGACGTCACGGTCACGTACACGACCACCACGACAATCACCAAGATGTCGACGGCCACCCTGGCCGACATCACGGCGGGCGAATGCATCTTCGCGACCGGTGCGAAGGATTCGTCCGGGCTGATCACAGCCACATCCGTGCGGCTGGCGCCCAAGAACTCGCGCGGCTGCACCACTGGCGGAGCAGCATTCAGTCCGCCTGCCGGCGCCAGCCCGCGGCCGACCCCGAGCGGTCAGGCCAACATGAGCGTCGTGAGCGGTGAAGTGACCGCGGTCAGTGGAACCTCGGTCACGGTTCTCACCGCGTCCACCGGTACCCAGACATTCACAGTGCCGACCGTGGCCAACGTGACGGTGAGTTCGGCAGCGAGCGCGGCTTCCTTTCAGGTCGGCCAGTGCTTACGCGCGACCGGGGCGCCAGATGCCTCCGGGAACGTTCAGGCGACGTCGCTGACGATCACCCCTGCCGGCGCAAATGGAACCTGCTCGACCGGCTCTGGTTTCGGCCGCCGGGCAGGCAACGGTGCTCCGGCCGGGGGCTAGAGTGCTTGGCGCTCGGTGTGTCCTGGCCGAACCACGGCCTTGACGCTGTGGGGATCGCGACCGGCGTTGAGGGCTTGCTCGGTGGCGGCAAGCCCGAACTCGCCGGTGACCAGGTCGTCGAGACCGACTCGGCCGCTTGCGACCAGGGCAATCGCGGTGGGCCACGTGTTGGCGTAGCGGAACGTGCCTGTGATCACCAGTTCGCGTCGCTGGATGACCGCAAGAGGCAGCGTGAGTTCGTCTGCGCCCATGCCGACCAGGACGATTCTCCCTGCCGCTCGAACCGACCGAGCGCCTGCAGCGATGGCGGATGGTGAACCCGAGCAGTCGATGAATGCGTCGAAATCGCCGTCGATGGCCTCAGCTCCCGCAAGGGCGATCTCCGTCGCGCCGCTTGTCCGCGCGGCCTCGAGTCGGTGGCGGTTGACATCGGTCACCACAATGCGAGTTGCCCCGGCGGCATGCGCAACTTTCGTGGTTACGAGGCCGACCGGCCCTGCTCCCGCGATTAGCAATGAGGTGCCCATCTGCGTCCAGGCTTTTTCATTGGCCCAGATTCCGACAGACAGTGGTTCGAGCAGCGCGGCCGCGTTGTCGCTGATTTCGTCGGGCACCTTGTAAGCCAGATCGGACTTCACAGTCACGAATTCCGACAGCGTGCCGTCGACCGGCGGTGTGCCATGGAATCTCATGTATGGGCAAAGGTTGTATCTGCCGGCCCGACATTGATCGCAGCGACCGCAGGCCACGCCCGGCTCGATCGCGACGCGATCACCGACTCGCGACCGTGAGACTCCTTCGCCGACCTCGACTATCTGACCGGACGATTCGTGTCCGAGGACCAGAGGACTGCGGACGACGAAATCGCCGATGCGGCCGTGCTCGTAATAGTGGACATCGGACCCGCACACCCCGACCGACAGAATCCGGACCAGGACCTCGCCGTGCGATGGACTCGGAACGGGACGCTGCTCAATTCGCAGATCGTGCGGCGCGTAAAGCACCGCCGCGGTCATCGTGCCACGCCCGCCTCGTTGGCCGACGCGTGCCACACGTCTGGCGACGGCGTCAGGCCGCGTGCCTGCTCCCCGACTCGATGGGTCCCCCATCAAGACCCATTCTGGCGGCCCTGATGTCGAGCCGCCCGTAACCCTGCGCGACTAGCTCGCGCCAGCGCCCGCCGATGGCGGTCGCCTAATCGCGTACAGCGCGCTGATGCTGCTGCTGGAACATCTCTCGTATCTCGCGCACCGTAGTCGCGTCTTCGGGCTTCTTGTCGGCGGAACGAAAGGAGACGATGCGCGGGAACCGCAACGCGAATCCGGGCTGGTCGCCGACCATGCCGGCGGTATGCCGCGGGCTGGGCGTGATCTCGTCGGCCAGAACTTCGACCACCAGCTCGGGCTGCAACCAGACGTCCGGGACGAGGAGAGAGTTGACGCGCGCGGGCTTCTCGCCAACCTCCAGCCTGCTCAATTGCTTGTGGAGGTCGCGCCAGCCCTCGTCTGAGAGACCGGTCCCGAGCTTGCTGATGCTGACGAACTCGTCCCTCTCACTGTCATAGACCCCCGCCAGGAGCGCGCCTGCGCCGAATTCCGCGCGCTTTCCCTTGCCGCCGTAGTAGCCGATGAGGACGACGTCGATGGTGTCTGTCAGCTCGCCGCTCGTGTTGCGCTTCAACTTCACCCAGTTGAAGTTGCGGGCGCCGGCCTGATACGGCGAGTCGAGGCGCTTGGCCACGACTCCCTCCAGTCCGCGGCTGATGTTGTCGAGAAGCTCTCTCGTCAGGACCTCGACCGAATCCGTCTTCGTCAGCGGCGCGGTCTGCAGCGTGTCTGATCCCTTGAGCATCTCGTCGACGATGGCGAAGCGCTGCTCGTAAGGCAACGGTGTCAGGTCGGTCCCGTCGCGAAACATCACGTCGAAGACGAATGCGCGCAAGGGAACCCTGGTGGCGAATTCGTCGATCCCCTCCTTGCGGCGTCGCGCGGTGGTTTCCTGGAACGGGACGTACTCCTCCGACTCCGGGCTGTACGCGATCGCCTCGCCGTCGAGGATGACGCTCTTCACCGGGAGACTTACGGTCGCCGCGACGAGCTCCGGGAACATCGGCGTCATCGTCTCGAGATTCCGCGAGAAGATGTTGACCACGCCGCCGTCCTTGTGGATCTGGACTCGGAAGCCGTCGTATTTCGGCTGGACGCCTACCAGACCTAGCTTTTTGATCACCGCCTCGGGGTTGGGCAGACGCTCCGCGAGCTGGCTCCGCAGCGGCTTGCCGACCGTGACTTTGATCGCCTCGATTGCTTCCAGACCTTGAGCCCACAACGTCTTCGCGATCAGACCCAGGTCCGAGCTCCGGTTGTAGGCGGCTTCGAGGACCGGGCGAAGCGAGCGATCGCCCTTTTTTGCGAACGAGAGCGCATCCAGGACTGTGGGGTCGCCGATGCCGAGCCGCATCTTGCCCAGGGTGATCCGGACCAGGTGCTTGGCCGAGGCCGCGTCCAGGTCGCCAAGAAGTGCAGCGAATAGATCGAGCTTTGCCTTCAGGCTGCCTTCGCCACTGAGCCCGGCGATCTCCCACAGTCGTTGATGGACCTCGATAACCGAGGGCGTGTCATCTCTGGTCTTCGGACCCAGGCTCATCGCTGTGAGGCCGAGGTCGCCGGTTTGCTTGTACGTCTTGGTGACGTCCTCCTTGGAGGTGCCGTAAGCCGTCGCGATCGCGGACATGAGCAACCTTTCGCCAAGTCCCATCTCGACGGGTTCGAAGAACGGCGCCAGCCGACCCTGGATCAGGTAGGTGATCGGCTCGATCTCCTCCACCGAGCACGCCTTGTAAGCCTCGGCAAGGATGCGAACCAGCGCATTGCGGCTGCTTGTCGCCTCCAGTTGATCCAGGTAAGTGGCCAGCTCGCTAAAGGTCATGTCGCTAGCGAAGCGCCTCGAACTCGGCCACGGTCAGCTCGATCTGCAGCGCAGCGAGGTTCTCTTTCAGGTGATCGAGCGACAGGGTGCCCGGAATCGGCAGCACTGCCGGCGAGCGCCGGAGGAGCCATGCAAGCGTGATCTGCTGCTTGCTCGCACCATGCCGCCTGGCGATCTGGGTAAGCGCACCGCCGCCGTCTCCGCGCAGGGGAAAGAACGGGACGAAAACAATGCCCTCCGCGGCGCAGTAGTCGATGACTGCCTCGGACTTGCGCTCGGAAAGGTTGTACTGGTTCTGCACCGCCACGATCGGCACCACCCGTCGGGCGCGCTCGATCTGCTCGATCCCGACGTTGGAGATTCCGACGTGGCGGACCTTGCCCCGGTCGCGGTAATCCTTGATGGCGCTCAGGCTTTCCTCGATCGGAGTCTCCGGGTCGACGCGATGAAGGTAATAGAGGTAGATGGTGTCGGTCTTCAGGTGACGAATGCTCTGCTCGAGCTCCGCGTGCAGCACCTCGGGGCGGGCGCGCCCGGCACCACCGAACCCGCCCTTGGTGGCCACGATGCAGCCTTCGGGAGGTGGCGACAGGGCCTCCCCGATCGTCTGCTCGCTCTGCCCGCCCGTGTACAGGTGAGCGGTGTCGATCATCTGCACGCCCTCGGCGACTGCCGATCTGATGAACGCGACATTTTCCTTCGTAATCGTCAGTCGGTTCGTCCCCAAACCAATCCGGGCCACGTCAATGTCGCCGACCTTCACGTTTCCTCCATGATGGTGTGCGATGACTCGCTTCGTGGAGCTGAGCCACCCGATCGTAGAGGGCATGGAAACGTATCGTCCCTTGCCAACGCCTCGCGTGGAAGTCCTCAACGACTATGACGCGTCGCGATACGACGGGATGTCGGAGTTCCTTATCGCCGCGCTGCACCTTTGTGGTAACACCGGCACTTATGTCGACTCGCCTCGGCATAGGTTTCGAGCCGCCATCGACCTTGCCGGACTCCGGCTCGAACAGCTTGCGGATGTGCCAGTGGTGGTCGCCGACGTCACGCAAATCGGGCGGGCAATTGGTCCCGACGCGGTACCGGCTGGGGACCTGCACGGCAAAGCTGTTCTCTTTCGCACCGACTTCTCGCGCCACTGGGGTACTGACAGCTACTTCCACGGCAACCCGTTTCTAACCGCCGAGGCTTCAGACAAGCTGGCTACTGCCGGGGCGGCGTTCGTCGGGATCGATTCGCTGAACATCGACGACGTCGCCGACATGTCCCGACCGGCCCATACGCGGCTGCTTAGGGCTGGCATCCCGATCTGCGAGCACATGACCAACCTCGCCGCGATCGCCTCCGGCGCCGGACGCCTGCATGCAGTCCCCATCGCATGGGTCGGAGGTGCCACCTTCCCGGTCCGCGCGTACTTGGTTCTTAATTAGAGGTATGCCGGCCACGATCCCCGAAGAGGTTCGGGACCTGTTCGACGAGCCCGCCTTGGCTCACGTTTCCTATCTGAGTCGCAAGGCCCAGATCGTCACCTTTCCGATGTGGGTCGACGTTGATGGAGAGCAGGTCATGGTCAGCTCTCCGATCGGATCCCGCAAGGGGAAGTCGTTTCGGGAGCGCCCTCAGGTGGCCGTGTCGATCGTCAGCACGAAGAATCCGTGGCACTGGCTCTCGATCAGCGGCCGGGTCGTGGACATCCAGCCCGACGAGGACCTCGCCTTCATCGATCGCATGTCCCTGAAGTACACGGGCAAGACATACGAACGGCGGACCCCGCGCGAGGTCTTCACTGTTGCTGTCGACCGGGTGAGCTCATCTGGCCGATGGGGGAGGCGCTAGGAGCGCAGGCCTCGATCAGGCGGCGCCTCAATCGAGAATTGTCTAAATTTCCGTCAAAAACTGCGGCCAAAGCGGGGTAACATGCCACCGCGCCCGGTTCCCTTCCGAGCGCAAAAGGCGACCGGTGGCTCTCGAACGTGCCTCTCGCCCGATGGCCTCGGTTCGAGTCAGGAGCACCATGGCAGCGATTGCGATTTCCGATCCAAAGCTGGCCGCACGCCCGCAGCCCTACGCCGAGCTCAAACGCCGGGTGGAAGCCGCGGGTCTGCTCAGAAAACGTCCGGGCTACTACACGCTGATGCTGGTGACGAACACGCTTGTGTTCGCCACGACTCTATGGCTCCTGAGCCTCGTGCAGAGCGGCTGGGAGACGGTCGTCATCGCCGCGCTGCTAGGAGTCGTCTCCGGCCAGCTCGGCTTCCAGCTGCACGACTCAGGGCACCGGCAGATGTTTCCGAGCCGGCGCGTCAACACCGTGATCGGGATCGTGACCGGGAACGGGCTGCTTGGTATGAGCCATGGGTGGTGGGTTGACAAGCACAACCGGCATCACGGCAATCCCAACCACCAGGACCTCGACCCGGACATCGATGTTGGAGTAATCGCCTACTCAGAGGAGCAGGCGCTGGCCAAGACCGGTATCGCGCGCTGGATCGTGAGCCATCAAGCGGGCCTATTCTTTCCGTTGCTCTTCGGCCTCGCGTGGACGATGCATGTCTCGAGCGTGCGGTTCCTCGTCAAGACAAAAGAGAGCCTGCGCTGGGTCGAGGTGGGCGCCCTCTGCATGCACGCGGTGGCCTTCCCGCTGCTCCTTGTCGCCATCGTCGGGCCTTGGCGCACGCTTCTGGTGATCGTGATCCAGAAATGTGTCGGAGGGTTCTACCTGGCTTCTGTCTTCGCCCCCAACCACAAGGGCATGCCGCAGATCGAATCGGGCCAAGAGCTCGACTTCCTGCGCTCGCAGGTCCTGACATCACGCAACGTCAAGTCCAGTCCCCTCACCGACCTCCTATATGGATCGCTCAACTATCAGATCGAGCACCATCTTTTTCCGACCATGCCCCGCTGCAACATCCGACGCGCTCACAAGATCGTGCGTGACTACTGCGCCGAGCTCGCCATTCCGTATCACGAGACAACGATCTACCGCTCGTATCAGGAGATCCTGAGCTTCCTGCACGACGTCGGGGCACCTCTCAGGCAGTCGCCTGCCTGAGTACTTCAGAAGCGACCACCAACCGAGGTGTAAGACACGTAGACAGCTACCGGGAGAAGAAGGCCGGCTAAGACATGCGGCCAAACATTGACGAGCTTGCTTCTCATCGGCCATACGATCGAGGCGATCGGGCCGCCAAACAGCACCAAGGCCAGTGGCGGCAGACCGATGGTCATGGCCCAAACTCCGCCGTTCCCGTCGCGCGCAACTGGCAGCAGTACAAACGCGAGCACAGCAAGTTCGATCGCAGCCAGCCCAACGGTGAGGGACAACCCACGTCGATGACCACGCCCGTGAAGGATCAAACCGGTCCAGCCAACCGAAATAAGCATGGGTATGAGTCCTTCAAAGGTCCAAAAAGGCACCGTGCTCTCCGCATCTGGCGTGACCCATGCGAGCCGCTTCCAATTGGAATGCAGAGCAACAAAAGAGAGCCCGGATCCGGCGCCTGCAAGCGAACCACCAACCACAGCGACGACGGGTGTAGACCAGGGCAGAAACGCGTTCTTCGGCGTCACGTCCGACATTGCAGTGTCAACCCTAAGTGCTGCGCGTGATCTCGTCAGCCTCGGAGCGCGGCACTCGCACACGGGGTGGCGGGCGGACTTTTCAACGTCCTTACGGGACGGCATCGCGGCGGCCTAGCGGGGTCGTCAACGACCTGCCGGCGATGCGGGCGGGGCACAATGGACGATCGAATGCTCCTGGATTCGGCGGACGCTTTCGGCGATCAGATCTTCGATCACCGGAACGAGCTGTTCGCCCACTGCTACCGGATGATGGGCACCGTCGACGAGGCCGAGGATGCGCTGCAGGAGGCCTTCACACGCGGCTGGGCCGGCCGCGACACGTTCCGCCGCTCGATTTCTTTCCGAGCCTGGCTCTTCCGCATCGCCACCAATGTCTGCCTCAATGCCATCGATTCGCGCTCTTCGACAATCGCGTGTACCCGATCGTCTATCCGCGGCCGCGTCGGAAACGGACGGTCGACGACCACCACACCGTGCTCGAGCAGGCGTCACGCTGGGCGCGGGTCCCGGACGCGTCTGGGGCCGAACGCTGAAGATTTGGCGCCTGCGGCCTGACTCCTACTTGGTCTTGGCGTGACGCTTGGAGTTGTGATGCTTCACAACCGTCGCCGCAGCGATTGCCTTTGCACGCTTGGTCGGGCGGCCTTGTTGGAGCTCGTTTTGCTTGATGTGTTCGTACATGCGCTGCTCTTTGTCGCTCACGCTCGGCAGATGTTGCTTCTGGGGCATGGAGGCACCTCCTTCAGAACTTAAACGCGTAGCTGGAGGGCGGCGCATCATTCGGGTCTGTGACCCCAGACGCACCGAGATTGATACCGCCGATCAAGGTGGACGTGATCCGGAACGACCGACCGGTTCTCGTCGACTCCTTCTTGATCTCGGCCGTGCTGACGGTCTTGGCCCTCCGCGTGTATCTCGCGGCGGCGCACTACCCGCAGCTGGGCGGGAACGGCCTCCACATTGCGCACGTGCTGTGGGGCGGCCTCCTGATGGTGGTGGCAATCGGCATGCTGCTTTCCCTCCTCACATGGACGTGGCAGATCACCGGAGCCGTTATTGGAGGTGTGGGCTTTGGCCTGTTCATCGACGAGCTGGGTAAGTTCCTGACCTCGGACAACAACTACTTTTTCAAGCCGACGGCGTCGCTCGTCTACGCGATCTTCATCGTCCTGTTCTTGACAGCGCGTGAGTTGCGGCATTTCCGCAAGCTCACGGCGCGCGAGAACCTGGTCAACGCAATCGAAGCTTCGAAGCAGCTTGCACTAGGTCCCATTTCAAACGTGATTCGGAACCACGCGCTGGCTTGGCTCGACGCGTCAGACAGCTCACATCCGTTGACACCCTTTCTCCACCGCCAGTTCGAGCTGGCCACAGCCACTCCCGAACGCCGCTCCTGGCTCACCGCGCCGGTGCTTGCTGTGCGCGCCCGCTACGCGGCGATCGTTCACAACCACTGGTTCCCCAGAGTCATCGTCAGTGTCTTTGTCCTGCAAGCAGTCGGTGTTGTGCTCTCGGTCGTCTATTCCCTTGTCATCGCAGCCGGGGCTGCCGTCGGCAGCGCCGATGCTATGAACGAGCTGAATGAGACCCTGAGGGCGGGACCGATCCTGTGGACGACCCTTGCCGGAACCTTGATCTCGGGCGTGTTCACGGTGATCGGTGTGGCACGGTTGCCGAGATCGCGCCACCACTCCTACCGCGCGTTTGAAACTGCTGTCCTGATTGATCTTTTCCTGGTGCAACCGTTCACGCTCTTGGATACCGGGTTCGCTGGTCTCACACAGGTATTCATCGATCTCGCCCTGGTCGCCAGCCTGCGGTATCTGCTGAGCGAGGAAGTTGCGCAGCACCACCATGTCGACTCATGGACGCCCAGACCGCCGGCGGTCGAAGCGGCCACGATGTAGGAGGTAGCCACCAGAAGATGAAAGCTATCGTCCAGGACATATACGGGCCACCTGACGTTCTGCAGCTCAAGGAAGTGGACAAGCCGCTGATCACAGACGATGAGGCGCTCGTCCGCGTCCGCGCGTCTTCAGTCAACCCCGCGGACTGGCACTTCATCCGCGGCAGCCCGTTTCTTCTTCGCTTGGCCGGCTCCGGGCTGAGCAGGCCGAAGAACCCCGTCCCGGGCCTCGACGTGGCGGGTGTGGTCGAGGCTGTCGGCAAGAACGCGACCCAGCTGCGACCCGGCGAAGAGGTATTTGGCTCGTGCCGGGGCGCCTACGCCGAATACGCGCGCGTGGCGAAGAAGCACCTCCTGCCGAAGCCGCAAAACCTCACGTTCGAGCAGGCCGCGGCCGTTCCCCTGGCGGCGACGACCGCGCTGCAAGGGCTTCGGGACCAAGCAAACGTCCAGGCCGGCCAGACGGTGCTCGTCATCGGTGCGTCGGGCGGTGTCGGGACTTTCGCCGTGCAGATCGCAAAGGCGCTCGGTGCGGAGGTGACGGGGGTATGCAGCACAAGGAACGTCGAGATGGTCCGGTCCATCGGGGCCGACCACGTCATCGACTACACCCAGGCGGACTTCGTCGCGGGTGGGCAGCTCTACGACCTCATCTTCCAGCTGGCGGGGACCCACGCGCCGTCGGAGTGTCGCCGCGCACTCAAGCCGAAAGGAACGCTTCTGCTCTGCAGTGGCGATGGTCGCCTCGGTGGGATCGGTCGCATCCTTGCAGGCATGGTCTCCTCGCCCTTCGTGAGCCAGAGGCTCGTCACGTGGGTGGCGACGATGAACAACGAGGACCTGGCGACGCTGGCCGAGCTCATAGAGGCGGGGAAGGTCAAGCCGGTCATCGACCGGACCTACGAGTTGAGGGAAACCCCTGCCGCGGTTCGCTATCTCGAAGAGGGCCACACCCGCGGCAAGGTCGTCATCACTGTCTGACCACAAGGTTTCGAGCCCGATGGCCGGCAAGGTGGTCCTGATTACCGGCGGCACGGGCGGGATCGGCAAGGCCACCGCGATCGGGCTCGCAACGTGCGGAGCACGGGTCGCCATCACGGGCCGCGACTTAGGGCGCGCCGAGCTGGCCGCCGCCGACATCCGTACCGCTTCAGGAAACTCGGCCATCGATGCCTTTGCCGCCGACCTGAGCTCGCAGTCTGAGGTGCGCCGGCTCGCGTCCCAGGTCCTCGACGAATATCCGCGGCTGGACGTGCTTGTCAATAACGTCGGCGGATTCTGGGCTCACCGACACGCCACCGCCGACGGCCTGGAGCGCACGTTCGCACTCAACCACCTTGCTGCCTTTTTGCTCACCAACCTGCTGCTGGATCGGCTCAAGTCGAGCGCACCCTCGCGAGTCGTTACGGTTTCATCTGGCGCACACGCTAGAGGCCGGATCGATTTCGACGACTTGCAGGGCGCTCGCAACTACTCCGGGCAGCGCGCCTACAGCCAGTCCAAGCTCGCCAACATCATGTTCACCAACGAGCTTGCCCGCCGCGTCGCTGGCAGCGGCGTCACCGCCAACGCCGTGCACCCTGGCGTCGTGCGCACCAGCTTCGGCGCAGAAGACCAGGCCTGGTTCTTCACGCTCATGAGCGGTGTGATCCGCCCATTCCTGAAGACTCCGGCGCAGGGTGCCGAAACGCCGATCTACCTGGCGTCGTCACCCGCAGTCAGCGGCGCCAACGGTCAGTTCTTCATCAACCGAAAGCCCAAGACCGCCAACAAGACCGCCTACGACACTGACGTGTCAGCCAGGCTCTGGAAGATCAGCGCCGACCTTGTCGGCATATCGCCGGGCTTCGGAGCGATTCCTGTCGCGAAAATAAAGTGACCCCAACGGATCGCCTCTCCGGCTTCGGAACCCGGTCTTGCGACCAAACCTCCTAGTCCGTTGAACGTGTCCCTCGGGGCCACTTGTCACGCTACTCCGGTCACAAGAATTCTGCGAGCTGTCTTTTCTCCGTAGCCTGGCTACTCGACGGACTCGACGGAACTACGTCGAGGGAGCTTTGACCAGTTGCGCATCAGTCGGTTTCGCCGCGGCGACGGCTGAAGGCTTGATCCCGGTCACGTCGAGGATCTGGCCCTCGTCGAGCGAATCGTTCTTCAGCAACGACTGCGCGAGCGCGTCGAGCTGCTTGCGGTGTTCGCTGAGCAGCTTCTCCGCGTCGGCGAGACACTCTTCCGAGATCCTGCGCACCTCTTCGTCGATCAGGTTCGCCGTGCCATCGCCATACGGGCGCTGCTGGAATGGGTTCCCATCGGGTTCTGCGTAGTTGAGCGGGCCCACCTTCGGGCTCATGCCCCAGCGAACGACCATCTGCTGCGCAATTCGGGTCACCTGCATCAGATCGTTCTCGGCGCCCGTTGTGACCACACCGTAAACGAGCTTTTCGGCGGCCCGTCCTCCGAGCGCCCCCACCATGCGCGCGCGCAGGTAATCCTCGCCGTAGTTGAACCTGTCGTCGACCGGGCTTTGCAGCGTCACCCCCAACGCCTGGCCGCGCGGCACGATCGTGACCTTCTTCACCGGGTCCGCACCGGGCACGATGAGCCCGAGCAGGGCGTGCCCAGATTCGTGGTACGCGATCCGCTCGCGGTCGGCTGGGGTGAGGATGATCTTGCGTTGCGTCCCAAGGAGGATCCGTTCGATGGCGTCCGTGAAATCGGCGAGCGTCACCGCAGTCTCGCCTTTCCTGGCGGCGCCGAGCGCCGCCTCGTTGACCAGGTTCTTGAGGTCGGCCCCAACCATGCCCGGAGTCTGCTGTGCGATCTGATCCAGGTCGACGTCCGCCGCCAGCGGCACGTTGCGCGTATGGATTCGCAGGATGGCGGCACGTCCCGGTCGATCCGGCGCCTGCACCGTGATCCGCCGGTCGAAGCGACCGGGCCGCAAGAGCGCCGGATCTAGGACGTCGGCCCTGTTGGTCGCGGCGAGAACGATCACGCCCTCGCGCGAGTCGAAGCCGTCCATCTCGGTCAGGATCTGGTTGAGCGTCTGCTCCTGCTCGTCATTCCCACCCAGCCGCACTCCCGCCGACCTGCTCCGGCCGATCGCGTCGAGCTCGTCGATGAAGATGATCGCGGGCGCTGCCGCGCGGGCTTTGGTGAACAGGTCGCGCACTCGCGAAGCGCCCACCCCGACGATCGCTTCCACGAACTCCGACGCCGCGATGCTGAAGAACGGGACCTTCGCCTCACCCGCAACCGCGCGCGCGAGCAACGTCTTGCCCGTGCCGGGAGCTCCGATCAGGAGCACGCCTTTGGGCATCGTGCCACCGAGACGCTGGTACTTCTGCGGCTCACGGAGGAAGTCCACGACCTCCTGCAGGTCCGCCTTGACCTCGTCGATGCCCGCGACGTCTGCGAAGCTGACCGACGGTCGTTCGGCGTCGTACAGACGCGCTCGGCTCTGACCGAAAGAGCCGAGAATTCCGCCCGCGCCGGCGGACGCCGCCCGCCGTGACAGATAAAGGAATCCGAGGACCAGCAGGATTGTCGGACCGAAGCTGAACAGGAGCGTTTCCCAGAGCGGTGTGGACGCGTTCGGGTCCTTGGCGTTGATGACCACGTTGTGCTGCTGCAGCATCGCCTGCAGATCGTCGTTTGCGAAGCTGGGGCGCTGTGTCTGGAATTTGGTTGAGCTGGTACCGCTCGAGTCCTTCACCGGTTGCTTCGCGACCCCGGTGATGGACTCTCCGGTGCTCGTGATGCTGGCCACGTTGCCCGCGTTGACCTGGTCAAGGAATGAGTTGTAGGAGATCGTCACCGTCGGCGGCTGGCCGGCCGAGAAAAGTACGTTGCTGATCAGGATGTTGGCGACGAACAGGATCGCGAGCGTGATCCAGAAGCGCGGCGTGCGCATCGGGGCAAGCGCGTCCGGTTTCTTCTGGGGCGGTTTGGAGGCGGGCGGAGGCGGGTTCTGCGCCACTTACGTGGCGGCGGATCCGCGACAGTTCCCCACGCGGTCAGCCTACGCCCTCACGCTGGGTACACGGAGACATCGGTGGCTTTGAAGGAAAGCCACACGTCGCCGCCGTCGGCGAGCTTGAGCTCGGCGAGCGCCGCCGGCGTCACCTCGGCGACTATCGGGGCCTCGCCCTCGATCATGACCCGAGCGCGGTCCCCATACAGCTCGACGCCGTGAGCGCGGCCATGCCAGACGTTGCGCGGGCTGCCTTCGGGCTTCGCTCGATGCACGGAGACAGCTCGCGGATGGATGACGGCAAAGACCTCGCCGGCTTCTGCGCCGGCCGCCGCCAGTACCTGGCCGCCCGGCATCAGCACAGAGCCGTGGTCCGCCTGCCCGCGATAGAGATTGACTCCCACCAGGTCGGCAACGTAGCGCGAGCGCGGGTGCTCGGTTACCTCGACCGGAGTCCCGGTCTGCACGTGCTTTCCCTCCTCCATAACAATCAGCCGGTCGGCGACCGTGGCCGCTTCCAGCGGATCGTGCGTGACCAGCAGGCGGACACCGCTGAACGACGCCAGATGCATCTTGAGGTCGCGACGCACGGCGACACGGGTCGTTGCGTCGAGGGCGGCCAGCGGCTCGTCGAGCAGCAACACGCGCGGGTCGGGCGCCAGAGCGCGGGCGAGCGCGACGCGCTGGCGTTCTCCGCCCGACAGCTCGGCAGGTTTGGAGCCGGCCCGGTTCTCGAGCCCGACACGATCGATCCACTCCATCGCGCGCCGTCCAGCCTCCGCGCGGCCGGCGCCCCGCGCGCGCAGCCCAAACGCCACGTTGTCGAGGACGCTGAGGTGGGGGAAGAGGAGGTAGTCCTGGAACACAAAACCGATGGATCGCTGCTCGGTGGGGACGTAACGTCCGGTCGCCGGCTCTTCGAGTATCTCTCCATCGAGCTCGACATGGCCCGACTGAATCGGCACGAGTCCCGCTATGGTGCGGAGCAGAGTCGTCTTGCCGGCCCCGTTGGGGCCCAACAGCGCGACCACCTCGCCCTCCTCGATCTGAACCTTCATGTCCAGGCGCAGCGCGCCGAGCGCGGTGCGCACCTCCACGTCGAGGCTCACGCCGAGCCCAGCCAGCGGTGTCTGAGTCCGACGAGGACAGCAAGGGAAACCAGGAGCAGGAGAAGGCTCAGGATGAACGAGCCCTCGGGATGATTGCTCTCAAGGAGGAGGTAAACGGCAAGCGGCATCGTCTGCGTGACACCGGGAAAGTTGCCGGCGAAGGTGATCGTCGCGCCGAACTCGCCCAGCGCTCGTGCCCAGCAGAGGACCGCGCCCGCGAGCAGCGACGGCGCGATCAGCGGCAGCGTGACTCGGGTGAAAACAGTCCACCGGCGGGCGCCGAGCGTGCGCGCCGCGTCCTCGTAGCGCCGATCCATCGAGCGCAGGCCCGCCTCCACCGTCAGCACTAGGAAGGGCATGGCGACGAACGTCTCCGCGAACACGACGCCCGCGGTCGTGAACGGAAGGGTGATCCCAAAGGTTGTATCGAGCAACGAACCCACGAGGCCGCGCCGCCCGAACGCGAGAAAGAGGGCGATCCCGCCCACGACCGGCGGCAGCACCATCGGCAGCGTGGTCAGCGCCCGCAGGACGGTTCGGCCCGGGAAGTCGATCCGCGCGTAGATCCACGCGAGTGGCACGCCGAGGACGAGCGAGACAGCGGTCGCGGAGAGCGAGGCGATCAGGGAGAGTTTCAGGGCCTCCAACGTGTCGGTCGAGGTGAGCGATTGCAGCGCGTCGCCCCATGGGGTCTTGACCACAAGGCCGATCAGGGGCACCACGAAGAAGGCGGCGCCGATGGCCGCCAGGATCGCGATCCAGATCGGCGCGCGCTCGCGCCTCATCTCTGTGTCAGCCGCGCGCGAGCTCGATCACGACGTTGGTCGACTTGACCGAGGCGATCGCGCGCATCCCTGGCTTGAGCATCAGCTCGTCGGCAGACTCCCGCGTCATCAGAGACACGATCCGGTGTGGGCCGGCCTGCATCTCGACCTGCGCAACCACGGTGTCCTTGATGACCCGGGTCACGATGCCCGGGAATCGATTGCGCGCCGACTGGCCGACCACGACCGGCGGATCGGGCCTGGGCTGGGCCGCCATATAGCCCGCCAGCGCGGCTCCGTCGATCTGCCTCCGGCCGCCGGCCGACCGCGTTGTCTTGATCTGGCCTGTGTCGACCAGACGCCTGACCGTGTCGGGACTGACCCGCAAGAGCTCAGCCGCTTCGCGGATTCGCAGGAACTGTGCCACCGGCACAATGTAGCAAATGCGAGGTTCTACGAGGTTCTAGCTGGCGATCGCGAGCTTACTTAAAGCTGTATCTCCAGGCGGCCGAGATCATGTCATCTCGCCGAAGCCCGTGATCCGCCTCGGCCAGATCTAGCTCGTGAGTGAGGGTGGTCCCGACCATGGCGGGGTCGTCGCTGTTGACCGTCAGCGCCACACCCGATGCGGCAAGCATGCGGAAGTCGGGTTGCCTACCGATGCGCGCGTTGCTCGACGGGCAGACGCACAGGCAGATGTCGCGGGTGGCAAGAACGTTGAGCAGAGATGCGTCGTCGACCGCGGAAACGCCATGCGCGATGCGGTCCGCCCGCAGCACCTCCACCGCTTCGCGAACCACCGATGCGTCGCCGACCTGACCCGCGTGCGGCATGAATCGCAGGCCTCGCGCTCTTGCTCGCTGCACGAGTGGCAGGAGTGGGGAGGAGGGGATCGACTCATCGCCGACGAGTCCCAGGCCGACGACGCCTTCGGTCGCCAGCGCGATCTCGAGCGCCCGCTCGTTGTCCTCCATGCTCTCGCCTCGGACCAGCTCGACAAGCCAGGCGATCTCCACCCCGAACTCGTCCACGACCCGACGACGTGCCCGAACCATGCCGTCGACCCACCCTTCACCGGGATGCAGGCTCGGGTTGATGCTGAGCTCCGCGTACGCGATGTGCTGCGTCGCCATCGCCCGTGCATGCTCGACGATCACGCGCTCGAAGTCGTCGGCGGTGGTCATGCATCGGCACACGTCGCGATAGATCGCCATGAATCCCGACAGGTCGGAATACTCATAGGGCGGTGGCGGGGCCAGTCCGTGCGCCGCGGCCAGCTCGGAGGCGGTCGCGTGGCTGACCGTGCCTTCCAGGTGGACGTGCAGCTCCGCGAGCCGTTCCGTCAACGAAGCGCTTACGCGCCGCGAGAACGTCGGCGCAAGGCCTTCGCCGGTCGATCCTGATCCCCGCGCGCCGCTTTCGCCGCCTTTACGCTCGCTTCCAGCGCCGCCATCAGGTCGAGGACGCGCGTGGGCGATGGCGCGGAGGGAGCGGTCGTGACGCTGGGCGTCCGCTCGTCGATTGCCGCAAGCAAG
>VBEG01000033.1 GCA_005882115.1 Chloroflexota bacterium
CGCGGTCAACGCATCTCAGATCGGCCTCAGCTGGACGGCCTCCAGCGGAGCCACCTCCTACAAGATCCAGCGTTCACCCGACGGCAGCACCGGCTGGACCCAGGTCGGCACCAGCGGCACCACCACCTTCACCGACTCCGGGCTCATCCCTTCGACTACTTACTTCTATCGGGTGCTGGCCAGCAACGGAACGGGCATCTCTGCCCCCTCCAACGTGGCTTCCGCCACGACCTCGGCCGGCCTCTCTTACAGCCAATCGCCCCAGGGCAGCTGGGTGGGCGTCTACGGCGCCGACGGCTACGCCCTGCTGGGCTGGAATGGCGGCGATCTGGTTTCGATGCCCAAATGCAGCCTGGTCGTCGATCAGGGCAGTCGCTATGTCTGGAACAATGTCACGGGGGTTCAGGCCTTGCAGAGCCCGGACACCTCGACCCGCCAGGCCGCCACCATCTACGATGCCAACCAGGTCCGCATCCACCTCACTTTCTCGACCGCGTACACCGGCACCATCCATCTCTATGCCCTCGACGGAGATGGCCTGGGTCGGCGGGAGACCATCACCGTCGATGACGGCTCCGGTCCGCAGACCGCCAACCTCACCACCGATTTCTCACAGGGCGCCTGGGTCAACGTCCCCATCAATGTCACCGCAGGCCGCACGGTGACGGTGACGGTGACTCGCACCGCGGGACTCAACGCTGTCCTGTCTGGAGTCTTCCTGGGCTGAAGTTGCCCCGACTCTTGAGCTCGGTAAGTCGCGGCTAGGAGAGGTGAACGGTCCCGTCGGCAGCCAATTCCCAGTCCGGATTGTGAGCGACTTCCCAAACGTGACCGTCCGGATCCGCGAACGCGCCCGTGTAGCCACCCCACTCGGCGTGAGCCGCCGGACGAGCGATGGTGCCCCCGGCGTGCACCGCTTCGGCGAGCACAGCGTCGACCTCGCTCGGCGAGCGGACGTTATGGGCAAGCTCGATGCCAGGCGCTGCGTGTCCGCCCAGCGCGGTCCAGAGGCCAAGGATCATTCCGCCGGCTTGAAAGAAGGCGACCTCGTCATCAGGCTGATGTGCGTCGTGCCACCCCATCGCTTCGTAGAAGGCGCGGGCGCGCGCGAGGTCTGTCACGCCAAGCGTCACAAGGCTGATCCGCTGCTCCACTTGGCGTAAGTATGTCAACGCATCGTTCTGCAGACCGCAGCTTCGAAACCAAGTCGAGCGTTACAGGCATATGCGTCCCGCGCCTCGCGCATGGTTGGTTCTGGGCACTTGCTGCGCCGTCCTCAGCGCCTCGGCAGCCTGTTCCCCCGCGCCGCAGGCCGGCAGGTCTTCTTCCTCACCAGCAGTCTCCGGATCTCCGTCGGCCCCGCCCGCGACCTTGCCGGGAGGATGGAACGCCGGCGGCGACCTCAGCACCACGCGTTGGGGGCAGATGGTTGGCGTGCTGCTGCAGGGTGGGCGCGTACTCGTGACGGGGACCTCAAGCGATGGCCGCGGAGTCGGCAACGTCGACATCTACGACCCCGCCGGCGGGTGGTCGGTGGGGCCAAAGCTGCCGAACGACCGCATCGGAGCAGTGGCCGCGCCGCTGCCGGGCGGCCGTTCACTGCTGGCCGGCGGTAGGCCCGATTTTCGGGGCGACTGCTGCCCGCCAGGTCCTCTCGCCACCGCGATGACATACAACCCGAGCACCGGCACCTGGACCAAGGCACCAAACATGAGTGTCGCTCGCGCCTACGCGACGGCAACGCCGCTCCCCGACGGTCGCGTCCTGATTGCGGGTGGCTACGATGCCCAGATTCGGCCCCTGGCCAGCAGCCAGTTCTTCAATCCGACCTCCTCGACCTGGACGACCGGCCCGACGCTCACGCATGGCCGGTTCCGTCAGTCCGCCGTGCTGCTCAAGGGTGGTGGGGTCCTAGTCGTCGGTGGGGCTGACCAGGAGAACCCCGATCGGCTGCTCAGCAGCGCTGAGTTGTTCGACCCGGCGACCGCACGATGGCTCGGCGCCGGCACCATCGGCACTCCTAGAGCACAGTTCACTCTCACCGCCCTGGCCGATGGCCGCGCGCTTCTCGCGGGTGGTCTCGGTGCGGACGGATCGACCATCCTCCGTTCCACAGTTCTCTACGACCCCGCCAAGAACGAGTGGTCGCAGGGCCCCGACCTGGCAAGCGCTCGCACCTCGCACGCGGCAGGGGTCCTCACCGACGGCAGAGTGCTTGTCTCCGGCGGCGCCGACCAGGCCGGCCGGCTCGCCTCATCTGAGTTGTTCGATCCCACGACCAACTCCTGGTCCGCCACCGGCGCCCTGGCCACCGCGCGCAGCAACCACCTCGCAATCTCACTCCCGAACGGGCATGTCCTGGTGGCCGGCGGCAGCGGGTCGCGGGATGCGTTGGCGAGCTCTGAGCTGTACGACCCGTCGGCGAAGGGAATGCCCGCCGCGCCCCGGTCGCCCGCGGGGCCCGGACGCTGGCAGCTGGCCGCCACCAAACCAATCCCCATCGACTCCTATACCGGCTCGGCGCAGCTCCTGTCTGATGGCCGCGTGTTGCTTGTGCCCAAGTACGGCAACGCAGACTTCCAGGTCTACGACCCCAAATCCGATGCTTGGAGTACGCCGTTCAGCCGCAAGGTTCCACCGTGCAACACCTGCACGATCGGCTCACCAAGCCCACCGGAATTCCTAGCCGCCCCTCTTGGCAACGGCAAGGTTTTCCTTCTCACCGTCGACCCGCAGCGCGCCATCGCGGCCAAGACTGAGGTAATCGACCTGAAGACTGGCACCGCGACGCTGGTGACTTCGCCAGGCAAGATCGGCCAGTCGCGTCTCGAACTCCTCCCGGACGGCAGGATCTGGGTGACAGCCTTGCAGCAGTTGGACAGGCACGCATTGCTCTACAACGTGACCACAGACCACTGGACAACCACTTCCAATGTTCCGCTCGGCCTGGCTGAGAGTGGGGCCGATATGCAAACCGTCACCGCGATTCCGGGCGGTCGAGTGCTTGTGGTCGGCTCTCGGAAGGCGATGGTTTACGACCCTGCCTCGGGAGGCTGGACCGATGCCGGTTCGTTCCCCAGCGCGTGGTCGCAGTTCTCGGCCACCGGACTCGCGTCAGGCGACGTACTTGTCGCCGGAGGCACAATGCTGACCGGCACGACGCCAGAAGGCGCGCCGATATTCGCGGTCAACTCTCAGACGATGCTTTGGGAACGCACCACCGGGCAGGTCAGACCAGGGCAGAGCATGCCGGTGGGCCTGTACTACCACTCCGCCGCGCTGCTTGGGGACGGACGGGTGCTCCTCGCGGGCGGATCCGACGCGGTTGGAATGCACACCAGCGCCGACCCCGTGACACGAGCCGAGATCTACGATCCCGTGGCACGTAGCTGGTCGCTGGCCGCCTCGCTTCCCGTGGCGAGGTATCAGGCGATCGCGGTCCCGCTCAATGACGGACGGGTATTCCTCGTCGGAGGATCCGGGATGTGGCTGGGCGCTTTGCTCCCAAGCGAAGGTCAGCCATCACTTATCTTCACGCCTCAGCCGTAACGCTGGCCGGTAATCACGGCTACAGCAGGCTGGTGTACAGCTCGACGGTCCGCGATGCGATCGCGGGCCACCCGAAGCGCTCCAACACGCGTTGTCGTCCAGCTTTCCCCATCTTCGCAGCCTCGTCCGGATCGCTCAACAATTCCTGGATCCGGGCGGCCAGCGTGGTGGTGAATGCCGTCGGATTGTGTGCCTCGTAATCGACCAGGTGACCCGTCTCGCCCTCGACGACGATTTCCGGAATTCCGCCTACGCGCGACGCAACCACCGCCGTCTCGCAGGCCATCGCTTCGAGGATCACCAGACCGAACGGCTCGTAGATCGACGGGCACACGAAGACCGTGGCGCCCGAATGGATGCGGATCAGATCCTCGCGAGGCAGGAAGCGATTGATCCAGACCAGGTTCCCCCGCTCGGTGCGAACCCGTTCCGCCAGGGCGTCCACCTCGGCTCCGATCTCGGCGGTGTCGGGTGAGCTCGCGGCTATGACCAGCTGATGTTGCGGATCGAGGTCGAGTGCCGCGGCCAAAAGCAGCGGCAACCCTTTCTGTCTCGTGATCCGGCCGTTGAAGAACGCGTACGGCCGACTTGGGTCAATGCCGTAGCGCTCGAGCGTCTCCGGCGACGGTTCCGGCCTGTAGATCTGAGGATCGATCCCGTTGTGAATGACGTGGATGCGCTTCGGATCGACTTTGGGATAGCACTCGATCACGTCCTGGCGCACCGCGCCCGACACCGCGATCACGCCGTCGACCGCTTCGATGGCGGTTCGCTCGCAGAACATCGACAAGGCGTAGCCACCCCCGAGCTGCTCTGCCTTCCAGGGCCTGAGCGGCTCGAGGCTGTGCACGGTCAGCACGTGCGGAATCGACCACATGAGCTTGGCCAGGTGGCCGCCGAAGTTTGCGTACCACGTATGGCTGTGCACGATGCCTGCGTCTTTGACCCCAGCGGCCATGGCGAGGTTGATCGACATCGCCTGCAGCGCGGCTGACTCCGGCTTTGGTTCCGCGAGGTCGGCCCACGGTTGATGGCTGACGACGTCCAGTTCGTCTCGCTTCGGGCCCCAACAATGGACCGAGACGTCGGTCAGCATGCGAACCTCACGGACGAGGTACTCGACGTGCGTTCCCGCACCTCCGTAGACCTCGGGCGGATACTCACGCGTCAGCACGGCGACTCGGGGCCTTGCCACCACCGCCAGTTTGGCGCAGACGACCAGGTTGATCCTGATCGTGCAAGCCGCCCCGGCCGCAATCGGCGGGATGTTGTTGTGGCTGGCCTAGCGGCACCGAGCCGCCCAAAGCATTAACTAATCGATTTCCGCCGTTTAACTCGACAATACTGTGCTCATGTCAGAGGACACGCGCCCAAGCTCAGCCCCGGGTGGTTCGCAGGCGCGACTGGCGGCCGTCACCGAGGCAACCGACGCCTTCATCGACGCGGTCCCCGACATCGAAGCCCTGCTGGGCATCGTCGCGGAGCAAATTTCCCGTACCACGGGCGACTTCTGCGCCGTGGTGCTCCTGTCTCCGGACGGCAAGACCATTGAGCCGGTAGCCGCCTATCATCCCGACCCCAGGGTCATGGAAGACGCCCGGCATTTTGTCGGTGCCTCGATCGCGCTCGATTCCGCCGGGCCGTGGAAAACCGTCATCCAGGAGCGACGGTCGCTTGTGATATCCATCGATCCGGACCACCTTCCGCCCAACCTTGCGCCGCACCAGAAACGTCACATCGAGAGGTGGCGGATGCGCGAGTCGGTCCTGATCCCGATGCTCGCCCAGGACGTCGTTGTCGGCGGTCTGAATCTCAACCGCATGGAGGGTGCCCCTCCATTCGGCGAGGCGGACCTGGAGCTGCTGGGAAGCCTCGCGGCACGGGCGGCACGGGCGATCGCCACCGCCCAGCTCTTGCGCAGCCAGAGACTGCTCGCCAGCGAGCTCGAGGCAATGGTCGCCGAGCGCACCAGGCAGCTGAGCGATGCGCAGGCCGAAGCAGAGCGGGCCAACCATGCCAAGAGCCGGTTCCTGGCCAGCATGAGCCACGAGCTCAGGACTCCGCTCAACGCGATCATCGGTTTCTCTGAGCTGCTGAGCGATGAGGCGCCCGGGCGTTTTGACACCGCCACTCGTCGTCGTTTTCTGGAGCAGATCCATGGGAGCGGCAAGCATCTGCTCCAGCTGATCAACGACATCCTCGACCTCTCCAAGGTCGAAGCCGGGCAGATGGACCTGCACCGCCAGCCCGTTGTGCTAGCCGACATCATCCGCGACGTTGTCGCGACCGCCGATCCGCTGGCGCGCACCAAGGGCCTTGTCCTCGACAGCCGGCTGGAACCGGGTACCGACCTCATCGCCGACCCTGTGAAGTTGAAGCAGATGCTGCTCAACCTTGTGTCCAACGCGATCAAGTTCACCGCGAGCGGTGCTGTGACCATTCGCGGCCGCCCGGTCGATGCTTGGGTCGAGATCGCGGTGAGTGACACGGGTATCGGAATCGCGAAGGCGGACCTGGAGCGACTGTTTGGCGAGTTCCAACAGCTGGACCAGGGCGGGGGGCGGCGACAGGAAGGCACAGGCCTCGGCCTCGCCCTGACCAAGCGGTTTGCCCAGCTACACGGTGGCGACGTCACGGTCGCCAGCGAGCTCGGCAAGGGAAGCACCTTCACCATCCGCCTGCCAGCGCACCCGGCCGAGCACGCGCAAGACGCGGGAGTTGACCTCTCGCGGCCCCTCGTCCTCGTCGTCGACGACAACCCAGAGGCCGCCGAGATACTTGGCCGCCACCTCGCGGTCGGTGGATTCCGAATGGCAATCGCCCGCAGCGGCACCGACGCGTTGAAGATGGCAAGAGCGCTCAAGCCAGTCGCTGTCACGCTCGACATACTCCTCCCCGAGATCGATGGCTGGGATGTCCTCACCCGACTCAAAGAGGACGAGGGCACGCGCAACATTCCCGTCGTGGTGGTATCGGTGGTCGACAATCCCGCGCTTGGCCGGGCGCTCGGCGCCATCGACTACTTCGTCAAGCCGGTGGACGGAAAGGCGCTCCTCTCGCGCCTCGAGCAGTACACCTTCACCTCGAAGGCGAGAAGCTCGGAGGTGCGTGTGCTGGTCATCGACGACGAGAAGCTCAACCTGGATCTCGTCCAGGCCATGCTCGAGCCCGCAGGTTTCCGCGTGCTGCGTGCGAATGGTGGCCAGGAGGGGATTGAGATGGCGACCTCGGAGCTCCCGAGCTTGATCCTTCTCGACCTGATGATGCCAGGCGTCAACGGCTTCGAGGTGGTGGAGAGACTCCGGTCGGAAGAGCGGACCCGAACCATCCCGATCATGATCCTCACCGCCAAGTCGCTCACTGACGACGACAAGCTGTCGCTGAACGGCCACGTCGCAGGGATCTTTCAACGCAATTCGGTGGCGGGCGCCGAGCTCATCGAGTGGCTCCGCGGGATCGTGCTCAAGACATCCGCACCGGACACCGGCCGGCTCAACTAGCCCTCCGCCCAGAGCCTTCTCGCGCGCGTCCTCAATATGTGTGGGCGCTGCACGACGCTAGGGCGGCCCCCGGGCCCTCCTTGAAGATCGCCGGACTCCTCCCGACACACAACCTGATGGGCCTGATGGTGTTGCTCTCGCCGGTTACACGAATCCGTTGAGCGGAAACCTGCGTGAGCTCGGCCTTCACGCCCGTGTGATCGCCGATCGAATCGCAAGCGCGTCGGAACCCACCACGACAACCCGCCGGTGCGATCGGCGTGACCCAGTCCTAACCTGTCCCTCTTCGGAACCTTAGGGGGATGCGGCGAGGCTGGCGTTGCGACGAATGAAACCGCGCTCGAGCTAGTCGAGCGCAGAGAGCCGGTGCATCGCCCCGGCCGTCGATTCGTAAAGGCTCGCGTAGACCTCGTGTTGCTGCTGGTACAGACCCGATACGTCCGTATCGGGGCGCGTGACGTCGGCCCTCAACTGGACGAGGGCGGTGGCGTCGGAGACTGATGCGTAAGCGCGGCAGGCAACTCCTGCCAACAAAGCTGCCCCGAAGGCGGGTCCCTCGTCGACGGTGTTCCGGAAGACCGGCATGCCGAACATATCGGACTGGAGCTGACGCCAAATCGCGCTGCGCGCGCCTCCCCCTGTGGCGCGTATCTCGGTGACCGGCAGAGGCAGGCCCGCGATCAGGTCCACGCACTGCTTCAGGCTGTGGACGACGCCCTCCATCACCGCGCGCGTGAGGTGGGCGAGGGTGTGCGTCATGTTCAAGCCCACGAACGCGCCCCTGGCGGATGGGTCGAGGACGGGCGTCCGCTCCCCGGATAGATAAGGAAGGAAGAGCAGGCCGCCTGAGCCGGCCGGCGCATGGGCGGCAAGAGAGGCCATGGCCTCAAAGTCGCTACCCGGCGATACGATATCGCGCCACCAGCGCAAAGCTGCCCCGGCCGCAAGCGTCACTCCCATGACGTGATACGCACCCGGAACCGCGTGGCAGAACGAATGCAGGCGGCCGCGCGGATCGACCATCGGCTCGTCGCTGTGGGCGAAGACGACACCGCTCGTGCCGACTGACGAGCTCACGACGCCGGGCCGGACGATGCCATTGCCGACCGCCGCCGCCGCGTTGTCGCCACCGCCCGCTGCCACGGCCAGCCCTGGCGGCAGCCCGGTCAACTTTGCGGCTGACGCCGTAACCGCGCCCGTGACGTCAGGCCCTTCGTGCATCACAGGCAACCAATCGCGCGGAATCTCCAGCGCATCCAGGACCTCCTCCGACCACTGACGACGGCGCAGGTCGAGGAGCAGCGTGCCGGACGCGTCAGACACGTCGGTGGCGTGCTCGCCGGTGAGCCGCAACCGCACGTAGTCCTTCGGAAGCAAGACCCGATGAAGACGCGAGAACGCGGCAGGCTCTTCGTCCCGGAGCCACAGGATTTTCGGAGCCTGAAAGCCTGTCAGCGCCGGGTTCCCCGTGATCTCGACCAACCGCTGCATGCCGACCTTGTCAGTGATTTCTTGGCATTGCCTATGCGTCCGTTGGTCGTTCCAGAGCAGGGCCGGACGTATGACGTGATCGCTCTCATCGAGGAAGACGGCCCCATGCATCTGGCCGGTGAGGCCGAGCGCCAGCGGCGGCTGCCCGCACTCTGAGACAACCCTTCGCAGGACGGCCTGGCTTGCGGCCCACCAATCCTCAGGCTCCTGCTCCGTCCAGCCAGGCCGCGGCGTGGCCAGCGGATACTCCTCGGTGGCGGCGACGAGGACGTTGCCTGCGAGGTCGATGGCGATTGCGCGGGCGCCAGAGGTTCCGATGTCAAGACCGAGCAGGGAGCCTTCGCGGGGGTTTGCAGTCATCGGCCACCCTGAGCCTACCTACAGCTCAGGTCCCCCGGGACCCCGGATCGTCCGGACTGTCCGAGGCTTGCTTCGGGCTCCGGCTCGGTTTGTCCGGACTGTCCGTTGGGGGGGTCGCGCGCGTCCTCATGACTTGCGCGCCGGTTTTCCGCGAGTTCGCCGTTAGCCCTCTGCGGACAAGTGCGCCCACACGTAGCCGAGCGCCCGCCGATCGTCGAGCTCATTGGGGTGAGCCGAGCCTATGGACAGCGCCATGCCGTTGACGGCATCGAGCTGGCTCTACATCCGGGCGAGCTGACCCTCCTGGTTGGCCCCAGCGGCGCCGGCAAGACGACCCTTCTGAAGCTGATCAACCGCGAGATCCGCCCCACCGCCGGCGAGGTCTGGGTGGCCGGCATCGCCGCGCATCGGCTGAAGGCGTCCCACGTCGCCGACCTGCGGCGCAGGGTCGGCGTGGTGTTCCAGGACTACAAGCTCCTGCCCCGGCTGAACGCGATCGAGAACGTCGCCTTTGGACTCCAGGTAGGCGACCTCCGGATCTCGGACGCAGAGGCGCGGGACCGCTCCCTCGACGCCCTCGAAGCGGTCGGCCTCGGTGACCGAGGCGGCGCTTTTCCCGACCAGCTGTCGGGTGGCCAGCAGCAGAGGGTGGCGATCGCGCGCGCGGTGGTCGCCCAGCCGCCGCTTCTGATCGCGGACGAGCCGACCGGCAACCTCGACCAGGAAACGGCGTGGGAGATCATGGACCTCTTCGAGGACATCGCGGCCTCGGGCACGGCCGTGCTGGTGGCCACCCACAACGTCGAGATCGTGACCCGCCTGAAACGGCGCGTGGTGACGCTCGTGGACGGCAGGTTGGTGCGCGACCAGCCGGCTGGGCAGACGGGGAGGATGGCGTGGCTGGCGTCGTCGTAACGGGCCGGTTCCCGCGACGCAGGTTGATCCAGACGGTCGCGGCCAATCTTGTCCGCCTGGTGTTCGGTTCGGCCGCCCGCAACTGGGGGCGCAACATCGGGAGCACGGCGCCGGCACTGGGTTCGATGACCCTGCTGCTCCTCATGTCGGGCCTTGTCGGCCTCACAGGTTTCGCCCTGCACAACCTGGAGGTGGTCCAGGCACGCGAGGCTTCGCTACTGCACGTCTATCTGCGTGACGATGCCGCCGACCCTGACGTCGTCGCGCTGTGGAACCGCCTGTCGAGCGACCCGCGGATCGCGAGGGTCACTTACGTTTCGAAGGCCGACGCGCTCGCGAGGGCGCACACGATCCCCGGCCTGCCCGAGCTGGCGAACGCCAGCGAGAGCAATCCCTTCCCGGCGAGCCTTGACGTTCAGGTCAAGAGCCTCAACGATATGGGAGCGATCGACGCCGTCGTCCGCAACGAGAGCGTCGTCGATCCACTGAACCCGACCTCGTACGACCGCGGCGCTTATGAACGCATCCAGGCCGTTCTGTTCGGAATCGCGATCGCCGGCCTTGCGTTTGTGGGGCTGCTCGGATTCGTCGCCGTGACCGTGACCATGAACAGCATCAAGGCCGCGATCCTATCCCGGCGCGATGAAATCACGATCATGCAGCTGGTCGGGGCGCCGCGCTGGATGGTGCGCGGTCCCTTCGTCGTCGAGGGCGCGATCACCGGCACCCTGGCCGGCCTGGTCGCCGGCGGGGTCACGTTCGGTTTGGCGATGTCGGGTATCGCCGCGGGATCGCAGTCCTTCACGCAGTTCGCGCCCGGGGTCACCACGACCGTGGCCGCGATTGCGGCTGCCATCGTCATCGGCACCGGCCTCGGCCTCGGCTCAGGCTCGTCCTTGTTGAGCGTGCGGAGGCACATGGAGTCGTGAGGCGCGTGGTCGTCGCCATCGCTCTCTCCTTGCTCGTCCTCGGCGCGGCTCCTGGCGGCGCGACCGCTGACGGCACGCCGGCCAACCCGCAGCAGCAACTGGCGCTCATCCAGCAGATTCGCGCCCAGCTGGGGAGCAACCTCGCTGATGCGCTGGCTGCGCAGCAGCAGCTGCGCCTGTCGCTGCAGACCAACTCGGCCCAGCAGCAGCAGGTGCAAGGCAAGATCAGCGACATCGAGGCGAAGATCGGCGCGCTGGATGACCAGATCGCGGCAGCGCAGCTGCGAGAGACGATCCTCGCGCGCCGCATCGAAACCGAGCGCGCCCAGATCCGCCAGCTCGCGCGAAGCGTCTACGAGTCACCAGGATCCGTCTTGCTCGTGCTCGCCCAGTCGCAGAGTCTGAGCGATCTCTTCACGCGCGTCGCCGACCTGAATGTGGCCGGCTCGCGGGCCGCCGATCTCAAGTCCTCGCTCGCCGCCGATCTCGCGCAGCTAGAACAAGAGCGCGAGGCCGAGCAGGCGGCAAGGGATGAGCAGATCACGCAACGCAATGAGCTCGATTCGCAGCTGTCGCAGCTGAGAGCCCTGCAGGCGCAGCAGGAGAAATCGATGGCGCAGCTGCAGCAGAAGATCGCGCAAACCCGCTCCGAGCTCGCACGGCTGAGCCGGCAGTCGGCGCAGCTGGCACAGGCCGTGACGGACATGCTCCAGCAGCAGCAGGACGCGATCATCGCGGCGGCGATGCAGTCGGTGTGGGCGCAGCTGCAGTTCTGGCTGCAGACGAACAACGTCGGCCAGGTTCCAACCAGCGCCGGCCACTCCACCAAGTACCGCTTCATCTGGCCTGAGCCGCAAGCGCAGATCTCGCAGCCGTTCGGCCCCAGCACGTTCTGGTTCGAACCCGCCTACGGCCACTACGCCCACTTCCATACCGGCATCGACCTGGTGGAGCCCTTTGGCTCGCCCGTGTACGCGGCCGACGACGGCATCGTGGCCCTGGTCGGAAGCTCGAGCAGCGGGTACGGGAACTACGTGGTCATCGCTCACTCGGGCGGCTTCGACACGCTCTACGGACACCTCTCGACCACGCTGGTCAAGTCCGGACAGCGCGTGACCCAGGGGACCGCGGTAGGCCTCGAGGGGTCGACCGGCAACTCAACGGGGCCGCATGTGCACTTCGAGCTGCGTGTGGCGCAGAAGCCTGTCGACCCGACGCCTTACCTGCCGCCGGGAGCGCCTTCAGCCTATCGCGGCTGATCCGACGAGGTCTCCAGAGACCTTCGCCGGCACCTGGCTCATGGCGCGCTCGGCCAGCGCGGTGATGGTGAGGGCTGGATTGACGCCTAGGTTGACCGGGACCGCCGAACCGTCGACGACGTAGAGGTTGGCGTGGCCGAACACTCGATGCCGGTCATCGCAGACCGCGCTTTCGGGATCGCTTCCGATGACCGCGCCGCCGAGGATGTGCGCGGTCGATGGGATGTCGAGCAACGCCTCGTTGATCGAGCTGACGGGCCAACCACCGATCTTTTTGGCGACCCGGCGGGCCATATCGTTGGCGACCGGCAGGTAGGTAGGGTTTCGCTCTCCTCTCGGTAGCGGGTTTCTGGAATCAAGTGTCAGGGTGAACGGCCAGAACCACCTGCGTCTCCGGACGAGCTCCAGCTGATTCTCCGCGACCTGCATCACCAGCAGCATGATCGAGCGGCGCGCCCACCCAAAAGGAAGCAGCGAACCCAGGAAGTCGCCTGGTTTGGTGACGCAGTTGACGATGAAACGCAGTCCTCGAGGAATCCCGGGACCGCCGTCGGTCAGTGGTTTGGCAAGCAGGCCGATCAAGTCGGAACCTCGGGGGTACCGCACCGGTTGGATGTGCGTGACATCGTCTGGGTCAATGCCTGACGTGATCGCGACGCCCTCCGTGAAATCGACCGTCTTGCTGCGCGAGGTTGCCCCGACGATCGCCTCGCTGTTCGTGCGAACGCGCCGGCCGAGCGCTGGCGAAAGTGCCGGCAGGGACCCGCGTTCGCGTGCACGCAAAAGGAGGTCGACCGTGCCGAGAACGCCCGCGGCCAGTATGACGATGGGGGCGCTCCACTCTTTCCTGTCGCGGGCCAGGACCGCCGTGCTGCGAACACTCGTAAGGGTGTAATGACCGTCGTTTTCCTGCCGGAGCGCGTCCACCCTAGTTTCCGGAAAGATCCGCGCCCCGCGCTTCTCGGCCAGGTAGAGGTAGTTCTTGTCCAGCGTGTTCTTGGCGTTGTGGCGGCAGCCGACCATGCATCCTCCGCAAAACACACATCCCGACCGCGCAGGACCCTCGCCGCCGAAGTAGGGGTCGGGGACCTCCTTTCCCGGCTCGCCGAAAAAGACGGCGACGTCGGTTCGCCGGAAAGTTCCGCCCTTGCCGATCTCCTCCGCGCACTCCCTCAAGACTCGATCGGCCTCGGTGAGCCGTGGATTGGTCGCGGCGCCCAGCATCCGCTTTGCCGTGACGTAGTGCGGTGCGAGCGCCTCTTCCCAGTCCCGGCCTGAAGGCCATTCGGTATGCCTGAATACGTCGGCTCGGGGAACCGGAAGCGTGTTCGCGTAAACGAGGCTTCCGCCGCCGACGCCGGCACCGGAGCCGACGAGGACGTCACTCAGCAGAGTCAGACGCAGGATGCCATGGCAAAAGACCTTCGGCATCCACAGCGAGCGCCGAACGTTCCAGTTGGTGAGCGGAAAATCCTCGGTCGCGAAGCGCTTTCCCGCCTCGAGAACGGCAACTCGATAGCCCTTCTCGGCCAGGCGAAGGGCGGCGACCGAGCCGCCAAACCCAGAGCCGACGATCAATACGTCGTATCCGTCGACCAACTTCACGGGAGGCATGCTCCGCCGACCGCCCAACCATGTCAATCAGCAGTCAGGGTGCGTGGTTCTGTGATCTGTCGTAAATTCCGATGCGATGTCAACTTCGGTGCAGACCAAGCGATATCGCGCCTCGTGGAACGGCGCTGTCATTGCGGAGAGCTCTAACACCACCGTTGTCGAGGGCAACCAGTACTTTCCGGTCGATGACGTGAGGAGCGAGCACCTGAGGCCGAGCGAGACGCACACCACCTGTCACTGGAAGGGTGTCGCCAGCTACTACGACGTGGTCGTCGGCGACACCGTCAATCGCGACGCCGCCTGGTACTACCCAGAGCCCAGCAAGGCGGCGGAGCGCGTGCGAGACCGGATCGCCTTCTGGAGGGGCGTCAAGGTCGTTCAGGTCGCGGGGTAAGGCCTCGCACCAGGCCGGCGGCGGCCGGCGGCCCGGGAGAGAAACCACCCCGGCCACCGATGATTGCTAGGCCGAGCGCAATACAACCACGGTTCGGGCGCGCGTCAACATGCGCTCAGGCATCTCATGAGGTTCGGAATTGGGAGCCGGCCGGTCCGTGTTCATGACCAGCTGCCAGGGGCCGCCGAACTCCTTGGGCAGCGACCAGTACACCGCTCGCGAGTGCCCGTTGAAGAGCAGGAGAAAGGAGTCGTCGGTGATGGTGCGGCCGTGCTCGTCGTGGCCGGGGATCGCCTTGCCGTTCAGAAAGACTCCAAGCGAGCGGGCGTGCCGCGAGTTCCAGTCCTGGTCCGTCATCGGCTTGCCGTCGGGCTTGAACCACCCGATGTCGACGGCGCCGCGGATCGGCCGGCCCTGGAACCATCGGCGTCGTCTGAAGACCGCGTGGTCGCGGCGAAACCTGATGAGCCAGCGAACGTAATCGAGGAGAGGCCGGTCGATCGCGGACCAGTTGACCCAGGAGATCTCGTTGTCCTGGCAGTAGGCGTTGTTGTTGCCCTTCTGCGTCCGGCCCATCTCGTCCCCCATCACCAGCATCGGGACGCCTTGCGCCAGAAAAAGCGCCGCCAGCAGGTTTCTCTGCTGCTTCGCACGGAGCTTCAGGACGGTGGGATCGTCGGTGTCGCCCTCGGCTCCGCAGTTCCATGACCTGTTGTGCGACTCGCCGTCAGCGTTGCCTTCCCCGTTCGCCTCGTTGTGCTTCTCGTTGTAGGAGACAAGGTCGCGCAGGGGAAAGCCGTCGTGGGCGGTGACGAAGTTGATGCTCGCAGCGGGACGCCGCGTGTCGCTCTGGTAGAGGTCCGAGCTGCCCGTCAGCCTGAAGGCCAGCTCGCCGACGGTGGAGGGCTCGCCGCGCCAGAAGTCGCGCACCGCGTCGCGATACCTTCCGTTCCATTCCGACCACAGCGCGGGGAAGTTGCCGACTTGGTAGCCGCCTTCGCCGATGTCCCAGGGCTCGGCGATGAGCTTCACGCGGTTGACGACCGGGTCCTGCTGGATCAAGTCGAAGAAGGTCGACAGCCTGTCGACCTCGAGAAACTCCCGCGCCAGCGCCGCCGCGAGGTCGAACCGAAAACCGTCGACATGCATCTCGGTGACCCAGTAGCGGAGGGAATCCATGATCAGCTGCAGGGTGTGGGGGTGCGCGACGTTGAGGCTGTTTCCAGTCCCCGTCGTGTCGTAGTAGTACTGCGGGTTTTCCCTGACGAGCCGGTAGTAGGCGCGGTTGTCGATGCCCCTGAAGCAGAGGGTCGGACCAAGGTGGTTGCCCTCCGCGGTGTGGTTGTAGACGACGTCGAGGATGACCTCGATCCCAGCCTCGTGCAGGGTGCGGACCATCCACTTGAACTCGTTGACCTGCTCGCCGCGGTGGCCGCTGCTGGCGTATTCGTTGTGCGGTGCAAAAAAGCCGATCGTGTTGTAGCCCCAGTAGTTGCGCAGGCCTTGCTCGACGAGGCGATGGTCCTGGACGAACTGGTGCACGGGCATGAGCTCGACCGCGGTGACGCCCAGCGAGACGAGGTGCTGGATGATCGCAGGGTGCGCCAGGCCGGCGTATGTGCCGCGCTGGTTGTCCGGCACGTCGGGGTGGCACTTCGTCATGCCCTTGACATGAGCCTCGTAGATCACGGTCTCGTGCAGCGGCGTGTCGGGACGCCGGTCGCCTCCCCAGTCGAAGTGAGGGTGCTGCACCACCGAGCGGAACACGAAGGGAGCGCTGTCCGTCTCGTTCACCGAGCTCTCGTCACCGAGGTTGTAGCCGTAGCACGCGGGGTCCCACCGGACCTGGCCCTCAATCGCCCGCGCGTACGGGTCGAGCAGGAGCTTGCTGGGGTTGCATCTCACGCCGTGCTCGGGCGCGTTTGGGCCGTGAACCCGGTAGCCATAGCGTTGCCCGGCGCCAATGTGCGGCATGTAGGCATGCCACGAGAAGGCGTCGACCTCCTCCAGAGCCAACCTGTGTTCCGCACCCTGTTCGTCGAACAGGCACAGCTCCACCTTCTCGGCGACCTCGCTGAACAGCGCGAAGTTCGTGCCGTTGCCGTCAAACGTCGCGCCCAGCGGATACGCGCGGCCGGGCCAGATCTCGGGCAGGTTGTCAGCCAACGGAGGGTTCAGTTTCCACGATCGCGACGCTCGAGGGCGGCAGGCACAGCGTCCCCCCGTCTTGTCGGATGGACGGGTCAGAGGCCATCGCGAGCCGATCGTGCTCGGCGATCTCGAGCTGCCAGTCGCTCTGGCCCAGGTTGACGCGGACCATCAGACCGTCACGGGCGAACGAGATTCTGCCCGCGCTATCGTCTACCTCGACGGCCACGGTCTTGGCCGGCGGCAGGCCACGCCGCAGCGCAATCAGGGAGCGGTACCAGTCGAGCATGTCGGCGTGCGCATGCTCGTCGACCTCCTCCCACCTGAGCCTCGATCGCTCGAACGTCGCACGGTCCTGTGGATCGGGGATGAGCTCGGACCGCCAGCCGAACGCCTCGAACTCGCGGCGGCGTCCCTCTGACACCGCCCGGCCGAGCTCCGGGTCGGCGTGGTCGGTGAAGTACTGAAACGGAGTGCTCGCGGCCCATTCCTCGCCCTGGAATACCAGCGGGGTGAAGGGCGAGGTCAGCAGGAGGGCGGCCGCGATCTTCAAGCGGGCATGGTCGACCAGCGCCGCCAGGCGATCCCCGACGGCGCGATTGCCGACCTGATCGTGATTCTGGACGGCGACCACGAAGGTGTGCGGGGCAAGCCCGGCCGGCGACCGGCCGCGGAACTTCTTGCGCCGTTCCGACCACGCTCCGTCGAAGACCCAGGCCTGGCGGAGCGCCTTGCCGAGCTGCTCCCACGAGCCGAAGTCGGCGTAGTAGCCTGCCCGCTCGCCGGTCAGCACGGCGTGCACGGCGTGATGCCAGTCGTCCGCCCAGGCCGCGTCGAGACCATAACCACCCTCATCGCCGCCGCGGACCAATCGCGGCTCGTTTAGGTTTGACTCCGCGATCACGACGGTGGACCGCCCGAGCTCGGCCCCCAACCGGTGGACCTCCTCCGGGATCGCCTCCAGAATGTGGACCGACGATTCGTCGGCGATGGCTTGGATCGCGTCGAGCCGGAGCCCGTCGGTGTGGTAGTCGCGAATCCACATCGCCGCGTTGTCGAGCACGAAGGCGCGAACTTCCTCGCTCGCGTCGCCGTCGAAGTTGAGCGTCTCGCCCCAGAAAGTGCGGTGGCGCTCGCTGAAGTAGGGCCCGAACTCCGACAGGAAGTTGCCGGCCGGTCCGAGATGGTTGTAGACGACGTCCAGGATCACAGCCAGCCCAGACTGGTGGCTAGCGTCGACAAAGCGCTTCAAGCCGTCTGGCCCTCCGTACGCATGATGCGGCGCAAAGAGGTCGACGCCGTCATATCCCCAGCCACGGCTGCCTGAGAACTCGGCGACCGGCATCAGCTCGACCATGTCGACGCCGAGCTCGACAAGGTGCGGCAGCCGTTCGACTGCTCCGTCGAACGTCCCCTGCGGCGAGAAGGTGCCGACGTGCAGCTCGTAGATGACCGACCCCGCGAGCGGCCGTCCCGTCCAGCCAGAGTCGGCCCATCGGTAGACCTGGTGATCGACGACCGCGGAAAGCCCGAAGACACCGTCAGGCTGGAAGGCGGAACGAGGATCAGGGCGGGTCTCCCCGCCGTCGAGCGCGAAGCCGTAGCGCGCTCCCGGGGCGGCATCGACGTCAGGCGCCGTCCACCAGCCGCCTTCGCCCCGCGTCATCGCGGTGCGTAGGCTCCCGAGGACGAGATCCAAGCGTTGCGTGTCGGGCGCCCACACGGCGAAGCGATGCGTCACAAGTCTTCGCGAGTCATCACTGCGACTGGGAAGTCTTCGAGCAGGTCGCGGATTGCGGTGGCGCGTCCGCCCTGGACGTGTTGCTCGGTGAAGATGTTCGTCCACGACCCGTCTGGCAGATCCAGCTCGGTGTCTGCCCAGTCGCCGCTGAGCGACGCCACCAGGCGCGGCACCACGACGAGCAGCGACTCGCGCGCGAAGCAGACGGCATGGCGGGCCTTCGCACCGCTCGCGTCGAGGGGCGTGTATACGCGGCTTGCGAACACATCAGGTCGGCGCGCACGCTCGCGGAGAAGCCGACCGATCAGCCACAGCTTGGGCGCGCCTTCGTCGGCCATAGCCTGCACTCCGGCGGCGTCGAGACCGACAACCGTTTCCAGCAGGCTCTGTCTGATCTCGTAGTCAACTGGCTCTCGATTGTCGGGGTCGACCAGGGTGAGGTTCCACAGCTCGGTTCCCTGGTAGAGATCCGGTATTCCCGGGCATGTGAGCAGCAGCGCCGTCTGGGCCAGCGAGGTGATGCGTCCCCTCGCGACGAGCTGGTTCCGGCCCAGGAACGACTCGAGGTCGCTGGTGAACTCCGCGTCCGAGAGGATGCTCGCAGCGAACTGCGCGACGGCGTCCTCGTAGGTCGTCACGGGATCCACCCAGGAGGTGTGCACCTTGGCCTCGCGCGCCGCCTTCTGGAGAAATTGCACGAGGCGCTCAGCGTGGAGCGGCCAGGCGCCGACCAGCGTCTGGTAGCTGAGGTACTCGAGGTTGCGGTCCGGGTACCCCTGCGTTCGGTAACGATCATTGTGCTCGGCCCACCTGCGCACGGCAGCCTCCCACTCGCCGGGGATCTCCGAGAGCACATCGAGCCGTGCTCGAACATCACCGCTTCGCTTGGTGTCGTGGGTGGAGAGGGTCAGCATCGTGGCCGGCCAGGCACGCGCAGTCCGATCGCACCACGCGTGAAACTTTTCGGTCGACCAGCCGAATGTCCCTGGGTCGCCGCCGACCTCGTTCAGCGAGATGAGGCGGTGATAGCGATAGAACGCAGTATCCTCGACGCCCTTTGCCATCACGGACGGGGTGAACTGCTGAAATCGCGCGGTGAACTCGGCATGCCGCTCGCTCGCGGGCTTGGTCAGCAGCAGGTCTCGGATCAGGTTGAGCAGATCGGGATCGATGTCCGGCCGCCGGCGGGCCGCCTCGTCAATGGCGAGCCCCACCTCGCGCACATCGGCCTCGCCGGCGGGCGATTCGGGACCTGCGTAGGTCCGGTAAACGCGAAAGGCCGTCGCCAGTTCACGAATCGCGTTGGAAAGCTCGCGCCGGGTCCGGTCGCGGTGCTTCCAATCGGCGTCGCATATCTCGACCAGCAAAGTGGCAAGTCGCTCTAGATCGGGGGCGAGCTCGGTGTGCGTGATCTCGAGCTTGCAGGTCCGGACGACGTCAGTGTAGGGCTGGGTCTCGCCGCTGAAGGCGTGGTAGAGGGCGGTCATTGCAGGCTCGTGGTCGGGGTCGACGAACAGTCCGTCGACGGCAGCGATGAACTCATAGCCGGTCGTGCCCTGAACCTCGAACGATGCCGGCAGCTGCTCGTCGGGAGCAAGGATCTTCTCGACCACGATGTACGCGTCCGGCGCCGCGCGGCGAAGTCGCCGTAGGTAACCCACCGGGTCGCGGAGACCGTCGATGTGGTCGACGCGCAACCCGTCCACGAGCCCTTTCGCGACCAGGTCGAGGATCAGCCGGTGGCTGTCATCGAACACGTGCTGCCGCTCCATGCGCAGGCCGATGAGGCTGTCGACGGTGAAGAATCGCCTGTAGTTGAGCTCTTCCTGCGCGCTGCGCCAGTATTCGAGCCGGTAGTGCTGGCGCTCCAGCAGCAGGTCGAACGCGTCTGGGTCCTTCTGGATCCCGTCCAGGTCGAGGTTCTCGACCGAGTCGGGTGAGATGGGGAAGAGCACGTCCTGGTAGCGGACGACAAGGCCCTCGTCGCGGCGCTCGAGGCTCAGCTCGCGGTCGGCCAGTTCGCGGCCATAGCGGTCGTTGAGCACGCCCAGCACGACCTTGTCCCTGATGGTGGAGGACGACGGCTTCCAGTCGACGTCGAAGTAGCCGGCGTAGGGGCTCGACCGGCCGCGGAGCAAGAGGTCCCACCACCATGGGTTGCCCGGCGTTGCGGTTGCCATGTGGTTGGGCACGATGTCGACCACGATCCCCATCGAGCGTGGCTTCAGCGCTTCGCCGAGGCGATCGAGTCCTTTTGAGCCTCCCAGCTCCGCGCTGATCCGAGTCGGATCCACGATGTCGTAACCGTGCCGGCTGCCGGGTGCGGCCTGCAGCAGCGGCGAGGCGTAGAGGTGGGAGACGCCCACCGCGGCCAGGTAGCCGGCGAGCCCGGCGGCGCCGGCGAGGTCGAAGCCGGCAGAGAGCTGGACCCGGTAGGTTGCGCGAGGCGTCACGAGTTCGGCCCTAACGCTCGCCCGCGCGCGGACTGTCGTCAGGGTCGCGGCCGGCGACCAGGAACACGATGAGCAAGGCCACAGCGACTGCGGGAGGGCCGTATTCCGCCATCGGCCCGTTGGGAAACAGCAGACCGACAACCGTCGAAAAGGCGACGTAGACACCGCCGAGGATGAGCACGATGCGAAGCCTGCGCGCCGCGAAGCGAAGCTGCCTGCGGAGTCCTCCCGGCCGCAGCGACAGCACAGAAACGCTCAGGGCGACGAGCAGCAGGAGGCCGAGGACGAAGGCTCGCACAGCGCGAGGGTAACGCCATCGGCAAAAGGCGGCAGGCTAGGCTCGGGTGACGGCCCGCAGCTTGCGCGAAGGCCTGAGCCTCATAGGCAACGTGAAATAGAAGTTGGATCCGCGCGCGGTCGCGCTATCGAACCAGATGCGCCCCCCATGCATCTCGACGATCTGGCGCGCGATCGGCAAACCGAGACCGGTGCCACCGTTGCTGCCATGAGTGCCGTTGCGAGCGTCGCCGGGGTTGGGGTAGGACTCGAGGAGGCCGCTGGCAGAGCCGGCGGGCATGCCGGGGCCGTGGTCCTTGACCGTCACCATGATGTGATCGCCAGTGCTCTCGCTCGTCACCGCGATGTCTGTGCCCGGCGGCGAGTACTTGAACGCGTTGTCGAGGAGGATCGTCAGGACCTGGGACAGCTTGTCCGGATCGCCCGAGACGGTAGGTAGCGCCGGGTCGAGGCTGACATCGATGTTGTGTCGCGGGTTTTGGTCGCGGGCTCCATCGACCACGCCGGAGATGAGCTGGTTGACGTCCACCTGACCGATCTTGAGGACGGCTCGACCGCCTTCCATGCGATCCAGCTCGAGCATATCGTCGAACGCGTGGTCGAGCCGTTCGGCATCCCGATAGATGTCGCTGGCGAACGCCCTCACCTTGGGTAGGTCGAGGTCCTCCGAATCGCGGATGAGCTCGCTGAAACCTTGAATGCCGACGAGCGCGGTGCGGAACTGGTGGCTGATCCGGGTGAGAAATTCGCCTTTCATCTTGTTGAGTCGTTCGACGACAGCGAGGTTGGCGAGCGCTGTCGTCTCCGCCTCCCTGATCAGTCGACGGCGCCACCGATCCGCCAGCAAGACGACCGGGAACATGGACGCGTAAAAGAGGGTCAGTCCCGCGGCCAGAATGATGTACAGCTGCCGCGCCTCGCTGTCGATGGCCGCCTGAACCGGGGCGTAGGGCAGGTAGAGCTCGAACGCCCCGCTGGGCGAAGAGTTGCCATCGAATACCAACGGTACGTAGATCTCGATCAGTGGGCCCTGCAGATCGTCGCCGGAGTTCTCCGGCGCGTGACCATCCGTGACCCCAGCATGTGGGTGGCCGGCGAACGCGCCGGCGAGGTCGTCCTCGATCTCGAACGTTCGCCCGATGATCGAGTGGTTGTCCGAGTACACGACTGTGCCGCTGCGGTTCCAAACCTTGATCCGCCGTACGTCCTGGTGCACCGCCGCGCCTTGCAGTTTGTCATCGACGTCCGCAATCTGCACCGCGGTCAGCCCCTCGCTCAGCTCCCGGGGATTGAGAAGCGGCCGAACCGCCACCTGAGTGATCAGGGTGGCGCTGCTCTGGGCTGTATCCAGGTAGCGCTGCTGGAGGTCGACGTTCAGCTCGTGGCCGAGGATGGCGCCGAGCGCAACGACTGGCACCAAGGCCAGCAAACCGAAGCGCGCCAGCGCTCCCAGCGAGTTAGGTCCGAGGTGTTTCGTGGCGGGCATTGTGGCACCCCGCGAGGTGCGTTCAGCCATTGTTAAGCAATGGCTTGGCCGCCTCGCCGGCGGGGGGCCTAAGCTGGAGTGATGAGCAGGGGCTTCCGGGATGCAGACGCGACCCAGGCGCTGAGCGAGCAGGCGGTCGCGGAAGCGATCGACAAGATCGTCCATCGCGAGGATTCAGCCGTCCAGGCGGCTGGGGACGGGCTATGCGTCGACTGTGGACGCAAGATCGGGTCGGAGCGACTGGCGGCCGTGCCGAACGCGGTTCGCTGCATCCGATGCCAGGGCGCCTGGGAGCAGGCGAACCGCTACTGAACGCCAAGCCGGCGCGCGCTGATCAGGCCGGCGTCGCGCCAGGCCAGATGTAAATCAATGTGAGGGGATCTATCTTCTTGAGTCTCAATACTCAGTCTGCGACGGGCGTTTTTCGCTTCATGGGCGAAGTGATCAACCAACCCACAAAACCAGATCGGCCTGGGACGGACGTTGGAGATCGAGCGGGCTCGTAATCCGGTTCCCGATCCCGAGCACGCCGGACAGGCGGCGGGCACTGCAAGCAAGAGGCGACGAAGAAGGCGGCGTCGACGACTGGACGTTCGAATCGCCCTCTTGCTTGTCCTCGCTGTGCCCGCTCTCCTGATGGGGCCGTGGTACGTCGCGTACGCGTCGTCGCTGCCGGATGTGTCGCAGCTCTCGAACGACGTGCCGGGCGACACCGTCGTCTACGCGGCCGATAAGACCACCGTGCTCGCCGACCTGCACCCTGCGGGATACCAGCACTACTACGAACCGCTCAGTGCGATGGGCACGGCTTTGCCAGACGCGATCGTCGCGATCGAAGATCGCAACTTCTACTCCGAGCCGGGCATCGATCCGGCGGGGATCGCGCGAGCCGCCTTCGTGGACGTCAAAGCTCACGACACTGTCCAGGGCGCATCGACGATCACACAGCAGCTGGTCAAGGTGCGTCTCCTCGGGGGTGAGCCGACCATCCAGCGAAAGATGAGCGAGGCGTTGCTGGCGTTCTCAGTCGAGCGGCGGTACTCGAAGACGGGAATCCTGGAGATGTATCTCAACAGCGTGTCGTTTGGCAACAGTGCCGTCGGCACCGCCGCAGCTTCGCAAATCTACTTCCACAAGAAGACCAGCGATGTGGACCTCGCGCAAGCCTCGATGCTGGCGGGCCTCGTTCGCGGGCCAACCCTCTACAGCCCGTTTGCCGACTGGAAGGCGGCGAGGACGCGACAGCATGAGGTCCTGGCGGCGATGGTCGATGTCGGCAAGATCACGCAGGCCCAGGCCGACAAGGCATTCGCGGAGGACATCAGCCCTCCGTCGCACATGTTCAAACCCTCCAACAACGTGCTCGCGCCTGGATTCGTGAGCTACGTGACGCAGCAGCTGGTGCAGAAGTACGGCAACGGGGCAACGTACGGCGGCGCGCTGCGCGTCTACACGACGCTGAACATGAAGCTGCAGCACATCGGTCAGGACGCGATCACGGGCACGCAGGCGAAGCTCGCGTGGCGCAACGTGCAGCAGGGAGCGCTGGTTGCCCTCGACCCGACCTCGGGAGCGATCATCGCGATGGTCTCCTCGGCCAACCCGAAGGCCAATGGCGGCCAGTACAACCTGGCAGTGTGGCCTCCGCGCAACCCGGGCTCGTCGATGAAGATCTTCACGTATACCGCCGCGATCGAGAGCGGGCGCTTCACGATGACGACCCCGATCACCGATTCACCGGTTCGGATCACCGACCCCGGCTCGCAGACCGTGTACTCGCCGCAGAACTACGACGGCCTGTACCACGGGACCTGCCAGCTCCAGGTGTGTCTGGGCAGCTCGCTGAACATCCCGGCGGTCAAGGTCGAGCTGGGCGTCGGAGTGCCTGACGTCGTTCAGATGGCCCGAATCATGGGGGCCCCTCCATGGCAGCAGCAGGCGAACGGCTCCTTCACCAACAACAACGACCTGAATAGCTTCGGCCCATCTTTGACCCTCGGCGGCTATGGCGAGACGCCGCTCCAGATGGCGACCGGCGCTTCAGTGCTTGCGGCGCAGGGTGTGCTCCATCAGCCGTTTGCGATCACGCACATCGAACAGGGGCAGAAAACGATCTACCAGCACGCCGACAGCGCGAAGAAGGTGCTCGACCCGAAGGTCGCCTACATCATGAGCACGATGATGTCGAAGGACTCGAACCGCTACCTGATCTTCGGCGCGAACTCGCTGCTCACGATGCCCGGCTACAAGGTCGCGGTCAAGACCGGCACCTCGGACAGCTTCGCCGACGCGTGGACGGTCGGGTTCACGCCGCAGATCGCGGTCGCCGTCTGGATGGGCAACCCCGACTGGCGCGTCAAGATGACGGAAGGCTCGGACAGCTACTACGTCGCAGTCCCAGCATGGCACTCGTTCCTGTCCGAGGCCCTGCCACTGCTTGGCCACGAAACCTGGTACTCGCCTCCCGCAGGCCTGGTTTTCGCGTGGGACAACTACTACCTACCGGGCACGGCGCCGTCCACGCCGCCGGAGGCGCAGAGCTCTCCCGCGCCAAGCAGCGGCGGACACCACAGAAAGAAGAAGCACTAGAAGGGTCCGGCCGAGCGACACTGGCAGCGTCATGGCGCGTGCCACAGCTCCCCGGCGCAAGGGCCTGGTCGTCATCCACGTCGACGGCCTCAGCCACGCGCAGCTAAGCACCGCAGTCGCCCGGGGCCACATGCCGTTTGTTGCGCGACTGTTGCAAACGGAAGGCTACGCAGCGCTTCCATACCGATGCGGTGTGCCCTCGACGACGCCATTTGCGCAGGCCGGAATCCTGTTCGGCGATAACAGCGAAATCCCTTCCTATCGTTGGTGGGATAAGAAGGCAAATCTTCTGGTGGTGTTCGGATCAGGCTCGACGTTCGCTCAGGTCGCGCACCGCTACTTCACCGGCCGTGTGCCGCTGACGCAAGGTGGGGCTTGCATCGCAGCCCTCTACCGGGCGGGGGCCACCGACCGGTTCGGTCCGGCATACGAAGAACGCCACACGCCGGATCAGCGTGACGCGGGAGGCCGCACCATCGCGGCCTTCCTGCTGAACCCCGTCGCATTGTATTTCTGGATTCGGCATAGCGGGCTTGCCCTGTTCAGGATCGCGTCCGAATATGCCCGGGCTCGGCTGGCGCGTCGCCGCACCGCCGATGTCTATGTGATCGCGGACATCTACCACGAGGTGGTGGTCCACCACCTCACCCGTTTTGCCCTCCTCCAGGCGATGGACGAAGGCCTGCAGACGATCTACGCCTGCTTCTACACCTATGACGAAGCGGCGCACGCCTTCGGTCCTGCCGATCCGAACACACTGAGTGTTCTGCGCCATATCGACAGCACGATCCGGCTCGCCTCAGAGCGCCGTCTGACCAATCGTGGAGGTGTTGACTACGAGATCGCCGTGCTCTCTGACCACGGACAGGTGGAAACGACTCCATTCAGCGCCAAGCACGGGCGGAGCCTCGGGAGCTATCTATCGGAGTGGCTGCCCGACCACGTCATCACGGAGCATCGAGGCCAGGTGTTCGCGGGAAACGGGCAGGCAAGGGGCCGCGTCGAGGTCACGTACTCGGGCGGCCTGGCGCACATTTACTTCGCCGATTTGCCCGGCAGGCTCGATGCCGGCGCCGTCGAGTCGAGATATCCGGGTCTGATCTCGCGCGTGGCGCGCCTTGATGGAATCGGCCTCGTGATGTTGAAGGATGCTGGGGACGGGATGCTCGCGACCGTAGACGGCCGGCGCTCGCTCCATCTGCCTCTGGTCGACGACACGAGATCGCTCCTCGAGCGGTTCGACTCGCCCGACATACTTGCCAAGCAGCTGACACGCCTGAACACCTTTGACACGGCGGGCGACCTGGTCGTGTTCGGCACCTATGACGGCCACAAGCAGGTCAATTTCGAAGACCAGGTTGGGGGGCATGGGTCGATCGGAGGCGATCAGCTCCGTCCATTTCTGCTGGCCAAAAAGACCTGGAACTTCGAGATGTCGGCAGTCACCAACTCGTCAGACCTTTACCCGATGCTGGTCGCCCTGCGCGACCGCGCTTAGCGGACCGACCGAATCCTCGAGACGAAGATGGTTCCCAGCAGGAAGAAGAGGATCACGCTGCCGAAGGCCACCCGATAGCCGGAGTTCACGGCCACGTGCTTGTTGAAGTGGTCGATCAACCCGCCCTCGAGGGCCGGGATGATGCTGTTGGGCAGCGTCTGCGCGACGTGGAACAAGCCCATGTCCTTGGCGGCCTTGGCGCGGTCGGGGATGGTGTCGCAGGCAAGCGCCCAGTCGACGGCGAGGTAGAGCCCATAGCCGATCCCGTACAGCGCACCCAACCCGAGCACGATCCCCTGCTGCGTGGGATAGAAGGCGATGAAGTACAGGGCAACGGTGATTTGCATCACGCCCGCCGCGTAGACGAAGCGCTTGCGCCCGTAGCGGTCTGACGCCGAGCCTCCCCAGATACCGGGCACGATCATCGCGGCAAACGAGACCGCGAGCCAGATCGAAGTGAACTGGTCGGTGTTGGCAACGTGGACGACGTCCTTGAAGAACGACGACAGGAAGAAGACAACCGCCGCCACTCCGGCCGTGACCATCATCCGGGTGAAGATCACCCACCCGAAATCGCCGGTCCAGAGCGGGCGCACGAACTCGATCGCCGACGCGAGCACCGGTGCGCGCGGTCGCCGCTCGATCGGCCGCCTGCCCTCGCCCCGCGACGCCCAGAGCACCGGGACCAGCGACAGGAGCAGCACCGCCGCCATGACGAGCAGGCTGAGCCGCACCTGGTGGATGGTCGAGAACAAGAAGGTGAGAACGAAACCGAGCAACGCGCCGCCCTGCTGCATCCCGGCGAGAAAGCCGCTGGCCTTCCCAAACTCGGCGTCCGGGACGATGTCGGGGATGATCGCGTAGTACGCGGCGGCGGCCCCGTTGAGGAACAGCTGCGCGATGACGTGGCCGATCACGAACTGCGTGTAGCTGTGAGCGGTCATCATCACCATGAGGCCTACGATGCCGAGGAGCACGCCGGCGACCATGAACGGCCGCCGCCGGCCGAACCGCGTCGTGATCCGGTCCGACCAGGCGCCCACGATCGGCGGCACCGTGATCGCAAAGATGGCGCCGATCCCAGTCGCGTAGCCGATGAACGTGTTGAAGTCGGTGGGATAGAACTCCCGGATTTCGCTGGGCAGGACGACCAGGGGGTAGGGCAGCCACGTGAACGAGAGGCCCAGATAGAGGCTGGCGAGCGCGGCGTGGCGGAGGTTGTTGAAGCGGATCACAGGTAAGAGCTCGCCGCCCACCGCCGTCGCTTCAGCCATCGCTAGCGAGCGTGATTGTCAACGAATTCGCCCCGGTGTGGCGAGCAGCCTTCACAGGCAGGGAGCCTGCGATGCTTCTATCTCGGCGCCCCGGACCCTCGCTATCCGGTGCGCACCCTCCGGATATAGTGCCCGGCATGCGCCGCCCTCTTGCGTTGCTGCTGACCTTCGGCGCCGGCGGCGCGCTCTTCGGCGCCGCCATATCGCATATCCCCTCGCCCGAAGACCCGGCGCTCTTCTGGATCGGCAACTTCTCCGCGCCGTGGGCGGTGCTGCCGTTCCTGACGGGGCGCGCGCAGGGTTCGTGGTCATGGGCCGCGGCCGCCGGCCTTGCCGCGGATGTTGCCTGCGTCGCCGGCTTCTACGCGGGCTTCATCACAGCCGATGCGAGCCGTCTCGGGATGCCAGCCTCGACGCCCACGGTCGAGCTGGCGATCACGGGCCTCGCCGACTGGTTGGGCTTCGTCGCTCCATGGGTCATACTCGCCACCGCGACTGGCCTCGGCTACGGCCTGCTCGGCTGGTGGTGGCGCTGGTCGCGCTCGCTGGTCGCGGGCGTGGCCGTCGTGGCGCCGTTCATCGTCGAGCCGCTCGCCTGGCGCCTCTATCGAGGATTCCTACCCGGACCGTTCTATGTGTGGCTCGTCGAGCTGGCCGTCGGGGCGGGTGCCCTCGTGTGGATGATCAGCCGGCTCCGGCTACCCGCCAGGCAGCGCTTGTAGCGTCCTCACCGCATCGTCCAGCCTCGAGCGGGGCAGGCGTCCGGATGCAGCGGCGCTCTTGATCGCGTCGTAGGTCGCGTCGGCGACCGAGAGGTGGTGGGCGACCATGACCATGTCGCCGCCCGCGACCAGGAACTCGACCGCGGCTTCCGGAGTGGGGGTGCTGGCCGTGATCGCGCCCATCTCCATATCGTCGGAGAGGATCGCGCCCTTGAACCCCAGCTCTGTGCGAAGCAGGTGAAAGGTCGCCGGAGAGAGGTCGGCGGACCGATGTGGATCCAGGGCTGGGTAGAAGAGATGCCCGAGCAGGACGAAGTCGGTGTGGTGGGCGATTGCGCTCTCGAAAGGCGGCAGCTCGCGCGCGCGCAGCGTGCCGAGGCTCTCGTCGATCCGGGGAAGTCGAGCCTCCGAGCTGACCGTGGTGTCGCCGTGGCCGGGAAAGTGTTTGGCCGCGGAGAGCATGCCCGCCGCATGGATCCCATCCACCACCGCGCCGACGGACGACGCGACCTGCGCCGGCGAGGTGCCGTAGCAGCGTCCCCACATGATCGAGGCCGTGCCGGAGCAGACATCGGAGACCGGGCCGAGGTCGAGGTCAAAACCGAGGGCCTTGAGCGCGGTCGCCATCGCGGTCGTGTCCTGCTGCCCGACCGGCATGGGCTTACACGGAACAGAGCCGATCGCGATGCAAACCCCACCGCCCTCCTGGTCTGTGGCGACCAACAATCGATGCCGCTCGATCGCGCGGAGCTGTTGGATGAGGGGGCTCAGATCGTAAGCCGATGCTCCGTTGTGGTTGAGGTTGACGATCAGCAGGCCGCCGTACTGGTGCCTCGTCCAGTCGGCGAGCACTGAATTTGTGAGTGGTCCAACAAACCCCACCATCATCACCGCACCGATCTCTTCATCCAGCGTCAGCCCTCCCGGGCCAAGCTGCTGCGCCGGGGACGCGCTCGCTTGCGGCGAGGGGGAGACCTGGGCCACGGGCAGTCCGCCGCAGGCGGTCAATCCCACGAGCACGAGCAATGACGCGAGTCTGCTTTTCATCGACCCAGCGAATAACGGGACCCGCGCGACGAAGGTTCCTAAACGGCCGCCCAGTGCATCTTCTGCTCGGCGACGACGTCATCGACGGCGTCGATGAACTCCTGAACGTCGTCCTCTCCCATCGGGGTGGACAAAGCGCCCATCGCCCGTGGCGCCATCAGAACGCCGTGGTTGACGAGCCCGAGAAAGAGATCGCGGGTCTTCTTCTTGTCAGCGGCCGCCATCGACCTGTAGTCGACGACAGGTTGGTCCGTGAAATGCAAGGCGAACATCGATCCGGCGCTGTTGACCTGCACGGCGACATCGTGCGAGGCGAACACCTCCGCCAGCTGCTCCGACACCCGAGCGCCTTTGCGATTCAGGGCTTCGTACACGTCGGGCGTCAGCTCCGTCATCGCGGCGAGGCCGGCGGCCATGCCGAGCGGGTTGCCGTTGTACGTGCCGCCCTGCGCGATGCTTGGATCGCGCCGCGGGTCGAGGAGCTCCATCACGTCAGCGCGGCCACCGAATGCCGCGACGGGCAGCCCGCCCCCGATGATCTTGCCCAGGGTGGTCAGGTCGGGCGTCACTCCGTAAAGCTGCTGGGCTCCGCCGGGCGCCACCCGCAGCGAGATCACCTCGTCGAAGATCAGGAGGATGCCGAGCTCCTGCGTGACGCGCCGCAAAACCTCAAGGAACTCGACCGTCGCCGGAATCACGCCGCCGGCACCGATGATCGGCTCGAGGATCACGGCAGCCAGGTTGGCGGCCTCTTTCCGGATGATCGCCTCGCACGCGGCTGGGTTGTTGAAGGGCAGGACGACCGTCTGCTCGAGGGCCCATCCCGGCGTGCCCATGGAATCCGGCCGGGCGATCGGCGCGTCGGGAGGCCCGGCCTCGGCCAGGCCGGGATGAGTACTTACCTCGGCGTGGTCGTGAGTGCCGTGGTAGCCGCCCTCCATGCGGGCGATCTTGGGGCGGCCTGTGAATGCTCTCGCGAGCCGCATCGCGAACATCGTGGCCTCGGTGCCGGAGTTGCAAAAGCGGACGGCGTCGAGGCTGGGAACGCGCTCGCATAGCAGCGCCGCCAGCTTGACCTCGACGGGGTTGGCGGCCGCAAAGCCCGTGCCGCGCGCGGCCTGCGCACGCACCGCCTCCACGATCTTCGGGTGCGCGTGGCCCAGGATCATGGCCGTGTAGTTGCCGAGCATGTCGATCCGCTCGGTGCCGTCGACGTCCCAGACGCGGCAGCCTTCTCCGCGATCGATGTAGAGGGGATACGGATCGAAGTAGGTGGTCGTGCGCGTGGTGCCGCCCGGCATCACCTTCACGGCCTGCTCGTGGATGGCTCTCGAACCCGGCGTCGCCTGCCGGTAGACCGCTTCCTGGTCGCCGCCCGTGGTCCTGGCCGCGTCCGTCACACCGCTACGATACTTTCGCGGCGCCGTCCGGAGTGGGGGTGGAAACCAGCTGGAAGGAGCCCGCAATGAGCACTGCCCTCGACCACGCGAGCGGTATCACCGAGCACGAAGCTGAGCAGGTCGAGCGCGCCAACGCGTCAGGTCGCACGCCTGTCGTCTTCATCCATGGCCTATGGCTGCTCCCGAGCAGCTGGGACCGCTGGACGACGGTGTTCGAGGAATCCGGATTCTCGGCGGTGGCTCCAGGCTGGCCCGACGACCCCGAGACGGTGGCTGAGGCCAAGGCGCATCCGGAGGTTTTTGCCGGCAAGTCGGTCGGCCACGTCGCGGACCACATCGACGCGGTCGTACGCGGGCTACGCAAGAAGCCCGCCGTGATCGGCCACTCGTTTGGTGGCTTGCTGGCGCAGATCATCGCTGGGCGCGGGCTCGCCGCCGTGTCGGTCGCGATCGATCCCGCCCCATTTCGCGGGGTGCTACCGCTGCCGATCTCGGCCCTGAAGGCGGCGTCGCCGGCTTTGAGCAACCCGGCCAACCGCAACAAAGCAATTCCGCTCACTTACGAGCAGTTTCGTTTCGCCTTTGCCAACGCCGTCAGCGAGTCCGAGGCCAAAGAGCTTTATGAGCAGTACGCGGTGCCGGCCCCCGGGCTCCCGCTCTTCCAGGCGGCCGCGGCGAACCTCAACCCATGGACCGAGGTGAAAGTCGACACCACCAACCCGGACCGAGGACCGCTCTTGATCCTGGACGGCGAGAAGGACAACACGGTGCCGTGGGCGATCGCGAACGCTTCCTACAAGCGCCAGAAGCGGAACCCAGGCGTGACCGAGATCAAGAAGATCGCCGGTCGGGGGCACGCGCTGACGATCGACAGTGGCTGGAGGGAGGTCGCCGATGTGGCGCTCGCTTTTGTCAGGCGGTTTGTGAGCTAGCGCGACCCAGCGCGGCGACCGTCCAGAGCACGCCCGTCTGCTCGAGCACGGGCTCGAGTCCGTGTTGGCGCGCGGTCGCCGCGATCTCCTGCGGCGGATGCACGAAGATGTGGAACTCGCGTCTCATGAGCGCGAGGACCCCATTGCTCACTCCGAGCCCAAGGCGCGTCCACCACGTTCGGCGCGGGTAGCTCATGACCAGAAGCCGGCGCGCGTGCCCGGCGGCGGCGCCGGCGAGCTTCGGCATATCCGGGTAGCAGCAGATGACGCGATTCAGGACGACGATGTCGGCGCCGTCTACCTCTGCGGCCGCCTCGGCAAAATCCATCACGCGCCGCTCCACACGATCGGCCAGGCCTGCTTCCCGCAGGAGCCCGGCGGCCACGTCTTCGTAGGTCGGCGTCAGCTCGATGCTGAGGGCCCGGCTCGCACCGGCTTTCAGCAGCTCGATCTGGATCGCGCCGATGCCGCCTCCCACCTCGAGCACCGTTCTGCCCTCGACGCCTTGCGCCTTCAAGAAGTCCACGATGCGACGTGACGTCCCGTCGAGGCCCTTGCGCCGGTAGCGCCGCGCCTCACCGCGTGCGCTGCGCTCGCTGAACACCCATCGGTAGCCCTTGGGTGAGCAGCAGTCGGGCATTGTCAGATCCAGCCGCGGCGGCGGAAGAAGTAGAGCTGGATCAGGGTCGCCACCACCATCGTCGCCACTCCAATCGCGAAGGCCAGGTACGGCGATTCGAGCACGTTGACGAGGTACGAGAAGTTCATGCCGAAAAAGCCGGTGAGGAAGCTCAGGGGAAGAAACAGGCTGGCGATCACCGTCAGGGCTTTGGTGGTCTCGTTCAGCCGGTTGGACACCGTCGAAAGGTACACATCCATCGCGCCGGTGAGCAGGTCGCGCAGGGAGTCCGCGGTCTCGTACTGGCGCACCATGTGGTCGTACACGTCGCGGTAGTACAGCGTCATGTCCTGCTGCTGCAGGTGGATCCCATGAGTGATCAGTCGCTGAAAGACGTCCCGCTGCGCGCCCAGGAATCTGCGCAGCTCGCTCACCGTGTGCTTCATGTGGTAGATGCGGTTCAGCGCAAGCTGGGTCGCTTTCGCGGTGATCTCGTCCTCCAGCGCGTCGACCTCGTCGTCCAGCTTGTCGAGCACCGGAAAGGTGGCATCGACCAGCGTGTCGATTGCGAGGTACGTGAGGAACGACGGCTTGCCATGAGCAAGCTCGGGGCTCTTGTGGATGCGCTCCTGGAGCTCTTTCAGTTGCGGTGATGTTTCCTGGTGGACCGTGATCAGATAGTGGGCGCCGACGAACATGTGGTGCTCGAGCAGCCTGATATCGTCGCCCGCCAGCTCGGCGACGAACAACACCGCGAAGTTGTAGTCGTTGTACTCGTCGACCTTCGGTCGCTGGTCCTGGTGGCGGATGTCCTCAATCGTCAGCGGGTGAAACTTGAACGTGTGCTCGAGCAGCTCGTAGTCCGCATCGTCGGGCGCCTCGATGTCGAGCCAGAACCCAAGCTCGTGTGCGTCGTTGAAGCAGCGCGTGATCTCTTCGATCTTGGTCGATGCATTCAGGCCGTTAACCGTGAGCAAGGTTCTCATGGTCTTTTGAACCCGGACGCCGCGGCGGCGACGCCAAGGGCGACATAGGTGCCCGCGGCGATCCTGCCCGAGCGGCGCTGGGCGACGGTGCTCCGCAGGAACCGCGCTCCCACCGCCGACGCGGCGAGCACGTAGGAGACGTCCACGGCGACCGCGACGGAGATGTAGACCGCGCCCAGGACAAGCACCTGCAGCGCGATCGGCGCTGTCGGGTTGAGAAACTGCGGCAAGAAGGCGACGAAGAAGACGGCCACCTTCGGGTTGACGAGCTGGGTGGCGAAGCCCTGGACGAAGACGCGGCCGAGCCGCGCCGGCGCCGGCGTCACGGGTCGGTCGACCTCCCGCCAGCGCTGGACGCCGAGGTAGATCAGGTACGCGGCTCCCGCGAAGCGAAGGACGTCGAGCGCCTGCGTCGATGCCGAGAGCAACGCGCCGACGCCAGTCGCCGCCGCCGCGAGCCAGACGACCTCGCCGGATTCGATCCCGATCATGGAGGCGAACCCAGCAGGGCGTCCCTGGGACACGCTGCGCGCCGTGACGTAGAGCACGCCAGGACCCGGAGTGACGGTCAACAGGAAGGTTGCCAGCGCGAAGAGCAGCAGCGTCGTCGGGCCGGGCATGGCGAGATCATGATGCAACGCCCGGGCGGCGGATCGGCTTTATCCCGGCGTCTCCGCCATCTCGTCGATGCAGATCGCTGCGCACAGAAGCAGGACCTCGTCCTGGCCTGGAGCCAACGCGATGCCATACGTGTCGTCGAGGCTGAACCACTGCTTGGAGATCGTGGCCACCGGCTTCCCGCCCGACGTGATCTGGTACTCGTGCTTCAGGACATTGCCCTGCGCCTCGAGCTCCGCGCCGCCTTCGACCTTGATCGAGAACTTCTGCTTGAACAAGGCTATCGCCTTCTTGACCGTGGCCGACAGCTTGCCGCCGCGCAGGATCTTCATGGTCGGCTGGAGCGAAAGCAGCTTGGCTTCGATCGTCGCGAGCTCGTTGTCATTCACGTCCGCGACGACGAACGTCTCGCGAAGGCTCATGGCCTTGCTGTCCGCCTTGTAGACGTTCTCGCCACCGGCGTTCTGGATCCAGAAGTCCTCGCCCAAAGAGAACAGCTGATGTCGCAGCTGAAAGGTCGTCCAACCGTTTTCGAGCGACTTGCTTTCGGTCAACGCGCCGGAAGTCTATCGCTCCGTCTGCCGAATTTCGTGGCCTTACGCCGCCCAGCGCCTTCCAGGTCCCCGGACCCTTCGCGGAATCACTCTTTCCGGCGGGATGAACTTCACGCCTTCCCCAGCCCTGATCACCTGCCAGCGACCTTCGTGAACCAACCGATGGTGGTAGTAGCAAAGAGGAAGCAGGTTGGGCAGGTCGCTTCGCCCGCCATGCGCCCAGAACTCGAGGTGATGCGGGCTCGTCATGTTGACCGGCCGGTCGCAGCCGGGGCCTGCGCAGCTGGAATGCCGCGCCTTGAGTGCTCGCCATTGCGAGGGCGAGACCGAGCGCGTCGCCCGACCGACGTCGACCACGACTGAACCGGCCTTCAGGATCCGATGCAAGGCGCCATCGCACGCCAGGCGCTGTACGGTCTTGCTCGAGATCGGCATCCCGCTCTCGAGCTTGGAGGCTGCTGCGCCGAGCTCGCCTTTCAGACCTTCGATGGTGGTGCTGATGCTGATGTGCGGCCGCACGCCGTTTCGCCGCGGCAAGGTGCCGGCGCCCATCGCATGATGCATCGCCTCGACCAGCGCGTCAGCGCGCCGCTGCTTGGCCGTCCTCCGATCGTGAGCGCCGAGCGGCTGGGACAAGGAGTCGATCGCCGTCTTGAAAGCCGCCCCGCCCGCGGGATCAAGCCAAGCGTCGAGGCGGTATATGCCGCCAGAGGTTTGGCTGATATCGAGGGAACGCAGCTCGTAGTCCTGTTCGACCTTGCCCTCGAAGCCCTCGACGTCCCAAAGGACGCGAGCCTCATAGGTGAGGTAGCGCAGGTCCTTGATCGAAAAGCGTTGGGCGAACCCGATCCAGTCGTTCTCGTCGATGTACTCCCGCTTCTCGCCCACCTGCTCGCTCAGATGACAGATCACCGCCGTCGCCTGATAGCCGATCTGGCCTGAGCTAAGGGCCTCAGCGATCTTGGGCAGGTTGCTCAGCTGGTCGCCGACGCAGAGGCGATCGGCCGCCGTCGTCTTCGACATCTGGCACTGATTGGCCACCCACGAGCACGCACTTTGGCCGGCAAGAAGGTGATCGCCCCGCTTTCTGCCCCGGCTGACGACCGTGCACAAAGCGCCCTGGAGACGGTCGATCACCGCAGACAGACGCCGAGGATCTACGAAATCGAGGTCGGCATCACGTTCGAAATCGCGGGCCGCATCTTCGAGCGCTTGTAGGTCAGCCGACATGCTAATATAATACGAACTTTCGTTCGAGAGAGCAAGTGTTGCGCTGTAAATTTATATTGAAAGGACCCGCCCAACCCTCGTGCCCGGCCCATTCTAAATCCTCACTCCGGGTGGGTTTCTGGGTCGCCGGACCTCGCCCTGACTCCCCTCACCGCCCTCACTCCGGACTGGCTCCGGGTCGCCCGACCTGGCCCTGACACCCCCTTTCACCGTCCAACTCGCGTCTCCCTGCGTCGCCGGGCTCCACGCGCACACCCCTTCACTGCCCTAACTCCGTGTGGGTCAGAGTCGCCGGACCTGCCCGTGACTCCAGTTCACGGGCCCCAGAAACACGACGAGCGCCCCGCAGGGCGCTCGCCTAAGAGTCTTGACTACCCGTTACCAGCGGTACCAGCGCCCGCCGCCAGAGCCGCGGAACACGAACCCGAGGGCCCAAAGGATGAGCCCGATCAGAAGGATGATCCACAGAATCTGCAACCCGGATGCGAGCAGTCCGCCACCACCGAAGATGAGCAGCAGCAGGACCAAGACGATCAGAGCAGCAACCATCTCGGTTGTCCACCTCCTTTCCTTGATTGGCGGCCCGGATGGGGCCGGCCCTCGCCGGCACCCGAACGCCTGTGCGAAAAGAACTCTCAGACGGTGCGAATCGGCTCTCGCTTCATCATGTGGACGAGGGCGACCAGGACGACCGCGCCGATCAACGCGACGATGAACGAGATGACCAGGCCGGTCGGCGCCGTGCCGAAGATCAGCGAGAAGACGAAGCCCCCGACGAATGAGCCCACGATCCCCAGGACGACGTCCCAGATGATCCCATAGCCGTGGCCGCTCATGATCTTGCCCGCCAGCCAGCCGACGATGGCCCCCATGATCAGAAACCCGATCAGTTGCATCTCCCGAACCCCCAGGTAGGTTTGTAGATCGCCAGGTGGCGCTCTCATCTGATTAACCCGGCGCCACCGCCTACTACCTGACCGCCGTCGCGCGCCTCCTCTACTTATGGGCTATATATGGGCGGGCCGGGCGAACTCCTGGCTGCCGCCGAGGTCAGAGGTGGCCACGTGGCACGCGGCCTCGTGCTCGGGCCGGAGCAGGCGCAGCAGCGGGGTGACGCGCGAGCACTCCTCGATCGCGTAAGGGCAGCGGGCGCGGAAACGGCATCCTTCCCCCGGGTTGATCACCCGCGGCGGCTCCTGGACCTCCGTCTTCTCCGGCAGCGAGATCGGCGCCCGCGGGTCCGGCACGGCCGAAAGCAAGACGGTCTGCGACGTAGCGCGCGCTCGCGATGTCATGTGTGATGTACAGGAACGAGATGCGCTCTCTCCGGCGGAGGGTGGCCATCAGGTTCAGCACGCCGATGCGGACCGAGACGTCGAGCATGGATACCGGCTCGTCGGCCAGGATCAGCTCGGGCCGGCATGCGAGCGCCTGCGCGAATCCGATCCTCTGCCGCTGCCCCCCGCTCAGCTGGTAGGGATATTTGCTAAGAAAGTCGCGCGCGGGCACAAGGCCGACCGCTTCGAGCAGGCGCTCCGCCTCGTCTTGACGGCCCCGCCGGCTGAGGTCCGGCCGGTGCAGCTTCAGGGCCCGCATGATGCCGTGCGAGACCTGATAGACGGGGCTCAGCGACCCGTAGGGGTCCTGGAAAACCATCGGCACCCGGCCGCGGTACTCCAGCACCTCGCGCCTCGAGCGCAAGCCCTTCACCGACTGGCCCCGGTGCAGGACGTCGCCGGCCGTCGGTTTGTAGACCCCGGCGATCAGACGCGCGATCGTGCTCTTGCCGCTGCCACTCTCGCCGACCAGGGCGACGATCTCGTCCTCGTGGATCGAGAGGTTGATGCCGTCGACGCCGTGCAGGTAGCGACTCGAAAGGAACCCGCCAAGACGGAAATGCTTGGTGAGGTCGACAGTGCGCAGGAGCTCCCTTGCATCCTCGCGGGGCCGCAGCGGCAGATCGGCGACCGTCATCGGTCGAAAAGAAAGCAGCGCACGAGGTCCTGCTCGCGCGTGTAGAAGTCAGGCTCTTCTTTGGAACATCGCTCGAAAACCTGCGGGCAACGTGGGTGGAAGCGGCACCCGGATGGCGGATGCCCGAGGTCGGGCGGGCTGCCGGCGATCCCCGCCAGCGGCTGGCGAGGTCCGCTGATGGATGGGAACGAGCGCATCAGCCCGACCGTGTAGGGATGCTTGGGAGCGGCGAATACGTCGCGCGTCGGGCCGATCTCGACCACCTGGCCGGCGTACATCACGGCGAGCCGGTCCGAGAAGTGGCTGACCAGCGACATATCGTGGGTCACGAAGATCGTCGCGAAGCCGAACTCGCGCTGCAGCTGCTTGATCTTCAGCATCAGCGAGCGCTGGGCGACGACGTCGAGGGCCGACGTCGGCTCGTCCATGATCACGAGGTCAGGAGTCAGGGCGAGCGCCATCGCGATCATTGCGCGCTGTCGCATCCCGCCGCTCAGCTGGTGCGGATAGCTGTGCAGGTGCTCGGGGTCGATGCCAACGAGCCGCATCAGCTCCTTGGATCGAGCGCGGAGCTGGCTGGGCGGCATGCGCTGGTGCGCTCCGACCGCATCGGCCAGTTGCTCCGCGATCGTCATCACGGGATTGAGGGCGTTCATCGCGCTCTGCATCACGACGGAGTAATCCCGCCAGCGCAGATGGCGCAGCTCGTCTTCGTCCATCGACACCATGTCGTGACCGGTGAACCAAACCTCGCCCGAGCTGATCTCCGCGGGCGCGCTGAGCAACCTTGCGATGGCGAACAGAAGCGTCGACTTGCCGCAGCCCGACTCCCCGACGATGCCGAGGAACTCGCCCTTGTTGACCTCGAGCGACACGCGATCCACGGCGCGGACCGGGCCGCGGTCGGTCAGGTAGTCGACGCACAGATCTTTGACCTGGAGCAGGGGTCGCGTGGAAGTTGCGATCACTTGCGCCGCCTCACGGGCCGGAGCGCGGGATTGCTGATCTCATCGAACGCGTAGTTGATCAGCGCGAAGGCAGCGCCCAGCGCCGCGATGCAGAACCCTGGCGCGAGCACCCAGACCGGCGAGCCGGCGAGCAGAGCGCCGTTCGCCTGTGCCCAGTAGAGCATCGTCCCCCAGCTCAGGGAGTTCGGGTCGCCGAGGCCGATGAACTGCAGGCCGGCCGCCGCCAGCACCGCATAGAGCGCCGCGCCGAAGAAGATCGCGACGATCAGCGAGGTCATGTTGGGCAGGACCTCGAAGACGATGATGTAAAGGCTCCGCTCGCCTCGGGCGCGCGCCGCCTCGAGGAACTCCCGGTTGCGCAGCGACAGCGCCTGGGACCTCAGCTGTCGCGCGCCGTATGACCAGCCGGTGATCACGATGACGGCGACCAGCACCAGGAGGCCGCGGTTGTTCAGGTATGTGCCGACGATGATCATCAGCGGCAGCGTCGGCAGCACCAAAAACACGTCCGTGAAGAGGTTCAGGATGTGGTCCCACAAGCCGCCCATGTAGGCCGCGGATACACCGACGACGACCGAGATCACGGTCGCTCCGAGTCCTGCCGCGAGCGCGATCAGGAGAGACTCCCGGGTGCCGAAGACGAGCTGGGAGAAGATGTCCTGCCCCGTTCCCGTGGTTCCAAGCAGGTGGGCGCCCGAAGGCTGAACCATCTGGCCGAACTGGAGCGCGTGCGGATCGTACGGGGCGATGACCGGCGCGAGGATGGCGACCACGAGGAAGAGGCCGAACAGGACAAGGCCCGCCATGGCCTTGCGGTTGGCCGTCAGCCCGCGAGCGATGGTGCCCGCAATTCCGCGGCGGCTGACGACTGCGGTCTCGACCGAAACCTGGTCGGTGACGACGCGGACAGCCACCGCCCGCTACCCCTGCTCCCGCGTTCGGGGGTCGAGCAACGCGGTCAGCAGGTCTGCTGCCAGGACCGCCACGAGGACAGCGCTGGTGAGCATCAGGAACAGCGTCTGCATCAGCGCGTAGTCCTCGCTGTGCACCGCCTGTAGCAGCGTGAAGCCGAGGCCCGGGTAGTTGAAAACGATCTCCACCAGGATCGCGCCGCTGATCACAAAACCGAGCGACATCGCGAAGCCTGTCAGGTTGGGGAGGATCGCGTTGCGCCCTGCGTACATGAGCATGATCCGGATCGGCGAGAGCCCCTTCGCCCTGGCCATCTTCACGTAGTCCTCGGCGAGCGTCGTGATCATCGTGTTGCGCATGGTCAGGATCCAGCCGCCGATCGAGGTGACGACGATGGTCAGCGCCGGGAGGAACCCATGCCAGATCACCTGGCCGACGAAGGACCAGGAGAGGTTGATCGAATCGGTCAGGTCGTACGCGAAGCCCAGGGGGAACCAACCGAGCGTCAGTGCGAAGGCGAGAAGGACGAGCAGGCCGAGCCAGAAATAGGGGAAAGCCGAGATGACGATGAACACGGGCGGCAACACGGCGTCGAAAAATCCCCCTCGACGCCAGGCGCTCAGCATCCCGAGCAGCGTGCCGAGGACGAACGCGATGATTGTTGCCATCCCGACCAGGCCAAGGGTCCACGGCAACCCCTGCTTGATGACGTCGCCGACCGGTACCGGGAAAAAGGTGACTGACGTGCCAAAGTTTCCCGTGAGGGTGTTGCGCAGGTACTCCAGGTACTGCTGAAAGATGCTCTCGTGGGAGTGGAGCCCGAAGGCGACCTCGATCGCTTTCACTGCTTCCGGGCTGACGCGCCCGTGAAAACGCACGATCATGGCCTGCGCGGGGTTGCCCGGCATGATCCGCGGCAGGATGAAGTTGATCGTGAGCGCGGCCCACAGCGTGATCACGAAGAATTCAAGGCGACGCACCAAGTAGCTCATCCCGTGCCTACCGTAGTTGCCTCCATGGAAAAAAGGGCGGCGCGAATCACGCCGCCCAATTCGTCGCTAGCTCTTCTTGTAGACGTGTAGGAGGGTAACCTCCCAGTCGGGCAGGTTCCACGGCGCCGGCGCCGCGAATGGATCGTCCTTGGTCGGCCATCCAGCGAAGTCCTTCGTCGAGTACTGGTACCAGGCGACGCCCTCCGTCACCGGGATGACGGGCACGTCTTCGAGCATGATCTTCTCGACCTGCTTGATGAGGTCGTGCTGCTTGGCTGGATCGGTGGTGCCCCCGTACTGGTCGAACAGCGCGTCGAGCGCCGGATTCTTGTACCGGCCATAGTCGCCCGCCGCGGTCTGCCCGATCGCCGCCGTGGTCGCGCTGTGCAGAGTGTTGCGGAGCTCGTAGTAGGGGCTCGGTCCAGGTGAGGTGTTTACCGATCCGTAGGCGAGCTCGAAGTTGCCGGTGAACAGCTTGTCGAAGTAGGCCGTCGCCTCGAGGTTGACCGGTTTGAGCTCAATGCCCACCTGCTTGAGGTTGTCCTGGATGACCTGGACCGAAGCCACCCAGTCGGTATAGCCGGCGATGTTGATGATCGACAGGGACAGCTTCTTGCCGGACGAGTCCTGGAAGATGCCCGAGCTGCCCTTTGTGAACCCCGCCTGCTGCAGGAGGCCCTGCGCCTTGGCCACGTCGAACTTGTAGCCGTACGTGTCCGCCTGGGCTTTGTCGATCCAGCTGTCGAACGTCGGCGACAGGACACCGGTCTGGTTGCCTGGGGGCTCGTAGCCGAACTCGCCCTTCTGAGACACCGAGGGGCGGTCGATGCTGTAGGCGATCGCCTGCCGCACGGCTTTGTTGTTCAGTGGCGCGAGCGTTGTGTTGAACCAGACGTTGATGTTGTCGATCGGCGGGAACCAGTAGTGATTGTTCTTCGGGTCCTTGGCGACGTAGTAGGTGTCGATGTTCGGGATGAACTGGCCGCCCCACTGCGCCTGGCCCGCGGCGAGGAACGCGTTGGCCGGGTCATTGTCGAGGAACGCCGGGTAGTTGACGGTGTCCAGGTAGGGCAGCCCTTTCTGCCAGTAGTTGGGGTTGCGCTTGTAGGTGATGTTCTGCCCTGTGCAGGCGCTCATCGTGAACGGGCCCGTGCCGACGGGGTCCTTGACCACCTGCGCGGCCGGGTCCTTGAACGCCGACCAGATGTGCTGGGGCACGATCGCGGTTTGTCCGGCGATCTGGTAGAAGTTCGGCACCGCCGACTGGTTGAAGGTGAAGGCGACCTTGTCGTCGCCTTGCTGGATGACGCTCTGGATGACCTGCCAGTCCGACTGCAGGTCGGCCTCCGGGTGCTGCTTCAACAGCGCGAAGCTGAACACGACATCGGCGGCGGTGAAAGGCTGCCCGTCCGTCCATTTCACGCCCGACCGGATGGTGAACGTCAGCGTCTTGTTGTCCGTGCTCCACTGGTAGTCGCTCGCGAGCCAGGGCGTCTTCTTGTCGTTCAGGAGGTTGTCGTAGACGAGCGGCTCGTACAGGACGCCGAAGGACTGGCCGTTCACCGAGCCGTTGTACGGATTGAAGTCGCACTGCCACAGCGCACCGCTCTCGTTGTCGATCGTCAGCACGCCCCCGACTGTCTTCTGGGCGTTGTTGTTGTTGCCCGACGAACCACCTCCGCAGGCGCCCGCCAGCAGCGCGAGCGCCGCCAGGGAGCTGATGAAAAGGTCGCGTCGTCTCATAGCTTTCCTCCTGAATGTCCAATCATTCCGCGCGTCCGTGATGTCCAGCCCAGATCGGCGTGCCTTCATACGGCCGCCTTTTGCGCGTGCCGCGCGGGTTGCCGCGCAAACACGTGGTCGCGAGCAATCTCGAGCGCGGTCGCAACCGCTCCACGCAGAACAGCGTCCTCGCCCAGCGCGGACACCGCGATCCTGGGTCGGAATGGCATCAGCTGTCGGAGCTCGCGTTCGATCGGTTCCACCAGCAGGTCGCCGTTCCTTCCGATGCCGCCGCCGAGGATCACCAGCTCCGGGTCCAGGACCGGTGTGACCGTGGCGATGGCGAGGCTCAGCATCGCCGCCTCGCTCTGGACGACCCGCGCGGCGACTCCGTTACCGCGTCGGGCCGCGATGAAGATCCGCTCGGGCGTCAGCGGAGGGCGCATGCCCAGGCGGCGTGCGGTACGCACGATCCCCGCGGCGGCGGCCGCTTCCTCGAACGCGCCGCGTCTCCGGTTCGAGGGGTCGCGCGGATCGCCTTTGCCGATCGGCATGTAGGCGACCTCGCCGGCGGCGCCGTGCGCGCCTCGGTAGAGGTGGCCGTCGATCATCAAGGCCATGCCGATCCCCGTTCCGATCGACAGGAAGACGAAGTTGTGCACGTTGCGGCCGAGACCATGGGTACGCTCGGCGAGCGCCGCGAGGTTGACGTCGTTTTCGAAGCTGACGTTGGTCCCCAGTTCCTCGCGGACGGCCTGGACGAGGCCCGTGCGGCCCCACCCGGGAAGGTTGGGCGCCATCGCTACGTAGCCGTGCGCCGGGTCGAAGACTCCGGGGCTGCCGAGCGTCGCGTGTGTCACCTGCGACCACTGCACGCCAGCCTCGGTCGCGAGCCGGCGGGCGATGGCGCCGACCTGGCCGATCAGGCTTTTCGCGCTGCTGACCCTGGCGTGCTCGTCGCGCCGGGCGACTATGGTCCCCGCGATGTCCGCGATCGCGGCGCGGACCCACTTCCGTCCGATGTCGACTCCGACGACCCAACCCGCCATCGGATTGAGCTCGTACAAGAGCGCGCTCGGCCCGCGCTCGCCGCGGGACCTGCCGACCTCTCGGACGAGGTCGGCTTCGAGCAGCCCGGTCAGCGCCAGGGAGACCGTCGGCTTGGACAGTCCGCTGACCCGAGCGACCTGTGCACGCGAGAGAGGACCCTGGCGGTGGATCAGGTCCAGCACGGTGCGTTCGTTGATCGCCCGCAGCAGGCTTGGTGTGCCGACAGTGATTGGCGACGTGCCGCGCAGGACTCCCTGATGCGGTTGGCGAGCGGTTGCGGCCGGGAAGGCATCCATAGTTAGGAAGAATTCCTTACCGAAACCTTAACCACGCCGGGCGTCCGCGTCAAGAAGCCCCTTCAATCCTTGAAAAAGCGGGGAAGATGAGCGCGGTTCGCCTCGAGCAGCGCGTTGAGAAGAGGCTTGGCAATCTTGTACTGGCCGACCAGGGGATTCGCCAGCAGCGCCTTCAGCGCGGCCGCGCGATCGCCGTCTACCGCAGCCCTGACCGCGAGCCGCTCGTACGCCTTCACCTGCTGGACCAGCCCGAGCATCTCCGGCGCGAGCGCGGCGAGAGAGTCCGCCTGCGCGCCTCCCGCGCCAACGCGCGCCGGGATCTCGACCACCGCGTCGTCGGGAAGATCTGGCAGCGCGCCGTCGTTGCGGATGTCGACGACTTGCTGATCTCCGGTATCTGCCTGCAGCGAGGCGATCAGCTGGGCCGCCGCCTCGCTGTAGTAAGCCCCGCCCCGGCGCTCCAGCAGCGCCGGCTTTTCGGTGAGGCCTGGATCGCGATACATCTCGAGCAGCCCGCGTTCGATCTCCATCACCTCTTCCGCCCGCGAGCGCTTGCCACCCGAAACCTGCTCTCGGAGCACCTCATCGGTCGCGTAGAAGTAGCGCAGGTAGTAGGAAGGGACCGCGTGCAGCAGGCGGATCAGGTCCACCGGGAGCCCGATGTCCGAGGCGATCTCGCCTGCGGCTCGCTCGATGAGCTCTGGGAGGCGGTCTTCGCCGTCCACGTGCACCGCCCGCTCCCAGGTCAGATGGTTCAGCCCGACGTGGTCGAGGGAGACGCGCTCCGGCCCGACGTCCAGAAGCTGCGCGAACTTGCGCTGGAATCCCATCGCCGAGTTGCACAGGCCGATCGCCCGATGGCCGTGGTCGAGCAGGGCCTGCATCACGATGCCGACCGGGTTGGTGAAGTCGATCAGCCACGCGCCGCGAGCGCCGCGCCGCTCGGTCTCCTCGGCGATGTCGAGCACTACGGGGACCGTGCGCAGGGCTTTGGCGAATCCTCCCGGGCCGGTTGTCTCCTGTCCGATGCAGCCGAACTCGAGTGGCAACGTCTCGTCAACAAGGCGGGCGGCCTGGCCGCCGACCCGGAGCTGGACGATGACGAAGCTGGCGCCGTCCAACGCCCGCTCACGGTCCCTCGTGACGACGAGCGTGCCCGGCCATTCGTGCTTCTGGAGAATGCGCCGCGCCAGCCCCCCGACCACCTCGAGCCGCTCATCGTCGACGTCGTGCAGGACGAGCTCGTCGACCGGCAGGCGGCCGCGCCGCGAGTGGAATCCTTCGATCAGCTCCGGCGTGTATGTGCTGCCGCCGCCGACGACTGCAATCTTGACGCCCACTCCGCGGCATCGTACGCGAGAATATGCGGAAATTGTTAGGGATGTTTCCTGATAAGACGGTGTTGGCGGTCGATGGCGGCGCGTCGAAAGCCGACCTGGCGCTGGTCGACGTGAAGGGTACCGTGCTCGCGGCCATGCGCCGCCGGGGCAGCTTCCACTTTGGCCTCGGATACAACGGCTCACTCAATTCGCTGACGGACGCGATCAAGGCGATCCCTCGCCGCCGGGGAGTCGACAGCTCACCGGCGATCGCCGCGCTCGGCGTGTTCTGCCTCGCCGGGGCCGACATTCCGATCGACGACCGCCGGATCGCGGCCGAGCTCGAGGGCCAGGGATGGACGCGCAAGACAATCGTCCGTAACGACACGTTCGCGGTCCTCCGTGCTGGGACCGATCGGAAGTGGGGCGTCGCCGTCGTGTGCGGCACCGGCATGAATTGCGCGGGCGTCGGCCCGGACGGGCGCTCGGTGCGCTTCCCGTCGTTCGGAGAGCTTTCCGGGGATCGCGCTCACGGCGGCGGCTGGCTGGGGCGCAGCGCCCTCGGTGCCGCGATCCGCGCCCGCGATGGCCGCGGCCCGCGGACGCTGCTCGAACAGCTCGTGCCTGCGCACTTCGGGATGTCGCGGCCCACCGCGGTCATGGAGGCGGTCTACACCGGGAAGCTGGACAGTTACAGGCTGAGCGAGAGCGCCCCACTGGTTTTCCAGGCGGCCGGCGCCGGGGACCGTGTGGCGCAAGGGCTGATCGATGAGATGACGCAGGAGATCGTGGTCACCGCCAACGCGGCGATCAAGCGGCTCCACCTGAGCGACCACGATGTCCACGTCGTGCTGGGCGGCGGCGTCCTGCGCGCGGCGGACGACAAGCTGATCGCCAGGATCACCGCCGGGATTCGCCGCCAGGCTCCGCAGGCGCAGATCCTCCACCTGGAGGCGCCGCCCGTGCTGGGCGCGGCGCTGATCGGGCTCGATGAGCTGGACGCGACCGCCGGCGCACGTGCCAGGCTGCGCTCAAATCTGACCCACAAGAGGCTCGCCGCCCGCCCGAGCTAAAAGTGGTATTGACCACTTGCCGGTTCTGTGCTTTACTACCGCCGTGGCGCAGGGCTGGAGGGTAGTACCACTTCCGTGAGCAAGCAGGAGGAGACGCGCGACCGCGTGCTCGACCTGGTCGAGTCGATCGCGGTGGGCCAGCCCATCCCGGCGGAGCGGCAGCTCGCCATCGACCTCGGCGTCTCCCGGCTGACCCTCCGTGCCGCGCTCGATGAGCTGGTGCGCGACGGCCACCTCGACCGCCGCCACGGCAGCGGCACCTACGTGACCGAGCCGAAGATCGCCCAGCCGCTCACCCTCACGTCGTTCAGCGACGATATGCGCCGCCGCGGCATGACGCCGGGCAGCAGGACGCTCGAGCTCACGACCACGGTTGCTGGCGCACGCCTCGCCCACCGCCTCGAGGTTTCCCCCGAGACGCGGCTGATCCGTGTCAAGCGTCTCCGCCTGGCGGACTCGAAGCCGATGGCGATGGAGGTCCTGCACGTACCCGAGGCGTTCGTGCCCGGCCTCACCCGCGCCGACTTCGAAGACCACTCCTTTTATGAGCTGCTCCGCGAGCGCTACGGGATCACGATCGCGTCCGGCACTCAGTCCATCGAGCCGACCGTGACAAGCGACGAGGAATCCGAGGTGCTCGGAGTCCCGCTGCACACGCCTGCATTCCTTTTCGAGCGGACGACCGTCTCCGCGTCAGGGCGGATCGTCGAGTTCGTCCGCTCCATCTATCGCGGCGACCGTTATCGCCTGGTCGCCGAGCTTGTTCCGCAGCGAAGCCGCAACGGGCGCTCGGCCGGCGCCTCGCGTGGTAAGGCGGGGAGCGAATCGAGAGGCGACCAGGACAACGGCGCCCCGGCGCCACATTCAAGAAATAAGGGGAAAGTGCCTAGATGAAATTGACAAGGACATGGTTAAGCGTGGTCACAGTCGCCGTGGCTGTCATCGCGACCGCCTGCGGCGGAAGCACAGGGACAACGACAAACCCGGCTGACCAGACCGGGACCCTGACGGTATGGCTGATGAACGGCAGCGCGCCTCAGAGCGTGATCGACAGTGTCAACGCCGACTTCAACGCCAAGTATCCGAAGGTGACCGTGAAGGTCGAGATCCAGCAATGGGGCGACATCGGGACCAAGCTCGACACCGCGTTTGGCGGAAGCAACCCGCCGGATGTCATCGAGCTGGGCAACACGCTGGTGGCCAAGTACGCGGCGGCCGACGCGCTCGAGAACATCAGCGGCAAGAAGTCGAGCTTTGACAACTCCAACACCTGGCTGCAGTCCCTGACGGACTCCTGCACGGTGAACAGCAAGCTGTACTGCGTCCCTTACTATGCGGGCAGCCGGGCCATCATCTACCGCAAGGACTTTTTCACGGCGGCCAACGTCCAGGTTCCGACGAGCATGGACGACCTGCTCACCGTGGGCCAAAAGCTGATGACAGCGCACAGCTCCGACCCGAACTTTTCCGCTCTGTACTTCCCTGGCAAGTACTGGTACGCGGCGCTTCCTTTCGTCTGGGACTTCGGCGGGAACATCGCCACCCAGTCAGGCGACAAGTGGCAGGGCAGCCTGAACGCCGACGGCTCGCAGCAGGGCCTAGTCAAGTTGCAGAACCTCGTCAACGCACTCTCGCGCGCCGACAAGACGGGCGATGAGGCGAAGCAGGACGCGGCGTTTGCCCAGGGTCACATCGCGATGATCATCGCCAACGGCTGGGAAGTCGGCGTGATCACAGACCCCGAGGCCGGCAATCCGGCCCTCAAGGACAAGCTGGGCGCGTTCCCGATCCCGAGCCACAACTCGGGCCAGACCGCCCCCGTATTCCTCGGCGGTTCCGACCTCGCGGTCGCGGCCAGGAGCAAGCACACCGACCTCGCCAACGCGTGGATCGGGATGCTCACGGGCCAGAAACACATGACGGACATGGCGACCGTCGGCGGAGTCATCCCGAACACGACCTCGCTGCTGGGTCTTGGCACCGGGCTCAACCAGGTGTTCTTCGGCGCGGCCAAGAACAGCCGGTTCGTCCCCAACTCGAAGAACTGGGCCAGCGTCGAGAACGCCAACGTGCTTCCCGACATGCTCGTCAAGATATTCACCAAGCAGCAGACGATTCCCGAGGCGACAGGTTCGGCCAGCAGCCGGATCACGTCCATCCTCAACGGCGGCGGCTAGCGCCGCTCTGACGAACCACAAGTAAAAGGGGGCTGGCTCGATGGGTATGGCGGTCGCGGCGCCTGACCTCGAGCCGGTCCCTCCATTTTCTCCGTCACCCCCGTACCGCGCCTGGCTGCGGGCCAACATCCTTCCGTACGCGTTGATCAGCCCGAGCGTGCTCGTGATCGCCGGCATCCTCGCCTTCCCGCTCGGCATGCTGGTCTGGCTCTCGCTCCAGCACTACGGGCTGCGTGAGCTCATCCACCACGCGGGCGATTGGGTGGGGCTGGACAACTACCGGGCGATCCTCGTCGACCCGCTGTTTCACCAGGTGATCGTCCGCTCCCTGCTCTTCACGTTCGCGTGCGTCGCCCTGACCGTCGTCCTGAGCACCCTGATCGCCCTCTTGCTGCTCAAGGTGCGGTCGGCCGTACGCATCCTGGTCATGAGCTCGCTCGTCTTCGTCTGGGCGACGCCTGTGATCGTCAGCGTCGACATCTGGCAGTGGATGTTCGACTACGAGTTCGGCGTCATCAACTACCTGCTCACCCAGCTACACCTCGGCAACTTCATCCACCACAACTGGTTCGACAACCCTGTGCAGGGGCTGGGCGTTCTGGTGGTGGTCGTCGTCTGGGGCGCGATCCCCTTCGTCACGATCACGGTCTTCGCCGGCCTGCTGCAGGTTCCGAATGACGTGATCGACGCGGCCAAGGTCGACGGCGCCTCGGCGTGGCACACCTTCTGGTATGTCACGGCGCCGCTGCTCAAGCCCATCTTCCTGATCGTCACCTGCCTTTCGACGATCTGGGACTTCGGGGTCTTCAACCAGATCTACGTGATGCTCAACCAGCGGCCCAGCTCCGACTACTTCACGATCGCGATCTACTCCTACCGGGAGTCGTTCGGCGTGACCCAATACGGATTGGGCGCGGCGATCGCAGTCCTTATGGTCCTGGTGCTGGTGTTCGTCACCTTCTTCTACGTGCGCGAAACCGTGAAGGTGGCGGAGATCGCATGATCGCGCCGGGCACCGCGCAGGGAATCCGCTCCGGCCGCGCGCGCGCGGCGACCGAGGTCAACCTTCAGGTCCACGTGCGGCAGCGTGTGACGCAGGTGCTCTACGACGCGATCGGGGTCGGGGTCGCGGTCGTGATGTTGTTCCCGATCTACTGGATGGTGGCGACGTCCTTCAAGCCCGGCCGTGACATCCTGACCCTGGTGCCGAAGTGGTTCCCGGCACCCTTCACGCTGCAGAACTTCCAGGACGCCATCGCGCGGCCCTTCTTCCTCGACGACGTCAAGAACAGCCTGCTCGTCGTCGGCGTGATGCTGGCCCTCGCGCTTGCGATCTCGTTTCTCGCCGCGGTGGCGACGGCTCGCTTCGGCTTCAAAGGCCGTACCGCGTTCCTCGTGATGATCATCGGCGTCCAAATGGTGCCGCTCAACGCCTTGATCATCCCGCTGTACCTGATGCTGGACAGCGTCGGCCAGACCGACGCGCTGCCAGGCGTGATCGCGGTCTATCTCGCCGTGGTCCTTCCGTTCATGGTGTGGACGCTGCGTGGGTTCGTCGCGAACATCCCAGCGGAGCTCGAGGAGTCGGCGATGATCGACGGCTGCACTCGAGTCGGCGCGTTCCTGCGGATCACTTTTCCGCTCGTTGGACCCGGCCTGGTTGCCACCGCGATCTTCGGGTTCATCCAGGCGTGGAACGAATACATCGTGGCGTACGTCCTCCTGTCGAGCCCCGGCAACCAGACCCTCACGGTGTGGCTCGCGTCGTTCACCACGAACCACGGCCCAGAGTGGGGGCCGCTCATGGCCGCCGCGACGTTGACCGGTTTGCCGGTCGTGGCCTTCTTCCTCATCCTGCAGCGCTACCTGGCCGGTGGCCTCACAGCGGGCGCGGTGAAGGGATGACGTCCATCGAGGCTGTCGCGCTGCGATGCATCCTGCCTGGTTTTGAAGGTATGCGGGCCCCGGATTGGGTGCTCCGCCGCGCCGCCGAAGGACTGGGCGGCGTGATCCTCTTCGCCCGCAACTTCGAGAGCAAGGCGCAATTGACCGGCCTGGCGGCCGAGCTGCATGGCGCGCGCCCCGGATTGCTTGTCTGCATCGACGAAGAAGGAGGCGATGTGACGCGGCTGGAGGCCCGGACCGGAAGCTCGTACCCGGGCAACCTTGCTCTCGGGGTCGCGGACGACGTCTCGCTCACACGCGACGTGGCGGCCGCGATCGGCGCCGAGCTGGCGGCCTGCGGGATCGATCTCAACCTGGCTCCCGTAGCCGACGTCAACAGCAATCCGCAGAACCCGGTGATCGGGGTGCGGTCCTTCGGATCCAACGCGGCGGCCGTCGCCCGCCATACAGCCGCCTATATAGAAGGAATGCAGGACGCCGGCGTCGCGTCTTGCGCCAAGCATTTCCCGGGGCACGGCGACACAGCCATCGACTCGCACCTCGACCTTCCGGTCGTCGCCGAGGATCCGCATCTGCGAGCTCCGGGGCCGTTCGCATCCGCGATCGAGCGCGGGGTCCAATCGATCATGAGCGCGCACGTCGTGGTGTCCGCGTTCGACGATGCTCCCGCGACGCTCAGCCCACGGATCATGACCGGCCTCCTTCGCGACGAGCTTGGATTCCAGGGCCTTGCCATCACCGACGGCCTCGAGATGCAGGGCCTGAGCCGTGGGATCGGGATCGCCGAGGGGGCTGTCCAGGCTCTCATCGCGGGCTGCGACGCGCTCTGCATCGGAGGCGGATGTGCTGACGAGGGGGTGGTCGACGAGATCGTCGACGCTGTGGCAGCCGCGGTTGCGCGGGGCCGCCTCGGCGAGAGCCGTCTTCGGGAGGCCGCGTCGCGTGTGGACGCCGTGGCCGCCTGGAGGGCAGCTCGTGTAGGCGGAGTTGCCCCGCGAGGCGATGCCGGCGCCGTCGCGGCGAGGCTGGCGATCCGCGCGCATGGAGCCGTCAAAGTCGGCCCGAACGCCGCGGTGCTGCGATTCGAATCGACCGCCTCCATCGCAGCGGGCGATGTGCCATGGGGCGTCGGCGGCGCGCTCGCGGCCAGGGGCGTGAGGGTAACGGCGGTCGACGTTGATCCCGCGGCGCATGATCTGGCCGTGCTCCTGGACGAGTCGAATGGCAGGAGCCTCGTGCTCGTCGTCCGCGATCTTCACCGCCGGCCGGAACAGGCCGTGATGGTCGACGCGCTGCTCGCGCGCCGGCCTGACGCCATCCTCGTCGAGATGGGGGTTCCCATCTGCAGGCCGCGAGGGGCAATTGCATACATCGCGACTCACGGCTCGGCTCGGGTCTGCGCAGAAGCCGCCGCCGAGGTGCTCACAAGATGACCGCCCCGTCGAGCCCAGCGGATCCTCGGCGCCCATGCGGCCCACCTGCGTCGTTGCCTCCTGCGCTCCTCGCTCGCGAATGGAGAATGCGCTCGCTGCGGTGCTCGTCGGCGCCTAGCATCTGGGCCACCTGGCTCGCCGAATCTCTCGCTGTTCCCGACGGGTCGGCCATCGCGTGAGCGAAAACCTTCACCCGCGCGCGGACGAGCTCGACGACCTCACCCCCCGCGACTTCGTAGGGCTCATGCACGCCGAAGACGTCGAAGCCGTCCGCTCGATCGCGCCGGAGCTCGACGTGATCGCTCGTGCGGTCGACGAGATTGCCGCGCGGCTGCGTGGCGGGGGGCGTCTGCACTACTTCGGCGCCGGGACGAGCGGACTCATCGCCAGGCTGGACGCCGCCGAGTGCCCCGCCACGTTCGGTGTCGACGCGGATGTCGTGCAGGCCCATGCGGCGGAAGCGCCTGCGGACGAGGACGATCGCGATCTTGGCCAGGATGTCGCGCGCAACGCTCAGCTGGGCGAACGCGACGTGGCCGTCGGCATCAGCGCGAGCGGGCGGACGGCGTTCGCGCTCGGCGTGTTCGATCAAGCGGCCGCGGCGGGCGCGCTGCGGGTGGCGATCAGCTGCAATCCGGGATCGCCTCTGGGCCGAGCCTCGGACATCGCGATCGAGGTCGAGACCGGGCCCGAGGTCATCGCCGGCTCGACGCGCCTCAAGGCAGGCACGGTGCAGAAGCTCGTCCTCAACATGCTCAGCACCGCAGTCTTCACGCGCCTAGCCCACACGCACCGGGGCCGCATGGTTGGCGTCGTCTCGGGCAATGACAAGCTGCGGGCGCGCGCCACCCTGGTGGTCGCGGGCCTCGGCGGGGCAACGCGCGAGGACTCGTTACACGCGCTGGAGGCGGCGGACGGAAACCCCAAGGTCGCGATCGTCATGCTGCGGCGCGGCGTGCACGCCGAAGAGGCGCGCGCGCTGCTCAACAGCGCGGAGGGCGACTTGAAGGCGGTGCTTGCCGCCGGTCGCGTGCAGGGATCATGAGGACCCTGTTCCGCGGCGCCCTCCACGGCGCCGGCGCGGCGGACAGCGTTCTGGTGGAAGGCGAGGTCATCACCTGGGTCGGGCGAGGCGACCCCCCGAGCCGCCCCGACGAAGAGGTGGTGGCGGCTCCGGGCGAGATCATCGCCCCGGGATTCATCGACCTCCAGGTCAACGGTTACGCCGGTCACGACGCGGCCGCGGGCGCGGATTCGATCGCGGCCCTGTCGGATGCCCTGCCGGCAACTGGCGTCACAGCGTTCCTCCCCACCCTGATCTCGGCGCCGGTAGAGGTCGGCGCCGACTTTGCCGCGACCGTCGGTGCGGCCTCTGAAGCGCAAGGGGCCCGCGTCCTTGGCGCGCACATCGAAGGGCCGTTTCTCAACCCCTCCTTCAGGGGCGCCCACCTCCGCGCGCACCTCGCCGAGCCGACGCCCGAAAACGTCGATGTGATCGAGGCGGCGCGGCCGCGGCTGGTGACGCTCGCTCCTGAGCTGCCGGGCGCCCTCGCGGCGGCGGAGCGACTGCATCGGTCCGGCATCGTGGTCGCGGCAGGACACACTGGTGCAGATTTCGAGCAGGGACGCAAGGCGATCGCGGCCGGAGTTCGGTTTGCGACCCACATCTACAACGCGATGCCGCCTGTGCACCACCGTCGGCCAGGGATCGCGCTCGCTCTGCTGCTTGACCCTCGCGTCACGGTGGGTCTGATCGCCGACGGTGAGCACGTCCATGCGTCTGTCTGCGAGCAACTGTTGCGCGTCAAGGGTGGCGGGCGCGTCGCCCTGACCACCGACCAGACATCGGCGGCGGGCGCGCCGCCAGGCACATATGCCCTGTCCGGCCGTCCGGTCGTGAGCGACGGCAGGGTCGTGCGGCTGAAGGACGGAACCCTTGCCGGCAGCGCCGCGAGCATGCCGGACCTCGTCCGGTTGATGGCGCGACTCCCGGGGATGAGCCTCTCGCGCGCGATCAGCCTGGCCTCGGCCGTGCCCGCGAGGGTGCTGGGCGAGCGAGGCCTGGGCCGCATTGCCGAGGGCGCCTGCGCAGACCTGGTCGTGATGGATGTGGAGATGCGCATCAGGCTGACGATGATTCGAGGAGTGGTGAAATTCCGCCAACCCTCCTAGGCCTCGACATCGGCGGATCCTCGAGCCGCGCGAGGCTGCGCGCGAACGGACACGCCTCGGTCGACGTCGAAGGGCCGGGCGCCAACGTCGCCACTCTCGAGTGGAGCCTCGTCGACGATCGCGTGACGGCGCTGCTGGGGCGGCTTGGCGACGCGCACCCGCAGGCATGCTGCGCGGGCGCCGCGGGCGCCGAGATACCGGCCGCCCGCGCCCGGCTCGAGGAGTTGCTCGGGCGCATGCTTCCGGACTGCCGGCTTGCGGTGGTCCACGACACGCGCCTGGTCCTCGCCGCCGCCGGCATCGCCGCCGGCATCGCACTGGTCGCGGGCACAGGGTCGGTCGCGTATGGTCGCCGCGCCGACGGTGGTGAGGCGCAACGAGGCGGATGGGGATGGATGCTCGGCGACGATGGAAGCGGGGTATGGATCACGCGCGAAGCTGCGCGTGAGGTGACCGCGCGCGCCGACGATCGCCGGCCAATGGGAGCGCTTGGTCACGCGCTGCTCGCGGCATGCCGCGCCACCGATGCCCGCGAGCTCACGGCGAACCTTCATGCCATGCGGGAACCCATGCAGTGGGCCGCGGCCGCGTCGGCGGTCTTCGACACGTACGACACGGACGGGGCATCGCGAGAGATCGTCAGTGGTGCCGCGGACGCGTTGACGAAGCTGGTCCGCGATTTGCGCGAGGCGCTCGGCGTGGACGGCCCAGTCGTGCTGGCGGGAGGTCTGTTGCTCAACCAGCCCCGCCTGGAGGCCGCTCTCCGCGAGCGCCTGACGTCGCCGTGCATCAGGCTGGTCGAGCCTCCGGTCGAGGGGGCGCTGCGGCTGGCCGAGGAGCTGCTCCGGGCGTGAGCAAGTTTCGGACCGAGATCGCGGAGCAGCCGGAGGTCGTGGCGCGTCTGCTCGCGCGCGGCGCCGCGGCGGCGAGCATGATCGGCGAAAGAATCAGGGCCGCCGCCCCTCGCGGATTCGTCATCGCGGCGCGCGGAAGCTCCGACCACGCGGCGCTGTACGCCAAATATCTCTTCGGAGTGCGCAACCAAAAGTTGGTCGCGCTCGCCGCGCCTTCGCTGTTCACTCACTACGCCCGTCCGCCGCGACTGGACGGGCAGTCTGTGATCGGGATCTCGCAATCGGGCGAATCACCCGATGTGGTCGCGGTCGTCGAGGAAGCCAGGCGGCAGGGTTCGCTGACCATCGCGATCACCAACGTCGCCGAGTCCAGGCTAGCCCGCGCGGCCGAGCTGGTTCTGCCCCTCGAAGCTGGCGAGGAGGTCAGCGTTCCAGCGTCGAAGACCTACACGGCGAGCCTCGTCGCCCTCGCGCTGATCTCGCAGGCTCTCGACCCCGACGCTTTGTTTGAGTCGGCGCTGCAACGCGTGCCCCAGGCGATCGCGCGTGCCCTCGAGAGCGAGAACGACATCGAAGCTCTCGTCCCTCCGTTGCTCGGTCCACGCGCGATCGTCCTTGGCCGCGGCTTCAACTTCTCGACCGCGGAAGAGGTGGCGCTGAAGCTGAGCGAGACGAGCTACGTGCTGGCGCGCGCCTGGTCGGTGGCGGACTTCGAGCACGGCCCGATCGCGATCGTCGAGGCGGGGCTGCCGGTGGTCGTCATCGACGGCGGAGGTCCTGTGGCGTCAGATCTCGAGTCGATCCGCTCGAGGCTCGAGGCGAAGGGATGCCACGTCCTGGAGCTGCACGATGTGTCAGGCCTCCCTGAGGCGCTGACCCCCGTTCCCCTCGCCGTGCTCGGCCAGCTGCTGGCCCACCGCGTCGCCGTCGCCCGCGGCTTCGACCCCGACCGTCCGCGAACGATCCAGAAGGTTACCCGCACCTGGTAAGGCCACCGGCGGGTCAAAGACGATCACCGCCGGTGTCATCACCGAGATCAAAAGCAGTGCCTCATCAACGGTTTGAGCGACCTCGACGGCAAACCCTGCCCGCTGGAACCGCTTGCGCGCTGCGCGCCGCCTCCGCGCGTTGGTGATGATGAGCAGCACCCACGGTGTGAGGAACTCGGTCGGCACCGCGGTGGGCATTGCCGGCGGTGACAGCGCCAACAATTCGATTTAGGCCGCCATCAGGCGGTCCACTTCCTTTCGCAGCAGCGCGAGGTCGACCGGTTTGGTGAGAAAGCTGTCGATTCCGGACAGCTCGAGCGCCTGTCGTACCTCGTCCGAGAGATCGCCGGTGAGCCCGATCACCTTGATCGGATGCAGTACATGCCGCTTGCGTAACAGCTGCAGGACCTCCACGCCGTCGTACATGGGCATATGCACGTCCAGGATGACCACCTTGAAGTCGCCGCTAGCGCCTAGCTCCAGTGCGCGGTTGCCGTCGAGCGCGGTGGAGACGGTGAAGCCATGCGATTGCAAGAAATAGAGGACGAGCTCCGCGCTCGCCTGATCGTCGTCCGCGACGAGAATCCGATCGCGGCCGCTCACGAGGCCACCCTCGGCCGGTCGTCCTTCACGTCGGTGCCCAGGTACCTGCGCACCTGCGCGCCGAGGGTCCTCGTGTCGATCGGCTTGGAGATGTAGCCGGCGCAGCCCGCCCCCAACGCGGTGGCACGATCCCCTGACATCGCGTGCGCGGTGAGGGCGACGATCGGAATCGCCGCCATGGCCGGGTCGGTCTTCAGCTGGCGCGTAAGCGAGAGCCCATCCTGTCCCGGCAGCTGGACATCCATCAGGATCAGGTCGGGCATCCGCACCGTGATCTGATCGAGAGCCTCCACCGCTGACCCCGCAACGTGGACCTCGAAACCCTCGAGCTCCAGCACCGCGCTGGCCAGCATCTGATTGGCCTCGTTGTCCTCGACCAGCAGGATGAGGTTGCTCACGTGGATCCGTTTCCGTTCCGGTGAGCGACGATGCGGCGCAGGAGCCCGACCACGTCAGCCGACCCGACCGACTGGCGACTGAGGATTTCCGAGACGCGGCCGCTGAGCTGGCGCTTGTCGGCGTCGGTGAGGTTGGCAGCGGTGAGGACCATGATCGGCATCTCGCGCGTCGAGGGGTCGGCACGCAGCGCTTCCACCACGTCGAAGCCCGTGACCTCGGGCATCATCAGGTCAAGGAGCACAAGGTCAGGCTGTAGCGATTTTGCCATGTCGATGGCCTCGCGGCCGCCGGAGGCCGGCAGCACGGTGAAGCCGGCGGGTTCCAGCGCCTTGATCAGCCAGTGCCGGTTGGCGGCCTCGTCGTCCACGATGAGCACGCGCACCTCGCCGTCGCGGTTCGGATTCTTGATTTTCAGGAGGTTGAGGCGAGCGATCAGCTCTTTCGCCTCTACAGGCTTGACGAAGTAGTCGATGGCGCCCAGGGCGAGGCCGAGCTCCGCGTTGTCGACGATGCTCACCACCACGACCGGGATCGCGCTGGTCGCCGCGTCGCTCTTGAGCTGGGTCATGACCTCCCAGCCGTCGACCTCGGGCAGGATGATGTCGAGCGTGATCGCGGCCGGGTGGAGCTCTCGCGCTTTGGCGATGGCTTCACTCCCCGTGCGCGCGATCTCGGTCCGGTAGCCCGCACCGATAAGCTGCCGGGTGAGCAGCTCCGCCGCCGCCGGATCGTCCTCCACCACGAGCACCAACGGGGCCGAGCCGTGTCCATTCGCCGGCATGGCTTCCGCATGGTCGGCAGCCGGCGCAACGGCCCGAATGGGAAGGCTCAAGGTGAACGTGCTGCCCTTCTCGACGCTGCTCACGACGCGCACGTCGCCGCCGTGGAGAGCCGCGAAGCGCTTGGTCAGGGCGAGTCCTAGGCCAGTTCCCTCGTGCTTGCGCCCTGGTCCATGGTCGACCTGATGAAACTCGCGGAAGATCTGCTTCAGGTCGGCTTCGGCGATGCCGATCCCGGTGTCGGTGACGGAGATCTCCACGGTTTCCTTAACGCGGGCCGCCGCGAGGCTCACCGCGCCACCCTCCGGCGTGAACTTGATCGCGTTGGAGACGAGATTGAGCAGCATCTGCTTGAGCTTGCCCGCGTCGGCGAGGAGCTCGCCCGAGCCGTTGACGTCGGCTTGGAGCTGGATGTTCTTCTTGGCCACGAGCGGCTCCACGGTTTTGACGACCTGGTCGACGACCTCGGCGACCGATACGACCTGCAGCCGCAGCTCCATCTGGCCGGCCTCGACCTTCGAGAGGTCGAGGATATCGTTGATCAAGCCGAGCAGGTGCTTGCCGCTGGTGAGGATCTGGTTCAGGAATCGTGTGCGGGTTGGAGCGTCGAACTGGCCGTCACTCGCATCCGTGAGCAGCTCGGAGAATCCGATGATCGCGTTGAGGGGCGTGCGAAGCTCGTGGCTCATGTTGGCGAGGAAGACGCTCTTGTGGCGATTTGCTTCCTGCAGCGCCTTGTTGCTCTGCTCGAGCTGGACGATCAGATGGCGCCTGTCGAGCGCGGTCACGAACGCGCTCAGGATCTGCTGGGCGCGTGTCATCTCGTCATTGCCGAATGCGGGGGTGAAACGTCCGGCGAGGATGATGAGCGTCCCTGGCGCGGTCAGGCCGCGCGCGGGCAGTTTGATTACGCTCGTCTCGACGTCATCGATGTTGATCCGGCTCACGCCGTCGTGCAGACTCCCGAGCTGCCGGCCGAGAACGGCGATCTGCGCCGTGTCCACGCCGATGCTGGTGCTTGGCTTACCTGACGAATCGAAAAGCACCGCTGCGCCGCCACCGACCAGCCGCATCGCCCACTCGAGCGCGCGGCGGGCAAGGGCGTCGCGATCCTCGCTCAGCAGCAGCTCCTCCATGAAGGCGCGCAAACCCTCCTCTTCCTCTGCGCGCCACTGCCGTCGCAGCCAGGCGGGAGGTGAGAAGCTGGCGTAAAGCAGCGGCACGATGGTGAGGACCACGACCTCGATCGCAACCTGGACCACCACCTGCCTGACGAAAACCCCGATCGAGATCGCAAGCAGCAGGACCAGGACCAATCCGCCGAAGCCAAGGCTGAGCGAGCGCAGCCTCCAGCCCTGGACCGCGGGAAGCCGGCGCGCGACGAGCCAGAAACGCACGATCGGCTCGCCGACACAGACGCACCACACCAGGATCCACGCGACGGCTATGGCGAGCACCACGGCTCTGTTCGCCGTGACGGCCTGCGCCGCTAGGAGGGTGACGCTGGCAGCCGCCAATGACGCGACCGCGGCGACATGCCAGCGCCGAGGGAGGGGGATGAGGCTGTCCCGGTAGCGAAGCAGCGCGTAAGCCGAACCCGCAAAGCCGGCGAGCGAGAGCTGTGCGAGCAGCGGGACCGTGAATGGGAGGTGGGCCTGCAGCCTGCCTTCGCCGACCACCGCGGCGAGCAGGATGATGGCGAGCGCCAGGAACCCCAGCGACGGGTCGCGGCGGCGGAGCCACCCGGCCGCGGTGACGATGCCGAGCAGGACGAACGCGATCGCGACCGCGTCCATCAGGTAGCCGAGGATGGGGTTCACAGTCTGGTGCTCACGCAGCCCCTTGGCGGGCGCAGCTCGGGACATCGCTCGCAAACAGGGAGACGACCTCGGGATCCCATTGTGTACCGGCGCCCGTCCTCAGCGTCGCGACCGCCTCGTCCAGCGTCTTGCGAGCCCGATAGGGCCGGTCGTTGACGAGAGCGTCGAACGCATCGCACACCGCAACCACGCGCGCCAACCGCGGGATGCCGGCGCCGGAAAGCCGGTCGGGATACCCGGTGCCGTCGAAGCGCTCGTGATGGTGGCGGATGATCGGCAGAAGGCTTGCTCCCGACCGCAACGGGGCCACGATGTTCTCGCCGATCATCGGGTGCTGTTGCATGATGGCCAGCTCGCGGGGATCGAGCGGGCCCGGCTTGAGGAGGATCGCGTCGGGGATGCCGATCTTGCCGATGTCGTGGATCAGGCCGCCGCGATAAAGCGCGTCGAGGTCTGACATCGGCAAGCTCATGCGGGAGCCGATCGCGCGCGCAGCGTCGGCGACCCGCTGGGTGTGCGCCTCCGTGTACGGGTCCTTGGCCTCGACCGCGGCCGCGAGCGCGAAGATGACGTGCTCCGCGCTGTCGAGGGAGTCGTAGACGCCCTTCAGCCTCAGTGCGGAGCGGACCCGGGCGACCAGCTCGACACGATCCACCGGCTTGGTCATGTAGTCGTCGGCGCCGGCCTCGAGGGCTCGCACCCGGTCGTTCGTCTGATCGAGCGAGGTGATCATGACCACCGGCACGAGTCGCGTGGCAGGGATGCCCTTGATGCGCCGGCAGACCTCGTAACCGTCCATTCCAGGCATCTGCACATCGAGGAGCACGAGGTCGGGCGGCGAGGCCTGGACCGACTTGAGCGCGGCAGGACCATCCTCGGCGGTGCGGACATGACACTCGACGCCGGCCAGACAGGCTTCGATCAACTCACGGTTCGCCGCCCCGTCGTCGACGACGAGCACGACGGGCCTTCGGTCAGGAAGCGCGAGGCGGCGTGTCGGGAGGGCGGACGGCTCGTCCAGGTGCCGGCTCGGCCAGGCCGCGGGCTTGAGTGCGGCGACAAAAGCGGCGGCCGACGGGTAACGCTCTTCGGGCCGCTTGTCAAGCCCCCGCCGAAGCACGTCCTCGACGTGAGCCGAGAGCTCGCCACGGAGCTCGCGCGTCGCCGGCATTGCTTTGGTCACGTGGGACAGCAATACCGCCGCCGGGGTGTCGCCGAGGAACGGCACCCGGCCCGTGAGCATCTCGTAGGCGACTACCGCGAGCGAATACACATCCGAGGCCGGCCCGACCAGCTCATCGGCTGCCTGCTCCGGCGACATGTATTCCGGCGTGCCCATGACCGTGCCCGAGCTGGTGAGCCGGTGCATCGCGCCCGTCATCTTGGCCAGCCCGAAGTCGGCGAGCACGGGCGTCCCATCCTGCTGGAGCAGGATGTTGGACGGCTTGATGTCGCGGTGGAGGACGCCGTGGGCGTGGGCGTGGTCGAGCGCGCTCCCGAGCGGCTCGAGCAGGTGCACGACATCGCGTAGGTCCATCGGCTTGCCTACCCGTTCGGCCAGGGTCCCGCCCTCGACCAGCTCGAGCACCAGGTAGGCGGTGCCGTCGTCATAGCCGTAGTCGAAGATCTCCAGGATGTTCGGATGCTTCAGCCGGGCGACGGAGCGCGCTTCCTGCTGGAAACGCTCGCGGTAGTCGGGCTCGTCGGCGAAGAAGTCGGGCAGGACCTTGATGGCCACGAACCGGTCGAGGGCGGGGTGGTAGGCCCTGAAGACGGTCGCCATGCCACCGCGGCCGATCCGTTCCATGACGCGATAGGCGCCGAGGGTCGTCCCCTCCTGGACGTTCACGGCAGGAGCCCGGCGATCACGAGGACGCCAATGACGGGCGGAAGGGCCACCAGGCCGAAGGTCGAAGCCAGGAGCGCGATCGTCAGAAAGACGGCATGCCTCGATCCGCGAACCTCAATCGGGTCCGCCACATCTCCCACCCGGCTGGCTGCAACGGCCATATAAAGCGACGCGCTCCCTACGCCGCACAGGTTAAGAAGCGATTGCTTAGCGAGAGACGTCCCTAAGGACGATTTACCTACCCACCTGGGTAGTTGTGTTAATCCAGAAGACTAAAGGGCCGTTAGAGCCAGCCTTCTTTCGCGACCTGGTGCGCCAGCTCGGTCCGGTTGGAGGTCCCCGTCTTCTGAAAGATCTGGCGCATGTGGAACTTCACCGTGTTCTGGCTGAGGTGCACTTCGGAGGCGATCTCGCGGTTGGTCCGGCCCTCTACGACGAAGCGGATGATCTGGAGCTCGAGGCGGCTGAGATCGCGCGGCGGCGCGGGGGCGCGTCTGGCGATCCCAACGACCTGGACTCGGCGGAGCCGGTCCTGCATCGCCGCGTTGTCGATGGCGATCGCCGCGACGCTGCCGAGTGCGTCCAGGAAGGAGAGCCACTCCTGGTCCGGGGCAAGCGGGCTGCGGTGATAGACCTCGAGCGCGCCGAGAAGCTTGCCGCGCGTGATGAGCGGCACGGCGCCGTAAGCCTTGAACCCTTCCCGCGCGAACAGCGATCTGCGCCGGAACTGCGAGAAGGCGCTCAACGCGGTCACGGTCTCGATCCGCCTGCTGTTGATGGCACGCCCCGGCCAGCCTTCATCCACCGGCAGCCGATAGTCGGGGACCGCGGTCGCCTGGAAGCCTGAGCTTGCCGCCAGGGTGAGCATGTTGTCGGTCTCGTCGAGCAGCAGCACGTCCGCCGCGTCGACCCGCAATTGGGACGCGACCTGGTCGAGGATGACTTTGAGTGTGAGTCGAAGGTCCGGGCTGGCGCTGAGGGCCAGGCTCAGGCTCTGCAGCGAGCCCAGGCGCTCGAGGCGGCGGATCGCATCCTCGTAAAGCTGGGCGTTTTCGATCGCGAGCGCGGTCCGATCGGCCACGGCCTGCATCCATAGGGTGTCCTTCTCGGTCAGCGGGTTCGAGCCCGGGAGCTCGTAGATGGACAGGGTGCCGACGATGCCGCCCCGAGCGCGCATCGGAACCGCAAGCAGGTCTGCCTTGTCCACGGCGACGGGCAGTGGATGCTCGGCGGCATAAGCTTGGACCTCCGGCCCGGTCATCTCGATGAGCTTCGCGAGCGGCATATCCTTCAGCAGCAGGGGCTTGGCGTTCTCGATGACGCGCTGCGAGACCCCGGTTGTGGGGCCATGGCCCGGTCGGTCTAGCTTGGCCCCCCAACGATTGATGTATTCGGCGATCTCAGGTTGCTCGAAGTTTGCCGCGAAGGTTTGCGAGGTGCTCGGGTCCTTGTCGAGCAGCTCCGCGACCCACGTGGCCGGCCGCATCCGGCTCAAGGCACTGGTGACCGCGACCAGGATCGCGCGTGTCTCGAGGTGCACGTCAGCCAGCTGGTTGACCACCTCACTCACGATGTGGTCGCCCGCCCCGCGGCTTGTCAGCCGGCTGCGGGCGAAAAGGTGGGTGACGTCGGCGATCGAGGCGACCACCAGCGTCGGTTCGCCGGCGGGTGATACCTCCGGGATGGCATCCACCTGGATCCATACGTCGGAACCGTCACGGCGGTGGACTCGGGCGAGCACGCCTCGGACGGGTTGCACGCTCTTGAGGGCCGCGGTGACCGGGTGCACCGACATCGGCCCGTCCGCCGACTCGAGGACGAGCCAGTCAGCGTCTTCGGCGAACGATCCGACCAGCTGGCGGCGGGTTGAGCCGAGCACCTCGAGCGCGGCCTCGTTGGCGTCTGTGACCCGTCCATTCGGGTCATAGGCGACGAGCGCCCCTGGGATGTTGTCCCAGCTTGATTTGACGGCCAAGATCTTCGAATTATCGGCAGAGCCGACGCCCCAATGTTAAGTAAAAGGGCCAAAAAGCCTCGCGCTAGGCTTTCTGGATGGTCGCGGTGCGTGTTGAGGAAGAGCGGGATGGCTGGGTCTGCGACGTCTCCGTCGAGCACGGCGGTCAAACGTCGACGCACGTCGTGGCGCTGTCCCGCCGCGACCTTGCCCGCTGGGGCAGAGGCGATGACGCAGCCGCGGTCGAGGACCTGGTCTCGCGCAGCTTCCTCTTCTTGCTCGACCGTGAACCACCGAGTTCGATCCTCCCGCGCTTCGACCTCTCCGTGATCCCGCGTTACTTCCCGGATTACGATCTGCAGTTCAAGCGATGAGTCGAGCGACCGAAGCCCACGTCGAGCACATCCACATCGCCGAGACCCGGGGCGGTCCGGTGCAAGCGCTCGCGTCGGTCGACGCGCTGCCTGGGCTTGGCCTGTCCGGGGACCGGAACGCGACGGAACATGACGCGGACAGCTGCGACGTCACGCTGATCGAGGCGGAAGCCGTCGAAGGCCTCGCCGCATCGGGCATCACGCTTGATCCGGGCGAGAGCCGGCGCAACCTGACCACCAGGGGCGTTCGTCTCAACGATTTGGTCGGCAAGGAGTTCTGGATCGGCGATGTGCTCGCGCTGGGCGTCGAGCTGTGCGAGCCGTGCACCCACCTTGTCGCCTTGACCGGAAAGCCGCTCATCAAGCCGCTCACCCATCGTGCCGGCCTTCGCGCGGACCTCCTCACGGGCGGACGGATCAGCGTCGGCGACAGGGTCGCCGTCAAGGAACCTTCGACCGTCTGATCGCTACTTCCGGCCCGAGGCCAACCATTCCTTGAGGTCGTCGATCACCGGAGCAATGAACAACAGCGCCAGCAGAGGCGCGCCTATGAGGTTGATCACCTGCCAAGCCTCGAGGTTCAGGCTGCCTGAACCATCGCCTGGGTGCGGTCCGGCGAACGTGCTGGCGATCGCGACGATTGCGGCGAGTGTCAGAAGGCCACCTCTCCCGACCTCGTGATCGGCATAGTCGTTCCCCCCTTGGGTGTTGGGTCCTACTAGTGCAACGTCGCGAATCCGCTCGATACCGAGGAGGCACAAGCCGACCACTCCCTTCCTTATCTATGTGGTGCGGTGGCGGCGTTGGGCGGAGATGAGCTCTAATCTGCGTGCGTGCCAGGAACGTTCGCGGGTTGGAAGGGCGACTTCAAGGGTTTCTTCCTCGGCCTGCGCGCGAACAACAACAAGGCTTACTTCGAGGCGCACCGCAAGCAGTACGAAGCGGAGGTCAAGGCGCCGATGCTCGCGCTCCTCGCCGACCTCGAGGCCGAGTTCGGGCCGCCGCACCGCGTCTCGCGTCCGAACCGTGACATACGGTTCTCGGCCGACAAGTCGCCCTACAAGCTGAACATCTACGCCGATCTCGACCGCGGCGGCTACGTGGCGCTCGACGCGGAGGGCCTGGTGGCGGCGGGCGGACGCTACATGGTGGACGACGTGCAGCTGAAAAGACTGCGCGAGGCCGTCGCCGCCGATCGCTCGGGGAACGAGCTCGCGGTGATCGTGGCCGCCCTTCGCAAGAAGGGATACGACGTCGAGGGGCAGGAGCTCAAGCGCGTGCCATCGCCGTATCCGCAGGATCACCCGCGCGCCGATCTCCTTCGCCACAAGCGCCTGATCTACTGGAGGCGTTGGCCCGCGGAACCGTGGATCGCGACCTCGAAGGCGAAAGAGCGCGTGGCCCAGGTCTGGCGCGACGGCGCCGACCTGAATGCGTGGATGACCAAGCACCTCGATAAGTAGGGTCACGGAACTCCTCCCCATTCATGGGGAGCTGGCGCGCTGCGCCGGAGGGGCGAGGTGCGGCCTGAAACCTCCGGCTACGCCTGCATCTCCGCCAGCAAGCGCGCCGCCTCCTGCGCATTAGTCGTCCCGTAGTTGGAGAAGCAGTTGTTGTAGACGGCGTGCGTCTCCTTCGTCTTCTTCGCCACCGCGGCTATCTTTGGCGTCCAGTCGGCGAGCTCGTCTTGGTCGTAGAGGTAGCGGAATCTCTCCGACGGCGCGATGTCCTTCTTCTCCCAGTTCTCTGCGTTGCGTCCGTGGAACCGAAACACCGCGAGCTCGTGGCTCGTCGGCACGATCACTGGAGGCACGGAGCTCTTGAAGCCCTGCGGCTCGTCGACCGCGACGTACGGGATCTTGCTGTCCTCGAGGAATTTCACGGTGCGCTCCGCGTTTTTTTCGTTGAACCAGCTGCCGTGGCGAAACTCCACCGCGATCGGCAGGTCCAACCGCCGGCGCGTCTCGAGGATGAGGTCCCGCGCCTCGTGCGAGGGAAAAACCCACTTCGGAAACTGGACCAAGATCGCGCCGAGCTTGCCTGCCTCGACCAAAGGCTGGAGCGCTTCTCGAAAGTGCGTGTACACCGCAGCCAGCAGCTCCTCCGGCACGTCTTTGCGATAGATGCGTTTCTTCTCTTGCAGCGAGGCGGGCAGCTCCTCTTTGATCGCTTTGGGCAATCGCGTCACCTCGGTTGGCTGCCCGGTCATCAAGGCGTGCGCTTTGATGTCGAACACGAAACCATTCGGCGTTCGCTCGACCCAGCTCTCGGCCGTGCGCTTGTTCGGCAGCGCGTAGTACGTCGCGTCAACCTCGACCACCGGAAACTGGCTTGCGTAGAAACGCAGGCGTTCCTCCGCGCTGTCCGCGCCGCGCGGATAGAAGACGCCGGGCGCGGTCATCGTCGGGTCCGTCCAGCTCGCGGTCCCGAAACGGACCTTGCCTTCGCCGATCTGGACCGGCGTATGGGCAGCGTCTCCCGCTTCTTCCGACCGCTTGCGGGCCGGTTCTACCCCCGGATCATGCGGATCGGTCTTGGGCATCTCGCTACGCGAGCCACTCGGTGATGAACTTGGGGCTAAGGTGGACGTCGATCTGGCGCAGCCGGCCTGCCCCGGAGTTCACGAATCCATGGGTCTGGTTCGCATCGACGACCGCCATCTCCCCGGCGCGGACCTCACGCTTCGACTCGCCGTCGTCGAAGGTGGCTGCGCCTTCGACCACGATCAGGATCTCGATATAGGGATGGCGGTGGAGTCGTGGGCCTTTCCCGGGAGCCGCGTCGACGAAGATGACGCACGCGCCAACTCCGCCATGAAGCTCGCCGGCAAACTCGTGAGAAGAAGCTTCGCTGGGGAGTTCGTCTTGCTTGAAAACGCGGATCGCCAACATAGCCGAGTCTAGTTGTCAGGTCAGGAGACGAGATCGACGACCAGCCGGGCCTGCTCGATCAGATGGCACGGTGAGATGAACTTGCGGGCGACGCGGTGCCGCGCCTCGACGCCGAGCCACCTGGCCGGCGGCTCGTCCTGAAGCAGGCCCACAACCGCGTCGCCGAACGCCCGCAGGTCGCGCGCGTCGTCGACCAGGATCCCGCTTTTGCCCTGCTCGATCTGGTCGGGGATGCCGCCGACGCGGCTGGCGACGACCGGCCGGCGCTTCCACATCGCCTCGGAAACTGTGAGGCCGAATCCCTCGGCGAGGCTTTTCTGGACGACCACATCCGCGCGCCGCTGCAGGGCGTTGACGATGGCGGCGTTCTCCTCCGTGTCCTGCATCGGAATTTGCGCGATGACGACCCGGTGGCGGGTCGCAGCCGGCATCGCCTTGTGACGGCGCCCCAGGTCCTCGAGGATCTCGGGTTGCTCGGGATCGTCGATGACGGAGGTTGCGGTAGGGCCCGCGAGCACGAGGCATGCGTCCGTCCGCGGCGCGATGAAGCGGACGAAAAATCCATCACGCCGACCGGCTCTTTGAGCCGGTCCCACCTCGAGACCTGGAGCACGATGCGCGCGTCCGCGGCCACGGGGCCGTCGCCGACCTGCGCCGAGCGTGTCACGCGCGCGGCGGTCCCGTCATGGCGCGTGAAGGTCGCCTCCCCGTCAACGCCTTGCAGGGTGCCGCTCGCACGCAGGATCGCGGTCACCGACTCATCGGGGATGTCCTGGTTCTTGGTCGAGAACGGATCGATGCAGGGGGTGATGATCCGGACACGCGCCTCATCGAGCCCATCCCAGGCGTAAGCGGCTCGAGAGAACACGCAAGCGGACGCCTCGGAGACAAACGGCCGCAGAAAGTCCCAGACGGTGCGGGCGAGGTCATTCGGTTCATCGACTCCGATGTGCGAACGCCACACCACCTTGACGCCTCGCGCCCTGAGGCTTGGGACCAGGCCCGCGGTCTGCGGGTCATGCAGGATCGCGACGTCGCCGGGGCGGATCAGGCGAGCCAGCCCTTCCGAGTTGCGCGCGGTCGCTTCCTCGTAAACGCGGCGCTCGCCCGCGGTGAGCGGTCCACCGTCGGGCTCCACGCCGTGAAGCAGCGTGTGGATCTTCTTGGTGGCGTTGAAAAAATCAGGTGAGCCCTCGACGACCGCCCAGCGCTCGTCGATCCCTGCTCCGCGGTCGTAAGGAATGAGCGAAGCCAGCATCTCGGCCACGCCCCCGCCGCAAGCGGTGGAGTTCACATTCCAGAGCACGTGGCCATCGAGGCGTCGCTTGAGCCCGGCCAGGCCTCCCTCGAGCTCGGGCCACATCTGGGTGCTCACCAGTGGGCGGAAACGCTCGATCGGCGCCGAGCCTAGCTCGACCTCGTGAATGCGGTTTTCCCCACGCGCCATATCGGTGGAACGCCTGCGGCGGGCATACGACCGTCGTGCGGGTGCTCGCGAACGCTAGGCGACTTCGGCGACCGGCTCGTCCTCAACAACCAGACGAGAGATCGTGTCCAGCAGCTCAGACGCGGCGGTCTCGGCGTCTTCGGGCTGCAGATGAGCCGGCGAGCGGCCTTCGAAGACAAGGCGAACCGGCTCGGCGAGGCTGCGGTTGGCGATGGCACGCACGACGCCGCCCAGCTGCGTCGTCGTCGGGTCGCCGTCCTGCAGGGTCACCGCGACGAGGACCGCGCGCGCCGCTGAAATCGGAACCCCGAACTCGAGCTGCCTCGCGCGATCGAGCTCCAACGTCTGTCCGCGATGCCGCGAGAGCCAATCCTGCATTCGCGGCAGATCGCTTGGACCCTCGACCTCGATCCGAATGCCTTCCAATATGTATCGGTTAACCGCATCCCACTCCCGCTTATTCGCCCTCTCTCACAACTCTTCCGTGGTTGATAAGCTCAATCGTGGCTTGAGTCGGGCTTTGCAGCGGTAGGGGAGGGCACTAGCCTGGCTTGTGAGGTCGGCGGGCGCTCAGCGCCCGCCCTTCCTCAACACCTCTTCGAGGCGGTCCAGGAACACCGTCTGCGCCGGGACCATTTTCTGGCGCGACGTCACGAGGTCGAACCAGCGCGCCATGTCCACCTCCGGGAACTCCTGCATCCGGCCGGACCGTGGCGGCCACTCCATCGTGAACTTCATGCTCGCGATGCGATCGACGTCGACATCGCCGCGAGCAATCCACGCATGAACAAGCTTGCCTCCCGCCTGGCGGACCGTACCGATGGACACGAGCTCCACGCCGGGCGCGTCGTGCCCGAGCTCTTCCTTGAACTCGCGCCGCGCGACGTCCTCCGCAACCTCGCCATTCTCAATCTCGCCTTTCGGGATGGACCAGGCGCCGGCGTCACGACGCTTCCAGAACGGTCCGCCTGGATGGACGAGCAAGACCTCGGGCATTCCGTCGCGCAGCCGGTAGAGGAGCAGGCCCGCGGACTCAGCGGCCACACCTGGATTCTGGCGTACCGTGGACCGCAGCACTCGGAGGAGGAACGTCAATGCCCTACGAACAGACAGAGAAAGCGTGGGACCGTTTCGAGGCGGACATCAAGAACCTGGCCGGCGAGCTCAAGAGCCACTATCGCGGCGCCGCCGACGAGAAAGCCGCGGCAGAGCTAAACCGTTCGCTCGAGCAGCTCCGTCAGGCCGCGGACACTGTTTTCCGGTCCCTGGAGTCGGCAACCAAGGACCCGCAGGTGCGCGAGCGGACCAAGCAGACCGCGCGATCATTCGGCTCCGCGGTGGCCGAGACCTTTCGCGACCTGAGCGACGAGATCGACAAGGCGGTGCGCAAAACCGCGGAACGAAAGTAACGTACGAAGCTAGGGCTTGGGCAAGCCCTGCCTGAGGGTCATCACCCTGGCCACGTCGGCGGGGGAGACGATGCCGACGAGGCTGCCGTTGTCGAAGACGAGGACACGCTGCTCGAGACTCAGGCCGACGCGCTGAATCAGCGCCGACAGATCCTCGCGTGGGTTCGTTGTCGGCACGTCGGCGATAGGGCGCGCGACCTCGATCAGGTGCTTGTTCGCACGATCGCCTGCTGGCAATCGCACCAGCTCTGAGAGGCGCACGACGCCAGTCAGCTTGCCCGACGGTTCGTGCACCGGGTACGTCGTGAAGCTATGGTTCGGGGCCACCGACTCGAGGAATTGTTCGACCGTCACCCAGTCGGGCAGCGTCACCACCGGCGAGGTCATAGCCGCCGACACCGGCACAGACCGCAGCAGCGTGCGGACGGCGCTGCCGGCTTCTTCCGACGCCGCGGCCGACAGGAGGAACCAGCCGAGAAATGCAATCCAGATGCCGTTGGCCACCTCCCCGACGAAGAGCTCGAGGACGCCCGCGGCGATCATCAAATAGGCGAATACCCGTCCGACTCGGACCGCGTTGTGCACCCCTTTTTGCCTGCTGCCCGAACGCCACCAGAGGATCGAGCTGAGGAGCCTTCCCCCGTCGAGCGGAAACGCCGGCACCAGGTTGAACAGCCCGAGTGCGAGGTTGACGAACGTCAGCCAGCTGAAAAGGTCAGTGATCAGCTTGTTACCGGTGGTCGCGAGCGCAAGGCCGAACGCGATGGCGGCCACGACAAAGCTCGTCAACGGCCCGACGCCGGCGATGAGCGCTTCCGAGCGCGCGCTCGCGGGCTCGCCCTCGAGTCGCGAGACGCCGCCGAAAAGCCAGAGCGTGATGCCTGCGACCTTGACGCCGTTGCGCCGTGCGACGAGGGCGTGGGAAAGCTCGTGCGCCAGCAGGCACGCGTAGAAGAGGACCGCGCCGAAGGCGGCGATGAGCCAGTAGAGGAGCGGGGGATAGCCCGACGCGTCGGTGGGAAGGATCGCGGTCGCAAGCAGCCATGTGATCCAAGCGAAGATGAAGATCAGGCTCCAGTTGAATCCGACCTCGATCCCGAGGATGCGCCCGAGCCGGATGCTTGGAGTCACCGCAAAGCGAGTCTAATGCTCGTCAGCGATCTGGCCAATGGTGGGAGTCGCGTGACCGCATCACGATAGAGGCAGGCCATGGACAACGTAACCCTGGCGCGGGCGACGATGGGCACCTCCCTCGGTTTTCACATCGCATTCGCGGTGCTGGGTGTTGGCCTGCCGCTGCTGATGTTGGTCGCTGAAGGGCTGTGGCTGCGCACGAGGGACGAGGTCTGGCTCAACCTGGCCCGCCGTTGGTCCAAGGCCTTTGGAATCCTCTTTGCAGTCGGCGCCGTGTCGGGCACGACGCTCTCGTTCGAGCTGGGTCTCCTATGGCCACGATTCATGGCCTTCTCTGGCGCGATCTTCGGGTTGCCATTCTCGGCCGAGGGCTTTGCGTTCTTCATCGAGGCGATTTTCCTTGGCCTGTACCTCTATGGCTGGAATCGGTTGACGCCACTCGTCCACTGGCTGACCTCGATCCCGATCGCAGTGAGCGGCGCTATGAGCGCTGTCTTTGTGGTGATGGCCAACGCATGGATGAACTCGCCGACCGGGTTCCTTTTGGGCGGCGATGGCCGCCTGCTGGATGTCGACCCCGTGGCGGCCGCGCTCAATCCGTCCACGCCGACCGAAGACACGCACATGTTGGTCTCGGCGTACGTCGTGACAGGCTTTCTGGTCGCAGCGGTCTACGCGGTCGGGCTCCTGAAACGTCGCGACGACGTGCTGCACCGGCGCGGCTTGATGCTTGGGATGGCCATGGCGGCGGTGGCGATCGTGTTCGCCGGCATCACGGGTGACAACAGTGCGCGCTTCATCTATCAAGCGCAGCCCGCGAAGTTCGCATCGATGGAAGGCATCTACCACACGGTGCGGGGGGCTTCCGTTCATCTGGGCGGCATTCCGATCGATTCCGAGCAGCGGGTTGTGGGTGCGATCGAGATACCGAAACTGCTGAGTCTGCTCGCAGCCTTCGATCCCAACGCCGAGGTGCGCGGGTTGGACACCTTTCCTTCGAACGACCGTCCGAACCCGGTCCTCGTCCACCTCTCGTTCGACGCGATGGTTGGCCTCGGCATGCTGATCGGGCTCGCCGCGGCGCTGTTCTGGTTTCTCTGCATCTACCGCCGCGGGCGCGTTCCAGCGTGGCGCCCCTTGCTCTGGTTGATCGCTATCAGCGGGCCGGCCTCGGTCGCGGCGATGGAGGCCGGCTGGTTCGTAACCGAGTTCGGACGCCAGCCGTGGATCGTCTACGGGATCCTGCGTACCTCGGAGGCGGCGACCGCCGCGCCAGCCCTCGGACCGACATTCCTTGTGTTCTTCGCCATCTACATCGGCCTGGCCGCGACGACCGCGCGCCTCCTTTTGCTCCAGGCGAAGAGGAACCGCGCCCGCGCATGAGCGAGGCACAGCTCGTCGCGGGCATCCTTTGGCTTGCGCTCACCGCATACGCCGTGCTCGCGGGCGCGGATTTTGGCGGCGGCGTGTGGGACTTGCTCGCAAGTGGCCCTCGCGCTCGGGAGCAGCGGCGTGCGGTCGCCGAGGCGATGGGGCCTGTGTGGGAGGCCAACCATGTCTGGCTGATCTTTCTGATCGTCGGTCTTTTCACCGCATTTCCGGCGGCATTCGGCATCCTGAGCTTGGCGCTCTACCTGCCGTTCACCATCGCGCTCCTCGGAATCGTGCTTCGCGGGGCGGCTTTCGCCTTCCGGGCGCATGGCAGAGAAGCCGTTGGCGATGCGTCGGGGTGGGGTGTGACGTTCGGAGCCGCCAGCGTCATCGCGCCCTTCTTCATGGCCACCGGGGCGGCGGCGGTTGCGTCGGGTTCCGTCCGCGTCGCGGGCGGGCAACTCGTATCGGGGTTCGAGGCCGGTTGGGCCACGCCGTATGGCATGCTGATCGGCCTGTTCGCGGTCGCGATATGCGCGTACCTGGCGGCCACATACCTCGCGGTCGAAACGGAAGGCACGCCGCTCGAGGCCGACTTCCGGCGCAGGGCCGCCGCCGCCGGCCTGGTTGCGGGCGTCGCGGCCATCGCCAGCCTGGTCCTGGCGCCGTTTGCCGCGCCGTCTCTGGCCCACTCGCTGTTCGGGGGAGGCCTTCCGCTTCTCATCCTCGCGCTTGTCAACGGACCGATCGCGCTGATCGCGGTTTGGCGCTCGAAGCCTCGATTGGCGCGCTTCACAGTCGCCGCACAGGTCGTCTTCGTGCTCTGGGCCTGGGCCGTCGGACAGTGGCCGTATCTCGTGCCGCCCGACCTCACCTTCGAGGATTCGGCCGCCCCCGGTTCCACGCTCACCGCACTGCTCGTCGTGGTCGCGGTCGGCATGGCCCTGCTCCTGCCCTCGCTATGGCTCCTCTTCCGCGTGTTCAAAGCGCGCAACCCGGCCGTCCTCGAATAGGGTTCGAGTCGTGCGTCAACCAGTGCGCCACTCCTCTTCGGGTGGGGTCAGGCACACGGACCGTCCCGCCATGCTCTTCGACCTCGACGGCACGTTGCTGGACAGCGTCTACCAGCACGTGCTCGCCTGGAAAGAGGCGCTTGCGTCGGCCGGCATCGACCTCTCGATCTGGCGCATCCACCGCCGGATCGGGATGAGCGGCGGCCTGTTTTTGCGTGCCCTGGTCCGCGAGACAGGACGTGAGCTCACAACCGCCGAGGCGGACCAGCTCCGCGAGCGCCACGAAACCGGCTACCGCAGCCGCCTCGGCGAAGTCAGGCCTCTGCCCGGCGCGCAGGACCTGCTCCAGGTGCTGACCAATGCGGGGGTGCCGTGGGCCATCGCGACGAGCGGGAGCCAGGCGACCGCGGGCGCGTCGCTCGAGGTCCTGGACCTGCCGCCTGAAGTGCCAGTCATCACACGGGATCACGTGGCGTACGCGAAACCGAATCCGGACCTGTTCCTCGCGGCGGCGGAGGCCCTCGGCAGACCGATCACGGAGAGCTTTGTCGTCGGCGACAGCGTCTGGGACATGCTCGCCTCGCAGCGGGCTCACGCGCTGGGGATAGGAGTCCTGTCGGGAGGCTACGGCCGCGAAGAGCTGGAGACCGCCGGCGCTTATCGCGTCTACGAGGATCCCCGCGACCTTCTGGCGCACATCGACGAGCTCGGCATCCGCATGCAGCTCTAGGCGGCCAGGGGCGTTCTTGCCCCGCGCCCGCTCTCCCTGCTACGTTGATTCGTGGCTGTGGGCCCACCGGGGGAGCCCGACATTTTGGGGGGTGCGGACATATGAATAGGTCACGTCGTGCGTTGCTGGCCGCGGCCGGCATTGGTTCGGTGGTCGCCGCGGCGGTGGGCCTCTCGCCGGCGGCGCTCGCGACGGCTTTGCCGGGGTACAAGGTCGCCAACGTCGGCGCCTACGGCGGCGAGCCATCGATCGTCTCGGACAGCCTTGGCCAACTCTATGTCACCACGCCGCAAGGCGGCACCATCACCTACACGTCCACGAATGGAGGGTCGACGTGGCGCCAGGTGACGACAGCCGACCCGAACAGCGGCGACGACTGCCTCGCCACCGATCAGGCGAACTCTGTCTACCTTTGCAACCTCGCCGGGAGCGAGGGCGTTGCCCCGCTACAGGCCGACGTGTGGAAGTCCATCAACCACGGAACAAGCTGGACGCACGGTGAAGGCGCGCTGCCCCAATGCGGGACCAGCTGTAGCCCCTTCGGAGTCGACCGCGACTGGGTGGCGGCGTCTATCCTTACGCCCGCGATCCCGAACACCCAGGCGGAGGTCGTGCTGATGTACCACGACTTTTACGGGCCGAGCCAGATATGGGTGAACATCTCGCACGACGGAGGCGCCAGCTTCGGTCCTCCGCAGGAAGTCCTCGCCAGTCCGGCGGTGACGCCGGGAGCGGTCGCCGGCACGCTCGTCGCACAGGGCTACACGTTCTGCAACACGGTCCCCGCCGGCGTTGGCATCGCCCCGCCGGGCACACCTCACGCCGGAAGAATCTTCGTGGCGTGGATCGCGGCCGACCTCGCGCAGAACGCGAGCGGCTGCAACGTCTCGATGCTCCAGTCGTTCCACACGCTCTGGGTCTCCTACTCCGACGACAACGGACTGACGTGGACGCCGCAGCAGGCGTTCGACGCAGGCTTCGGTCACGACTCTTCGACGCCGTTTGTCGGGTTCACGCTCGATCGAGCGGGGAACCCGTACCTGGGTTTCACGATCAACCTCAACTCGAACCCGGCGACATGTTCAGCAGAATCAACCGCCGGCACCGTTCAGTCGGACACCTCGTGTGAGTACGACACGTACGTCGTTTGGTCGAGTGACGGCGGCGCGACCTGGGACGGTGGCGGAGGCCTCGTACCAGGAAGCGCAGCGAGCGCGTACCGGGTCAACCCAGTGAGCGAGCGAGGCACGCATTTCTTCCCGGCCATCGCGGCCGGGGACCCGGGCAAGGTTGACGTCGCGTACCTGCGCACGAGCACCATCTTGCCCACCGATCCGTTCGGCAAGGCCGACCCCGGCGGATGCGCCGGCCCGGGACCGGCCAACGGAAATCCGACCTCCTATCCGCCCGCATGCAGCTGGAATCTCTACGCGGCACAGTCGCTGAATCTGAGCCTGGGGCCGTCGAGGGCTACGTGGGCCACCTCACAGATCACGACGACGCCGATGCACGTCGGCGACATCTGCAACCTCGGCATCTTCTGCCTCGCGCCCAGCTCGAACCGCAACCTTCTCGACTTCATCATGGAGACGCTCGACCCGAAGGGATGCGCGCACATCGTCTACGCGGATGACAACACCGTGAACATGATCCGCGCGGCGAATCAGACGTCCGGCGCCTGCATCCTGACCAAGAAATAAGAAACCTTCACGGGGGCCGGCCCGCTCGCCGGCCCTCCCTGGATTAACCGCCCTCGGCTCGTGGAACACTCAGGGGTATGAATCAGCTCAAGACCGCGTTCCTGGTGGTCGCTTTGACCGTCCTGCTCGTCCTTGTCGGTGACCTGTGGCAAGGCACCGGCGGCATGATCGTGTTTCTCGGCATCGCGCTCGTCATGAACGGCGTCGCCTACTGGTTCAGCGACCGCATCGCGCTCTCTTCGGCGCAGGCTCACGAGGTCACGCCGGCAGGCGCCGATGCTTTTCCGCCTCGCCGACAGGCTCGCTTTGCAGTGCGGCGTGCCGCGTCCTCGCGTCTACGTGAGCCCCGA
>VBEG01000063.1 GCA_005882115.1 Chloroflexota bacterium
CAGCGCGCCGCTGCTTGGCCGTCCTCCGATCGTCGGCGCCCAGCGGATTGGACATGGAGTCGATGGCTGCCTTGAGCGTTGTGCCCCCGACCCGATCCAGCCAGGCGTCCAGCCGGTACATGCCGCCGCTCTCGCTGATGAAGAGCTGGCGGCGCTCGAAGTCGTCTTCGACTTTGGCCGAGAAGCCCTCGGGGTCGACCGCGTGCCACGTTCCGGCCGCGATGTCGCGCAGGTCTTTGATGGAGAAGCGCTTGGCGTTGCCGATCCACATCTCCTCGTCGAGGCGAGCGCCGATCTGATCAACGCGCTCTTGCAGATGGCAGATGACCGAGGCCGCCTGGAATCCGATCTCACCCGAGCTCAGCGCCTCTGCCACTATCGGCATCGAGCAGAGCTGGCTGCCGACGCACAGCCGATCGGCCGCGGCGGTCTTGGACATGTGGCATTCCCTTGCCACCCATGAGCAAGCGCTCTGGCCGGTCAGCAGATGCTGGTTGCGCTTCTTGGCCGCCGCCACGACCCGGCAGAGCTTGCCCTGGAGGCGGTCGATGGCGGCGCTAAGGCGCCTGGGATCGACGAAATCGTCGTCGGCGTCACGCTCGAAATCGGTGATCGCAGACTCGAGCTTGACGAGTTCATCAAACATGTCGCGATTATACGAACTTTAGTTTGGTATGTCCATATATTTTCAGTAAATTTATATTCACGGCAGACGTGCCTTCAACGCCGCCACGCCCGCCTATCACACCCTCTTCACAGTCCAGACCTTTAGCCTTACACTCGCCACGAATGGGGCGGAGACGTTGGAAACTCATCTTCGGTCCCTCGCTGGTGAAGGAGCCGGTGATCTACCAGCTCGGCCGCAAATTCGAGATCGTCACCAACATCCGCCGCGCCGACGTGACCCGTGACCAGGGCTGGGTCTTGCTCGAAGTCTCGGGCGAGCCCGAGGAGCTGGACAAAGGCGTCGACTACCTCGAGTCTCGGGGAGTGAAGGTCGAACCGGCCGAGGGCGACCTCGTCGAGTAGTTTCTACAGCTAGCGGGTCGTCATCGCCAGTCGTGCTCCTAGGAGCGCCTTCGTCGCCTGCACGTCGCTGATCGCCAACAGGTTCGGAGCTTAGCTCCGAACTACGATTGGCGCCGGAAAATGGCGGAGTCGGTGGATGTCGCGATCATTGGTGCCGGCCAGGCCGGGCTGGCCACCAGCTGGTACCTCAAGCAAGCCGGCGTCGAGCACGTCGTCCTGGAATCGAGCCGGGTCGCCGAGACGTGGCGCTCGCGCCGGTGGGACTCGTTCTGCCTGGTCACGCCCAACTGGAGCGTCAGATTGCCAGGTGCCGAGTACGCCGGCCCAGACCCCGATGGCTTCATGCCGCTCGCCGAGCTCATCGATTACTTCCAGCACTGGGCCGACTCGTTCGACGCGCCAGTGCAGACGAACAGCAACGTCTCGTCACTCGAGAAAAACGACGGAGATTTCGTCCTTGAGTTGGCGGACAAGAAGCTCCGGGCGCACACTGTCGTGGTCGCGACCGGCGCCTACCAGCGGGCACACAGGCCGGCGGGCGCCGAACAGCTGCCCCCCACGCTGTTTCAGCTACTGGCTGAGGAATACTCGAACCCAACCACTCTTCCCCCCGGCGCGGTGCTGATCGTCGGCAGCGCCCAGACGGGCTGCCAGCTCGCGGAGGAGCTCCACGAAGCGGGCCGCAAGGTCTTCATCGCGTGCGGCCGGTGCCCGTGGGGCCCTCGGCGGATCGGCGGTCGCGACATCGTCTGGTGGGCAGCGCAGTCTGGATTCCTCGACCGCACGCCCGCGACGCTCCCCGGACCCACAGCTCGGCTGGTCGGAAACATAGTCACCACCGGCCATGGCGGCGGCCATGATCTGCACCTCCGCACGCTCGAGCAGATGGGAGTCGAGTTGCTCGGCCGCTTCAGGGGTGCCGAGGCCAACAAGATCGGCTTTGCCGATGATCTGGCGGCGAGCGCCGACTTCGGTGACGCAAGGCTCGGCGACCTGTGGAAGTACATCGAAGCTCACTGCGCCGCTTCCGGTCTGGCACTGCCGGATTTCGAGCTGCCGCAGCCGCTGCGAATCGCGACCCGGACCGAGCTCGACGCCGCCAAGGAAGGCATCGGCACCGTGATCTGGACCAGCGGCTACCGTCCCGACTACGGGTGGATGAAGCTCCCGGTGTTTGACGAGATGGGCTTTCCGGTTCAGCGCGATGGCGCTTCCGAGATCCCCGGGCTCTATTTCGCGGGCGTCCACTGGATGCGCAAGCTCAAGTCATCAATCCTCTACGGTGTGGGAGAGGACGCAGAGTTGCTCGCGCAGCACATCGTCGCCAACAGATCGTGAGAGTCGCCGTCGCGATGTCCGGCGGGGTCGATTCGTCGGTCGCCGCCGCGTTGCTGCAGGCGCAGGGTCACGAGGTCGTCGGTGTGACGCTGCAGCAGTGGCCGCGTGACGATTCCGACGAAGCCACCCGCCACGGTGGCTGCTGCTCGCTGTCCGCAGTCGAGGACGCGCGTCGGGTCGCCGCCGTGCTGGACATTCCTTATTACTGCTGGAACCTGGAGCAGGAGTTTGGCGAGCGCGTGATCGAGCCTTTCCATCGCGCGTACCTCGCGGGGCGAACACCGAATCCCTGCGTGCGGTGCAACGCGTTCGTGCGCTTCGACCTGATGCTGTCGCGTGTCGTCGAGCTCGGATTCGACCGCCTGGCGACCGGTCATTACGCTCGGATCACACGCGGGCCGCAAGGTCCAGAGCTTCACATGGCCGTCGATGCCGCGAAGGACCAGTCGTACATGCTCTATCACCTGGACCGCGAACGGCTTTCGCGCATCGTCTTCCCATTGGGCGGGATGAGCAAGCGCGAGGTGCGCCAGCACGCGTTGGAGTTCGGTCTGCCGGTCGCGAACAAGGCTGAGAGCCAGGAGATCTGCTTCGTGCCGCGCGGTCAGACAGCCGCGTACCTCGCCCGGCGGCTGCCGGTCCGAGCAGGCGCCGTCACGGATGCCGCCGGGCGCCGGCTCGGCACTCATCGGGGCACCGCGCTGTACACGGTCGGACAGCGCAGCGGTTTCGGTGACCTCGCCGAACCGGGGCCATGGTACGTGACCAGGATCGACGCGGCCACCAACCAGATCGTCGTCGGCCGCCGCGAGGACCTTGCCGTGCGCGAAGTCTCGCTCGAGGAGGTCACGTTCATCGACGGCACGACACGCGAGCCGCTTCCGTGCGAGGTCCGGCTTCGCTACCACTCGCCCGCCATCCCGGCGGTCTATGAGGACGGTCGCTTGAGGCTCGACGAGCCTTTCCTCGGCGCGGCGCCTGGCCAGGCGGCGGTGCTCTATTCGGGCAGCCGCGTGCTGGGCGGGGGGATCATCGCAGCGGCCGCGTGAGCCGCTCTCCCGACCTCGTTCTCGCCGCTTTCCACTGGCTCGAGTACCTCGGGCTGCTCGGAGGCATCGGCTCGTTCGTCGTCCGGCGGCTCGGCCGGATGCCTCCTCGCATCGAATGGGCGAACCCGCCGATGCACATCGCGTTCGCGGCGGCGCTGGCCGGCGGCCTGGGTTTGCTGGCGTTCGAGCACAGCTGGTGGGCCGTGCCGCGCGTGGCCGCCGAAGGGGCGGCGCTGGTGCTGTGTCTGCGCGGCAATCGGTATGTCGCGCCCTTCGCCGTTCTGGCGGCTGCCCTCCTGCCATTGGCCGGTCACGCGTCCGGCGTGTCACCGCAGGCCGCCGGGGCCGAGTTCGCCGACGCTCTCCATGTGCTGTCCGCCGGCATGTGGGCGGGAGGCATCCTGGCCCTTGCCAGCCTGCAGCCGTCCGACGGGTGGAGGTCACCCGAGGCACGGATGTTGCTCGAGCGGTTCGGCCGCGTTGCCCTGATCGCGTTCGGCGTCACCGCCCTGACCGGGTTGCTGAGGGCGACCGAGCAGCTGTCGGACGTCAGCGACCTGTGGACGACGACCTATGGCGTCGTCCTGATGCTCAAGTCAGCGGGCGTCCTCGCGATGCTTGCCGCGTCGCTTGCCTGGCGCCGCGGGTGGCCGGCAGGCGGGGCCGAAGCCGTCCTGGCGACTGCTGTGGTCGGGGCGACAGCCTTGCTCGCCGCTTTTCCGCTACCGGCATAGGATTGGGCTGTGGCGCAAATTCGCGACGTGATGGCCAAGCGGCTGCAGACGGTCGGCCCCGACGACACCGTCGGCGAGGCCGTCGCGGTGATGGCACAGAACCGCATCGGATCGGTCCTGATCATGGATGGCGAACGGCTGCTGGGCATCTTCACCGAGCGCGACACAGTGCGCGCGCTGTCTCAAGCCCACGACGCGGCAAGGCATGAAATCGTCTCGTGGATGACGCACAACCCCACGACGGTGGCTCCGGACGTGGATGCCGAAGACGCGCTGCGGACAATGCTCGACAGCGGCTTTCGCCACCTACCCGTCGTTGAGAACGGCAAGGTCATCGGCATGGTGTCGATGAGGGATCTCGCCGGCTAAACGAAGCGATCTGCGTGCCGGCTCGGGACGCTATGGATCCCTGCATCGGGCCTGGGCCGAATCGTTGGTGTAGGCGCCTGCGGCCGCCCCATCCCCGGCCTGCGGCCGCCCCATCCCCGGCCTCCGGCCGGTACTTCCCCATAAATGGGGAAGAGTTGCCACCTCTAAATGGGGAAGAGTTGCCACCTCCCCATGAACGGGGAGGAGTTCCGTGCCTAACCCCCGATGGGGTCGAGGTAGAACTTTCGCCAGCCGACCGTCTGAAACCCGAGCTTGTCCAGGATCGGCGCCGACATCGGGCCGCCCCACACGGCAATCCCCGGAGCGCCCGCTTCGCGCGCCATGTCGAGTCGCACCGCCACCATTGCGCGGTACACGCCGCGGCCGCGAAACTTCTCCCGCACCGCGCCGCCGTTAATGATCGCGCCGGCAGGCGGGTAAAGCGTCAGACCCGCGCTGCCAGCGGGCTCGGTGTCTATGGTTGCCAGCACGACGCGGCGGTTGCGTGCGGTCAGCTGGTTCTGGCGGCGGCGTTCCTGGGCCGCGACCTGTTCGGGAGTGACGCCGCGCTCGGTGTCGCCGAACGCCTCGGCGTTGACCGCGTCGGCGAGGCGGAACAGCTCCGGGTCGGCGAGCGCGTCGTGCATCACGAGTCCGGTGGCCATCGGGCCGTTCAGGGACGCGTCAGCGGGTAGGACCATCACCGCGAGCTCGGGGGCCAGCGGCTCCGGCATGACGCCATGAGCGGCAAGGCGGTCCGCGAAGTCAGCGGGTTCCGTGTCGGGATCGAGGATCCACATCAGCGGCAGGTGGCGCAGCGCAAACGCCGCGCGCACCTCATCGATCACCTCGTCAGCGTCGTCTGCATCACAGCGAATCCAGGACACGCTGTTCGGCCCGGGGATCGGATAGTCCGGTTGCATCGTGATTCGGTACCACGGCGTATCGACGACCTCTATCCCGGGCGCCGCCGGCTGCTTGAAGTGGTTGGCGAACTCGACGAGCGCCGGATGGGATACTGCGGCCATGCGCGTATTCTCGCGAGCCCTCGGGCGTTGGGACATGCTCCGTCTCGCCGCGATGGGGGCCGGCGTCGCCTCGCTGGTCCTCCTGGCGGCCTTCGTTGTCGCGGGCATCACCGTGCGTCCAGACCTCGCGAGCGTGCTGGCCGCGCTCGGCGCGCTGGCGATTGGCGCAGCCGGCTTTATGTATGCTTGGCGCGAGCCGGGGGCCTAGCCGAAAAACCGGCATATAGCCGCGTCTTTCATCACCACGGAGTGTCCATGGACTCCCTCCACGCGATTGGTTTCTACGTGTCCTCCGGCGTGTTGCTCATCGGGGGTCTTGGAGTTGCGTTGCTGCCCGGTCGCGAGCTGCGTGGCGCGGCCCTCGCGGTCGTCGGGGTCGGACTGGGAGGTCTGTACGTCTCGCTGGCCGCCGGTTTCGCGGCCGTGGTGGCGCTGATCTGCTACCTGGCTTGCGGCGCCCTGGTCGCCGGCCCGCGATACCGCTCGGTGGAGGTTGTCGTCGGGCCGCTGTGGCGGCAGGTCGGAGCCCTCGGAGCGGCGGGGTTGCTTGTTGTGATCATCTACGCCGCCTTCCGCGGCGACTTCGTCACCGCGAAGTTCTTCGGCGGCGCATTCGGGGTATCGGCCATCGGCCGCCTCCTCTTCGCCCACGACGCGCTGGCCACCGAAGCTGTGGCGGCTCTCGTCCTCGTGAGCCTTGCGGGAGCCACGGCGGTGTGGCGGGTCAGGGAGAGGGCGCGTTGAGCGCGAGCCTGGTCGCCGCGCTGTTCGTCGCCGCGGCGCTTGTCGCCGTCGGCGTGTTCACCGCCGTGTGGCGTCGCGACGTGACCGCCGCGCTAGGCGGCATCCCGTTGATCCTGGGCGGAGCGGGGGTCGCGTTCGTTGGCGTGGCGCGTTTCGCGGCGGCGGGAAGCCCGCACCTCTTCGGCCAGGAGTTTGCCGTCCTGCTGGCGATCGCCGCCGTCGCCCTGCTGGCGCTTGGCCTCGGCATCGCCGGCCGGGAGGGCGCTCGCTGAGCTTCTTCGCGCTCGCAGGCGACCTTGTCGCGGCGGCGTCGGGAGCGGCTTCGGGGGCTGCCTCCGGAGCGAGGCCGTCCGGCTTCAACTTCGACCCGGCGAACGCCCTTGGCTGGGCCGTGCCGGTCCTGCTCATCGCACCGTTTGCCTCGTTCTTGCTTGCGCTGTCGAGCGTCCGCACGAGACGGTCCGCGTCGGCGACGGCGATGTTCGGCACGGTGGTGTCGCTTCTGCTCACCCTGCTCGTGGCGTGGGGCCTGGCCCGTAGGTCGACGCCGTACGTCGCCAGCTACCAGTACATCAACATGTCGGTCGCGTTCTCCGGACCGACCAACTTTCAGACGTTTGCGATCAACCTCGTGTTCCACGTCGACCACCTGACCGTCATCGCGCTGCTGGTGATCGAGGTCTGCGTGATCGCCGCGATCGGCTGGCACCAGCTGATGGGCCGCTCCGAGCCCGGCGCGGCTCGCTTTCATGCGTTGATCACCCTGCTTCTCTTCGCATGCACCGGCGTGCTCGTGAGCTGGGACCTGGCCGAGCTGTTCGGATTCTGGGCGCTGGCGGGTGCGTTGACGTATCTCCTGCTCACGCATCGCTGGGGGTTCGACGAGGCGGCATCACGGGCCCGCATCGCGCTCGCGCTGCCCTTTTTGACCGACCTTTCGCTGCTTTGCGGGATCGCGTGGCTCTACGCGCGCTACGGCACCCAGAACCTGGCAACGCTTTTGCCGATCCTGCACACGAACCCCGGATGGACGGTCCGCTCGATCGTGGTCGGATCAGTGCTCCTGTTCGTGGGTGTGGCGGGCCGGCTCGCCTTGTGGCCGTTGAGCGGCTGGCTCAGCATGACCTCGGCAACGGCCCCAACCGCGGCGTCCGCCATCGCGCAGTCAGCATGGCCCGTCGTCGGCATCGTCGTCCTCTACCGGTTGACGCCGATCTTCGCTGCCTCCAACAGGCAGACCCTGCAGGCGTTCCTGGTGGCGTGCGCCGTGTCGGCGGTGATCGCCGGCGCCACCAGCCTGGTCGGCAATGGACCGCGGCGCGTCATCACGCTTGCCGGCTCTGGCGCGGTCGCGGTCGCCGCGGCGGTCGTGATCAACGGCGCCTATCACCAGCCCGCGACGTTTGCCATCGCCGGGGTCGCTGCGGTCCTCGCGGTTGCGCCGGCGCGGGCCGCCGCGCTACTCGCTGCTTCGACCATCGCGAACGCGATGCGCACCGACGATATGGCTGAGATGGGGGAGGCGTGGCGCCGGATGCGCGCGAGCTCGGGTGCGCTGCTCGCGTCCGCCATTGTCATCGGACTCGCTGCGAGCGGAGCGCTTGCCTTCGGGGTCAGCTCGCGCTCGCGGCTGGGCATCGCCCTCGGCGAGGCGGTGCTGCTCCTCGCGGTGGGCGCGATTCGTGTCTTCGTCGGCGCGTCATTCGGCATCCTGCGCAGGCGTCGCGCCTTTGATCCCGATCGCGTTCGCGAGCCTGAGGGCGCGCGCGGGTTTCCGTACTGGCTGGCTGTCGCCGGCGCCGCTTTGCTCGTCGCATCGTTCCTGACCGGTTGGTTGAACTTCCTTGACGGCCAGAAGCACCCTGCCGCGGGGCCGCTGGCGATCGCGTTGTGGGCCGCCGTCGCGATCGTCGGCTTTGCCGCGTGCGCGCTGGTCTTCACGCGCGACAAGGACGGCGCGCTGGCTCTCTCGGCTTTCGGCGGAGGTTTTCTGGGGCGCTACGCGGCGGGCGGACTCGGCGTCGTGGACCGCTTCCTGGTCGAGCCCACCACGGACGCGGGGCACCGCGTCTCCGACTGGATCGCCGCGGGCGACGGAGCGCTCGGCCGTTTCGCCACTGCGTCGGGCCAGCTGGCGCTGGCGGCGGGACGCGGACCCGCTCTGCCGATCGTGGTCGGCCTGGCCATAGTCCTCGCCGTCGTGTTTGCGCTGGTGGCGCCAGGGATCGCGCGATGACGCTGTCCGCGATCACCCAGCAATCCGTCGGCGCCGGCATCTTCTCCTCGGCGTTCTTGCTCAGCATCCTGATCTGGCTGCCCGTGATCGTCGCCGTCGGGATCGCGATCATGCCCAACCCGCGCGGCCGCTACGACACGTTGATCAAGCAGATCGCGTTCTTCGCGAACCTCGTGACGATGTTCATCCTCTTCATCGCCTACAACCAGTTCGAGAACTTCCTGCCGACGATGCAGTACGAGGAGAAGATCGCGTGGCTGCCCGCGATCGGGGTCACGTATCACCTCGGCGTCGATGGTCCCGGCATCGCCATGCTGATGCTCTCGGGCCTGGTTGGCATCGCATCGGTGCTGGCCTCGATCGGCATACGCGAACGCGTGCGCACATACTTCGCCCTTCTCCTTCTCGCGCAGGCGTCTGTGAATGGCGCGATCGTCGCCCGCGACATGTTCGTGCTCATCCTCTTCTGGGGTGCATCGATCGTTCCGATCGCGCTGCTCATCCTCGGCTGGGGCGGCCCGCGGAGGGTGGGGGCGGCTTGGCGGCTCGTCGGTTACTGGGGGCTCGGCACGGCGGCGCTCGCGGTCGGCGTGCTCGCTCTGTACGCGGTGACAGGCGGCCGCACCTTCGATATGGACACGCTCCTCGGGACCGCCCAGTCGCCGCGCATCCAGATTGGCGTCAGCATCGCGATGATCGTCGCCGGCGCGACGCGGCTGCCATTGTTCCCGCTCCATGGATGGCTGCGCGACGCGCTTGCCGAGGCGCCGGTCGGCGTCGCGGTTGTCGTGTCGGGCGCGGCGTCGAGGCTCGGCGCCTTTCTCCTCTTGCGTGTGGTGATCGGTGCCGAACCCGCGGCCGCCCACCTGCTTTCGCCGGTGCTCGCCGCCCTGGCGGCGTTGACGGTGGGTTACGCCGCCCTCGCCGCGATTCGATCCGTCGACATCCGCCACGCGGGCGCCTACCTCGCGATGGTGCCGGGCGGCATCACTTTGCTGGGCCTCGCCGCGATCTCGCCGTTGGGCATCGCGGGGAGCGTGCTGAGCCTCTTTACAGGCGGACTTGCGGCAGCGCTCATCGCAGGTGTATGCGCCACCGTGTCTGAGCGCGCTCAGACGCGCAGCCTGCTCCTGCTGAGCGGGCTCGCGCCCCGCATGCCCAACATCGCATGGATCTTCTTGCTCGCCGCATTCGCGCTGCTCGGCGTGCCCGTCTTCGCGTCGTTCGCGAGCGAGGTGATGACCTTCTTCGGCGCGTTCAAGACCCAGCCCATCGGAGCGTTCGCCGTGGCCATAGGCCTTGCCATCACCGCCGTGGCCCTGGCCGCACTGCTTGGACGCGTCCTGTTCGGCTCGCCCAACTCAGACGCGCCTGGCGTGTCCGACGCGGCTCTTGGCGAGACCTGGTACCTCGGCATCCTCGCTGGAGCGCTGCTCTGGATCGGGCTGTTCCCCGGCGGACCCAAGATTCCCGGGACCGACACGCCGCTTTTCGACCCCGGCTTCGTGAGTCAAATCGCAGCGGGCGTCTCCGACATCACGTCCAACTACACGCTGCCGGCGTCGGCCGCACCCGCCGCTCAATGAGGTACGCGGTTCTGGTTCCGGAGGCGCTCGTGGTCGCCCTCGCGGTCGTCGTCTTGCTCGCCGGGCGCTTCGGCTGGATGCCCCGGACGTCTCGCGCGTACCTGCCCCAGGTGACCGCGCTTATCGTCCTGGTCGCGTTCGGGATCGAGCTCTGGGCGGGCGCGTCGGTGACGACCTATTTCGGCGGCGCGCTCATCCAGGATCGGTTTGCGCTGTTCGCCAAGGCGGCCGCGTTGCTGACGGCGGCCATCGCCCTCGCGGCGACCGACTGGGCGGCCGAGGACTCCCTGCACATCGGAATCGCGATGCCGCTGCTGTCGGCCTTCGGTGTGATGGTCGCCGCTTCCGCCGGCGACATGCTCGGACTGTGGGCAGGACTCGAGCTCGCCGCAGCGGCCGCGGTGGTGATGGTTTCCCTGCGCCGTCCCGACCTCGCGCTGCGCCTGCTGCTCGTGGGCGGCGTCGCGACCGGCCTGATCTTGTTCGGCCTTGCATTCCTCTACGCGACGACGGGCAACTCCGACCTGAGTGCGATTCGCGACGTGCTCGCGAACAGGGCTCCGACCCTGGCGCTGGCGCTGCCCATGCTTCTGCTTGCGGCGGGCCTTGCGGTCCGTGCCGGCCTCGCTCCTTTCCACGTCGCGGGCCTGCCCGCCGGTGTCGGCGCGTCGCCGCTCGGCGCCGGGCTCGTCGTCGGACTCACAGCGGTTGCCGCCGGTACGGTCGCGATCAAGCTGGTGACGGCGCTCATTCCGATCCCCGCCGTTTACATGCTGTACGCCGACGTCCTCGCAGCGGTGGCGATGGTCGGCGGCGGAGCGGCCGCCCTGGCCGTGCGTTCACCTCGGCCTCGCCTCGCCTACCTGGCGGTCGGCCAGCTCGGGTGGGTGACGGCGGGACTGGCGACGCATTACCGATCCGGGATCGCGGCCTCGCTGTTCCTCCTGGGCGCGTTTGCGATCGCGGCCACGTGCGGTCCGGCCCTTCTCGGGCGGGCCGAAGGTGGGGAGCCGGCGATCGCGGGACTTGGAGCGGTTCGCCCGGTGCGGGCGGCCGGTATCGGGCTGGCCATGCTGTCGCTGGCCGGGGCGCCGCCGCTGGCGGGTTTCTTCGGCGAGCTGACGGTCGCCGCGGCCCTCGCGCAGAGCGGGAACTTCGTCCTCCTTGGGCTCGGGCTCCTAGGCTCGGTGATGAGCATCGCCGCGGTCATCGGCACCTTGCGCGTCCTCTATATACAGAGCCCTCTGGAGGAGGCCCGACGAGGGGCGGCCGCCGCGCTGCCCGCGGTCACAGGGCTCTCGACCGCCGGGGCGGTCGCCTTCTGCGTCGTGATCGCCGCCTACGGGGTGTTCGGCAACCCGATCTTGGGACTGGCCGATCAGGGGGCCGAAGCGCTGGGACTTAGGTAAACTGAGCGCCAGCGAACTGAGCACGCGTCGCAGAAAACGTCCTGGAGGTCCCCGCCCTGACCGCGCAGAAGAAGCGGGCTCGCGCCCGAGCGCGCACCCGACGAGTCCCCAAGCAGCAGCCCACGAACCGCCCGCTGATGCGGTTCACTTTGCTCGCGCTGATCGTCATATCGTGCGCGGCGTTGCTCGGCACGGGCACCACGATCGGCGTCGTCGACTACTTCGCCGGCGACCTGCCCTCGATCGATGCGATCCAGACTGCCAACCTCAGCCAGACGACGCGCATCCTCGACCGCAACGGCAAGCTGATCGAGGCGCTCTATCACGAAAACCGCACCGTCGTCCCGCTTGGCAAGATCAGCCCCAAGCTGCAAGCCGCGACGATCGCCACCGAGGACCGCACGTTCTACGACAACTCGGGCGTCGACTACCGGCGCCTGTTGATCGCGGTCTTCTATGACCTGACGCACCGCACCGCGACGCTCGGCGGTTCGACGATCACGCAGCAGGTCGTCAAGAACGACGTCCTGGACACCGAGGAGGCGCAGAGTCGGACCGTCAGCCGCAAGTTTCGCGAGCTGCTCCTCGCCGAGGAGATGGAGCGTCGCTACACGAAGCCGCAGATCCTCGAGCTCTACCTCAACACGATCAACTACGGCAACGGCGCGTACGGCGCGGAGGCGGCGGCGCAGACCTACTTCCAGGTCCACGCCAGCGATCTGACCTGGGGTCAGGCAAGCTTCCTGGCCGGGCTGCCGCAAGCGCCGAGCGATTACAACCCGTTCGGCACGCCCGACCAGGTGGACGCGGCAAAGGGGCGATGGCGCCAGGTCCTGGACAGCCTGGTCGCGGTCGGCCAGCTCGCGGGGCCGACGGCCGACAGCATCTTTGCGGAGAACGTGATCCAGAAGATGATCGCCGCGCGCAAGGCGCTGCCCGCGGCGCACCCTGCGCTCACCGCGCACTTCGTCGATTACATCGTCAAGTACATCAAGCAGCGCTATGGCGAGCTGGCGCTATACGAAGGCGGTCTGACGATCACGACGACGCTCGACCTCAGCACGCAGGCGATGGCCGACAAGTGGGTCAAGTCCGGCGTCCACGCCTACGCGAAGCGGGGCGTGAACACCGGGGCGATGCTGGTGATGAACCCGAACGACGGCGAGATCCTCGCCATGGTCGGCAGCGCGGACTACAACAACGCGGCGATTCGCGGGCAGATCAACTTGACCGGCACCGATCCGCTTGGGTGGCGCGGCGTCGGGTCGTCATTCAAGGTCTACACGTACGCGGCCGCGCTGCAGGCGGGATTGCTCACGCCGTCGTCTCTGCTCAACGACCAGACGGGTACCATCGGCGGGCACACCTTCAGCGACTGGGACGGCAAGCACCAGGGCTACATCACGCTGCGCACGGCGCTGGCGCAATCGCGCAACTTGCCCGCGCTGTGGACGTACTCGCAGGAAGGCGGTGACCGCGTCGTGTCTCTGCTGCACAACCTGGGCGTGACGGCCAAGATCGAGAACCCGGCGGGCGTGTCGACCACGCTCGGCCATGACGCGATCTCGATGGCTGAGCACCTCGCCGCGTATTCCGCGTTCGACAACGGCGGGTTCCGGGTCAGCCCGCACGGCATCCTGCGGGTGACCGACGCGAGCGGGAACGTGGTCGAGGCTTTCGACCCGAACTTCGGCCACGTCCAGGTCATCACACCCGAGCTCGGTTACGTGATGACCGACCTGCTGCGGGGGCCCGTGAAGCTGTACCTCGGTTCGCTGGGTGCCCGTCCCGTGGCCGGCAAGTCGGGAACGACCGAGGCCTACACCGGGTCCATATTCATCGGCTACACGCCGAACCTCGCGGTGGCCGCGTCGTTGATGCACATCAACGATGGACCGAAGTGCAACTCGGGCTTCGCGTACCTGGCGACCAACTTTCGTCCGTCCGGATGGCAGTGCCCGACGTCGGTCCTGTTCGGCGAGAACGTCGGCATCTCGGTGTGGAAGCCGTTCGTGGCGGAGTACTACACGAAGCATCCGTGGCCCGCGATGTGGAAGCCACCGGCCGGTGTCGTCACCCGTCAGGTGTGCGCGTATGACGGCGGGTACATATCGAACGGCGGCTACAACGAGATCTTCCTCAAGGGTTTTGGCGAGCCGCGCATGCCCTGCGGCGCGAATCCGTATCCCGGCGAGGCGCCCTACACGCCGCCGTTAACGTCGCCGTTGCCCTTGCCCGCGCCCACGCCGAAAGTGACGCCACCGGCACACTAGTCGCCGTGCGTCTGAACCGGACCGGCGTGGTCGCGGGTGCGATCTATCTCGCCGTCGGATTGGTGTGGCTGCTGGTCGCGCGCCCGGCGGGTGCTGTTTGGCTGGTGGCCTTGTGGCTCGTGGTGGTCGCCGTGGTTGGCGCCTTCGTCCCGGGCGAGGCGAACCAGGTCACGCTCGCGCGTGCCTATCTCGCGGCGCCCGCGCTCGTATATGCGGTTGCGGGCCAGTTCGGGTTTCTCGCGCTGGCGGTCGCCCTGGCCGGCCTGACGGACCTGGTCGACGGCACGGTCGCTAGGCGCTTCGGGCATCCGTCGAACTTCGGCGGCGCGCTCGATCCGGTCGTGGATGGCGCCTTCATGGGCGGGCTGGTACTCGGGCTGGCGTTGGGCGGAACCTTTCCGCTGTGGCTTGCGCTGGTCGTGGTCGCTCGATACCTGCTTCCGGCGTTGGCAGGAGGAGCGCTGATCGCAGCCGGCCGCCGGCCCGAGCTGCGCCACACCCTGACCGGGCAGGTGTCGACGACGCTGATCCTCGTCCTGGTGGGCGGTGTGTGCCTGTTTCGGGGACTTGATCAGGATTCGAGCGGACTGCTGCGCGCGGCGGAGGTGGTGATACCCCTGGCCACGGTGGCCACCTATGTGCACCTGGCGTTTGCTTTGCGGCGGCCGGCCAGGGCGGCGGAGGCCGGGTAAACTTCGTCGTGGTCGCGCTAAGTGGGGTGCTGGCGGTACCCTGAACCGGCAATCCGCCTTAGCCGGGCCGAATTCCATCGCTGAGGTCTGGGTTCTCAGAACCGGCCGCGGCAAACGGCGTTGAAGGTCGGGACCTGCGCAGCTCGGGTCTCTGAACCCCGTCAGGTCCGGAAGGAAGCAGCGGTAAGGAGAAACCTGGGGGTGCCGCAGCCATCTGGGCCTGAGCCGCGAACCGAGGCGCGTGCTGGGGGTCTTCGATCGAGGCGGGGGTGCGCGACCACATGAATAAAGTCCGAACCTCTAACCTCTCTCCCCCTGGGGGGAGAGAGCCTGAGAGAGGCGCGTGACGAAGTTCGGTCCGTGAATATGCCTGAGTATCAAAGCCTCTACCGCAAGTACCGCTCGCAGACATTTGCCGACCTTGTGGGCCAGGACGCTGCCTCGCGGGCGCTGCAGGGCGCGATCATCTCGGGCCGCGTCGCCCACGCCTATTTGTTCAGCGGTTCGCGCGGAACGGGTAAGACTTCGGCCGCGCGGTTGCTCGCCAAGGCTCTGAACTGCACGGGCCGCGCTCGCGATTCGGCGGAGCCGTGCAACAAGTGCCAGTCGTGCATCGAGGTGACCGCTGGGTCCGCGCTCGACCTGATCGAGATCGACGCCGCCTCGAACCGAGGCATCGACGAGATTCGCGATCTGCGAGAGAAAGTGAATCTTTCGCCTGCGCTCGGACCTTACAAGGTCTACATCATCGACGAGGCGCACATGCTCACCGAGCCCGCGTTCAACGCGCTGCTGAAGACCCTCGAGGAGCCGCCCGCGCATGTCGTGTTCGTGCTTTGCACCACCGACGCGCAGAAGATCCCGTTGACCGTGATCGGGCGATGCCAGCAGTTCGTGTTTCGGCGGCACAGTGAAGAGCAGATCATTTCGCGGTTGACCCACATCGCGAAGACGGAGAAGGTGCAGGTCGACCCCGAGGCGATGCAGCTCATCGCGCGCACAGCGCAGGGGTCGATGCGCGACGCGGTCGGTTTGCTCGATCAGCTGGTCCCACTTGCGTCCGCTTGGGGGGGGGAGCATGCCCCCCTTGCGGAGGGCCTGGCGAAGCCAGATCCCGCCGCGCCCCCCCTAGGTCCGATCTCGCTCGAGTCGGCGCGTTCACTGCTTGGCATCGCGGACCCCCGGCTGCTCGATGCGCTGCTCGACGATGTGCTCGCCGGCCGCGCGGCCGAGGCGTTGACGGAGCTGAACCGGATCTACGCCGCGGGGGCCGAGCTGCGCCAGGTCGTGCGGGGATTGATGGAAGGTTGCCGCGACCGGTTGGTGGCGGCGCTGACGAAGCATGACCAGGTGACGGCGCGCCGCCTGTCGAGCGTGCTCGATGCGCTGCTGCACCTCGACGGGGAGGTGCGGCGCCACGCCGAGCCGCGGTTCCTGGTCGAAGCGACACTTGCGCGATTGGCAGTCGAGGGCTCCGACGCGGTGGTTATGGCTGAATCAGCACCCCCACCCGAGGCGCCTCGCGTCTCGACCTCCCCACGCGGAGGAGAGGTGAATGTTGCCTTCCCGGAGAGTGTGGAGGTGAAGAGTGCCGCCTCGATCGCACCCGTTATGGGGTGGAGCGAGGTGCTCGAGAAATTGAATCGCACGGTTCGCGCCGCGTATCTCGACGCGCAACCTGAGGTCGACGGCTCGCTGCTCGTGTTGTGGTTTCGTTACGGCTTCCATCACAAGAAAGCACAGGAACAATCCGCGCAGTTGATGCCGCATGTGCGCGCTTGGCTCGGCGACGACGTGAAGATCGATTTCCGCTTGCGTGAGAACGATGCCCAGAAATCTGCGCCGCGCGCGGCCAGTCCGGAGGATGATCCGTTCGTGCGCGAGATCGTGAAGCGATTCGACGGCCGGGTGACGAGGGTGAGGGAGGTTTCCGAGTGAAGGATCCGCTCAAGATGCTGCGCCAGGTGCAGCAGATGCAGGACCGCATGCAGAGAATGCAGAAGGAGCTCGAGACGGAAACCGTCGAAGCCACGGCCGGCGGCGGCGCCGTGACGGTTGTCGCCACAGGAACGCAGAAATTGGTTTCGGTGCGCATCGATCGTGAAGCCGCGGGCGATCCGGAGATGCTGCAAGACCTGGTCGTCGCGGCGGTCAACGACGCGATGGAAAGGTCGAAAGAGATGGCGTCCGCGAAGATGCAATCCGTCGCCTCTGGCCTGGGACTTCCGCCCGGCCTCGTCTGAGACTGCATGCCTCAGCTACCTGAACCGCTGGAGCGGCTGATCCAGGAGCTCTCCCGGCTGCCGGGCATCGGTCCGAAAACCGCGCAGCGCCTGGCATTCCATCTGTTGCGTGTGGATCGCCAGCGGGCCGATTCGCTGGCCCAGGCGATCGAAGACGTCAAGGCGCGAATCGGTTATTGCGAGCGTTGCTACAACATCGCGGAGGGAAGCCTCTGCTGGATCTGCGCCTCGCCGCGGCGTGACGCGTCGGTGTTGTGCGTGGTCGAGTCGGCGTTCGACGTGCTGGCCGTCGAGCGCACGTCCGAGTACAGCGGTCTCTATTTCGTGCTGCACGGCGTGATCTCTCCGATCGACGGCATCGGGCCGGAGCAGATCCACGTCCAGCAGCTGGTGGACCGGGTGCGGGATGAGGCCATCAGCGAGGTGATCATCGCCACCGACGCGGACATCGAGGGCGAGGCGACGGCGGTCTACCTCCAGCGGGCCCTTTCGCCCTTCGCGGCCAGGGTCACCCGGCCGGCCCACGGCCTGCCGGTGGGGGGCGACCTTGAATATGCCGATGAGCTCACCCTGGCCAGGGCCATGGCCGGCCGGCGAACCTTCTGAGGTGGGCCCCTCCCCGCTTTCCGTGGAGGGTATCGGCGAAGCCGAGGGTGGGGCGCCGCCTTAACAGCCGGATTTGCAATCTCGGCCTGAGCGCATGTAGAATTCGCAGGTTCCTCCACCGAACAGGTTTCGTGCGCCCTTTTGAGGGCCGGGAAGGCTGTCCGGCTCGGTGGGAGCCAGCACCTTGACAACTGAAGAGTGGGAAAGACTCTGAGAGTCTGAGAAGACTCAGGGCGAACGCTCTGGGTCCTCCGTTTTGGACGGAGAGTTTGATCCTGGCTCAGGGTTAACGCTGGCGGTGCGCATAACACATGCAAGTCGAGCGAGGGCTCATTTCCCGCAAGGGAGATGAGTTCCTAGCGGCGAACGGGTGAGTAACACGTGGGCAACCTTTCCTATCGCGGGGGATAACAGCGGGAAACCGCTGCTAATACCGCATG